>NZ_CP054840.1:1357500-1957500 GCF_013363755.1 Comamonas antarctica
ATAGGTATGCGAGGCGAACCGAGTGAACTGAAACATCTAAGTAGCTCGAGGAAAAGACATCAACCGAGATTCCGAAAGTAGTGGCGAGCGAAATCGGAACAGCCTTCTAGTGATACCTCGACTGTTAGCAAAGCGGCATGGAAAGGCCGACCATAGTGGGTGATAGTCCCGTATGCGAAAACAGACGAGCGGTACTAAGCTAGAGAAAAGTAGGGCGGGGCACGAGAAACCTTGTCTGAATATGGGGGGACCATCCTCCAAGGCTAAATACTCGTAATCGACCGATAGTGAACCAGTACCGTGAGGGAAAGGCGAAAAGAACCCCGGGAGGGGAGTGAAATAGATCCTGAAACCGCATGCTTACAAAAAGTAGGAGCCCGCAAGGGTGACTGCGTACCTTTTGTATAATGGGTCAGCGACTTACATTCAGTGGCAAGGTTAACCGAATAGGGAAGCCGTAGAGAAATCGAGTCCGAATAGGGCGAATCAGTCGCTGGGTGTAGACCCGAAACCAAGTGATCTATCCATGGCCAGGATGAAGGTGCCGTAACAGGTACTGGAGGTCCGAACCGACTAATGTTGCAAAATTAGCGGATGAGCTGTGGATAGGGGTGAAAGGCTAAACAAACTTGGAAATAGCTGGTTCTCTCCGAAAACTATTTAGGTAGTGCCTCAAGTATTACCTGCGGGGGTAGAGCACTGTTTAGGCTAGGGGGTCATGGCGACTTACCAAACCTATGCAAACTCCGAATACCGCAGAGTACAGCTTGGGAGACAGAGCACCGGGTGCTAACGTCCGGACTCAAGAGGGAAACAACCCAGACCGCCAGCTAAGGTCCCTAAAATTGGCTAAGTGGGAAACGAAGTGGGAAGGCTAAAACAGTCAGGATGTTGGCTTAGAAGCAGCCATCATTTAAAGAAAGCGTAATAGCTCACTGATCGAGTCGTCCTGCGCGGAAGATGTAACGGGGCTAAGCCAGTTACCGAAGCTGCGGATGTGCAATTCATTGCACGTGGTAGGAGAGCGTTCTGTAAGCCTGTGAAGGTGTCTGGTAACGGATGCTGGAGGTATCAGAAGTGCGAATGCTGACATGAGTAGCGTTAAAGGGGGTGAAAAGCCCCCTCGCCGTAAGCGCAAGGTTTTCTACGCAACGTTCATCGGCGTAGAGTGAGTCGGCCCCTAAGGCGAGGCAGAGATGCGTAGCTGATGGGAAACAGGTCAATATTCCTGTACCGATCAATAGTGCGATGTGGGGACGGAGAAGGTTAGCTCAGCCAACTGTTGGATATGTTGGTTCAAGCCTGTAGTCGTGCCTGGTAGGCAAATCCGCCGGGCTTAGATGAGGGGTGATAACGAGTCTGCTTGCAGACGAAGTGAGTGATACCCAGCTTCCAGGAAAAGCCACTAAGCTTCAGCTATTGACGACCGTACCGCAAACCGACACTGGTGCGCGAGATGAGTATTCTAAGGCGCTTGAGAGAACTCTGGAGAAGGAACTCGGCAAATTGATACCGTAACTTCGGGAGAAGGTATGCCGCAAGTAGGTGATCCTGTACAAGGGGAGCCCAAAGCGGTTGCAAAAAATCGGTGGCTGCGACTGTTTAATAAAAACACAGCACTCTGCAAACACGAAAGTGGACGTATAGGGTGTGACGCCTGCCCGGTGCTGGAAGATTAAATGATGGGGTGCAAGCTCTTGATTGAAGTCCCAGTAAACGGCGGCCGTAACTATAACGGTCCTAAGGTAGCGAAATTCCTTGTCGGGTAAGTTCCGACCTGCACGAATGGCGTAACGATGGCCACACTGTCTCCTCCAGAGACTCAGCGAAGTTGAAATGTTTGTGATGATGCAATCTCCCCGCGGAAAGACGGAAAGACCCCATGAACCTTTACTGTAGCTTTGTATTGGACTTTGAACAGATCTGTGTAGGATAGGTGGGAGGCTTTGAAGCGAGGACGCTAGTTCTCGTGGAGCCAACGTTGAAATACCACCCTGGTGTGTTTGAGGTTCTAACCTAGGTCCCTTATCGGGATCGGGGACAGTGCATGGTAGGCAGTTTGACTGGGGCGGTCTCCTCCCAAAGCGTAACGGAGGAGTTCGAAGGTACGCTAGTTACGGTCGGACATCGTGACGATAGTGCAATGGCATAAGCGTGCTTAACTGCGAGACTGACAAGTCGAGCAGATGCGAAAGCAGGACATAGTGATCCGGTGGTTCTGTATGGAAGGGCCATCGCTCAACGGATAAAAGGTACTCTGGGGATAACAGGCTGATACCGCCCAAGAGTTCATATCGACGGCGGTGTTTGGCACCTCGATGTCGGCTCATCTCATCCTGGGGCTGTAGTCGGTCCCAAGGGTATGGCTGTTCGCCATTTAAAGAGGTACGTGAGCTGGGTTTAAAACGTCGTGAGACAGTTTGGTCCCTATCTTCCGTGGGCGCTGCAGATTTGAGGAAGCCTGCTCCTAGTACGAGAGGACCGGAGTGGACACACCTCTGGTGTATCGGTTGTCACGCCAGTGGCATTGCCGAGTAGCTAAGTGTGGAAGAGATAACCGCTGAAAGCATCTAAGCGGGAAACTCGTTTCAAGATGAGATCTGCCGGGGGCTTGACCCCCCTGAAGAGTCGTTCGAGACCAGGACGTTGATAGGTTGGGTGTGGAAGCGCAGCAATGCGTTAAGCTAACCAATACTAATTGCTCGTGAGGCTTGACCCTATAACTTTGATCCCAAAAGCGGATCGAAGACAGTTATGCCAGGCGCAATCAAAATATAATCTGATTTCTAGCTCTATGAATTCGCTGAAGCGCTCGAAAAACTGAGCGCCAAGGCAAAAAGTTATGCCTGATGACCATAGCAAGTTGGCACCACTCCTTCCCATCCCGAACAGGACAGTGAAACGACTTTGCGCCGATGATAGTGCGGGTTCCCGTGTGAAAGTAGGTCATCGTCAGGCTCTTACAGCAAGAAACGCCCAGTCGAGCGACTGGGCGTTTTCTCTTCCCTTCAGAGGAACAACCAGCTGGTTGATGCCTTCGAAGTGAAAAGAAAACGCAAGACGTTTGAGCGCAGTGAAAGCTGTGCTAGAATTCAAGGCTTCGCTGATCGCAGCGAGCCAGGTGAAAAGAAATTTTCACTGATCATTAAAAATATACAGCCGATAAGCGTGGGCGTTTGAAGGCGATTGCCAAGTTCTTTGGAACTAGTGCATTGCACTACAAATGCTCATGAAGAAGTGAAGTTCACTTCAATTCTTTTATGAGTCGCTCGAAAGAGCAAAAAAATCAAGATCGAACTATAGAGTTTGATCCTGGCTCAGATTGAACGCTGGCGGCATGCCTTACACATGCAAGTCGAACGGTAACAGCTCTTCGGAGGCTGACGAGTGGCGAACGGGTGAGTAATACATCGGAACGTGCCCGATCGTGGGGGATAACGGAGCGAAAGCTTTGCTAATACCGCATACGATCTACGGATGAAAGCAGGGGACCCTCGGGCCTTGCGCGAACGGAGCGGCCGATGGCAGATTAGGTAGTTGGTGGGATAAAAGCTTACCAAGCCGACGATCTGTAGCTGGTCTGAGAGGACGACCAGCCACACTGGGACTGAGACACGGCCCAGACTCCTACGGGAGGCAGCAGTGGGGAATTTTGGACAATGGGCGAAAGCCTGATCCAGCAATGCCGCGTGCAGGATGAAGGCCTTCGGGTTGTAAACTGCTTTTGTACGGAACGAAAAGTCCGGGATAACACCCCGGGACCATGACGGTACCGTAAGAATAAGCACCGGCTAACTACGTGCCAGCAGCCGCGGTAATACGTAGGGTGCAAGCGTTAATCGGAATTACTGGGCGTAAAGCGTGCGCAGGCGGTTATGTAAGACAGATGTGAAATCCCCGGGCTCAACCTGGGAACTGCATTTGTGACTGCATAGCTGGAGTACGGCAGAGGGGGATGGAATTCCGCGTGTAGCAGTGAAATGCGTAGATATGCGGAGGAACACCGATGGCGAAGGCAATCCCCTGGGCCTGTACTGACGCTCATGCACGAAAGCGTGGGGAGCAAACAGGATTAGATACCCTGGTAGTCCACGCCCTAAACGATGTCAACTGGTTGTTGGGTCTTCACTGACTCAGTAACGAAGCTAACGCGTGAAGTTGACCGCCTGGGGAGTACGGCCGCAAGGTTGAAACTCAAAGGAATTGACGGGGACCCGCACAAGCGGTGGATGATGTGGTTTAATTCGATGCAACGCGAAAAACCTTACCCACCTTTGACATGTACGGAACTCGCCAGAGATGGCTTGGTGCTCGAAAGAGAACCGTAACACAGGTGCTGCATGGCTGTCGTCAGCTCGTGTCGTGAGATGTTGGGTTAAGTCCCGCAACGAGCGCAACCCTTGCCATTAGTTGCTACATTCAGTTGAGCACTCTAATGGGACTGCCGGTGACAAACCGGAGGAAGGTGGGGATGACGTCAAGTCCTCATGGCCCTTATAGGTGGGGCTACACACGTCATACAATGGCTGGTACAGAGGGTTGCCAACCCGCGAGGGGGAGCCAATCCCATAAAGCCAGTCGTAGTCCGGATCGCAGTCTGCAACTCGACTGCGTGAAGTCGGAATCGCTAGTAATCGCGGATCAGAATGTCGCGGTGAATACGTTCCCGGGTCTTGTACACACCGCCCGTCACACCATGGGAGCGGGTCTCGCCAGAAGTAGGTAGCCTAACCGCAAGGAGGGCGCTTACCACGGCGGGGTTCGTGACTGGGGTGAAGTCGTAACAAGGTAGCCGTATCGGAAGGTGCGGCTGGATCACCTCCTTTCTGGAAAACCGCAATCCAATTTGAACGCCCACACTTATCGGTTGTTGGAGCAGTCCTCGTGACTGTCCGCAAAAGGGTCTGTAGCTCAGCTGGTTAGAGCACTGTGTTGATAACGCAGGGGTCGTTGGTTCGAGCCCAACTAGACCCACCATTTGCTTCCAACGAAGTAGAGGTTGAAACGAGGGTTGGCTAGAGCCAAGTCCTGCAAGGCGCGAGGAGCGAAGCACACACCTCGTGTGTGAGCGACGAGCAACGCCGCAGGACGCCGGCTATAGACAACCAGCGGGGGATTAGCTCAGCTGGGAGAGCACCTGCTTTGCAAGCAGGGGGTCGTCGGTTCGATCCCGTCATCCTCCACCATTTGGCTGTTTGGGTCGTCCAAGCATGCTATAATTTTTGACTCAACAAAAAAGCAGTTTTCAAAAAGACTGCTTTTTTGTTGATCGTTATCTAACGATCATCGGCTGTTCTTTAAAAATTCATAGAGTCGAAATCAGAGTTGTTAGCGGAAACTGCACATTCGTAAAGGTTTAGTGCAGACCGTGCCGCTAACGACATTTTTGATTGCGTCAAAACAAGATTTAACTTCTGTTATTTCTTAAGTAATGACGAATCATTCTCTAACAACCACCGAGCAATCGGTGGAAGCAAAAAGAATGTTCACATTATGGCATAACGCGCGAGGTGAGAGACCTCGCACAGTCTTTGATACAACCGCGATTGTCTTTAACGAGACGTCAAAGTTATAGGGTCAAGTGACTAAGAGCATGTGGTGGATGCCTTGGCGATTACAGGCGACGAAAGACGTGATAGCCTGCGATAAGCTTCGGGGAGCTGGCAAATAAGCTTTGATCCGGAGATTTCTGAATGGGGAAACCCACCCGCAAGGGTATCGCATACTGAATTCATAGGTATGCGAAGCGAACCGAGTGAACTGAAACATCTAAGTAGCTCGAGGAAAAGACATCAACCGAGATTCCGAAAGTAGTGGCGAGCGAAATCGGAACAGCCTTCTAGTGATACCTCGACTGTTAGCAAAGCGGCATGGAAAGGCCGACCATAGTGGGTGATAGTCCCGTATGCGAAAACAGACGAGCTACTAAGCTAGAGAAAAGTAGGGCGGGGCACGAGAAACCTTGTCTGAATATGGGGGGACCATCCTCCAAGGCTAAATACTCGTAATCGACCGATAGTGAACCAGTACCGTGAGGGAAAGGCGAAAAGAACCCCGGGAGGGGAGTGAAATAGATCCTGAAACCGCATGCTTACAAAAAGTAGGAGCCCGCAAGGGTGACTGCGTACCTTTTGTATAATGGGTCAGCGACTTACATTCAGTGGCAAGGTTAACCGAATAGGGAAGCCGTAGAGAAATCGAGTCCGAATAGGGCGAATCAGTCGCTGGGTGTAGACCCGAAACCAAGTGATCTATCCATGGCCAGGATGAAGGTGCCGTAACAGGTACTGGAGGTCCGAACCGACTAATGTTGCAAAATTAGCGGATGAGCTGTGGATAGGGGTGAAAGGCTAAACAAACTTGGAAATAGCTGGTTCTCTCCGAAAACTATTTAGGTAGTGCCTCAAGTATTACCTGCGGGGGTAGAGCACTGTTTAGGCTAGGGGGTCATGGCGACTTACCAAACCTATGCAAACTCCGAATACCGCAGAGTACAGCTTGGGAGACAGAGCACCGGGTGCTAACGTCCGGACTCAAGAGGGAAACAACCCAGACCGCCAGCTAAGGTCCCTAAAATTGGCTAAGTGGGAAACGAAGTGGGAAGGCTAAAACAGTCAGGATGTTGGCTTAGAAGCAGCCATCATTTAAAGAAAGCGTAATAGCTCACTGATCGAGTCGTCCTGCGCGGAAGATGTAACGGGGCTAAGCCAGTTACCGAAGCTGCGGATGTGCAATTCATTGCACGTGGTAGGAGAGCGTTCTGTAAGCCTGTGAAGGTGTCTGGTAACGGATGCTGGAGGTATCAGAAGTGCGAATGCTGACATGAGTAGCGTTAAAGGGGGTGAAAAGCCCCCTCGCCGTAAGCGCAAGGTTTTCTACGCAACGTTCATCGGCGTAGAGTGAGTCGGCCCCTAAGGCGAGGCAGAGATGCGTAGCTGATGGGAAACAGGTCAATATTCCTGTACCGATCAATAGTGCGATGTGGGGACGGAGAAGGTTAGCTCAGCCAACTGTTGGATATGTTGGTTCAAGCCTGTAGTCGTGCCTGGTAGGCAAATCCGCCGGGCTTAGATGAGGGGTGATAACGAGTCTGCTTGCAGACGAAGTGAGTGATACCCAGCTTCCAGGAAAAGCCACTAAGCTTCAGCTATTGACGACCGTACCGCAAACCGACACTGGTGCGCGAGATGAGTATTCTAAGGCGCTTGAGAGAACTCTGGAGAAGGAACTCGGCAAATTGATACCGTAACTTCGGGAGAAGGTATGCCGCAAGTAGGTGATCCTGTACAAGGGGAGCCCAAAGCGGTTGCAAAAAATCGGTGGCTGCGACTGTTTAATAAAAACACAGCACTCTGCAAACACGAAAGTGGACGTATAGGGTGTGACGCCTGCCCGGTGCTGGAAGATTAAATGATGGGGTGCAAGCTCTTGATTGAAGTCCCAGTAAACGGCGGCCGTAACTATAACGGTCCTAAGGTAGCGAAATTCCTTGTCGGGTAAGTTCCGACCTGCACGAATGGCGTAACGATGGCCACACTGTCTCCTCCAGAGACTCAGCGAAGTTGAAATGTTTGTGATGATGCAATCTCCCCGCGGAAAGACGGAAAGACCCCATGAACCTTTACTGTAGCTTTGTATTGGACTTTGAACAGATCTGTGTAGGATAGGTGGGAGGCTTTGAAGTGAGGACGCTAGTTCTCATGGAGCCAACGTTGAAATACCACCCTGGTGTGTTTGAGGTTCTAACCTAGGTCCCTTATCGGGATCGGGGACAGTGCATGGTAGGCAGTTTGACTGGGGCGGTCTCCTCCCAAAGCGTAACGGAGGAGTTCGAAGGTACGCTAGTTACGGTCGGACATCGTGACGATAGTGCAATGGCATAAGCGTGCTTAACTGCGAGACTGACAAGTCGAGCAGATGCGAAAGCAGGACATAGTGATCCGGTGGTTCTGTATGGAAGGGCCATCGCTCAACGGATAAAAGGTACTCTGGGGATAACAGGCTGATACCGCCCAAGAGTTCATATCGACGGCGGTGTTTGGCACCTCGATGTCGGCTCATCTCATCCTGGGGCTGTAGTCGGTCCCAAGGGTATGGCTGTTCGCCATTTAAAGAGGTACGTGAGCTGGGTTTAAAACGTCGTGAGACAGTTTGGTCCCTATCTTCCGTGGGCGCTGCAGATTTGAGGAAGCCTGCTCCTAGTACGAGAGGACCGGAGTGGACACACCTCTGGTGTATCGGTTGTCACGCCAGTGGCATTGCCGAGTAGCTAAGTGTGGAAGAGATAACCGCTGAAAGCATCTAAGCGGGAAACTCGTTTCAAGATGAGATCTGCCGGGGGCTTGACCCCCCTGAAGAGTCGTTCGAGACCAGGACGTTGATAGGTTGGGTGTGGAAGCGCAGCAATGCGTTAAGCTAACCAATACTAATTGCTCGTGAGGCTTGACCCTATAACTTTGATCCCAAAAGCGGACCAAAGACAGTTATGCCAGGCGCAATCAAAATATAATCTGATTTCAGTCTCTATGAATTCGCTGAAGCGTTCGACAAACTGAGCGCCAAGGCAAAAAGTTATGCCTGATGACCATAGCAAGTTGGCACCACTCCTTCCCATCCCGAACAGGACAGTGAAACGACTTTGCGCCGATGATAGTGCGGGTTCCCGTGTGAAAGTAGGTCATCGTCAGGCTCTTACAGCAAGCAAACCCCCAGCGCCCCAAAGGCCTGGGGGTTTTGTTTTTTCCAAAGTCATATTGCCATGCAACTGCAAGACATTCTTTATTCGCAAGGGTTTGGAACCCGTCGTGTGTGTGCCGGCCTGGTGCAGCAGGGCTGGGTGGAAATCTATCCTCAGGATGACGCTTCGGCCGCGCCCATCAAATGCACGGATTCGACCGCCGATTTCGATCCGGAAGGTCTGCGCATGCGCGTGCAAGGAGTCGACTGGGAATACCACGCCAAGGGTTACATCGTGCTGAACAAGCCGGCGGGTACCGAATGTTCTCAAAAGCCCTCGACCTATCCCAGCATCTATACGCTGCTGCCCGCGCCGCTGCGCCAGCGGCCCTGCAAGAGTGCGATCCAGGGCCTGCAGGCCGTGGGCCGGCTGGACCAGGATACGACAGGCATGCTGCTGCTCAGCGACGACGGCCAGTTCATTCACCGCATGAGCTCGCCGAAAAAGCATGTGCCCAAGGTCTATCGCGTGACGGCCAAGCATCCGGTGACGCAGGAGATGGTGGACCGTCTGCTGGCCGGCGTGGTGCTCGATGATGATCCCAAGCCAGTCAAGGCAGCGGCCTGTGTGCTGATCGACAGCCATGTGCTGGATCTGACGCTGACCGCAGGCAAGTACCACCAGGTCAAGCGCATGCTGGCAGCGGTGGGCAATCGCGTGGAAGGCCTGCACCGCGCCAGCATTGGCAGCATGCAGCTGCCCGAGGACCTCGCGCCGGGGCAGTGGCGTTGGCTCACGGGCGCGGACCTGGAAAAGCTCAAGGGATGAATGGCCGCTGTGCCTGAGCATGCTTGGCCCGGCCCCTTCGACCCTTCGACCCTTCGACCCTTCGACCCTTCGACAGGCTCAGGGCGAACGGGTACGCAAGCCCAGGGCGAACGGGTACGCAAGCCCAGGGCGAACGGGTACGCAAGCCCAGGGCGAACGGGTACGCAGCTCAGGGCGAACGGGTACGCCAGTTCAGCGTGACGATGTTCTGACGGGCCGGGGCAGGAACTCGATGCCGGTGCGCTGCACCAGTTCCTCATAGCTGATGGGCTTGGAGACGCGTTCGGCGTCGTCGTTGGCCTGCCAGTAAGCCCACGAGCGGTGGGTGGTGGCGTCGTAGACCAGTTTGTAGAGGTGGCTGGGCACGCGCACCTGGCCGTTGCCGATGGCGCTGCTGTGGTGGTCAAAGACCGGGCCGGTGAAAACGAATACATCGCCCTGGGCACGGTGTGCGTAGCTGCGCGTGTCCTTCTCGATGCGGGCCCAGGGGCCTGAATTGTGCTTCATGGCCTGCGGCACCATGTTGGCCAGCGAGAAGCTTTGAGCCATGGCACGCGCGGTGGGCATATCGCCGGCTGGCGCCATATGGCCGCGCGAGTAACCCGAGCGCTTGTAGTCGTCGAGTTCGGCGCGCTCGCTGCGCGGCAGGCGCGCATCGGCAAAGAACTTGTTGGTGCGCTTTTCGTCGGCATCGTCGACCGCTGCACGGTTCAGGCGCTGCACCACATAGACCGGTGTCTTGCTTTCGCCGTTGTGCAGGACCGCGAAGGCCTCGTAGCACAGCGCGCGCAGCCTGCCGATTCCGGCCGCCGGCGCGGGGGCGGGCACATGGCCCGCCACGAAAAATGCCGGGCATTCGGCAAAGGCGTTTGCCGGCAGCGCAACGGTGGAGGAGGAGGGTTTGGCGGAGACTGCCGCCGCTGCTGCCGCGATCAGGGCGGCAACTGTGACGCGCTGGGTGAAGCGCGCCATGGACTGACCAAAATTCACTGCGTTCATCGGCCCGGGGCCGTTACTCAAGAGATGCTAGAAAGCCGGCGCAGCAGGGCTGCCGCGTGGCGCACGACGTGGACCACGCGGTGGTGGCACGAAGCTCCGAGGATGCCTCAAAAATGCGAGCTCCAAAGCAAGTTGGGCGCCGCCAGTGCCCGCATTTCAACGGCCTGGGCCGGGGTTACAGCCGAGTGGCTCGAGGGGCTGTTGGCCCGCCCTCAGTGGCGTTGCGCGTGCAGTCGTAGAATGCGTGCCTCCTGCGCAGGGTCCAATATGGTGGCCCTGTGCCGCAGCAGGTTCAGGCCTGCTGCGCCCTGCAAACGTCTGATGAAAGATTCGGGGCGCCGGGCGCTGCCGTGAAGGCCCGCCATGGGGTCTGCGGCAGCTGCCCCGTGCGCTCCGGGCGCTGCCGATGAACTCCACTGCCTCTCCAGTTTCCGCCACGGGCCTGCCCTGGGCCATGCAATGCACGGCATTCGATGCGCCCCAAGCCGATACGCTGCGCGTGCAGTCCGAGGTGCTGGTGGTGGTGTCAGGGCAGGGCCGGATCGAGGCGGTGATCGCGCGCGACGATCCGCGCTGGGAGACGGAGCGCGCACGCCACGCGGCTGCGGGCCAGTTGCGTGCGTTGCCTGCGGGCAGCTATCTGTTGCCGGGGCTGGTCGATGTGCATGTGCACGCGCCGCAATGGCCGCAGATGGGCAAGGCACTCGATGTGCCGCTCGAGGACTGGCTGCAGCAGAACACCTTCCCGCTCGAGGCACGCTACGGCGATGCGGCGTTTGCCGAGAGCGTCTATCGGCCGCTGGTGCAGCAGCTGCTGGCGAATGGCACGACCACGGCCATGTACTTCGGCACCTTGCATGAGGTGGGCAACCGCGTGCTGGCCGAGCAGTGCCTGCGCCAGGGCCAGCGCGCGCTGGTGGGTCGCGTGGCCATGGACGAGCCCGGCCAGTGCCCGGCGTTCTACCGCGATGCCAGTGCTCGGCAGGCGGTGGCCGAAACCGAAGCCTTCATCGATGCCGTGGCCCAGCTGCCGGGCAACTCCGGTGGCCTGGTGCTGCCGGTGATCACGCCGCGCTTCATCCCCAGCTGCACCGATGAGCTGCTTGCGGGCCTGGGCGCGCTGGCGCAACGCACGGGTGCGCATGTGCAGACCCATTGTTCGGAAAGCGACTGGGCGCACCAGCATGTTCTGGAGCGCACCGGCACGACCGATGCGCATGCGCTGCACCGCTTCGGTCTGCTGACGCGCCGCACGGTGGTAGCGCATGCGAACTTTCTCACGCATGCGGATGTGGCGCTGATGGCCGAGGTGGGCGCGTCAGTGGCCCACTGCCCGCTGTCGAACTTCTACTTTGCCAACAGCGTGTTCCCGGCGCGCTCGGGTCATGCGCAGCAGATGGGCATGGGTATGGGCAGCGACATCTCCGGCGGCTACAGCCCGTCCATGTTCGATGCATGCCGGCATGCGATCACCGCGTCCTATGCGCTCGATGAGGGCGTGGACCCGGACCTGCCGTCCGCGCAGCGCGGACGCCACAATGCGCGCATCGACCATGTGTTTGCGCTGTGGCTGGCCACGGCCGCGGGCGGCAAGGCGCTGGATCTGCCGATCGGCCGCATCGAAGCCGGCCAGCATTTCGACGCCATCGTCGTCGACTGCCATGCGCCCGACTCCAATGTCTGCATCTGGCCGGACAGTGACAGCCCGGCCGATGTGCTGCAGAAGATCATCTACAACGCGACGCGCGCCAATGTGAGCCAGACCTGGGTGCAGGGCGCGCTGGTGCACTGCCGCGGCACTGCGTGAAACCCTTTACCAACCTTGCTGATTGCAGCGCCAAATGACTGAACCCACCGCTTATGAGGGGCGCCTGATCGCCCAGCCCGACGACCGCGTCACCATCGTCAAAGCCTTGCTGCTCGGCGTGCAGCATGTGATGGCCATGGATGTGTATGTGGTGCCCTTCATCATCGCCTCCGCGCTGGCACTGTCGCAAGCCGATTCGGCCTCGCTGATCCAGTCGACCTTTCTGGCGGCGGGCATCGCCACCATCATCCAGACCGCCTGGTGCATGCGCATGCCGGTGGCGCAGGGCCCATCGTACATTCCGCTGGGCGCGATCATTGCCGTGGCGCTCGCCGGCGGCGCCGGCTTGAGCGGCATGGGCGCCGTGTATGGCGCGCTGATTCCGGGTGCGCTGCTGGTGATTGCGCTGGGTGCGCTCGGCTGGTTTCACCGCCTGATCCGCTGGCTGGTGCCGCCCATCGTCGGCGGCTCGATCATCCTGGTGGTGGGGCTGTCGCTGCTGCCGATTGCGCTCACGGCCAATGTGTTTGCGGTGCATGGCGACTCGACCATCAACCTGAACATCGGGCTGGCGGCGCTGTCGGCCGCGCTGCTGGTGGTGGCGATGATGATCGGCCTGCGTTTCAACAACCGCGCGGGCACCTGGGTGCGTCTGCTGTCGGTGGTGATTGCGCTGGTGGGCGGCACCATTGCCGCGTCTTTTGTCGGGCAGTTCTCTTTCGATGCCGTGGCTGCCGCGCCCTGGCTCACGTTGCCGAAGATGGCCTTTGTCGACTATCAGCTGCAGTTCTCTCTGCCCGCAATACTGACCTTCGTGCTGATCTACATGGTGGTGATGGCAGAGACGACGGGTACCTGGTTTGCGGTGTCGGCTGTGATCAACAAGCCCATTACCGACCAGCAGCTGGACCGCGGCGCGATGGGCGAAGGCCTGGGCTGCGGCGTGGCGGCACTGATCGGCGGCACACCGGTCACGGGCTATTCAACCAATGCTGGCGTGATCTCGATCACTGGCGTGGCCAGCCGCATGGTGTTCGTGGCGATTGGCGTGGTACTCGCGGTGCTGGGCTTCATCGGCAAGTTCTCGGCGCTGATCGCGGCGATTCCGGCACCGGTCATCGGCGGCGTGTTTGCCGTGGTCTGCATCACGATTTCGATGGCGGGTATCCGCATCCTGCGCCATGTGCACCTCGACGAGCGCGCGATGCTGGTGGTGGGCATTCCCCTGATCTGCGCGTTCTTTGCCACGCTGGCGCCGAAGGAGTGGCTGCAGTCGCTGCCCGATATGCTCCAGTACCTGCTGGGCTCGGCGGTGACAGTGGGCGCGATGGCGGCGATGGTGATGAACCTGGTGTTGCCGCGGGTGGGCGAAGAGGGCCGGGAGTAGGTACAGCGCAACCGAGCCGCACGAGTTGCGGCCGTGCAAGCGGTTCAGGTGCGATATCTGTGGATCAGGAGATGGGCCGTTCATCCTTCGACAAGCTCAGGACGAACGGATCAGCTGGCTCAGGAGCTTGGGGATCAGGAGGTTGGCCGTTCATGCTTCGACAAGCTCAGGACGAGCGGATCAAAGCTAGCTGAGGACGAGCGGATCAGCTGGCTCAGACTCACGGGTCACAGCAGGCTCAGGACGAATGGGTGGCGCCCTTAATCGATCGAGGCACTCCAACGGTCGTTCCAGTCGGTGCCGCGGGTGCGGTCGATATCGCGGCGGTCGCGTTTGGTGGGGCGGCCTTCGGTGAGGGTGGCCGCGGGTTCGGGCGCAAGGCGGCGCTGTTCGGCCAGGCGCTCGCGTTCGGCAAGGCTGTCGGCGGTTTCGGCGTACAGGCCCTGGGCCACGCTGGCCGGGCCGCGCGATGGCATGAGCCCGCGCACGACCACGGTGCGTGCCACCGGGCCCTGGCGCAGCGCCACGGTGTCGCCGGCGCGCAGTTCGCGTGAAGCCTTGGCGTTCTGGCCGTTCACGGTGACCCGGCCCTTGCCGATTTCCTCTACGGCCAGGCTGCGCGTCTTGTAGAAACGCGCGCACCAAAGCCATTTGTCCAGACGCATGGTTTGCAGTTCGCTCATGGATGAAATTGTGCCTGCGGCCCAGCGCGCGAAGGTGTTTCCATGTGTTTTGCGGGGGGGCTGTTGCAGTCCAGCGTCACCTGCGCATCGAGCCCGGCGGGATGGCCGTCGCGCGCCTCCCGGTGGGTCAGGCGCAACTGGCCGCCCAGTGCCTGCACGATATCGTGGCAGATCGCCAGCCCCAGGCCAGAGCCGGCCTGCAGGTCCCCCGCCGAGAACGGCTGGAACAGGCGTTGGGCCAGTTCCTCGCTGATGCCGGGGCCGCTGTCGCTGATGCACAGCACGGCCAGGCAGCGCTCGCCATGGGGGGCGGGCATTTGCGTCAGTTGCACGCGCAGCCAGCCTGATTCGGGGGAGTGGCGCACGGCGTTGTGCAGCAGGTTGCGCGTGAGTTCGCGCAGCATCCAGCCATGTGCGTTGATGTGCACTGGCGCGGCCTGCAGTTCGAAGTCGAGGTTCTTCTCGGCCATCAGCGGTGACAGATCCAGTGCGATCTCGCGCACGATCTCGTCCCAGGCGCGCGGCTCGCCGGGCTCGGCCTGCTGGCGCAGTTGCTCGACCTTGGCCAAGGCCAGCATCTGGTTGGCGAGTTGCGTGGCGCGCTCCACCGTGGCGCCGATTTCGGCAAACGCCTGGACCGCAGGCACATCGCCGCGCTGCGCCGACTGCACCTGGATCTTGAGCACGGCCAGCGGCGTGCGCAGCTGGTGCGAGGCATCACGCACGAAGCGCTTCTGGTGGGCCAGCAGCAGGCGCAAGCGCTGCATGACCTGGTTGGTGGCCTGTACCAGCGGCTGCAACTCGCGCGCCGCGTCGGGGGCCTGTAGCGGACTCAGGTCGCCTTGCGTGCGTGCCTGCAGCGCGGTGCTGAGCGCGCGCACGGGCCGGGTCGCGCGCTGCACCACCAATACGACGATCAGCGCCACCACGGCCACCAGCAGGGCCTGGCTTGCCAAAGTGCGCCACAGGATGGGCCAGGCCTGCGCTTCGCGCAGCTCGAGCGTTTCGGCCACCTGGATCACAGCCATGCCGCGGCCTTCGGCGCTGGACACGGGCTGGAGCAAGACCGCCATGCGCACCGGCACGCCGCGGAACTGGGCATCGTAGAAATCCACCAATGCCGCATAGGGCGGGCGCTGCGGAATCTGGCCGCGCCACATCGGCAGTTCGGCAAAGCCCGACACCATTTCACCGCCCGTGGTCGATACCCGGTAGAACATGCGGCTCTGGTTGTCGGCCTCGAAGATCTCCAGCGCCGAATAGGGCACCAGCGCGCGCAGCTCGGCCTGGTCGTCATAGCCGCGCACGCCCAACTGCTCGCTGATGCTCTTGGCCGAGGCCAGCAGGGTTCGGTCGTAGGCGGTGTTGAGCGCCTTGAGCGTCTGCTGGTGCAGGCTCCAGGTGTTGAAGCCGATCAGCAGCAGCACCGGCACCAGGATGCCGACCAGCAGCTGGCGCCGCAGCGACCAGGCGGGGCGAAGCGGCGCGGGTGCGCTGGCCATGGCGTTCAGTCGTCGGCCTTGAGCAGATAGCCCAGGCCGCGCAGCGTCATCAGCGTGACGCCCGTGCCGGCCAGCTTTTTGCGCAGGCGGTAGACCACGACCTCGACGGCTTCGTACTGCACCTCGGCTTCGCCGGGAAACACCAGCGCGAACAGCCGCTCCTTGGCCACGGCGTGGCCGGGCCGTGCTATCAGCGCCTGGATCAACGCACGCTCGCGCGGCGTCAGCTCCAGTGGCTCGCCCCAGGCATAGAGCGCACCGCTTTGCTTCTCGAAGCGCAGCGCGCCCAGCACCGATTCCTCCTGCACGGGCGGACTGGCCAGCCCGGTACTGCGGCGCAGCAGCGCGCGCAGCCGGGCCTCGAGTTCATCGAGATCGAACGGCTTGGTCAGATAGTCGTCCGCGCCGGCGTTGAGTCCCAGCACGCGGTCGCCGACACTGTCGCGCGCCGTGAGTACCAGCACCGGAGTGCGCAGCCCCTGGTCGCGCGCAGCGGCCAGCACCTGCAGGCCGTCGAGGCCGGGCAGGCTCAGGTCCAGCACCACGGCATCGGGCAGACCGGTCTGCCATTCCTGCAGCGCCGTCGGCCCGTCGGCCGCGGTACGCACCTGCATGCCGCGGCGCGCCAGGGTGCGCTGCAGCGTGGCGCGCATCGCGGGGTCATCTTCAACAAGCAGCAAACGCATGGGGCGGAAGGTTAGCACCTCGCGATGGCAGCCATGGATTCGGCGTCGGGCGCGGTCTTGATTTGCGGGATTACCCCTAGGCTTGCGTACAGCCTTTTGACAGGTGCGCGGCGCATGATGGCGCGGCTCGACTTCCACAAGACCTTCAAGGAGACAACATGCGCCGAGACACCTTTCTTCACTCGCTGGCAGCCCTGGCTGTGGGCGGTGCGCTGCCCCTGAGCGCGCAAGCCGCACAGGCCATCAAGATGATGCTGCCGGCCAACCCGGGCGGCGGCTGGGACACCACGGGCCGCGCGCTGGGCAAGGCCTTGCAGGATGCGGGCGTGGCCTCGTCGGTCACCTATGACAACAAGGGCGGCGCCGCAGGTGCGATCGGCCTGGCGCAGTTCGTCAACGGCAGCAAGGGCGACCCGAATGCGCTGATGGTGATGGGCGCGGTGATGCTGGGCGGCATCATCACCGGCAAGCCGCCGGTGAACCTGAGCCAGGCCACGCCGCTGGCGCGCCTGACCAGCGAATACAACGTGTTCGTGCTGCCGGCCAACTCGCCCTACAAGACCATGGCCGATGTGATTGCGCAGCTCAAGAAGGACCCGGGCAGCATCAAGTGGGGCGGCGGCTCGCGCGGCTCCACCGAACACATTGCCGCGGCCATGATTGCGCGCGCCGTGGGTGTCGATCCCGCGAAGATCAACTACGTCGCGTTCCGTGGCGGCGGCGAGGCCATCTCGGCGATCCTGGGCGGCAACGTCACGGTGGGCGGCAGCGGCTTCAGCGAGTTTGCCGAATACATCAACACCGGCAAGATGAAGCCGATCGCCGTGACCTCGGGCCAGCGCCTCGCCGGCTCGAGCGTGCCCACGCTCAAGGAGCAGGGCATCGACGTGGAAATCGGCAACTGGCGCGGTGTCTATGGCGCGCCCGGCATCAGCCGCGCGCAGCGCGATGCGCTGATCGCGTCCCTCGAGAAGGCCGTGAAGAGCGCGTCGTGGGCCGAAGCCATGAAGAAGAACGACTGGACTTCGGCCTGGCTGGCCGGCGATGCGTTTGCCAGCTTCGTGGACAACGAGTTCGCGAGCCTGCGCGCGACGATGGTCAAGTCCGGCATGGTCTGAAGGCCCTAAGCCTGGCGCACGGCAATTGCCGGCGCCAGGCCAGTGCCGGCGGTGTGCCGCCGGTTGTTTCTTGGCGTTGCCACGCCGCCCGATCGCGGGCGGCGCCGGCAGCGCGCGTTTGGCGCAGGTGTGCAGATGACCGATCCCAGCCCCCCAGTTTCCTCCGATATTTCTGATTCTTCCCCCGCGGGCACGATTCCCGGCGTGCATCTGCAGACCGCGGTCGGCGCGGGCGTGCTGCTGGTCGCGGCCGGGCTGGCGTTTGGCGCGCTGGGCATTCCCGGCGATGCCGGCTATGGCGGCGTGGGCCCGAATTTCCTGCCCTGGGTCTGCGCGCTGGTGCTGGCCGTGTGTGGCGCCTGGCTTGTCTGGGAAGCGCGCAGCGGCGGCTACCGCGCGATGGCCGAACCCTCGGGCGGCGCCCGTGCCGACTGGAGCGCGGCGGTCTGGGTCTCGGCGGGACTGCTGCTCAATGCGGCGCTGATCACGACGCTGGGCTTCATCCTGAGCTGCACGCTGTGCTACGTGCTGGCGGTGCAGGGACTGCGCCGCTCGGCGGGCCAGCCGCAGGCGCGCGCGCCGCGCACCTGGGGCGTGGATGTGGTCACCGGGCTGTGCATCTCGGCGCCGGTGTTCTGGGTCTTCACGCAATTTCTGGCGATCAATCTGCCGGGTCTGACGGATACGGGGTGGCTGTAATGGAAATTCTCGATGCTCTGATGGCGGGCTTTGCAACCGCCATCACTCCCGCGAATCTGCTCTGGGCCCTGGTCGGCTGTGCGTTGGGCACGGCCGTGGGCGTGCTGCCCGGCATCGGCCCGGCCGTGGCCGTGGCCATGCTGCTGCCGATCACCGCCAAGGTCGAGGTCACGGCCTCGATGATCTTCTTTGCCGGCATCTATTACGGCGCCATGTATGGCGGCTCGACGACCTCCATCCTGCTGAACACGCCCGGCGAAACCGCGAGCATGGTCACGGCGATGGAAGGCAACAAGATGGCCAAGAGCGGGCGCGCGGGCGCGGCGCTGGCCACATCGGCCATCGGCTCGTTTGTCGCGGGCACGATTGCCACCGTGGTGGTGACGCTGTTTGCGCCGTCGGTGGCCGAGTTCGCCGTCAAGCTGGGCCCGCCCGAGTACTTCATGCTGATGGTGCTGGCATTCACCACGGTGAGCGCGGTGCTGGGCCAGAGCCGGCTGCGCGGCATGACGGCGCTGTTCATCGGCCTGGCCGCTGGTTGCATCGGCATGGACCAGATCTCGGGCGCGGCGCGCTATACCGGCGGCAAGATGGAGCTGCTGGACGGCATCGACATCGTGCTGGTGGCCGTAGGCCTGTTTGCGGTGGCCGAAGTGCTTTATGCGGCGCTTTACGAAGGCCGTACCCAGGACACGCAAAACCGCATGGGCCGGGTGCACATGACACGCCTCGACTGGAAACGTTCGATTCCCGCCTGGCTGCGCGGCACGGTCATCGGTACGCCCTTTGGCTGCATTCCCGCGGGCGGCACCGAGATCCCGACCTTCCTGAGCTATGCGGCCGAGAAGAAGCTGGCCAAGGACGGCAACAAGGCCGAGTTCGGCCGCCAGGGCGCGATCGAAGGCGTGGCAGGCCCCGAGGCCGCCAACAATGCCACGGTGACGGCCGCGCTGATTCCGCTGCTGACGCTGGGCATTCCGACCTCCAACACCACGGCCGTGCTGCTGGGCGCATTCCAGAACTACGGCATCAATCCCGGGCCGCAACTGTTCACGACCTCGGCCACGCTGGTGTGGGCGCTGATTGCGTCGCTTTACATCGGCAATCTGATGCTGCTGGTGCTGAACCTGCCGATGGTGGGCCTGTGGGTCAAGCTGCTGAAGATCCCCAAGCCGCAGCTGTATGCCGGCATCCTGATCTTTGCGACGGTGGGCGCCTATGGCATGCGCCAGAGCGCGTTCGATCTGTTCCTGCTGTATGGCATCGGCGTGCTGGGCGTGCTGATGCGGCGCTTCGACTTTCCCACGGCCCCCGTGGTGGTGGGCATGATCCTGGGCCCGCTGGCCGAGGCGCAGATGCGCAATGCGGTGTCGATCGGCGAAGGCAGCTGGCTGATCTTCCTGCAGCGGCCAATGTCGCTGGCGCTGATCGTGATCGTGCTCGCCGTGCTGATCGTGCCGCGGCTGCTGCAGCGGCGTGGCCGCGGTTGAGTTTTTCTTCTTTGCCTTTGAGCCCGCGGTTTTCCGCGGGCTTTTTTTTATGCGCGCCCGCAAGGGCGCTGCGGTGCCAGATGCTCGATCAGCGCATCGATGGCGACGCGCTGGCGCGCCGTCATGCGCGTGTTCCTGGACCAGAGCACATGATTCGGCAGGGGGGCGGGCTGTGCATCCTGGAGCACCACGCACAGCCGTTCGGCACGCACCTCGTCTTCGGCAAACCAGCCCGGCAGCTGGGCAATGCCTTCGCCCGCCAGTGCGCTGCGGCAGGCGCGGCGCGCTGGCGCCTGGGGGCAGTTGCCAGGGTTCTTCGGCGCCGCCAGCAGCCGCACGATGGCATCGTGCGCGGTCAGTTGCGCCCGCGTGGAGGGCGCGCCGCGCCGCTCGAGATACGCGGGTGCCGCGCACAGCCACAGCGCCTGCTGTCCGAGCGGCCGGGCAACGGCCTTCGATGCCGATATCGCTCAGGTGCAATGGACCGTCACGGCGTTTGTCGCCGCCTTGTCGGTCTGCACCATTGCCGTGGGGCACCTGGCGGACCGCCACGGCCGGCGCGAGGCGATGTTTGCCGGCATGGAACTGTTTGCGGACGCCTCGCTGGGCGCGGGCCTGGCGTCAAACCTGACTTGGCTGGTGCTGTGGCGCGCGGTGCAGGGCGTGGCGTGCGCGGGTCTCCATACGGTGTCGGCAGCGGTGGCAGCGGCGATGTTTCCCGAACAGCAGCGCGGCCGGGCATTGGGCCTGCTGTTCAGCATCAATGGCCTGGGGCTGGCGTTCGGGCTGGTGGCAGGCGGGCTGCTGGTGGAGGCATGGGGCTGGCGCGCCATCTTTTTGCTGAACGTGCCGCTGATCGCTGCGGGTTTCGCGTTGTGCTCGGGACGCTTGCCGGCATCGCCCACGAACGCCGCGCAGCGCAGTGCGGCGCCAGCGCTTCGCTGGTCGCTGTTCGCGCAGCCGCGCTTTGCCGTGGCGGCCTGCGCCACCGCGGCGCTGGCGCTGTTCTATTGCGTGGCTTTTTTCCTCATGCCGCTGTACCTTGGCGAATTGCGCGCGCAGGGCAGTGCGACCACGGGCTGGCTGCTGCTGCCGACCACCGCGTTGATGGCGCTGGTCTCTGCGTTGGCGGGGCGCGGCTGCGACCGCATCGGCTGCGGGCGGGCGATGATGGTGGGATTCATCGCGCTGCTGGTTTCGGCGCTGATGCAGGCGATGTTCAACGCCGGCACGCCCTGGCCCTGGGTGCTGGCGGCATTTGCCTGAATGGGCCTGGGATGGGGCTGCGTGCTCGGCCCTTCGATGGCGGCGGCACTCGCGGCGCTGCCGCAGGCGCTGGCGGGCACGGCGCTGGGCGTGCCCACCACGCTGCACAACATCGGTGGGGCGCTGGGCCTGGCCATTGGCACCGAGGTGTTTCGTCTGGCAGCACAGGATGGGGGATTCGCTGCGGCTACCAGCTGGTGATGCTTCTGCTGGCCGCGGTGTGCCTTGGCGCGCTGGCGATGCTGCTGCGGTGGCGCAACGCCCTGTAACGCACTGCTCGCGCCTGGAAGGTGGCGCTGGCGCAAGCTGAGGCACACTAGCACCAGTCAACTCTGGCGAGGGGCCGCTGCAGTGGCAGCCTGGCCTGTGCTTTCTGGTCTCCAGCAATCCGGTGCAGCCAGGTCGAACGCGCAAGCGGGCGGCCGGCGCCCTTCGATGCAGCTTCGCATGAAATCCATCCCTTCAGATGTCGAGAACGACGCGCAGACATTGCCCGGCCCCGAAGGCCGGCCCTTTCTGGCGGCCGGCGTGTTTCTCGCGCTTTTGACTGCCGTATTGATTGCCACGAATGTCTGGAGCGCGTGGCGCGCCTATGACGCTGCCTGGTCGCAGGCCAGCAAGACATCGAGGAATCTCGGTCACTCGGTGGCCAACCAGCTCGACAGCGTGTTCAGCGAAGTGGACCGGGTGCTGCACACGCTGGGGTTCATCCTCGAAAGCAGCGACATGACGCCCGCCACGCTGGAGGCCCTGCAGCCCATCATGGTGACGCATGTCAGCCGGGCGGAGTATCTGCATGGGCTCTTTGTC
Source organism: Comamonas antarctica (assembly GCF_013363755.1). Taxonomy (NCBI): domain Bacteria; kingdom Pseudomonadati; phylum Pseudomonadota; class Betaproteobacteria; order Burkholderiales; family Comamonadaceae; genus Comamonas; species Comamonas antarctica. Next base: position 1,379,453 of record NZ_CP054840.1, read on the forward strand.
TATGGCCCCGAGGGCCAATGGCTGGTGCATACCCAACCCGCGCAATCGCGCCAGGCCAACAACTCCGACCGCGACTATTTCATCTTCCATCGCGAAAACCGCAGCTCCCGGGTCTTGATCGGCAAGCCTTTGAGAAGCCGTTCGACGGGGGATTGGATCATTCCGGTGTCCAAGCGCATCGACGACGCATACGGGGAGTTTGCCGGCGTCTTGCTGGCCACCGTGCGCGTCGACCAGATCCTGCGGCTGCTCAACGGTTTCGATATCGGCGAGAACGGCGCGATCTCGTTGAGTCTTGTGGATGGCACGATCGTGCTGCGGCGCCCTTATGCCGTCGAGGATCTGGGCCGCAAGCTCCCCAACAACCCCTTGCTGTCGGCGGCCAGCAGCGCGCGCACCGGAATGGCGCGGCTGCGCTCGCCCATCGACGGCGTCAAGCGCCTCGTGGTCTTCGAGCATCTGCCCAACAACCCGCTGTTCATTGCCATCGCACTGTCCGAGAAGGAGATCCTGTCGCAATGGCGTGATGCGGCGCAGGTCCAGCTCGCATGCCTGCTGCTCATGGTGTCGGTCATCGGCCTGTCCACGCGCTACGTGCTCAGAAGCATGCGGCTGCGCGGCGCCTCCGACCGCGCGTTGCGCACGGCGCATCAGCAGATTGTGCATACCAACTCCCAGCTCGCACACCTGGTGGATCACGACGGCCTCACGGGAATATTGAATCGCCGTGCGTTCGACCGGCGCTTCGAGGAAATCCTGGGGCAGAGCCGACGCTACGGCCGCCCGGTTTCGCTGGTGCTGTTCGATGTCGATCACTTCAAGGCCTACAACGACCATTACGGCCATCTCGCGGGGGACGAGTGCCTGCGCATGGTTGCGGCCGCGCTGTCCAAGGCCATGCGCCGTCCGGGCGATGTGCTGGCGCGCTACGGCGGCGAGGAGTTTGTCGCGATCCTGCCGGACACGGCTGCGGATGGGGCACGCGCAGTTGCCAACGCTGCGAGAGAGGAGGTGGCGCGGCTGGCGTTGGACCATGTCGCCAGCGCAGAGGGCATTGTCACCGTCTCGGGCGGGGTTGCAGCGGCCACTTCGGCGGCAGCAGACCTGACCGCCAGCGCTGTCATCGAACAGGCCGACCAGGCGCTGTATCGCGCCAAGAAGCAAGGGCGCAACCGGGTGGTCGTCACAGGCGGTTGAAACGTCCGGCATGCAAGTGCCGCCAGTTTTCCGCGGACGGGTTCGATCCGCAAGCAGGAGGCCTGCCCGACACCCGCCCTGCAGACGGGCATCGGGCTGCCCGCCTTACTTCACGCAGGTCACGCTGCCGTCGTAGGTGTCGTCAAACGGATATTCACCGCTGCCGTCGGTCTTGACGCCCCAGTGACCGGGCGCGTCCGGATCTGCGGTCCAGGTGAAGCGAATCGTCCAGCCGCCGGTGTATTGCTGTCCGCTGGAGACCAGTTCGTGCAGTTCGCCCTGGGTGGGAAGGCGCCAGCCGGTCGAGCCGTTGATGGTGCCGTCGCAGTAGCTTTTGGCTTCGTTCCATGGCAATGCGACACTGGCCGGACTCCAGACAAGTCCCCCCTGCGAGAGGTAGCCATTAGTGATGCTGCCCGTGTAGCTCAGCGGCATGAACTGGTCGTCGCCGATGTACTGCAGCTGCATCGATGCGTACTGCGCGCCATACAGGGGAATTTGGGCCGCGGCTGATTGCACGGCAATCGCGCTGATGGTGGCGGTGCCAATGGATTGGCCGGCATTGGGTGCGAGCTCCCAGCCGCCCGCTCCCGCACCGCTGATGGCGATGATGTCGCCCACCTGCGGGCTGGGCGGCAGGGTCAATTTCAGTCTGCTGTCGCTCGAGGCAAGATAGCTGGAGTTGGAGGCCGCCTGCGTGTCGTCGCTGATGACCGACCAGGCCGCCGAGGCATTGCAGACATGGCCGGTGCTGCTTATTTCCCCGGGCTGGAGCACGCCGTCGTCATTGGTGTCCACGCCGGCGTCTATGCGTGTGCCACCGTGGACGCAGTTGCCGCCCGCAGTCTCGCTGGACAGCGAAAGCAGCGCGCCGTGGCCATTCGCTCCCGACGGGCCCGTCGCGCCATCGGCACCGGCCGGGCCCGTCGCGCCTGGAGCGCCCGCAGTCCCCGCGCTGCCCTCGGCACCCGTCGCGCCGGCGGCGCCCGCAGCGCCGGTCGATCCCGTGCAGACATGCTGGATCTGGCTGACTTCGTCCGGATCCAGTTGACCATTGCCATTGGTGTCCAGGCCAGCCATGACCTGGGTGCCACCGTTGGCGCAGTTGCTGCCGGCGGGCTCGGCGCCCATGGCGATGAGCGCCGAACTGCCATTGGTGCCCGGTTGGCCGGACGCGCCATCATTGCCGCCACCGCAACCCGGCAACATGCATGCAGCGCCCATCAAAACCAGCGGACTCAGAGATCTGAACATGTGGTGTCCCCCTTGAAGATGAGACTGCCAGTTTGTTCGAAAGTGCAAATTTGATATATAAATGTAATCAAGTATTTTTGTGCCGGCGCTGTGGCGGGCGCTGCGCAAGCCCGGCCATTTTTCGTCTTCCCCCCTGTGGCGGATGCGCGGCCCGGGTGCAAGCTGGCATTTGTGCCGCTTTTGCCTGCCCGGTGGCGAAAGCGGTCTCTATGCGCCGGGAAATACGCATGCTGCGACAATCCGCCCCGCGCGCGGCGCCGTTCCCCGCCAATGCGGCCCCCACGTCGCCGCCGATCAGCTGTTGCGCTTGCGCGCATTGCTCCTCGCGATACGGCCCTTGCGCGGAGCCCGCCCGCCTGCGCCCGACACATTCATCATCCATGGTTCTCGACCCCTTCACCCTGCTCGTCATCACTGCGGCCATGGCTGCCGCCTCGGCGCTGTACCTGGCTGCCGAATGGGGCAGTGTGCGCGAGCGCTCGCTGCTGCTCTGGAGCGCGGGGTTTGCCATCGTCGCCGTGGGCAGTTCGCTGGCCTTGCTGCGTTCCAGCGGGTATCTGCTGTTCGGCATCTGGTTCCCCAACGGCTTGCTGATCGTGGCCCACTGGTTGTTCCTGGCAGGCGTCGCCGGGTTCACGCGCGTGCGCTTGCCGCATGCCTGGTGGCTGCTGGCGGTCGTCTGGCTGGCGATGTTGTTTCTGCCCGACGGACCCTGGTGGTCCAAGGCGATGATGTGCGTCCAGTCGGTGCTGGTTGCCATCACCACCTTGCGCGCCGGCCTGCTGCTGCGCCCGCAGGGCGGCGCGCTGAGCGTGGGCGCGGCGCAACTGCGCTTCGTCCTGCTGGCGCACGGCCTGTTCTACCTTGCCAAGGCCGCGTTGGCCGTGGCGCCGGAGGCCATCGTCAACCTCGCCAGTTTCCGCGGCGCGGTGATTCAAATCTCGCTGGTGGAAGGGGTGATGGCGATCATGCTGCTGGCGATGTCCATGACCGGAACCGAGCGCCATCGCCGCGAGGAACGCATCGCGCAGATCGCCGCCCGCGACCCGCTGACCGCGCTGGACAATCGCCGTGCGCTGCACCTGCGTGCGCCGCAGTTGCTGGAGCAGGCCTCGCCGGCCAGCCCCGGCGCGGTGCTGCTGATCGATATCGATCACTTCAAGCAGGTCAACGACCTGCACGGCCACGATGCCGGCGACCGCCTGCTGGTGGGCTTGAGCGACCTCATCCGCGGCGCGCTGCCGCACGGCGCGCTGGCGGCCCGGCTGGGCGGGGACGAATTCGTGATCCTGCTGCGCGGCGTCTCCGCCGCCGCCGCGCAGGTGCTGGGCCAGGACTTGCGCGAAGCGTTCGCGCATCAGGCGCGCGCGATGTTCGCGACGCCCGAGCCGGTGTCCCTGAGCATCGGCGTTGCCTTGTTCGACCAGCCCGACAAGGAACTGTCGCACTGGATCAAGCGCGCCGACGAAGCCCTTTACGCGTCCAAGCGCAAGGGACGGGACCGGATGGAACTCGATGCATTTGCGCCCATGCAGCAGCACTGATAGTTGGTGCGCAGAGCCACGGTAATTTCGTCTGACGCCGTCGCCAAGCCATTGCTTTGCAGCAGCACCTGGCCAAAGTGCGTCACAGGACCAGGCAGCCTTGTGTCTGCGCCACGGTCACTGTCACTTCGACCCCGGCTGTGAAGCGCAGGAAGTCCGCTTCCATACCGTCCGAGAAGATGACGCCGTGCTCAGGCATGCGGGAGCGCAAGCTCAACGGCTGGGCACGGGTCACATGGCCGTAGACCAGTGTCGCCTGCGCGCGCTTCATTGGAAACGGCTCACGAACCGCAAACGTCAGGTGCGCGCAGTCCCAGGCCATGGGCTTGTACTCTGCGTGCATTCGGCCGCCCGTCGCTGCAGCAAGCGCCAGCGATCCCGTCATCACGCTCTTCATCCACGCCGTGGATCCGAGCCCCGTCGAGACGATGACTCCGGAGGACGACTGTTGCTCCTGGCGTTCGCCGAGCGCGATGTCGTACAGCGCAGACGTATGGCTGCGCGGACCGATGAAGAGGTCGTTGACCGCCTTCAGCGTCTGCCCGTCCGACAGACGCGCCTGTGCCATGGTGACCGATTTGGTCGGCCGGCGATCCTGGGCGACATCCATCAGCAATGCCTCAAGCTGCTCAGGCCCGAACGGCAGCAGCAGCCCGTCCCAGCGACCGGGCTCCGGATTGATGCCCACCAATGGCTGGCCCTCCAGGTATTTCATCGTGTTGGCGACCAGGCCGTCCTGCCCCAGCGCCACCACGATGTCATCCGCAGCGAACACAAAGTTCGGCAGATGCGCGCGGTCCAGCACCTGATGCCGGCCCCAGTTCCTGAGAGCCTGGCTCACCTGACTCAGGCTCCGGCTGTAGGCCATGTTCTCCTCGACATAGTCCGTGAAGTCGGCCCCCAGGTGCTCGATGTAGAAGCGGGCCTGGGCAAGCGTGTGGTACTTCGCCACCAACTCTTCCAGCCGCGTCTTGCGCGTGACCAGCACGACCTTGCGTTCAGCGGCTGCGCTCACGGCTGCTCCTTGGCACTTCGGCCACTGGCGTTGCACTGTGACCCAACAGCGCCTGAAGCAACTCCGGCGCCATGTTGAACTGCCCGATCCGCTCGGCATTTTCCGCAATGCCGCCGAAGGCTTGCGCGATGAGCTGCGCCGGCTGCATGCCAACGGCCGCGAGTGCCTGGACGATCTTCGGATCGGCCTGGCTCAGCGCCGTCATGACGCTTGAGATGCGGTGTGCTTCTGCTTCGGCCAGCGTGCGGCTGTTGCTCGCTTGCCCGGCAACAAACGCCTTGCGGCTTTCCTCCAGTTCCACGTCAGCGCCCATCTGCTCGGCGCGCAGGGCGTTGTCCTTGCGCATCAGCACGGCCTTGGCTTCCAGCCTGGTTTCGTCGATCTCGCGACGCTTTTGTTCGACGGCGACTTCCGTGTCCAGCTCGTTCTGCCGGATGGCGCGCTCCTTCTCCACGGCCGACATGCGACGGGCGTAGACCGCGTCGTCGGCGGCGCGGAGGTTGGATTCGCGCGCTTCGGCTTCGAGGGCCCGGGCAATGTCCGGTGTGGGCTTCACGCTCAGGATGGATACCCCGAGTATTTCCAGGCCCAGTGCCTCGATCTCTGGCTGGACCCCGAGCTCGCGCTGAGCGGTTCGAGCAATCAATGCCGACGAACGCAGCGCCTGCTTGAGGTCGAGCGCCTGGACGGCCTGCTGGACGATCACTTCGGCCTGTTGCGCCACGCGATCGGCAAGCCGTACCGGGTCTTCGGAAGCGTAGGACTTTCCATCAGGGCGCAGCGAGAAGTCCATCATCGCGGCAGTGCGCGTCGGAGCGTTGATGCGATAGGTCACCTGGCCCTGCACGGTCACGCTCTGGAAGTCCGAAGTGACCAGGTCCAACATGAAGGGCCGGTCATGGCTTGCCACAGGAACTGCCACCAGCGTACTGGCTGGCGCGTAATAGAAGAACGACAAACCGGCGCCTTCGCGGGCCAGCTTTCCACCGCGGAACTGCATCAGGTGCGTGGTCGGTTGGGACTTGATGAATCGAATGCCGAACATGGATTTCCTCCTTTGTGACCAATTAGTTGTTCAGTACATCTTTGATAAGGTGTACAGTACAACCATCAATTCAGCGCGTCAAGGAATTTCTCCATCATGGCAACACGAACATCCCAGGCGAAGCAGACGGGCACCCCGGCTGCTGCGCAGCCCAAGGCACACGACTTCGCGCGTCCCTACACCACGGTGGATGTGGTCATCTTCACGGTTCTGGACGATGGCTTGAAAGTCCTGTTGGTGCAGCGCCCGTTGAACCAGGGCGAACCGTGCCCCGGCAAATGGGCGTTGCCGGGAGGCTTTGTTGACGTCGAGCTGGATTCGGACCTGATGGCCTGCGCACGTCGCAAGCTGCTGGAGAAGACCGCCGTGCGCAGTCCCTATCTGGAGCAACTGGGAAGCTGGGGCAGCGCCACGCGCGATCCGCGGGGCTGGTCGGCCACGCACGCTTACTTCGCCCTGATCCCCGCGGCTGACCTTGCGCTGGCCAAGGGTGCCAATGCCGCCGATGTGGACTGGTTCCAGGTCGATCACCTGCTCCAGAGGCCGCGGCTTGCTTTCGACCACAGCGAGATACTGCAGGCGGCAGTGGAACGCTTGCGCAACAAGGTCGAGTACACCTCTTTGCCGGCCTTCTTGCTCGCCGAGCCCTTCACGCTGCCCCAACTTCAGAAGACCTACGAAATCGTCCTCGGCCGTGCTGTCGACAAGAGCGGTTTCCGCACGCGCATGCTGGCCGCCGACTTCCTGGAAGAAATCGGCTTTGTCGAGAGCCCTTCGAACAGACCGCCAATGGGCTACCGCCTCAAGGATCGCTCCGGGCCCGTGATTTTTCCGCGGACCTTCAGCCCGCGCGGCGGAAGTTGAGGTCGGCATGCCTATTGACCTTCTCGACCGCTATCGCGGCAGCCTTCTGGGGCTGGCCTGCGGCGACGCCGTCGGCACTTCAGTCGAGTTCGAAGCCCGCGGCACCTTTGCGCCCGTACGGGATATGACGGGGGGTGGCCCCTTCGAGCTTGCGGCAGGTGCATGGACCGACGACACCTCGATGGCCTTGTGCCTGGCCACCAGCCTGCTGCATTGCAACGGCTTCAACGCACGCGATCAGATGAATCGCTACACGAACTGGTGGCAGTGGGGCTACCTCAGCGCCACGGGGGAGTGCTTCGACATCGGCATGACCGTCTGCAGGGCGTTGCAGAAATACCTGGTGACTCAGGACCCCATGGCGGGTGACACCAATCCCGGCACCGCCGGCAATGGCTCATTGATGCGCTTGGCGCCCGTGGTGCTGCAATATGCGCCTGACGTTCAGCAGGTCCGGCACTTTTCGCGTCTGAGCTCTTGCACCACGCACGCCGCGCCGGAGGCTCTGGACTGCTGCGAGCTCTTTGGCGAGCTGATTCACCACGCATTGGCCGGCATGCCCAAGCCGTCGCTGCTGCGCGCGGCAAGGCCTTCCTATGCGTCCGAGAAGGTCAATGGGCTCGCATGTGCGGCGTACCACGGCAAACCCGCCGCGCAAATCAAGGGATCGGGATATTGCGTCGAGTCGCTTGAGGCGGCTCTTTGGTGCTTTGCTCACACGGACAACTTTGAAGCGGCCGTGCTGGCTGCCGCCAACCTCGGCGACGACGCAGACACGACCGCCGCCATCGTGGGCCAGTTGGCCGGCGCCCACTACGGCGCATCGAACATTCCAAAGCCGTGGCTGGACAAGCTCTTCATGGCCGGGGAGATCGACCGCCTGGCTCGAGGCCTGTTCGAACAAGCGCAGATCGGCGCCACGAAAGTGGAGTGACGCTGCGCAAGCTGACTGGCTGGTGTGCGGCGCGGGTTTCCCCTGCTGACGGCCGAAGTCATCGGCATATAGTTATGAAATATATCTAGTTATGCGGGTCTGGCGTTGCCACCCCGCGACCACGAAAGACATTTGCATGCAACACCAGGATCTGGTGGCCATCGACTTCCATACCCATGCCGAAGTCAGCTGCCGCAACCCGTTCGACAACTACGGCGAGGAGTTCGACCGCGCGGCCGACAAGTATTTCGGCAGTTCGGCGCGGCCGACGATTGCCGAGACCGTGGCCTACTACCGGGAGCGCAAGCTGGGGCTGGTGATGTTCACCGTCGATGCGGAATCGCAGCTGGGCCGGCGGCGCATTCCCAACGAGGAGATTGCCGAAGCGGCGCGCGCCAACAGCGACATGATGGTGGCGTTTGCCAGCGTCGATCCGCACAAGGGCAAGATGGGGGCGCGCGAGGCCGAGCGGCTGATCCGGGAAGAGGGCGTCAAGGGCTTCAAGTTCCACCCCACGGTGCAGGGCTACGATCCCTATGACCGCATGGCCTGGCCGATCTACGAGGTGATCAACGCGCACAAGCTGCCCGCGATCTTCCACACCGGCCACAGCGGCATCGGCAGCGGCATGCGCTGCGGCGGCGGGCTGCGGCTGTCGTACAGCAACCCGATGCTGCTGGACAACGTCGCCGTGGACTTTGGCGACATGCAGATCGTCATGGCGCATCCGAGCTTTCCCTGGCAAGACGAGGCGCTGTCGGTGGCGATGCACAAGCCGAATGTCTGGATCGATCTCTCGGGCTGGAGCCCGAAGTATTTCCCGAAGCAGCTGGTGCAATACGCGAACACGCTGCTCAAGGACCGGGTGCTGTTCGGCAGCGACTTTCCGCTGATCACGCCCGAGCGCTGGATGAAGGATTTCGAGGTCGCGGGCTTCAAGCCCGAGGTGATGCCCGGCATCCTCAAGGGCAACGCCGTGCGGCTGCTGGGATTCGACAAGGCATGACATGCCAGGCCGCAGCCCGTTGCTGCTGCTGCGCGAGCGCGGGCCGGGCGCGCGTGGGCAACTGCGATGGCTGGAAGTCGCGGGCTGCGGGCATGCGCTGGCGCTGAATGCGCTGGGGCAGTGGGCGGCGGTGAAGGGCGCGTTGAGGGCGGGAGGGGCGGCTTTGCAGTAGGGCCGGCCGCGCACGGCAATTGTGCTTGGACGTTCATCCTTCGACAGGCTCAGGACGACCGGACATCGGTTCATCCTTCGACAGGCTCAGGACGACCGGACATCGGTTCATCCTTCGACAGGCTCAGGACGAACGGACATCGGTTCATCCTTCGACGGGCTCGGGACGAACGGACATCGGTTCGTCCTTCGACGGGCTCGGGACGAACTGACAATGGATCAAGCCCTGCAAGCGGGGCTTTGCAAAGCTTGTGGCCGTTCAATCCGGCATGGAGCAGTGGCCGCCCTGGGTTGCCTGCCCGGAACCCGCTGCGATCAGCGGCGCCTCGTAGCGCAGGTCGACGGGGGCCGAGTGGTTATAGTCCCAGGCCAGGAAACCGGCCAGCACCAGCCAGAAGCCGATGCGCAATGTCGTTTGTCGTGTCATGGCGCTCTCCTCAGAAGCCGAAGCGGCGGCGGATGCGCAGGCCGAAGATGGTGCCCGCAAAGGCCAACGGCACCCAGATCCAGCCATGGATGCTGCCGGTGCTGATGCCGGACAGCATGGCGCCGACATTGCAGCCGAAGGCCAGGCGCGAGCTGTAGCCCAGCACCAGGCCCGCGACCAGGGCCACGATCCATTGCGTGCCGGTCAGCGCCTTGGCTGAAACCGGCTTCGCGGCCGCGACCCACAGGGCGCCGGCCAGGATGCCGATATTGGTGATGCTGGTCACGTCGAGCAGCACGGTTTCCTGCAGCCGCGCGGCGTTGCCGGGCTGGCTCCAGAACCAGTTCTGCGCGAGGTCGACCGCGCCCGTGGCGTTGGCGAGCTTGGCGGCCCAGAGGCCAAAGCCATAGACCACGCCCCAGGGCTGGCCCGCAATGACCAGGTTGGCGGTGGCCAGCATCGCCAGCAGCACCGCGCCCACCACCCATTTGCGCTGCCACAGCGGCTGGGTGGCACGCTGGAGCCTGGCATTGGCCCGGCCCACATACCAGCGCACACCCACGGCAATCAAAGCCAAAGCCAGCAGCGTCGCACCCAATGCCACCGGCCAACCCCAGGCGCTGACCAGACCCACGGGCGGCACGCGGCCCAGTTCCAGCCACCAGCCCAGGTGCAGCGAGCCGACAAAGCTGCCGAGCGCAAACATCGGCAGGATGGCGGCGTTCATGGGAATACCCATGCCGGCCTTGTAGAGCGTGCCGCTGCCGCAGCCGTCGGCGATCTGCATGCACAGGCCGAACACGAATGCGCCAATCAGCAGGCTCACGCTGGGCGGGCCCAGCGCGGCCGTGAGTTCGGGGAAGGTGCCCAGCAGCGGCATGGCAAGGGCCGCGGCCAGGGCCAGCAGCAGCAACTGGCCGAAGACGCCGCTGGCGTCCTTTTCCTCGATCAGCATGCGCCAGCCTGTGGTGAAGCCAAAGCGCTGGCCCGCCAGCACCGCGCCCAGGCCGATGCCCACGGCAAACAGGGCGGCCTGGCGCACCGAGACGGTCCACAGCAGCCAGGCAAGGAAAACGGCCATCACGGCCGCGAGGGGAAGACGTTTCATGTCCACCAATCCGTTTGGATATCAATCAGGGAGAAAGGCCAGCAGCGCTGGCCGGGGCCGGCGCCGGCTTACTTGAACTTGCGCTGCCACCATTGGCGTGCGTCATACGCCAGCGATTCGGCGCGGCTGGGCTGGTTTTCCAACGCCGGCGCACCGGGCTGCTGGGTCCAGTCGACCATCGAGCCCGCATACAGCTTGACGTTGGGCAGGCCGGCCATTTCGCTCAGGCCAAACCAGTCGGTAGCCGCCCAGTGGCCGGTGTTGCAGAAAGCCACCATGTCCTGGCCCGATTTGCGCTGCACCTTGGCGGCAATCTGTTTTGCTGCGGCGGCGTCGACAAAGGTCGATGTGCCGGGCACGAACCATTGGTTGAAGTCCAGCTGCTGCGCACCGGGCAGCGTGCCCGAGAGCTTGGCTGCGGGCGCGCGCGTCTTGCCCTGGTAGAAGGCATCGGGACGCGAATCGACCAGCGCGGCATTGCTCAGGTCGATGTTGCGGCGGATATCTTCGCGCGTGGCAATCAGGCGGTCGTCCAGTTGGGGTTGCCACTGGCTGGCCGCAATCGTCGGCGCGGCCGTGTCCTGCGGCAGCCCGGCTTCGGTCCAGGCCTTCATGCCGCCGTTGACGATGGACAGCTCCTTGAGGCCCAGCGTCTTGAGCGTCCAGTAGACGCGCGCCGAAGCGCCGAAATCGGTGGCATCGGCTCCGGTCGAGACCACCACCGCATGGGTCGCGGGCGTGAGGCCCAGCGACTGCACGAGTTGCGTGAGTTTGGAGACGTCAGGCAATTCGCCGGGATTGGTGGCCGGGCCGCGCCATTTGCCATAGGGCGCATTCACCGCGCCGGGAATGTGTTGCGCGGCATAGGCCTGCGGATCGCGGATGTCGATCACCCGCGCCTGCGCCGGCGTGGCCTGCAGGCTGTTCAATTGCGCTGGCGTCAGCAGCGGCTGGGCTGCGGCCACCCATTGGGCGGCTGTCAGCGCCGCGGCAAAGGCAAGCATTTTTTTCATGGTCACTCCAAGGGATTCAATCCCGAAGCCTTCATTGTCCTTTTTGATCGGGTGAGGACCAACGATGTTTGTGCTGTTAATAAATAACGGCAGGCAATAACGCGGTGAAGATTCACGATGAATTGGCAGAAGAAGGCACAGCGATTGCCTATGCCGCCCTCACGCGCGCGCGCGTGCGGCGGCCATGGCGGCGAGCAGCATGCCCGCGAACACCAGGCACAGGCCGGCCGCAAACAGCGGCGACAGGCTGTTGCCCAACAGCAACATGGACGCCAGGATGCCGATCAGCGGCACGCCCAGCGTGAAGTTGGACATCGCAAAGGTGCTGATGCGCCGGCCATGCTCGGCCGAGATCACGAAGCAGGCCGAGGTCGCAACCGGTCCGATGAACAGCAGCAGTTCCAGCAGCCGCAGGTCGAAGGCAATCGCGGCGGGCGAGCCCTCCAGCGCCAACGCAAAGCACGACAGAGGTACTGCGGCCAGCAGCATCTGCCAGGGCGCGAGCGCCAGCGGGGAGGCGCTCCACCGATGGCGCTTGATGTGCAGGATCACCACCGACCAGCAGATCGCGCCGATGAGCAGGAAGGCCGCGCCCATGACCGTGCCAGGCGCCGACCAGTCCATCTCCCAGGGCGAGCACACCAGGCCCACCCCGGCGAGGCCCACGGCCAGTGCCAGCAGTTGCCAGCGCGTGGGTGCATTGCGGTGCATCATCCAGCCCGCAATGACGCCCCACAGCGGGGTGGTGTAGGCCAGAAGCACCGCGCGGCTGGTGTCGACATGGGTCATGGCAATCATGCCCAGGCCGGTGAAGGTCATCATCTGCAGCAGCCCCATGCTGGCGACGATGGGCCAGTCGGCGCGTGGCGGAAAGGCCAGCCGGCCGCGCAGCGCGACAAAGGCAAACAGGCACAGTGCGGCGCTGCCGAAACGGATGGCCGCAAGCCATAGCGGCGGCACGGCATCCAGGGCAATCCTGGTCGCGGGCCAGCTCAGCCCCCACAGCAGCACCATGAGTCCAAGCCAAGCCAGCGTACGGGCCCGGTCGGAGAGGAGCAGCTTGGGCCGGGAAATGGCCAACGGAATCGGGGAAGTGCGCATGCTGTCGGGGAAACCACTATTTACAGGTAGTTTTGCTGAGAATGCGCGGAATTGCTTTGTCTTCTTTTCGAAGGATTACAGGGTAAGTGGAGGAAAATACCGCATATGAAATGAAAGCCGGAGAAAATTATCTTGAACGAGATTTCCCTCGACGAAGCGAGCCTGCGCATCCTCGACGAGCTGCAAAAGGATGCGCAGCTGAGCAATGCCGAACTCGCGGAGCGCGTGGGCCTGTCGGCCTCGCCCTGCTGGCGCCGCGTCGCCGAGCTCAAGCAAAGCGGCGTGCTGCGCGCGTCGGTTTCGCTGGTCGACCCGCTCAAGCTCGGCCTGGCCGTCAATGTCTTCGTGCATGTCTCGCTCAGGCATCAGGACAAGCAGTCGCTCGAAGTCTTCACGCGTGCCATTGCCCAGCGGCCCGAGGTGATGGAGTGCTATCTGATGAGCGGCGAGGCCGATTTCATGTTGCGCGTGGTGATCGAGGACCTGATCAAGTACCAGAACCTGCTGCTTGAATGCCTCACGCAGATTCCCAGCGTGGCCAGCATCCGCTCGAGTTTTGCGCTGAGCCAGGTCAAGTACACCACGGCGCTGCCCACCGGGCATCTGCGCCGGCGCTGAAACGTGCCGGTCAGCGCGCGCCGATCGCCTGCTGCACGGCCTGGCTGATGTCGGACTGCAGCTGCGCGGCGCGCATCATGCTCAATCCCGAGCTGGTCGCGTTGATGGTGGTCTGGTTCAGGATGTTCTGGCCGTCGAGGCTGTTTTGCACGATGGTGCCCGGCCCCAGGCCCGTGACGCTGCTGACCAGCGCGGCGGTGCCTGCGGCTTGCGCCGCGGTCTGGACGGTCTGCGTGCTGCCGGACTGGAACACGTTGCCAGGCCCGTTTTGCACCAGGTTCAGCGACTGCAACTGCTGGCCCAGCTGCGCCGCCTGCAGGCTGTTGAGCTGTTCGGCGGGATTGAGGTGCAGCCGGGTTTCGGTGACCAGCGCGCCGTTGATGTACAGCGCGCGCGTGATGCCCAGCGTGACCATCAAACCGTCGCCCAGCGCGAACCCGCCGCGCATCTCCGACAGCGTGGTGTCCGCCACCGCCAGCCACAGTTGCTCCTGCGGCGCGGAATCGGCCTGTGCATGTGCCAGCGAGGTTCCGCCCAGGCAGAGCAGGGCGCAGGCAGCGGTGCAAAGCATCTGGCGCATCAGAAACCTCCCGGTCCGTGTTTGGGCATGGTGACGATGCTCAGGCTGTCCTGGCCCAGGCTGGTGTTCATGGGCGCGCGCGGCGCGGCGCGCCAGTCGGCAACGCGGTTGAACTGCGCCTGGTCCATGCGGTTGTGGATCACGAACAGCAGGCGGTTGGTCCATAGCGATTCGAACTGGCGCCGCGGCATGGCGCGCGTGCCCTGCGCCGGGTCGCCCAGCAGCACGCGGTCGGCCTGCACGCCCTTGATCACCACGAAATGCTGGTAGCCGTTCTCGTTGATCAGCGCCAGCGCCGGAATGCGCGCGTCGTTGAGCTTGTCCAGCGGCTGCTCGAAACCGTCGGCCGCAAAACCCAGGCGCGCCAGATAGCGCTTCATGTCGAGATAGGAAAAGCCCTCGCGCCGGATCTTGGCCTGGTCGCCTTCGAGGTACATGGATTCAAACACCTGGGCCTCGGTCACGGGCGTGCGGTAGTGGTGCGTGAGCAGCGTGGCGAGGGCCGCGGAACCGCAGCTGAAATCGTATTGCTGGAGCATGGTGCCGGAAAGGCGCGCCTGGCGCATGCTCACCACCGGCACGGCCACGCCACCCATGGCCACCCCCGGGAACAGCGCCGGCTGCGCCGAGAAGTCGGGCCGGGCCGATTCGGCCAGCGCCGCAGGCGCGGCGCAGGCCGCGGCCCATAGCGCGGCCAGCAGCGCGGCGCATGCCGCCGGCCGCAGGCAAAGACTCGAAACACGTGGCAGCAACATGGCAAGGCCCTTGTAGCGTGTACCGGCGCGCGGCTGCGGCTGCAGCCGGTGCGTGGCATCAGTTCATCTGCAGGTTGACGATGGTGGCGTTCTGGATGAGCACATTGGCGCCCGAGTTCTGGATCACGACCGGCAACCCGGCCATGTTGGCAAACGAGCCCGCATCGATGGTGTTGTTGCCGGTCTGCACCTGGAACGCGGAGTTGCCGCTGGTCACGCCATGCAGGTCCATGTCGTTGTGCACCGCCATGCCGCCGCGCAGGCCTTCCAGCGTGGCCAGCGCCACGGGACGGTCGAAACCGCTTGGGGGCTGCGCCGCAACCGGCGCCGCGGGTGCGTCCTGGGCCTGGGCCAGCGGCGCGGCCAGGCCGGCTGCCGCCGCGAGCGCTGCCAGCACTTGATGCATTTTCATGTTTGCTCCTGAAGGGACGGGCAAGATGCCGGCGCGGATGGCGCGCAGATGCGGGACGCTGCCCGACACCTGCTGCCATCCGCGGCTCGCTTTGGCGTCAGCGAACGGCCAGGTTGGCCTGCACGTTCACGCTTTGCTGCACCAGCGACGAGATGCCGCTGTTCTGGTTGGCGATCATGATGCCCGCGGCCGACTGGCCGACGCTGGTCATGGCGTTGGCCATGCTGAAGGTGCCTGCGCTCACGCTGTTGCTGCCGCCCGCGCCGCCGACGCCGCCCTGGCCGGAGCCGCCCGTGCCGCCCGCTGCGGTGTTGGTGCCGCCATTGCCCGCGCCGCCCACGCCGCCGCTGCCATTGCCGCCTGCACCCGCGGCACCGGCAGTGCTCGAGCCATTGCTGGCCGAGCCGCTGCTGGTGTCACCCACCGAGGCCGCGCCGCCCGTGCCCGCCGTGCCCGTGCCGGCTGTGCGCGTGCCGCCACCGCCGGTGCTGGTGGCGCCGCCGCCATTGGCATTGGCCGTGGCGCCGCTCAGGCCGCCATCGGCTGCGCCGTCGCTCGCGCCCGCCGTGCTCGTTCCGCTGTCGCTGCCGGTGGCGGCACCGCCGCGGCCCGCGCCGCCGTTGCCCGCGGTGGCCACGCCGCTGTAGGCGCCGCCGCTTTGCGAGCCGGCATTGGTGGCGCCGCCACCCGTGCCGCCGGCGGCGCCATTGCCGCCGCTGCCCGCGCCGCCGCGGCCGGTGCCGTTGGCGTCACCGCCATAGCCCGTGCCGGCTGCGCCGCCTGCACCTGCGCCGCCGGCCGCCGAGCCGGTGTTGGTCGCCCAGTTGCCGATGTTGCTCACGGCGTTGCCCGACACCGAGCCGCTGAGCGCGCTGCTGGCCACGGCCGTGGTCACGTTGAAGGCATTCGAGAACGTTGCGGCGGAGCCGTTGTTCAATGCCGCCGAGCGTGCGGCGCTGGCTTCCGACGCGCCCGATTCACGGTTGGTGCTCGAGTCGCTGTTGTCGGTGGTGCGCGTCAGCGTGTTGGTGCTGGAGTTGGTGTTGTTGCTGTCGGAAGTGCGGGTGTTGGTGCTGGAGTTGGTGTTGTCCGTGGTACGGGTGTAGGTGCTCGAGTCGCTGTTGTCCGTGGTGCGGGTGTTGGTGCTCGAGTTGCTGTTGTCCGTGGTACGCGTGCGGGTGCTGTTGTCGCTGTTGTTCGTATTGAAGGTCTGGGTGTCGGTGCTGTAGTTGTCACCTCGGCGCGTTTCCTGCGTGTTGTCCGCTGCCCAGGCCATGCCACTGATGCCGAATGCCATTGCGAGGGCCGAAGCCACGAGAGTCCTTTTCATAAAGCCTCCAAAACGTTGGTGAAGATCTGCGAACGGATAGTGATGTGCGTTGCCGCAAATCACAGGGCGCATAGCAGCATCCATGCCAGTGATTCAGCGGGCCCCGGCAGCGCTCAGCGGGGCGCGGAGGGCGGTTGTTTGTGTCAAGGTGTAGACAGGGTAGGAAGCGCAAAAAACGGTGTTCCGAGCGCGCAAGACTGTCTCTGTACTGTGACAGCGAAACGCGGCAGCCTCGCTGCCTGAAGGCCCTCTGGCACGCGGCTGGCCCCGCGAAAAAACCGCTGCGGACGCCGCGCCGCGGGGCGCACGCAACTGTCACAGATCTGCGATGGCAGCGATACGCGTGCGCCACCGCTGTGCGCCACGGCCAAGCGTCTTTGAGCCGCGCTGCCCGCGAGCGGCGGGAGTGCGCAATCCAGTCTGCTGTAGGCGCAAGGCGATGTACCACATGGCGACGCGGCGCGCGCCCGAACGCCATGAAGACGTAACACCGGCAATAAGTCCCATGGGTTTTTTACGTTCGCTTGCGTACTTCCGTTAGGTGCGCTGAAGGCGCGCCCCTACGCTCGGATCGGCTCACGTGCTTACCTGCACCGATTGCCCCGCGATCGCCCGGAGCGGTAACCGGTTTGATGACAAGGCCCAAGCGATGCAGAAATCGAGACTTTCCCACCCTCTGCTGGTGACCAGCGGCTTGGCACTGATGCTGGGCAGCGCGGGACTGCACGCCCAGCAGGCGCCGGCGCGCGCGGGCACGCAACAGGCGCCTGCGCGTCCCAATACGCAGCAGCGCATCGACAACCTGCAGCGCCAGCTCGACGAGCAGCGCCAGGAAATCGAGCGCCTGCGCAGCCTGGTCTCGCAGCAGCAAAGCAACCAGGATGCGTTGCAGCAGCGCCTGCAGCAGGAGCAGAACGCGGCGCGTGCCACCGCCAGGGTGGTGGAGTCGCAGCCGGGCGCCGTGACCGCGGCCGCCGGTGCCTCGCCGCCCGTGGCGGTGCGGGTCGACCCGCACGAGGGGCAGGGCCAGCGCGTGGTCCAGGTGGGCGTGGCTCCGGCCGCGCCCGAGGCGCCGCCGGTCGTGCCGATGTTCGACCAGCCGGGCATCCTGACCCCGCCCGGGCGCTATGTGCTCGAGCCATCGGTGCAGTATGGCTACTCGTCGAGCAACCGGGTGGCGCTCGTGGGCTACACCATCATTCCGGCGCTGCTGATCGGCCTGGTCGACGTGCGCGAGGTCAAGCGCAACACCATCACCGCGGCGCTCACGGGCCGATGGGGGCTGACCAATCGGCTGGAAGCCGAGTTGCGCGTGCCCTACGTCTACCGCAACGATGCGTCGATCAGCCGCGAGATCTTCACCGGCGCGGCCGCGGAGCAGTCATTCAGCAGCCGCGGCCATGCGGTGGGCGATGTGGAGATGGCGGTGCGCTACCAGCTCAATCAGCCGCGCGCCGACCGTCCCTATCTGATCGGCTCGCTGCGCTTCAAGAGCCGCACCGGCAAGGATCCGTTCGATGTCGTGACGGACTGCCAGACGCGCTGCATAGGCAACACCACGGGCACCGGGCTGCCGCTGGACCTGCCCACGGGCTCGGGCTTCTATTCGCTGCAGCCCTCGCTCACCTGGCTCATGGCGTCCGACCCGGCGGTGTTCTTTGGCGGCATCAGCTATACCTACAATTTCGGCCGCGACGATATCTCGCGCCAGGTGCTCAACGGACAGCGCGAGTACATCGGCTCGATCAAGCCGGGCAATATCTGGGGGCTGAATTTCGGCATGGGCATGGCGCTCAACGACCGCTCGTCGTTCAGCATGGGCCTCGATCTGAGCTCGATCGGCCGCACCAAGCAAAACGGCAGCTCGGTGGCGAGTTCGGTGCGCGCGCAGATCGCCACCTTGCAACTGGGCTACTCGTACCGGCTGAGCCAGCGCACCACGCTCAACGTGTCTGTGGGCGCCGGGCTCACGCGCGACACCCCCGACCTGACCCTGACGGTGCGCCTGCCGATGTCGTTCTGAGATGGGCGCAGCCATGAAGCAGGCGCATATCCTCTGCCTGGATCTCGAAGGCGGTGGCATGGACGAAGTCGCGCGGCGGCTGCAGCAGCTGGGCTGGCAGGTGACGCTGGCCGCCGATGCGGCAGCGGCGCCGCTGGCGCAACGCGACGCCGGGGTCGGCCTGCTGGGCGTGGGCACGGCCCGGCCCCAGACGCTGGAGCTGGTCGAACGCTGCCTGCAGTCGGCGCCCGGCATGGAATGGGTGGCGCTGTGCGAGGAGGTGGCGCTCGAGGGCGTGGCATTCCGGCGCCAGGCGCTCGAGAGCTTTTTCGACTACCAGGTCATGCCGCTCGACTGGCCTGCCATGCAGCATGTGCTGGAGCATCTTGAGCGGCGGGCACGCCTGCGCCAGTGCCAAAGCCAGCCGGCCGCTGCCGGCGACGCGCTGGGCATGGTGGGCCGCAGTGCCGGCATGCAGCAGCTGCGCCAGGACATCGCGAAGGTGGCGCAGACCCAGGCTTCGGTACTGATCGGCGGAGAAAGCGGCACCGGCAAGGAGCTCGCGGCGCGCGCCATCCATGACTGCTCCACGCGCCGCGACCGGCCGTTCGTGGCCATCAACTGCGCGGCGGTCGCACCCGCGCTGATCCAGTCGGAACTGTTCGGCCACGAGCGCGGGGCGTTCACCGGCGCCGCGGCGCAAAAGCGCGGGCTGATCGAGACCGCGCAGGGCGGCACGCTGTTTCTCGACGAGATCGGCGACCTGCCGCTCGATCTGCAGGCGCATCTGCTGCGTTTCCTGCAGAACCGCACGCTCACGCGCGTCGGCGGGCTGGTCGACATCGAAGTCGATGTGCGCGTGGTGGCGGCCTCGCATGTGGACCTGGCCAGTGCCGTGGCCCAGGGGCGTTTCCGCGAGGACCTGTTCTACCGCCTCAACGTGCTGGCCCTGCAGGTGCCGCCGCTGCGCGAACGCATCGAGGACGTGCCTGAGCTGGCCCAGCATTTCTTTGCGCGTTGCGCGGCCGACCGGCCCGCGCGGCTGCAGGGCTTCAGCCGCCAGGCGCTGGCGGCCATGCTGGGCTACGCCTGGCCCGGCAATGTGCGCGAACTCTACAACCGGGTGCTGCGCGCCGTGGTGATGAGCGATGCGCGCTGGATCGGCGTGGCCGATCTGGGCCTGCCGAGAACGCAACTCGTGGCCGGCGCGCAGCTGGATCTGGCGCGCACCCAGGCCGAGCGCGAAGCCATCCACCAGACGCTGAGCCGCGTCGGCAACAACATCACCCATGCGGCGCGCGACCTGGGCATCTCGCGCATGACGCTGTACCGGCTGATGGACAAGCACGGCCTGGCGCTGCCGGCGCGCGAGGTGCAGGACGCCCATTGGCGCCGCGAGAACCTGCGCTGACGGCCGCGCTGGCGTGGCTATTGCGCCGCGCCCATGCCGCGGGCGCGCTGCGCCGATCGTTCGAGCGCCGCCGCATCCGGCATGGCCGTGGGCCAGCCCGCGAGATGCTGCTGCGTCAGCTGGCTCAGCGCCGTGATCCAGGGCGCGCTGTCGTTGAGGCAGGGGATATAGGCAAACGCCTTGCCGCCCGCATGCAGGAAGGCTTCGCGCGCTTCCTGGTTGATTTCCTCGAGCGTTTCCAGGCAGTCGCTGGTGAAGCCCGGGCAGACCACGTCGACGCTTTGCACGCCGCGCTGGGCCATGGCGACCAGCGTCGGCTCGGTGTACGGCTCAAGCCATTTCGCCTTGCCAAAGCGCGACTGGAAGGTGATGGTGTACTGCGACGGCGCCAGGCCCAGGCGTTCGGCCAGCAGCCGGCCGGTCTTGTGGCTTTCGCAGTGGTAGGGATCGCCCAGGTGCAGCGTGCGTTCGGGCACGCCGTGAAAGCTCATCACCAGATGCGCGCTGCGCCCGGCATCGCGCCAGTGCGCCTCGATGCGCCGCGCCAGCGCGTCGATATACCCCGCGTCGTCGTGGTAGCGGTTGACGAAGCGCAGCTCGGGAATGTGGCGCTGCGTGCGCGCCCAGTCGTACACCGCATCGAACACGCTGGCCGTGGTGGTGCCCGAGTACTGCGGGTACAGCGGCAGGATCAGGATGCGCGTCGCGCCTTCGGCCTTGAGCGCATCGAGTTCGCTGGCGATGGACGGGTTGCCATAGCGCATCGCGTGCCGAACCAGCACATGCTGGCCCGCCTCGCCAAGCCAGCCGCGCAGCAGCAGCGCCTGGCGCGCGGTCCAATGCGCGAGCGGCGAGCCGTCCTGGGGATGCCACACGGTTGCATACTTCGCGGCCGATTTCGCCGGGCGCGTGCGCAGGATGATGCCGTGCAGGATCGGCCACCAGGCCAGTTTCGGGATCTCCACGACGCGGTCGTCGCCAAGGAACTGCGCGAGATAACGGCGCACGGCCGGCGCCGTCGGCGCATCGGGCGTGCCCAGGTTGCACAGCAGCACGGCGGTGCGCGGCACCTGTCCGTGGATGAAAGGGGGTTCGGGCACAAAGCGTGAAGGCATGCTTCGATTGTGCCAAGGCCCGGGGCCGCGCGCAGCCCCCGGCCCGCGATGGCTGCGGTATTCTCGAGCGCATATGCAAGCTCTCCCTGATTTCAGTGCCTTCGGCGGCGTGCCTGCCCACGCCATCCGTGCCCACGGCGTGCGTGCCCACGCCATCCGTGCCATCACCATCGATCTCGACGACACGCTGTGGCCCATCTGGCCGACCATCGAACGCGCCGAGCGCGTGCTGCTCGAATGGCTGCACGTCCATGCGCCGGCCACGGCGCAGTCGCTGCAGACCGCCGAAGCCGTGCGCGCGGTGCGCAACGAGATCGGCAGCCTGCGGCCCGATCTCGCGCATGACCTCAACGGCCTGCGGCGCGAATCCATCCGCCTGGCGCTGACGCGTGCCGGCGACGACCACACGCTGGCCGAAGCCGCGTTCGATACCTTCTTTGCCGAACGCCAACGCGTCGAGCTGTTCGAGGACGCGCTGCCCGCGCTGGAATTCCTGTCGTCGCGCTGGCCCGTCGTGGCGTTGAGCAACGGCACGGCCGATGTGCATGTCGTGGGGCTCGGGCGCTTCTTCCACGCCAGCGTGAGCGCCCACCGCGTGGGCTTTGCCAAGCCCGACGCGCGCATCTTCGCGCTCGCGGCCGAAGCCGCGGGCGTGCCCGCAGACAGCGTGCTGCACATCGGCGACGACGCCATGCTCGACGTCAAGGGCGCGATGGATGCGGGTATGCACGCAGCCTGGCTCAACCGCGCGGGCGTAGACTGGCCGCACGAGGGGGTGACGCCCCACGCGACGGTGGCCAGTCTCGCGCAGTTGTGTCAGGGTCTGGCCCAAGGCTGATTCCCGACCCTCCCTGCCTGCGAGCCGAGACCTATGCCCAGTATCCTGCCCTCCCGCCTGTCTCCCTCCGCGCTTCCCCCGGTCCACAGCATCGGCCTGCTGCAGCCGCTGGCCTGGCTAGGGCTGGCCTGGCGCGACCTGTGCCGCGCGCCGCTGTTGGGCTACGCGCACGGTCTGGTATTGGCGCTGCTGGGCGCTGCCATCCTGGCCGTCGGGCACAATCGCTTCTGGCTGATGGCTGGGGCCCTGTCGGGGTTTCTCGTCATCGGACCGGTGGTGGCCACCAGCCTGTATGCGATCAGCCGCGCGCTGGAGCGCGGCGAGGCGGTCGGCCCGGGCCTGGTGCGCCAGACCTGGATGCGTTGGCAGAGCGGCCATGCAGGGCTGCAGCAGCACGCCGGCTATTGGTGCCTGGTGCGCTTCGGCCTGCTGCTGTCGTTGGCGGCCACGGGCTGGGTCGTGGTGTCGGCGTCGCTGATCACCGTGCTGTCGCCGGTGCCGGTGCGCACGCCCATGGATTTCCTGCAGCAGGTGGTGCTGGCCCACGATGGCCGCTTGTTTGCACTGTGGCTGGCGCTGGGCAGTTTCCTGGCCGCGCCGATCTTTGCGTCCAGCGTCGTGGCCATGCCGCTGCTGCTCGACCGCCGCGTGAGCGTCTGGCAAGCCGTGCTGACCAGCTGGACGGTCGTGATTGCCAACCCGGCGCCCATGGCGCTGTGGGCGGCGTTGATTGTGTTGTTTACCCTGCTGGGCCTGGGCTCGCTGCTGATCGGCCTGGTGGCCGTGGTTCCGATGCTGGGACATGCGAGCTGGCATGCCTACCGTGACCTGGTGGATGTGTCCGGGCTCGCGCCGCGCGAGCCGGCGCCGCCGGGCAGGGCGTTGTAGGAAATGTCGTTGTGATTTTCGGGTTTACGGAAGAGCAGATCGCGCACTTCTTTCTCACCTACGGGGTGGGGGCGTTCATTCTTTTCATGCTGTTCATCATCTTGCAGCTGGCGCGCCAGTCCAAGGCCGGCAAGTTCGGCACCTTCGTGATCTTTCTCGGACTGGGCGTGGGTTTCATCGGCTTCATCGCCAAGTTCATCATCCAGTGGTGGCTGGAGCGATAGCTCCGCGGTCCCTGCAATCCGCATGAAATTCTGCAGAGGCTCCTGGGCCCGTGGCCAAAGCCGCCCACCGAACTGCCGGCAAGGCTGAGCCTCCGGCGTTGAACATGTTCACTTCCGAGCGCCTCAAGGGGATAGACGTATTTGTCTGCGTGGTCGATGCCGGCAGCTTCACCGCCGCGGGCGAACGCCTGCATCTGACCAACTCGGCCGTGGGCAAGGCCGTGGCGCGGCTCGAGTCGCGCCTGGGCGTGCGGCTGTTCGAGCGCACCACGCGGCGGCTGGCGCTGACCGATGCCGGCCAGGCGTTCCACAAGACCTGCCAGCAGGTGCTGGGCCAACTCGAGGAAGCCGAGCATGTGCTCAAGTCCGAGGGCAGCGCGCCCCAGGGCCGGTTGCGCATCGATCTGCCCGCGACCTACGGCCAGCTGCGCGTCATGCCGCTGCTGTTTGATTTCGTGAAGGCCTATCCCGGCGTACAGCCACAGATCTCGTTCACCGACCGGTTTGTCGACCTGGTCGAAGACGGCATCGATGTCGCGGTGCGCATTGGCGGCAGCGAGCGCTGGCCCGCGCCCATCGGCCACCGGTATCTGGGCCGCGACCGGCGCGTCTTCTGCTGCGCGCCCGCCTATCTCGAACGCGTCGGCCCGTTGGCCGACGACCGGGCGGCGCTGAATGCCATGGACGGCGTGCTCTATCTGCGTGCCGATGGGTCGCCTGCGCCCTGGCTGATTCAGCGCGGCACGGCGCCGATCGAGCATCTCCAGCCGACGGCGCGCCTGGAAGTGGGCAATGCCCAGGCCTGGGTCGATGCGGTGCTGCAGGGGCTGGGCGTGGCGCAGATTTCGACCTGGCTCGTGGGCGAGCGGATCGCGCGCGGGGAACTGGTCGAGGTGCTGCCGTCGTTTGCCGCGGACGGCCTGCCGCTGTATCTGCTTTGGCAGCGCAGCCGCCAACTGCTGCCCAAGGTGGATGCGCTGCTGGGCCATCTGGGAAAAGGACTGAGCGTTTGAATTGCGGAATGTTTGGATGAAGTCTGGAGAAATTTCATCCAACACGGGAACATGGGGAATCAATAAGCTCGCGCCTTTGCATTTTCGGTTTCCGCTCCATGCCCTCATCTTGCGCCGCTGGTCGGCCACAGCCCGCCGCAGGCCAGACGTCCACGCTGATCCTGGCGGTCGCCGCCTTCGTGATCGTCACCACCGAGTTCCTCATGGTCGGCCTGCTGCCGGCGCTGGCGCGGGACCTGTCGATTTCCGTGGCCACCGCGGGCCAGCTGGTGACGCTGTTTGCGGTGGTGGTGATGCTGTTCGGGCCGCTGCTCACCGCACGCCTGGCGCATATCGAGCGCAAGCGCATGTTCGGGGCGGTGCTGGTGCTGTTTGCGCTGTCGAACGCGCTGGCCGCGATGGCGCCGAATCTCTGGGTGCTGGCGCTGGCCCGTATCGTGCCGGCGCTGGCGCTGCCGGTGTTCTGGGGCACGGCCAGTGAAACCGCCGCGCAGCTGGCCGGGCCCGGACGCGCGGGCCGGGCGGTGGCCACCGTCTATCTGGGCATCTCCGCGGCCATGCTGTTCGGCATTCCCCTGGGCACGCTGGCCGGCGATGCCATCGGCTGGCGCGGCGCGTTCTGGGCGCTGGCCTTGCTTTCGGCACTCGTGGCGCTGCTGCTGCATTTCTCCATGCCGGCGCTGGCCGGCAGCCCGCGCGTGGGGCTGGCGCAGCAGGCGCGCATCCTGCGCGATCCGGGGCTCGTCGCCCAGGTGCTGCTGTCGGTCGCGGTGTTCACTGCCATGTTCACTGGCTACACCTATCTTGCCGAGCTGCTGGAAAAACAGGCGCTGGTGCCGGCCGCGCAGGTGGGCTGGTGGCTGATGGGTTTCGGCGCGGTGGGCCTGCTGGGCAACTGGCTGGGCGGGCGCTGGGTCGACCGCCAGCCGCTGGCGGCCACGGCGGCATTCAGCGTCCTGCTGGCGCTGGGCATGCTGGGCACGGTGGCGCTGGCGCAGCAGCACGCGGGCCTGGTGCTCGCCCTGGCGCTGTGGGGCATTGCCAATACCGCGCTTTACCCGATCTGCCAGATCCGGGTGATGAAGGCCGCGCCCCAGGCCCAGGCATTGGCGGGGACCATCAATGTTTCCGCGGCCAATGGCGGCATTGCGTTGGGCGCGATGCTCGGCGGCGCCAGCGTGGCGGGCTGGGGCGTGGGCAGTGTGGGCGTGGCGGGCGCTCTCGTTGCCGGTGCTGCGGCATTGGCGGCGCTGGTACTGGCGCGCTGGAGCCTGCGCAAAGACGCGTGAACTCAGTCCGGGCACCGGGCGTTTTCCGCTGAATGGCACAGCGTGAAAACCTGCGCGCAGGGCGCGGCGTCGGCGCCATGCGCCTGGAGCGTTGGCGCGGACAGCCCGCCCGCCAGGCTGGCCTCGAGCGCGTGCCGGTCATAGCCGCTGACCAGGTAGATCCAGTCGGCGGCTTGGTCGCCGCCGCGGATTTTCTGCTCGGTGGTGGGCGCGATATCGGGTGTCTGCGTCTGCAGCAGATGCGCGCCGGTCGTGCCGGGCTGCTGGGACAGTGCCTCGGCTTGCGCGCGCAGGTGGCCGCGCAGCGCCTGCGCGCCGCCGCGCGCCGGCGAGCAGCGCACGGTGAGCATGAAACGCCCGAGCGCGCTGCCCGCGCTCTCCAGCACCTGGCACTGGCTGCGCACCATGTTGCGGTGCTGGGGCATGAGGCGCGACGACCAGGGCGTGGGCTGGTTCAGGCGGCTCAGATAGCCGTCCGATACCAGCGTTTCATAGCGGTCGAGTTCGTACATGACGAAGAAGCCTTCGCCGCCGTCCGCATCGGCCCAGCGCGAGCCGCGCAGGAATCCGGGAATGCCCATGCGTTCAGGGAAATGTTCATGCGAATGCCAGTCCTCGAATTCCGCACGCCATGCGCCGGCCATATCCCACCACATTGCAACGGCGGCCTTGCCCAGAAGTGCCATGATGGTCCTTTCGTTCTCAAGCCGTCATTTCGCCGCGCGCAGGCGCGCCAGTTCGGCGTTCACCTGTTGCATGAGCGGATCGCCGACTTCCTTGCTGAACTTGTCGACCACGGGCTGCACTTTCTGGCGCAGGCGCGCGACTTCGGCCGGGCTCACTTCGTTGACCTGCATGGTGTTCTTCAGGCCGTCGATGGCCTGCGCCTCCTTGCGCTGCGAGATCCTGCGCTCCTCGGCCTTGGCTTCGTCCGCAGCCTCGGTGATGATCCTGCGCTCGGCGGCCGACATGCCGTCCCAGGTCTTCTTGCTCATCAGCAGCGGCATGCCGGTGTAGATGTGCCGGGTCAGCGACAGGTATTTCTGCACCTCGGCGAATTTCGCCGACTCGATCACGCCCACCGGGTTGTCCTGCCCGTCGATGGCCTTTGATTCAAGCGCGCCATAGACCTCGCCGAAGGTCATGGGCACGGGATTGGCGCCCAGCGTGTTGAACATGTCGATATAGATCGGCGCGGCAATCACGCGCAGCTTCAGGCCCTGCAGATCCTCGGCGCGGGCAATCGGGCGTTTGCTGTTGGTCATATTGCGAAAGCCCAGGTCCCAGATGCCCAGGCCCACCAGGCCGAAGCGCGACAGGCCGTCCAGCAACTGCGTGCCGACCGGGCCGTCGGACACCGCGTACGCTTCCTGGGCGTTGTTGAACAGGAAGGGGAAGTCGAACACCATGAACTGCTTGTCCACGCCGGCCAGCAGGCCCGTGGCCATCGAGGTGAAGTCCAGCGTGCCGCCACGCACCGCCGACAGGTTCTGCGGGTCGCCGCCCAGCACCGCATTGGCATAGATCGAGACCTTGATCTTGCCGCCGCTCTTTTGCGCCACCAGGTCGGCGAACTTCTGCGCGCCCTGGCCCAGCGGGTGGTCCTTGGCCAGGCTGAAGGCGAACTTGAGGTTGCGCTCCTTCACCTCCTGCGCCAGCGCCGCCGGGGCTTGCGCCAGCAGCAGGGCGCCGGCGGCACCGACGATGGCGCGGCGAATCAGGGACGGGGTGGTTTTCATGTCTCTACCTTTGCGTTGAGGGAAGGAAACGGATGCCGGCGGCCATCATATCCAAAAAGTTGAATGATGTTCAAATTTTCAACGTCGTTCAACTTTTGAACGGTTATGATGGGCGTCATTTTTGTGGGCAAGGAGAAACGACATGAGCGGCGCCATGGAGAAATCGCTGGCCATCCTTGAATACCTCGTGGGGTATCCGGACGGCGCGGCGTTGGTGAAGATCGCCACCGACCTGAACCAGCTGCGCAGCGGCTGCCACCGCACGCTGCACGAGCTGATCGGCTACGGCTATGTGCGCCAGATGCCGCAAAAGGGCGACTACGCGCTGACCACCAAGCTGTCGTCGATGGGGCTGAGCTTCCTGAGCAAATCCGGCGTGGTCGACATTGCCCAGCCGGTGATCCAGCGGCTGGCCGAGGCCACGGGCGAACTCGCGCGCCTGGCCATCGTCGACGGCGAACGCCTTACGCTGGTGGCCAAGGCCCAGGGCGCGAAGTCCGGCCTGCTCTATGACCCCGACATGGGCATCGACCTGCAGCTGTCGTGCAGCGCCGCGGGCCAGGCCTGGCTCATGACGCTGCCCGAGGACCAGGCCATCGCGCTGGTCAGCCGTCAGGGTCTGGGCAGCCCGAAGCAGTTCGGCCCGAATGCGCCAACCTCGGTCAAGGCCTTGATGAAGCTGCTCGAAGGCCACCGCGAGCGCGGCTATTGCATCATCCAGGACATGTATGCGCCCGGCATGAGTTCGATGGCCGCGCCGGTGCGCCGCAAGGGTGAGCCCACCACGGGCGTGCTGGTGGTGGCAGGGCCATCGATGCGGCTCACGCAAAAGGCCATGGCCAGCTTTGGTCCGGCCTTGATGGAGGCGGCGGCGGAACTGGCCGTGGCCGGAGATGCGTCGCCGCTGCTCAAGTCCGCCAATGTCGGGACCTGGGGCAATCAGCTGGATAGGAAGGGCTGAGCCGGCCTCCGCACGCCGCGTTCAGCGCAGCGCCTGCGCCGCGCCGATCCCGCTCCTGACCGCACCTTCGAGCGTGGCCGGGTAGGGCCCTGCGACATAGTCGCCGCAGGCCAGCAGTCCCGGCGCCAGTGCCTGGGCGGGGCGCTGCAGGCCGGGCGTGCAGGCAAAGGTGGCACGCTTGTCGATCACCGTGGTGAGCGGCTGCATGCCATGCCAGCCGAGTTCGCGCGCGGCCTGGGCCAGCACCTGGGCTTCGGTATCGGCGCGCGAGGCCACGCTGGCGCTGACCACAAAGGCCATCAGGCCCGCCGGGCCGCCCAGATGGCCGCGGTCGAAGACGAATTGCGCGGGCGCATCCGGGCCGGGACGCAGCGCCAACAAGGGCAAACCGGGCTGCAGGCGCTGCTGCGGCCTTGCGCTGCGGGCGTAGACCGTGGCAATGGCGGTATGTTCAAGCGCCGCGGCGCTCGCCGGCCATTGGCGCAGCGCCGGCGCATCGGGCAGGGACTTGGCGGCCTGGCCGGCCAGGCGCGCGGCTTCGCTCGCGGGCGTCGCCAGCAGCACCGCGTCGAAGGCTTCGCCATCGACCCGCCACGCCTTGCCATCGGCCTGCAACTGCGCCACCCGCGTGCCCAGCCGCAGGTCGTGGCCGCGTGCCTGCAGCCAGTCGGCCGCGGTGGCGGGAAAGAGTTGGCCCAGGTCGCAGGTCGGCAGCAGGAAGTTCGAGCCGCCGCGGCCGCTGAACAGCGCATCGCGCAGCACGCGCAGGAATACCGCGCCGCTCGACAGCGCGGGCGGCGTGTTGAGCGCCGAGACGCACAGCGGCTCGATGAATTCGGCCATCAGCCTTGGCGGCAGCGAAGCACACAGATCGGCCACGCTGGCGCGTTCATCGCAACGAAAGCCGCGCAGCCGCCAGCGCGTGGCCCAGGCCAGCAATGCCAGCCGCTCGCGCCAGCGCCAGCCGCGCGCACCCAGAATGCCCGCCAGCGCATCGAGCGGCGGCGCCAGATCGGGAAATGCCAGGCCCGAGCCATCGGCGTGGCGCAGCGTCATCGGCAGGCGCCGCAGCGCGGTGTCGACCTCGACGCCGACGCTGCGCATCAGCGCCAGGCAGTCGCTATAGGCGCCAATCAGGATGTGCTGGCCGTTGTCGAGCGTGAGCGGTCCGTCGGGCGTGTCGAGCGCCAGCGCGCGCGCGCGCCCGCCCCACTGGCGCGCGGCCTCGTAGACCGTGACCTGGCGGCCCGATTGCCCCAGTGTCACCGCCGCCGCCAGGCCGGCCCAGCCGCCGCCGATGACGGCGACGCGCGCGCTCACATGCGCCCCAGCGCCTGCATCTTCCACGCCAGCCAGAGCTTGCGCAGCGGCGTGAGCTTGATGCGCTGGTGCAGCACCTGGAAGTTGTCGTGCTCGATCTCGCGCAGCAGCGTGCGGTAGATGCTGGCCATCATCAGGCCCGGTTTCTGCGCGCGCCGGTCGGCCGCGGGCAGCAGGGCCAGCGCTTCGTCATAGAGCCGGTGCGCGCGCTCGGCCTGGAAGCGCATCAGCGCGGTGAAGCGGTCCGAATACTGGCGCTTGAGGATCTCGTGCGCCTTGACGTCGAACTGCTGCAGTTCGTTCACGGGCAGGTAGATGCGCCCGCGCAGCGCGTCCTCGCCGACATCGCGGATGATGTTGGTCAGCTGCAGTGCCTGTCCCAGCTTGTGCGCATAGGCCGTGGTGGCGTCCTCGGTCTGGCCGAAGATGCGCGCGGCGACCTCGCCGACCACGCCCGCCACCAGGTGGCAGTAGCGCTGCAGGCCGGCGTAGTCGAGGTAACGCGTCTGGTCCAGATCCATCTGGCAGCCATCGATCACGGCCAGCAGATGCGCCTGCGTGATGCCGTACTCGGCCGTGCTGGGCATCAGCGCCTGCATCGCGGGGTGCGTGGGCTGGCCCGCAAAGGACTTGGCCACCTCGCCGCGCCACCAGGCCAGCTTGGTCGCGGCCACGCCGGGATCGCTGACCTCATCGACCACATCGTCGATCTCGCGGCAGAACGCATAGAAGGCCGTGATGGCCGCGCGCCGCTGCGGCGGCAGGAAAAGAAAGGCGTAATAAAAGCTGCTGCCCGAAGCGGCAGCCTTTTCTTGAGCGTACTGGGCCGGATTCATATTGGCGCTGATTCTCCCATGATCGCGGCTGGGGCTTTGGGGGATTGGGTTGTGGGTGGGCCTTCGAGGGGCCACCCTTCGACCCTTCGACAAGCTCAGGGCTTAGGGCCCAGGGCCCTGGGCCCAGGGTGAGTACCCCCCGTTCGTCCTGAGCCCGGTCGAAGGCTGAACGGCCTGCCCTCAAGCGCCGTCGCGCCGGCCTTCAGCCGCCGCGGCCGCCGCGCGCAGCTTGTCCTTCTTGCTCGGCCGCTTGCCCTTGACTCCGCCATTGCCATCCGCCGCGCCGGGCACGGGGGCGGGCACTTCTTCGGTCGGCTCGAACCCTTCGATGATCTCGCGTGGCAGCGCCAGGTGCTGGCGCTTTTCAATCAGCTGCCAGTGGGCCTCGCTGGCCGGCGTGACGAAGCTCACCGCCAGGCCGCTTTCGCCCGCACGGCCCGTGCGGCCGATGCGGTGCACATAGTCGACGGCCGAACGCGGCAGGTCGTAGTTCACCACCACCGGCAACTGGGCGATGTCGATGCCGCGCGCCGCCAGGTCGGTGGTGACCACCACCTGCCAGCGCTCGTCCTTGAACTCCTCGAGCACCTGCTGGCGCGCGCCCTGGCTCAGTTCGCCATGGAAAGGCGTGGCGTAGATGCCGTTCTTGTAGAGCTTCTCGGCGACGACATTGGCCGTGTGCTTGGTGGCCACGAACACCAGCACGCGGCTCCAGGCCGGGTCGGCCAACAGCGTGCGCAGCAGCTGCGTGCGCCGCGGCGTGTCCACGGCAATCGCGCGCTGCACGATGGTGGCCTGGCTTTCGGCGGTGTCGGTGGCCACTTCCACGCGCAGCGGGTCCTGCAGCAGGCTTTGCGCCAGCGCCTCGACGGCCTGCGGGTAGGTGGCCGAGAAGAACAGTGTCTGGCGCTTCTTCGGCAGCAGCGCCAGCGTGCGCTGCAGTTCGTCGGCAAAACCCAGGTCCAGCAAGCGGTCGGCTTCGTCGAGCACCAGCAGCTGCACCTGGGCCAGTTTCAGCGCGCGGTGGTCCACCAGGTCCAGCAGACGGCCCGGCGTGGCGACCACGATGTCGGCGCCGCCGCGCAGCGCCATCATCTGCGGATTGATCGACACACCGCCAAACACCACCGCGATCTTCGGCGGCTGCGGCAAGTGCCGGCCCAGGCTGCGCAGCACTTCGCCGACCTGCGCCGCGAGTTCGCGCGTGGGCACCACCACCAGCGTATGGACGCTGCGCGCGCCGCCGGGGCGCTGGGCCAGCGCCAGGTTCTGGTGCTGGAGCAGCGCGGGCAGCGCGAATGCCGCGGTCTTGCCCGAGCCGGTGCGCGCCGAGGCCCAGACATCGCGTCCCTGCACGATCGCGGGAATGGCTTGCGACTGGATGGGCGTGGGCTGCGCGAACCCCAGTTCACTGGCGGCGCGGGCAAGGGCCGGGGAAAGGCCAAGAGAGGAAAAAGGCATGGATTTGCAATAAGAGGTGCGGGCGCGAAAGCCGGGCGCGCGGACACGCGGGCCAGCGCCGGTAATGGGGGGATTGTGCGCCAGCGGCGGCGCAGCGCCCCAGGCCAGGGCCTTTACATGCGCAGGCAGCGGCCCAGCATGCGCAGCCAGTCGGCCTTGCCCAGCGTGGGGCGGGTGTGCAGGCTCGCGCCCTGCAGCGCATCGACCTTGTCGAGAATGCGCAGCCCGCCTTGCACCACGAGGCGCAGTTCCCAACCCGCGCGCCCGGGCAGGCGGTGCACCAGCGGCAGGCCCGCGAGCATGCACTCACGCGCCCAGCGCGCGTTGTCGGCAATCAGCTGCTGCGTGGCCGGCGTGCTGATCAGCGTGGCAAGTTCGGCGCGCGTGACGCCATGGCGCGCGCAGTCGGCATCGCTGAGATAGTGGCGGCCGCGCGGAATGTCCACGCTCAGGTCCTGCCAGAAGTTGATCAGCTGCAGCGCGCTGCAGACCGCATCGCTTTGCGCCAGTGCCTGTGCGTCATGCACGCCATAGAGATGCAGCAGCAGCCGGCCCACGGGATTGGCCGAGCGCCGGCAATAGTCCAGCAGTTCGGCGCGGTCGGCGTAGGTGCCTGCGGCCGCGGTCTTGTGGATGTCCTGCACGAAGGCGCTGAGCAGATCGTCGAGCAGCGCCACCGGCAGCGCATGCTGCTGGATGGCGCATTGCAGCGGCCCGAACACCGCGGCCCAGCGCGCGGCGGGCACCTGGCCCGCGGCCACGGCCTGCAGCTGCGCGCGGTAGGCCGCGAGCTCGGCCAGCCGTTCGTGCGGCGCGGCATCGCCTTCATCGGCAATGTCGTCGGCGGTGCGTGCAAAGCCGTAGATCGCGGCAATCGGCTGGCGCAGATGCGGCGGGCACAGCAGCGAGGCCACGGGGAAGTTCTCGTAATGGGTGACCGGTGCCGCCAGCGTGGGCGGCGTGGCCGGGGGCAGGGGGTTTGACGAAGCGGCAGGTTTCACGCCAGCATTGTCGCTTGACAAGCGCGCCCGGCCTTTGATAATTACTAACCGATGAGTCATTAGTGTCGATCTGCCGTCTGGCAGACCGATTCCTCGCAGATTTGTACTGTGTCGTGGGCCCGTGTCCATGGGCGATATCCGTCCATGGACAGCGGCCTGCGCTCTTTTAGGCGTCCCATGCCCTCCTTGCTTCTTTCGCGGCCCCGCTGGGCCATTCCCGCCCTGGTCCTGGCCTGCGGCCTTGCCGCCTGTTCGCGCCCGGCGCCCGCTCCCGAGCCGGTGCGCGCCGTGAAGCTGCTTGAGGTCGGCACGGGCGCCTATGGCACGCAGATCGAGTACGCGGGCGAAGTGCGCGCGCGCATCGAGTCGCGGCTGGGTTTTCGCGTGCCGGGCAAGCTGGTCTCGCGCCAGGTCGAACTCGGGCAGCAGGTGCGCGCGGGCCAGCTGCTGGCCGAACTCGATGCGCAGGACTACCGGCTCGCTGCCGACGCCGGGCGCGCGCAGGTGGCCGCGGCCACCACGCAGCGCGATCTCGCGGCCGCCGACGTGCAGCGCTACCGCACGCTCAAGGCGCAGAACTTCATCAGCAGTGCCGAGCTCGACCGCCGCGAGGCCACGCTGAAGTCGGCCCAGGCCAGCCTCGACCAGGCGCGCGCGCAGGCTGCGAGCCAGTCGCTGCAGGCCGACTACACGCGCCTCGTGGCCGATGTGGCGGGCGTGGTCACGGGCATCGATGCCGAACCCGGCCAGGTGGTGGCTGCGGGCACGCCCGTGGTGCGCATCGCGCAGAACGGCGAGCGCGACGTGGTGTTCTCGGTGCCCGAGGACAAGGTGGCGCGCGTGCGCCCCGGCCAGGCGGTGGCGGTGCGCACCTGGGCGGACGACCAGCGCTTGCGCGGCCGGGTGCGCGAAGTCGCGGCCAGCGCCGATGCGGCGACGCGCACCTATCTCGTGAAGGTGGCGCTGGAGCCCGCGCCCGGCCAGGCGCTGCCGGCGCTGGGCGCCACGGTGCATGCAGTGCCCGAGGGCATGGGCGCGGCCGGCGAAAGCGTCATCAAGCTGCCGACCACGGCCTTGCACCAGGCGGGCGGCGGCTCGGCCGTCTGGGTGTTCGATCCCGCGTCGAGCACGGTGCGTTCGCAGCCGGTGGTGGTGGGCACGGCCGACGGCAACCAGGTGGTGATCACCCAAGGCCTCACGGCCGGCATGCGCGTCGTGGCCACCGGCGGCCATGTGCTGGCGCCGGGCCAGAAGGTGACGGTGTACCAGGGTCCGGGCGATACCACTGCGGCTGGCGCTGCCGCGGCATCGGCCGCCGCGGCACCGGCCGCCGCGGCACCGGCCGCCGCGGCACCGGCCGCCGCACCGGCTGCACCGTCCCAGCCCGCCCCCGCCACCCGCTGAGTCCGCCATGAATCCAATGCAGCCCAAACCAGGCTTCAATCTTTCGCGCTGGGCGCTCGAGCACATCGCGCTCACGCGCTACCTGCTGGTGTCCATCGTGCTGCTGGGCTTTGCCGCCTACTTCCAGCTGGGGCAGGATGAAGACCCGCCGTTCACCTTCCGCGCCATGGTGGTGCGCACCTACTGGCCCGGCGCGACGGCGCAGCAGGTGGCCGAACAGGTCACCGACAAGCTCGAGCGCACCTTGCAGGAGGTGCCCTATGCCGACAAGATCCGCAGCTACTCCAAGCCCGGCGAGTCGCAGATCATCTTCCAGCTCAAGGACAACTCCAAGCCCAGCGAGGTCTCGCAGCTCTGGTACACCGTGCGCAAGAAGATCGGCGACATGCGCTATACCCTGCCGCAGGGCGTGCAGGGGCCGTTCTTCAACGATGACTTCGGCGACGTCTATGGCGTGATCTACGCGCTGCAGGGTCCGGGCTTCAGCTATGCGGAGCTCAAGGACGTGGCCGACGACGTGCGCCAGCAGCTGCTGCGCGTGCCCGATGTCGCCAAGGTCGAGATGTTCGGCGTGCAGGACGAGAAGCTCTACATCGAGCTGTCGCAGCTGCGCCTGTCGCAATTGGGCCTCGACATGAACCAGGTGCTGGCCCAGCTCGACCAGCAGAACGCGCTGCAGAGCGCGGGCGTCGTGCAAGCCGGCGACGAGCAGGTGCAGGTGCGCGTCGCCGGCGCCTTCAACGCGGTCGAGGACCTGCGCGCCATGCCGATCCGCGGCGCCTCGGGCGCGCAGCTGCGGCTGGGCGATATCGCCGAGATCCGCCGCGGCTATACCGATCCGCCGAACGTGAAGGTGCGCCACCAGGGCCAGGATTCCATCGCGCTGGGCGTGGCCATGACCAAGGGCGGCGACATCATCCGCCTGGGCAAGGCGCTGCGCGCCGCGAGCGCGCGCATGGCCAGCGAGCTGCCGGCGGGCATGCAGCTGGTCAATGTGCAGGACCAGCCCAAGGCCGTGTCCAACTCGGTCAACGAGTTCATCAAGGTGCTGATCGAGGCCGTGGCGGTGGTGCTCGCGGTGAGCTTCATCAGCCTGGGCCTGCACAAGCGCGAAGGCCCGCAGCGCTGGTGGCGGCGCTGGTACATCGACCCGCGCCCGGGCCTGGTGGTGGGCATCACCATTCCACTGGTGCTGGCCGCGACCTTCCTGGCCATGTGGTACTGGGACATCGGCCTGCACAAGATCTCGCTGGGCTCGCTGATCATCGCGCTGGGGCTGCTGGTCGACGACGCGATCATTGCCGTCGAGATGATGGTGCGCAAGATGGAGGAGGGCTACGACAAGCTGCGCGCGGCCACCTTTGCCTACGAGATCACGGCGATGCCCATGCTGACCGGCACGCTGATCACGGCCGCGGGCTTCCTGCCCATCGGCCTGGCCAAGTCGATGACGGGCGAATACACGTTTGCGATCTTCGCGGTCACGGTGGTGGCGCTGCTGCTGAGCTGGCTGGCCTCGGTGTTCTTCGTGCCCTATCTGGGCCTGCTGCTGCTCAAGCGCCCGCCGCATGCGCGCAGCACGCCGCCCGATGAGACGCTGGCGGAGGATGCTTCTGCCGGCACCGCAACCGCCGGTGCTCCTGCCGCACATGCCACGCACGAAGTGTTCGACAGTCCGTTCTACAACCGCTTCCGGCGCGCCGTCGACTGGTGCATCGACCATCGCTGGATCACCATCGGCGTCACCTTGCTGGTGCTGGCGCTGGGCGTGTTCGGCATGACGCGCGTGCAGCAGCAATTCTTCCCCGACTCGACGCGGCCCGAGATCATGGTCGACCTGTGGTTCCCCGAAGGCACCTCGTTTGCCGCCAACGCGCAGACCGCCGAAGCCGCGGAGAAGCGCCTGTTGGCCGAGCCCGGCGTCGAGACCGTGACCACCTGGTTCGGTTCGGGCGTGCCGCGCTTCTATCTGCCGCTGGACCAGGTGTTCCCGCAGACCAATGTCTCGCAGTTCATTGTCGTGGCCGAAAACCTCGCGCAGCGCGACCGCCTGCGCCGGCAGCTGCCCGAGATGCTGGCGCAGGAGTTTCCGCAGGCGCGCGGACGCGTGACGCTGCTGTCCTCGGGGCCGCCCGTGCCCTACCCGGTGCAGTTCCGCGTCGTCGGCCCGGATCCGGCCACGCTGCGCGCGCATGCCGACGAGGTCAAGCAGCTGCTGCGCGACAACGCCGACATGCGCGGCGTCAACGACAACTGGAACGAATCGGTCAAGGCGCTGCGCCTGGAGGTCGACCAGGACAAGGCGCGCGCGCTGGGCGTGAGCAGCCAGTCCATCGCCAAGGCGGCGAACACGCTGCTCAGCGGCGCCACGGTCGGCCAGTACCGCGAAGGCGACCGGCTGATCGACATCGTGCTGCGGCCGCCGCTCGACGAGCGCGACGCGATCACCGACATCGGCAACGCCTACATCCCCACGGCTTCGGGCCAGTCGATTCCGCTCACGCAGATCGCCAAGCCGGTCATGGCCTGGGAGCCGGGCGTGCTGTGGCGCGAAGGGCGCAGCTATGCGATCACGGTGCAGGGAGACGTGCGCGAAGGCCTGCAGGGCGCCACGGTGACCGAGGCGCTGCTGCCCGGGCTGCGCGCGATCGAGCAGCGCTGGCATGCCGAGGGGGCAAACGCCTACCGCATCGAAGTCGCGGGCGCGGTCGAGGAAAGCTCCAAGGGCGCCTCCTCCATTGCCGCGGGCCTGCCGGTCATGCTGTTCATCACCTTCACGCTGCTGATGCTGCAACTGCACAGCTTCAGCCGCGCGCTGCTGGTGTTCCTGACCGGCCCGATGGGCATTGCCGGCGTGGCCGCCGCGCTGCTGCTGCTCAACCGCCCGTTCGGCTTCGTCGCGCTCCTGGGCGTGATTGCATTGATGGGCATGATCCAGCGCAACTCGGTGATCCTGATCGACCAGATCGAGGTCGACCGTGCGCGCGGCATGCCGACCTGGAACGCCATCATCGAAGCCACGGTCGGCCGCCTGCGGCCCATCGTGCTCACCGCCGCCGCCGCCGTGCTGGCCATGATCCCGCTGTCGCGCAGCGTGTTCTGGGGCCCGATGGCCGTGGCCATCATGGGCGGGCTGCTCGTGGCCACGGTGCTGACGCTGCTGGCGCTGCCGGCCATGTACGCAGCCGTGTTCCGCGTGCGCCGGCCCGAACCCGAGGCATAAAAACTTGCAGCCGAAGGCCTGAAGGGCATTTTCGCGCAGGTAAAATAGGCGGTTGACCTAGGATTGCGGCCAGCGGCTGCAATCCATAAACTGCGCGGGTGGCGAAATTGGTAGACGCACCAGGTTTAGGTCCTGACGCCAGCAATGGTGTGGGGGTTCGAGTCCCCCCTCGCGCACCACATATGAAACTCAGCAAAAACAGCTGAACCTTACAGAAGCCCGTTTTCTCCTCTGAAAACGGGCTTTTTTCTTGCCCTCGGCGGTGGTGCTTGGCTGACCGAATCCGACATAAAACCACGCAGAATTACATCCTCATCCCGCGCAGATCCCGCATGCGATCCCGCGCGGGAAAACAGGAGCACGAATGGCGTATTTCAGGAAAGTAAAGAACGGGTGGCGGGCTGAGGTGGAGCGCGCCGGCGTGCGCCGCACGGCGACCCGGCCGACCAAAGCCGAAGCACAGGCATGGGCCGTGGCCGAGGAGGCCGCGATTCTGGCCGGCACCCGCGGTGAGTATCCGTCTCGCACGCTTGCTGAAGCGGTGGCACGCTACCGCGTGGAGGTCACCGACAAAAAGCCGGCCGGAGTTTCCCGGGCGGACAACCTACGCTTCGACGCCTGGCTGCGTGACTACCCGGATCTCGCCGGCAAGACCTTCCACAAGATCACCGGCGAAGACCTGGCGGCTTGGCGCGATGCCAGGCTAAAACTGGTCTCCGGCTCCAGCGTATTGCGCGAGGCGCAGCAATTCCGCCCTATCTGGACGTTGGCGGTAAGGCAATGGAAGTGGGCAGGCCAAAGCCCGTGGAAAGACATTAAGCTGCCCACGAAGGGCCACGCGCGGCGCCGAGTAGGTGGTTGGGAGGAAATCCGTTTGATTCTTCGGTCGGCAGGGACTTCACCGCGCGTGGCGCCCAGAACACCACAGCAGGAGGCGGCATGGGCCATGCTGATTGCGCTGGCCACTTCACTGCGCAGCGGGGAGATTCTGCGCATGTCCACAACCACAGTAGACCTGAAACGTAAGGTTTACGAGTTGCGCCACCACAAGACCGAAGCGGTGGTCGGTGCCCGTCGCGTTCCGCTGCCGGGCCGCGCCGTGCGCCTGCTGCGGGTGTTGGAGGCCCAGGCAGTGAACGAGAAGCGGGAGAGCTACTTCACCATCAGCGATGCGAGCCGGGACACGCTTTATCGCAAGCTGCGCGACCGCACCATGGTGAAGGGGTTGCGCTTCCACGATCTTCGAGCTACCGCGCTGACGATGTTGAGCAAACGCGTGGATGTGATGACGCTGGCCAAGATCAGTGGGCATAAAAACATTAATGAACTTTTCAACACCTATTACCGCGAAACTGAAGAAGCTATAGCCGCCCGTCTCTGAGGTAATAATCCAGCAGAGCGGACTTTTGACCATCCTCCAAATGCGGTAGCAGGGTCTTGATGGTGATTTTCAATGCTCCAAAAAAGATCGCTCGAAAGCGGGGTGAAAAGTGACTAAGTAGTGTCCCGGTATTGCATGCGCTGCAGAATGCATCAAGATGTATCCATGCAGCGCGTGCCTTTTCTAAGCGTCAAGCCACTGTCCTCGGTTACCCCTGCAATGAAGGAGGTGCAGGAAGATATTGAGAAGCTGTATCGCGGGCTGATGGAGCCAGAAGCTCTGGCACAAGCCGGAGTCGAAGATGTGATTCGAAAGATCAGACAGCTTGAGCAGCAGCTGATCGAGATGCGAACCTCTCAAGCTGGGGTATTGCCTGAAGATCTGAGGCTTGAACGTTGAGTCGCCAGGGGAGGCTATATGGAAGGAGAAGCGGTGGTTGCACCAGTCAAAGTTCTCTACCGAGGGCATGAAATCTGGGTCTTCGCACAGGACGATGGCATCCCGGTAGGCACCGCGGTTATCTTGGAGAACAACATCCAGGTGATGTCGATACCGCCGTCACGCTTCGAGAATATTCTGCTGGCCGAGACCCAAGTTCTTAGACACGCTAAGTTCTGGGTGGACCATCATCTCAAAGGCACCTCTCAAATCTGAGCGCCTTCTTTACTGCGCCTAAAGCGGGAAAGCCAGCCCGACACGTTGCCTAGTGCCGTCAAGACGCATAAGTGATCAAGGCAACTTGGATTCGTCGACTTCGTGCGGAGGATCTTTCTGATGCGAGCGAAGAATCATGAGTACAGCGAGCGAGACGCCGACTGCATACATGGTCCAAACGGCGTACTCGGTCATTGCAAGCTCATTCATGGCGCCCCAAACAGCGGAAGCGGCTGCGCACACAAATGCCAGTTGCAACACGAACATGAAACGGTCGGCAGCGCCAAATGCACCCATTAAAACGACTGTCAGCATTAGCACTACCAGTACAACAAATCCTATCAGCAGCGGCGAATCCACCATGTGTCCCTCATACATGCGATGATTGCTTTGACGTCATTTTATAGGCTTATTTGTAGGACGCGGCCTTGTATCACGCCGCTGCTGTTCCATAGATCAGCGCCTCATGGGCGAAGTTGGCTGCCGCCAGTGCCTCGGCCACTGGTGGGGAAACGCTGTTACCGCACATGCGGACTTGGGCCGTGGCCGTCAGCGGGATGCGGGGCAGGTCCAGTGGGTGTGCGGCTTGCTGTCCGTCGACAAACAGCAGGGCCGGGTCCGGGATCTCGGTGATCTGGTATCCCTCGGGGAAGCCCTGGGCCCGATAAAGCTCGCGCGGCTTGAGCATGCGCAGCGTGATGTCGACCAGCACCCACCACTGCTCTGCATGCCACATCAGCACTAGGGCGGCGGCCTCGGGGAAGTGCTCGGGCAGGTGCTGATGCAGCAGTTCGGCGCACAGGCGCGCGCGCTCGCGCTGGTCATCGCTTAGCAGCGCGGCCGGCACCTGCTGGGTCTGCACCAGGCCCATGCGCGCCTTGGTGGGCACGGTGTGCATGGGCTCGCTGCAGGCGCTGTCCTGGCCACCTTCGCTGTAATACTTGACGAGGTAGGCCGCGACTAGACGCTGGTTGCTGCCGGCTGCGGTGATGGTCGACATAGGGTCATCAGCGGCGCGACCGTCGCCCTCGTAGAAACCGCCGTTCGCCTGCTCGAGGCAGGCCGCGACCAGTGCGCTCTTGACGCCGCCGGCCACCACCGTCCCCAGCGGCAGGCTCAGGTCCTGCGCGCGCGCCGCCTGGCCCTCGCGCTCGCCATAGCCGATCGTCACTAGGTGGGCGCCGGCCAGCGCGTGGTGTGTGCCGCCGGCTGAGACGATGGATAGCGGCGCACAGACGTCGTGACTGCTCAGGTGCTGCTCGCTGGTGCCACGCAGGGCGGCCAGGATCGGCATTGCCACGCAGCTGTCGGCCTTGGATGTGATGGTCTGCATCGGCGTGCGCACCGACCGCTCAGGCGATTGGCCCATGCGCCCGCCGACGCCGACGATGAACGGGCTGGCAGTGGTCAGCACATGGCGCCACAGACCCTTTGCCACGCGGCGCATGGTGTTGGGCACCAGCGGCTTCTTGCGGCCGAAAACACTTTCCGCGGGCAGGTCGAAGTCGATGCATTCGGCGGCCGAACGGTGCGCAGCCAGTTTGCCGGCCAGTACCGCGCGGTTCGCCGGCTCCGCGTGCGAGGCCTCGGGCCACACGATGGGCAGGCCGTCGCGGCGCGCGATCAGGAACAGGCGCTTGCGGATCGTCGGGGCTCCGTAGTCACAGGCGCGCAGCTCGCGCCAGTCGACTGTGTAGCCATGGGCGCGCAGCTGGCGCACAAAGCTCTCGAAGGTCTTGCCCTTGCGGTGCGGGCATGGCCGTGCGTTGCCGTCGGCGTCGATGATCAGCGGCCCCCAGTCCTGGAATTCCTCGACGTTCTCCAGCATCAGCACACGGGGCTTGCACAGGGCGATCCAGCGCATGCCGACCCAGGCCAAGCCGCGGATGTGCTTCGCCACCGGCGTGCCGCCTTTGGCCTTGCTGAAGTGCTTGCAGTCGGGTGACAGCCAGACCAGCGCCACGGGCTGATTGCGCGTGACCTTGATCGGGTCGACCTCCCACACGCTTTCGCACAGGTGCTGAGTGTGTGGGTGGTTCAGCGCGTGCATGGCCAGCGCCTGGGGATCGTGGTTGATGGCGATATCGACCGGGCGCCCGAACGCGGCTTCCAGGCCGGTGCTGGTACCGCCGCCGCCGGCGAAGTTGTCGATGATCAGCTCGCCCGGGAAGGCCAGCGGCAGGGTGAAGTCGTCGCGCCGCATTATTTGGCCCCCTTCATCCATTGCACGACGTCGCTGGTGCGCCAGAAACGGGTACGACGGCTGACGTTGATGAACGGTTTGGGGAAATCGAGGCGCTTGGTCACGCGGTTCGTGACATGCTCGCGTCCCAGGCCCAGCAGCTGGGCAATTCCTGCCGTGTCCAGCCGGGCAGAAATGCTTGTATCGGTGACGTGGTGGCTCATTTTTCTACCTAATTTCAAGCCGCACTGATTGCTGCAGCCTTCGGGGAGGTCAGCACGCTGACCGATTCAATGATTTCGAGTCCCAATTGCTGGGCAACGCTGAATTCCATGGCTGCGCCTTTGCTCGCCGCCCACCCAGGCATCAGGTAGATGGCCTCGCAGGTCATCAGCTGCCACAGGCTCATCCGCATGTAGCCTTGCCAGGTGCCGCAGGGCGGGGCAGGGTTCTCGGCTGGGTTTTCGACATGCCAGCCACGGGCGCGCAGTTCCGCGGCCTTAGCGTTGAAAGCCGGGTAGTTCAGTTCGGGCAGGCCGGACATGGGACCGGCCAGGTAAACGCGCTTGGCGCCCTGGCGCGTTTGGATCACGCTTAGCATCGACACGATGCAGCGCAAGTCCTGCTTGCCCAGCAGCACCTGGCCTGCGCGGCGCACCTGATCGGCGAGCACATGGCGCGCGATGCGCCAGCCCATGGCACCACCGCCGACCAGGGCCAGCTTGAGCAGCACAATGCGAAGAATTTGAGTCCCCATGGTCAGGGTCCTTTCAGTGCGAGGTGGCCACGGGCGCGGCCTGGGGAGCTTGTTCGGCGGCCAGCTCAAGCAGGACCACCAGGGCGATGTGCAACTCTTTTTCGCGGTTGCACAGTTCGTAGCCGCGAGCAGTGCGCCATTCCGCCGCGGGCAGGTGTGCGACTTCGCTGGCTGCAACCTTGTGCTTCGCATCGATGTGCGCCAGCACTTCGCGGAACGTCGGTTCACGCATGAATGGCCTCCACGCGTTCCACGCGCAGCACCTGCTGGCCGCTGACCAAATGGGCGCGGCATTCGGCCTGGTCGGCATTGGCCGCCTTCACGCGGATGCTGCGGAGCAGGCCCGCGTCGGCCAAGTCCTCGACATCGGCCGCGTGAGCGTTTTCGGGAATCAGGAAGGCGCGGTAGCTCTTGAGCGCCTGGATGTTGTGATGCATGGTTGGCTTTCTGGTTGGATGGGTGTCGGGTGAGGGGGGGGCTTACGCGGCGCTGGCCTGCTTGAACAACGGCAGCACCTGGGCGCCGGCGTCCAGATCCAGCTGGCCCTGGCCGGGATGGGTGGCCGCGGGCTGCTGCGCGCGCGCCGTCTTCGCCTCGGCGCGGCGAATGGCCGCGAAGCGCTTGCCGATGTCAGTGCTCACGGCGTTCGTGTACTTGAAGCCGGCCGCCATATCGGTGGCGCGGCGGGTGGGTTCGGTGCGTTTTGCGGGCATGGCCTCAGCTCCTGCAGGTGGTGGGGTTAGAAAAAATCAATGCGCAGCACGCGCACGGTGGAAAGGGCTATCAGCAGGTCCGCCAGCAGATCCGCCGGCGTCTCCATCACCTCGCGTTTCATCTGGTCGCGCGCCGGCTGGCCGTCCTGCATGTCGTCGCACCGGCGGCGGGCCGCCATCAGCACCTGCGCGCGCAGCGATGAACCTTTCTCGTCTTCGGGTGGGCGGCGGGTTTCCCCGGTGTGGCGGGTGGTCGTGAGTGCTGCGGGCATGGCCATTCCTCCTTTGACGGATCAGTGCGAAAAAACGGGGGTGGTGGCGGTCGATTCGGGCCGGTAGAGCACCGAATCACGGCTGTCGGGGCTGGACCAGTCTTCTTTTTCGTGCCGGCCGCGGCCCATGAAGGCCCGGCGCAGCTCGCCGGTGAGGCGGGCCGTACAGTTATTGAAACGAGTCCAAGCGGGCGCCAGCGGCGCCCGTTCAGCGCCCAGCACTGGCACCGCGGCGGTATCCAGCGCAGCAGCGCCTGCCGGCGCGGCAACATCGGCGGCAAGGGATTCCTGGGCAACAGGGCTCCAGGCAATGCGGCGGCTGACCAGCCAGCGGCCGGTGCGCGCTTCCAGGCCGACGACGCGGCCTTCGGTTATCTCTTCGCCGTAGGCGTTCACCGCGCCCATCGGCACATCGCGGCGCGCAATGCGCAAATGCCAGCGGCCGCGCGGCACGCAATGGCCGCCCATGGCGCCCATGAAGCGGCACCAGTCCGCCTTGATATCGCCGGTGCGGTGGCATGCATGCCAAGCCTGGGAAGTGATCTTGTCGCCATCGAAGTGCAGACGCTCGACCTGATCCTTACCCACGCGGCGCAGTTCGCGCCATACCGTCACGCTGGGCATGCCGACAGCCTGGAATTGGCGAATGCCCCAGGTGCTGGCCCATGCGTCGACACGGACATGGCCGGGCACATCGCCAGTGGACACATCGAACAGATCGCCTTGCACCACATCCAGGTGGTCGGCCAGTGCGGCATGGCCCACGCTCTTGGCGATGTACTTGGCCACGTAGCCAGCGGCGCCGCCAGCAACCATGCGTTTGATGTTCACGCGGTTGGCCTTCGCGCCTGGTTCGTCCCCGTCATCGCTCAACCAGTATTCGCGCACTGCGGCGTCCAACTGCTGTGCCTGCTGCTCGGTTTCAACCCAGAGCAGCGCATGCCAGTGGGGCGTGGCGTCGTGGTGAGGCTCTGCGACACGAATGCCGTAGGTGTTCACGCCCTGGCGTTTGAGTTTCGCGCGGACCTTGACCCACATGGCGCGCAGCCACAGCTGTGCATCACGCGGCGTGCTACGGCCGTCATAGCGAGGATTGAGGCGCGGCCGTCCGCGGCCGTTCTTGCCTACGCTGACGGCATGAAAACGGCTGGGGGTGGTCAGCGTAAGGAATAGACCCACATGGGCGCGGTGGTCGGCGTATTCCTCGGCGCCGCGGATGCGCGTCATCAACTCGCCGCCACGGATTACCGGGTTGGACGGCGATAGGGCCGCCAGCTCGGCGAGGTTGAACACCTGACCAGCTTCGTTGCGGTAGAGGGTGCGCTTCAGACCCTCAGCGTTGCGCTGCAACTGGGCGGTTCGCCTTGCCAGCCCGGCATTGCTGACATAGCCGCCGGCGCGGCGGTTGACAATGCCCAGCCGAACCGCGCCGGCCTCGACTACGCGCGCCACATGGGTGCGCAGCACGCGGCGCCACCAGGCGGCGTCCTGCGCGCGTTTGATGGCGGGCTCGCCGATGATGGGTTTTTCTTCGTGCACACCCACCAGGCGCACAAGCAGGCGAATCGCGTCCACGCGCTCAGACAGCGGCAGGCCTTGGCCGATGGCTTGGTCATCGAGTTCGTCCGCCTCTGCGGCCAGACGCTTGGCCATGGCGCGGATATCGTCGTCGCTCATGCTCCAGCGCGCGGCCTGGCCATAGTTCTCGTCGAATTCTTCAATGGCGAGCAGCGCATCATGCGCGGTCAGCCATTCCGGTCCTTCCTTGCCCATTT
The DNA here is from genome assembly GCF_013363755.1 of Comamonas antarctica. Classification (NCBI taxonomy): domain Bacteria; kingdom Pseudomonadati; phylum Pseudomonadota; class Betaproteobacteria; order Burkholderiales; family Comamonadaceae; genus Comamonas; species Comamonas antarctica. The sequence goes on from NZ_CP054840.1 coordinate 1,424,286, forward strand.
GACCCAGGCCCATACGCTGCATGGGCTCGCGCCACTGTGCCGGCACGGCCTTGAGCAGTGCTCCGAGCGCGGTGGCAACGTGCCATGCACGGGGCTTGTTTTTCTCCCATGCCTGCAGGCTGTGGGTGGGCAATTGGCGGGACATGGCTACCAGTTCCCCGACAGACTGAATACGCCCTTCATAGCCTGACGCATGGCACGCAGTTCGGCCTTGATCCGCACGCGCTCGGGTTCTGGCAGCTCGCGCCATTCGCGCAGTGCAAGCTCTGGCAGGTCGCCATCGATGCCAGCCAGTAGATGCAGGCACATGCGATGCTCGCGCGACAGCGCTGCCCATTCCTTGCTTTCGGCGTCGCTCCAGCGTTGGTTGCTGGCGCGCTGTACGGCTTCACTTTTCAGGCTGCGCAGTCGCGCCCGTGCTTCTTGCGGCGACATGCGGCGGTAGGGCTCGGGCAAGGCGCGTTCCGTGGGCAGCATGCGCGCAGGCGCCAGGGCAGGTGCATGAGCAGCTTGCGCGCCAGTGTTCACCATGCGCAGGAATTCATCGAGACGCATATCGGCCAGGTTCATTGCGCGCTGTCCTTCACGCGCACGGCGCACAGGTACAAGGCCAGCCCATACAGGCTTTCGGCGAAGTCGATTGCCATGTCGCGGGTGGCGGCGCCAATCACCAGGCGCCGGCGGACGCGCTGTGCGTCGATGTGGGTCACGGCAAAACTGCTCATGGGGCTGTCCTTCAAAGTTTTTTGGATGTGCGCATCCCGCAGGGCCTGAAACAGGCCCCGCAAGGTCAAGAAAAAGGGAGTGGCGAGCGCCTTAGTCGGCTGGTGGCGCGTTGCCGGAGAACAGGTCGCCGGTCACGGGCTTGGGCTTAGCGAACATCGGGATATGCTTTGCCTGCGGCGCGTAGTCCAATAGCGCGCGCAGAAGGTCACGGCGCAACCGATCAGACAATGGGAGATGGACGGTTGGATCAGGCGCTGAGCTGAGCGATGTCGTGCGCACGATCTCGGTCAACGCCACGAACGCATGACCGCATTCGGGGTTGAGGCAGCTATAGACAGTCTCTCGCGTAAGCTTGCTCATACGGCGGCTGCTGCGGATGATGCAGGGCAGTTCACAGTGCGGGCACTCAAGCCGAGTGCGCTCGCTAGGCAGCTCTGCGCCATGACGCGTTTCGGCCTCAACTGTGCTTTGGCTTCCGGTCTCTACGTTGTTACACGTTTGTGAGCTTCCGCCGGCATTGCCCGCTGGCTTTTTTCCGATGACCACACGGCGCACGCCGACGCCTACTGCCGAGAGCACAAAACTACTATGGGCCTGTTGGGCGCGGGTGGTGTCCAGATCAAAAGGGCTATACATGAAGGACACCTCAGTTCAGGCGGAGGCCGGCGACAGCTGGGGCCTTGGGCAGCACAATTCGGCTGGTCTTGCGATAGACCTGCATTCCCATATGGAACAACACGCGCGCCAGATTCCCGGGCGTGCGCTCCTCACTGGCGGCAAGGACTTGAGCCTCTGCCAATTCCTCGGCGGTGAGCCGCAGAGCTATGGGTTTCTCGTTCACGAGTCCACTGCGCTGCTGCCAGCGGCTGCGCTGCGGTTGCGCAGCGCCTTCTGGCATCGCGAGGTAGCCCTGGGCGCGGTAAACATTGACGCCCATCAAGTAGACCAGGCGGGCGAAGTTACCAGCCGAGCGGCCTTCGGCTTGGGCGAAAGTCAGGGCTTCTACCAATTCGGTTTCTGCCAGCCTTAACGCGATGTGCGAGATGCGGGTAGGGCGGTCCAGCGTTCCCGAGCGATGGCGCGTCATGTGCATAGCGATGGTCATGTACGATGTAACAGATATTTACTGTTTGCGAAAGAAGGAACGGATATGGATGACGATGCGCTCGATACGCTGGGGAGAGCGTTGGGGTTTGCTCTTGCCGTTTACGACCAGACCACACCGGGGGCACAGTTGGATCGAATCGTCGAGACCCGGCGCACGCTGGACGCATGGATTGACGACGAACGTTTCAGTCCTGATGTCTCTGCCGTGATGGAGGGTGTGACCGCCGGGCTTACCAGCTACGTTGGGATGGTCGTCGCTGATCAGACGGGCACGCCGCGCTTCGGCAAGTACCTGCTCTGAGTACTTGCGCCTTTGCTCGCGCCGTTCCCGACGTCGCTGGGAAATTTCAGTGCTGCTGGTTTCATCGCCAACGCGCTTGGCGCAGGCATCGAATTCGGCCCATGGCTGGGGAGAGCCTGTATTGGCGGTGTTGGCGGTCATGTACGATGGAGACTAATTTTTACAACGTAGGCAAATCATTGCACGTAAACACGTGCATGTCAACAAATGAGAGAACTTAAATACGTGCAGATAGGGGAAAGGCTGCGCGAGGAACGACAGCGAGTGGGGATGTCGCAGGTCGATTTCGCAGAGTCCATTGCCGCTTCCCGCAACGGCTTGGTTCAGTGGGAGAGGGGAGAAACAACGCCCAACGCAGCCATGCTTGGCGTTATGGCCAGCATGGGGGTAGATGTCCTCTACATTGCTACGGGTGCCCGGACTGGTGAGTCCGCCAGCACACTCGCACCAGCCGAACGTGAACTGCTACAGGCCTGGCGCCATGGGTCCGACAAGGGGCGTGCTCTGTTGACTGCAGCGGTAAATGTTTTGATGCCCGAGTAAGTCCGATCTGACTTACCTATTGATGGCCCGCAGAGGCCGAAGTCAGCAATGAGGGAGGAAGAAAGATGAAGTCGAACGCACTGAAGAAGCTCGCGGCGCTGTTCATGGCATGCGCCGTGCCCATGGCGAGCCACGCTGCCAACACGCCATGCTCGGGCAAAAAGGGCGGCGTGTCGCACTGCTCGGCTGGTAAGTTCATCTGCAAGGATGGCACCACCAGCGCGAGCAAGAAGGTTTGCAACTAAGCCTAAGCCTGAGGCCGTATGCGGCCGCTGTATGTGACAAGGCCCGCGCGTGGCGGGCCTAAGTGGATTGGCCGGCAGGACGTTATGCCGCAGCCTTGAATTTTCCCTTTTGAACTGCCTCCCGCAGCACATCGTTCAAGCGGGTTTGCCAGCCCTTGCCGCTGTGCTTGATGGCATCGAGGACATCGGCATCGACACGCGTCGTCATAGGCGCTTTGGGGCGCTCGACCGCCGGCCGTCCACGCCGGCGCAATGGCTGCATACGGGCAGCCAGTTCCGCCGTGATTTCCACTGTGTCGGGGTCTGCCGCAATACCGCGATTGATCGCTGCATCCTCGGCATCCGTAGGGGCGATCAGCCCCGATTTATTCAGACGCTTGTTCATAGTGCTTTAACTCCCGCTTGTTGGCCTTGCGCAGGCTGATGATTCGCATCGTGTCGCCGCGCTGCACAAACACCACCACGTACAGGCGCTGATCGATCACAGCGAAACCGACTTCGCGCACTTCCTTGTAATCGGCGCGATCGTCCACGAAACAGAGCACGTCCTGCCATTCGATCATGCTTGCCAGCGAAAGCGACACGCCATGCTTTTGCTGGTTCGCGGCGTCCTTGATGGCATCGAATTCTGTCTTCATACTATTTATTGTACGTACACATACAGCATCGTGCAATCTATTTTTGTACGTACATAAACAGGCTGCCAGTTGGGCACGGCAACAATCAGGTCAGCCTGTCAATCCTCGCCCGCTTCGTCTCCACCATCCACCCCCTCGGCCTGCAGCGTTTCCAGCGTGATCTGGCTGGTATAGCCGCTGCTGCTCAGCGAATGCCGCACGGCCGTGATGATCCAAGCCGTCTTGTCGATCTGGGGTTTGTAGCCGCTGACCACCACCGGCCGCTGTGGCATCAGGTCGGCGCGGCCGTAGGCGAGGGCGATGTCGAAAGAGTAGATTCCGCGCTGGATGCGCAGCCATTCGGCGCGTGCCGCGGCCAGGGCATCGGCCTGGCTTGCAAACGTCTGTCGCAGGGTCTTGGCGCGGCCGCTGATGCCGGCCACCACGCTGGACCGCGTGCCGCGCTTGACGTTGTTGTAGTACGCCTTGACGCCGCTGTAGGCATCCCGATCGGACCTGGCCCAGCGGTGCTGGTCGCCATCGCTGCGCACGATGCTTGCCGTGGGCAAATCCTTGCCGCTGGGCGTGCGCGTCTTGCGCGCCTGGCTGAAAAGCAGCGTACCGCCCTTGATATTGCACATACAGTCGAACTGCCGGCCTAGGCGGCGCAGGAACGACGCATCGGATTCGTGCGCCTGGTCAGCGTGCGGGACCTTGCGCCCGGCGATTTCCTTGTCGATGCTGACCTTGAGCTTGTTCTGCGCGGCAATGCTGCGGACGATGGTCCCCAGAGTCGTCTTGTGCCAGCTGCGATCCTTGATCGTGCGCAGTTCATCGAGCAGGTTGGCCGCGCGTGCGCGCAGGGTGATGGTGTCCGGGCTGCCGCTGTATTCGACGGCCTGGATGCTGTAGCTGCCCTTGTCGACCAGGCCGAGGGGAAAGTCTCCCATCTCGGCCTGGGTAGCAGCTTGAAATGGCCCGGTCGAAGGGCTGACCGTCCAGCCGATAGCCACCGTGAGAGGGGCGCCGGTTTCTGGCAGTTCGACAGCGCAGTCGTGATCGCTGATGACGATTTCCACTTCGTCGGCCTCGCCGTCGCGGTTGTCCGTGATGGTCAGGCTGACCAGGCGCGGGTTGAGCCGCGCGGATATGTCCTGGCCTTTGACGGTGATCTGCCAAATGGGTCGCAGGTGGCTCAATGTGCGCCCGCGCCGGCGGCCGGTGGTGCTGGCCTTGGGCAGGGTCGCGTCGATGTCGGAAACGTCGCTCATGGTGGCTCCATCAGGTGATGCTGATTCCCTCGTAGCCCGCCAACTCCCCCATGGAGTTGTATTCGCTGGATTCATCGGAATCGTCGGAATCGGCTTCGCTGTCGTCTTCGTCCACGCGGCGCAGGTTCAGGCTGAATTCCACTTTGCGCGGCGTGCCGTCAACGAAAAACAGGGTTTTCGTTTCCTCCAGCTCGGTGATGACGAAAGCGCCGTAGACGGTGCCGCTTCCCTCGACCAGCGCCCAGGCATGGCCGGTGTTGGCCATGCGGCGCAGTTCGTCCAGGCTGGCAACATCGCCGGCGAATTCCGGGACGATGCTGCCGCGCAGGCTGATGGTGTCCTCGCCCGCGCCCATGAACTGCGAAGCATCGCGCGCGCCGGCTCGGGCCTGGGTTGGGTGCTTCCAGGAAGTGCGCCGTTGCAGGTCCTGATAGGACGCGGTGTCGAGGCCGAAGACAAAAAGGCCGAGGCAAAGCTGCATGGTCAGTTGTTCCAGTCGTAGAAGGCAGATTGCGCGCGTGCCGCTTTGGTGCGTTCGCGGCGTTCGAGTTCGGCGGTCACCATGCGGGCAATGGCATGCTCATCCATGCCGGGTGCGGCGTGGATCTGCAGCGTGATGGTGTCGCCCTGAATGATGGGAGCCGGGCGGGGCGACCAGTTTGCGGCCAGTGGGGGGCGCCTGTCGATGCGGATGGCCTCCGGTGGGGCAGGCTGCATTCCTTCCGCCTGGGGCGCTATGGTCGACACGGCGGGCAGGGCCGGGAAATAGGGCATTCCAGGCACCGCCGGGATGGCGAGCGCTGCAGCTGGCAGCGAAACCGCCGCCGCGGCTGCCATTGCCGCAGCTGACTTGCGCACCATATCGGAAGTGCTGCCAATGCCAAGGGCTGCGCCTTCGCCTACATTGGCGCCCGCCGCCATAAATACGCGGCTTGGCGAGTGGATCCCCAGCTTTTCCTTGAACCATCCGATTGCGGAGTCGGCAGCGCCGCCAATGGCTTCGCGTACCGCGCCGAGTCGGCTGGTGATGCCGTTGGCCAGCCCTTGCAGGATGTTGGAGCCGAACTCGGTGAAGCGCGCGGGCAGCTCGAACCCCAGATAGGCCATCGCCGCCGCAAATGCTTGGTGTAGCAGGGCAGCGGGGGACCAGTTGACGATAGCCGCACCGATGGAAAGAAGCGCCCCGGAAATCATCCCGCGCAGCCGTTGCCAGATGCCGGTGGCACCGGCCAGCAGTTGCGCCCAGGCGTTGGCGAGCGTGGCGGTGATGGACTGCCAGGCGCTGCCGATGGTCGATGCGATCGTCTGCCACATGCTGCTGAAAAACTGTGTTATCGGCTCCCAGTTCTTGTAGATGAAGTAGGCAGCGGTACCCATTGCGGCCGCCGCAATGATGAACCAGCCAAGCGGCGTGGTCAGCATGGCCAGCCCCAGGCGCATGAACACAATGGTCAGCCCTCGCAGGGCCGCAATAATGCCTGGCAGCTTGACGCCCAGCATCCCAAAAGCAAAACGGACCAGCATCACCTTGCCCACAAAAAGGGCCAAAGGAACAAGCAACAGGCCGAGTCCTGCCGTCAATGTCGCCAAGGCAGCCACGGTGCGAACAATGGCGGCGGTGATACCTGGATGTTCCTTGACCCAGGCACCTATGCTGCTGGTGATTTCGCCGATCCAGTTGATGATGCCCTTGGCGTCGCCCTGGACCGTTTCACCAATGCTGGCCATCACGTTGGTGAAGCCGCCTTGCGCCGCTTCCATCACGTTGGACAGCGTGCCGAGCTGCGATTCGACGCGTTGCTGCAGGCTGGCCTGGGCGTCCATCTTGGCCGTGGTTTCCTTGTAGCCGTCGAATCCCTTCGCCATGAAATTGCGCAGCACCTGCATGTTCTGCGCATCCGTGCCGAACAGCTCGGATAGCACCGCGGTCTTCAGGATGTCGTTGTCGCCCAGCGCCTTGAGCTTGTCCAGCTGCTTGAACAAGTTCTCGATGCCGGCAAACTTCCCCTGCTTGTCGGCGAAGTTCAGCTTGATGCCTTTGCCGCTCAACATCGCATTGGTCTTTTGCAGTTTCTTGCCGTTCAATCCCGCAGCGAAAATCTTGTCGATGGCGTTACCTGCGCTGGCACCATCGGTCATGCCAGCTTGGTTCATCATCACCAGCAGCGGCGACAGATCCTTGTATGCGTCCACACCCTTTTTGCGCAGCAGGCTCATGGCGCCGGCCATCTTGGTGATGCCGGACAGCTGATAGTTCTGATCGGCGCCGAGGTAGGCGTTCTTTTGCAGCATGTCCATCAGGCCCAGCATCTCGCCCTCGGTGGCCTGCGTGGCATCCTGGATCTTGGCGGCAAAGGCAGCAGCCTCTACCACCGGCATCTCCAGCTGCACGCCCAGCAGCGCCGCCGCCTCGCCGGTGCCGCCCAGAATGGCCTGCGCGGAAATGCCTTCCTTGCGCAGCACCGTCATCATGTTCACGAAGTCGGCCGTGGTGCCGGGGAGGCGGTCGCCGAGGCGCTTGGCCAACGCATCGATCTGCGTGAATTCCGCGGACACGCCGCCGTCGGCCTGCATCATGCTGGCGCGCAGCTGGGTGGATGCGTTCTCTTGTTCAGCATAGGTGCCCAATGTCGCCTTCACGGGCCGCGCCATGGTGCGACCGGCAGCAACCATGCCCACGCCCGTTGCGACCATCATCCCGGTGTGCTTCATTGCCTTGCCGTGCTGTTCCTTCAGCGCGGCAACGCGATCCTGCTGCGCCTTGAGCGAGGCCAGGGCCTGCTTTTGCTTTTCCATCGCCGCGGTCGCGGTGTCCATCTGGGACTTCAGGCTGCGAGACTTGGCACCCAGGCGGTCGGTGCCCATGCCCGCGTCCTGCAACCGCCGCTCGTAGCCCTGCAGGCGCTCCTGCCCGCTGGCAATCTTTCCCGTCAGCTGGCCAATGTCTCGCTGGGTGTTCTTGATCTGCGTGCCGTACTTGCCAATGGATGCTTTGGAGCGTTCATAGGCGCCCTGGCTGCTGAGTAGAGCGACACGGGCAATTTCCAGCTGGCGGGAGAATTCGGGCGTGACCGCGGCGCCCTCCTGCATGGCTTTGGTCAGGCGCGCGTGGGATTCCCGCGATGTCTTGAGGCTGGCCACGATCTGGCGGTGGCGTGCTTGCTGATCCTGCAGCCCGGCATTGTGGCCGCTCAACTTGCTCTGCAGTTCCTGCAGGTCGCGCTGCTGGCCGCGCAGTTGGATGCGCGTGGTGCGCAGGCCGTTGACGTCCTGCTGCACCTTGTCCAAGTCGCGCAACTGGTCGCGCGTGGACTTGAGCGCTTGTGCAGCTTCTTGGCTGCCGCCGCGGATTCGTTTGAGTGGTTCTAGGACTTTCTCGCGCAGATCGAGAACCAGCTGCATGCGCATATCAGCCATGAGCGCCCCCGTTCATACGGTGAGCGCGCAGGGCGGCGCGCGTCAGCGGTCGGGCACGTCCAGCAGCCGCTGAATCTCGGCGGCTTTGGCCGCATTGCCCTTGGCGGTGGCCGCAGCCCACAAGCCCGACGCTGCCATCAGCGGCGCCAGGGCAAAGCCCAGCAGGACCAGGGCGGCCAGGATTGCGAGGACGACGATCAACAATGTCATGGGTCATGATGCTACACGCTTCGCGTCTGGGCGCGCACCCGGGCGCGTTCTCTCCATTCCATAAGCTCCTCGATGGCCATGTCGTGCATGTCCACCGGGCGCCAGTGGAAGACCATGGCCAGGTCGGCCATGGCGTCCTCTATGCAGTCTGGTATTCCTCGCGGATGCTCTTGCGCACGAAAAAACTGGCCACCCGCACGCCCAGTTCGGTGAGGTCGGCAGGGTCGAGCGCGGCGACGTCCTGGGCTGTCAGCGTTGGCGTGGTGATGCGCGGCATCAGCAGCTGCAGCGCAACCACATCGAGGTTGAGCAATTCGGTCAGCTTGATACCGCGCAGTTCGCCCGAGCGTGGTTTGCGCAGGGTCACGGATTCAATGTTTTGCTCGCCACGCTTGAGGGGCTGGTCGAGCTTCACGGTGTTTTCGTCGTTGGCGGTGGTCTGGTTTTCGGTCATGTCGGTTCTCGGTGGCTGTGGTTTGAAGGTCGGGCCGTGCGGCCCGCCGTGGTGGGTTGGTGGCGAAACGTCCGGCCTTACAAGCCGATGGCGCGGCGGATGGCGCCCAGCTGGTCCACGCCGTTGACGCGGAACACCATGCCCGGCATATCGATTTCGATGATGTCGGCGCCGTTGACCACCAGCTTGTAGTAGCTGACGCTGGCCGTATGGGTGTGCTCTGTGTCATCGCCGGCCTTGGCATCGCCGGGGTCGAGTTCGCGCACTCGGCCGCTGACCAACACCTCAACAGACATCACCTCGTTTGTGCTGTCGTCTTGATAGGCTCCCGCAAAGCGCCATTGGTTGGCGTTGTGCGTCGTGCCACCGAAGGCGAGGTAGCCGTCCAGCAACAGGCCGCCAGCCTTGAAGGAGATCTCGAGCTTTTCCAGGCCGAGATCCACTTCGATGGGACCGTGCATGCCGCCGCCGCGCCATTCCTCGACTTTGCGCGTGAGCTTGGGCAGCGTGACGGAATCGATCTGTCCGCGCCAGCTGTTGCCGTCGCCGAACAGGTTGAAGTTCTTGAGCTTGGATGGCATTGCCATGGGGTGGTGCTCCTATGTGGGTGGTTGGTGGCTTATGCCTGGATGGACAGGGCGAATTCGGCGAGGTATTCGTCCGTGATGGTCTGCTCGAAGATCAGGTTTTCCAGCGGAGGCACGGGCGTGTAGCGGTAGCCGATGAGCAGGCGGCCGGCCGCCAGGTCTTCCTTGCTGTTGCGGTCGGGGTCGAAGTACGCTTCGGCGCCGATCAGGTAGCCGCCGGACACAAGGTCGCGAAAGCGGCTGTTGATGTAGCCCAGCATGTCGCGCACCAGGCTGGGGTGCATCGGCTTGTCGATGAAGGTGAAATGCGCTTCGGCGATGGTGTCGGCCAGCACCTGGGCGGTGCGGGTGTAGTTCTCGAAGGCGAATTTGCCGCCCTGTTCCTCACAGGTGCGCGAGCCCCAGAAGCGATAGCCGCTACGGCGGATGATTGTGGTGACTTCCTTGCTGTTCAGGTAGCCGGCATCGCTCGCGGGGTTCTGCAGGTCGAAAAACACATCCTTCGTCATGCCCTCGGGACCGTTCACGACGGCATTGGAAATCGACTTGTGCCAGCCGATCTGCTGGTCGAGCTTGGCGCGCAGGCCCAGGGCATAGCCGCCGGCCGGCATTTCGGCCGCTTCGCCGGCCTCGCCATTCCACGCCAGGAAGTTGGGCCACATCACCATCAGCTCGCGCTGGCCGAATTCCTGGCGGTATGCGGCGGCTTCTTCCTTGGTCGCTGCGTACTGGTCATTTGCGCCGCGCGCGGCGATGTAGCCGAACGCGCGCAGCTGCTGGCAGATGCTGGCTATCTCGGTGGCCACGGCCTTGGTGTCCAGGCCGGGCACGCCGATGATGCGCGGCTTGACGCCGAGCGCGCCTTCGGCCGCCAGCAGGGCCTGCAGGCCGGTGCGCTGGCCGGCGGCGGTGGTCGTGCCGATCACGTTGGTCGTGGTTGCCGCCGCGTCCACGCCTTGCTCCACGCGCACCACGACGGTGAGCGCGCGGCTTTGCTTGCCGATTGATGCGAGCGCGTCGGCCAGCGTTCCCACCGCACCCACCTTGCCGACCGAGCCGGCCGGGTTGGTCAGGAGGACAGGCACGTTCAGGGGGAACGCGTCGGCATCGGCATCGGGCGCGGTGCCCACCAGGCCGATGACGGCGGTGGACACCACGCGGATGGCCGCGCCGGCGCCCGTGGTTTCGATGACGCGTACGCCGTGGTGGTATTCGGTGCTCATGGCTGGGACTCCTGTTGCGTGGTGGTGGTTTGCGTGGTGGCCGCGGCTTGGGCAGAAGGCCAGCCGCTGGTGATGTCGTAGGCGCGGGCTTCTTCCAGCGACTCCAGCGCGTCGATGGCGTCGGCGTGGGCACGCTCGGCGGTGTAGCAGCGCTGCACATGGCGGGCGATGGCGCCGGCAATCTCGGTGAGCTGCGCGATGGTCAGCGACACCCAGCCGGACGCGGCCTTGAAGTCGACCGATTCGACGCCGGCCAACGTGGCGTTGGCCACCACGCTGGTGATGCGGTTCTGGTCCTCGATGGCGGTGGCCAGGCGCACGCCAGCCACGACGATGCCGCCGGTCTCCACGTCCCAGCGGTGCGCAGCTGCAGCGCGCAGCAGTTCGCCCTGCAGGTCGGCCAGCGTGGCGGCCTGCGGTGTGCTGGTGACTTCCTCGGGCGCCTGCAGCGTGCCGCCCACTTCCGCGAGGGTCGAGCCTGGCGGCACGCCGATGCGCTTGCCCGTGGTTGCGTCGTAGACGGTCGCGGCGCTGTAGTCGGGCAGGTAGTCCCAGGGGTCGGCCTGGTCGCCGGCGGGGTTGTAGCGGGCGCATTCCAGCGGTCCCAGCGCGCGGGGCAGGGGCGCATCCACTGCCAGGGTGGGCAGGGGATAGAAGCCGGGCTCCAGCGGGCTGGCATAGGCGTGGGTGGCGCCCAAGAAAAAGCCGGCCATGTTGAGCTGCGGAACGACTTTGAACTCCGGCGCGGGCTGCTGCGGCGCCTGCTCGATGTCGGTGGCTTCTGCCGCGGGTGTTTCGGTAGTGCTTTTGGTCATGGTCAGTACTTGATGAAAGCTCGGCCGGAAAGGTTGGCCATGCGGGTTTCGCTGCCGCCGGTTGCGTTGGTGGTGAAGGAGTGCGAGTGCGTACCGCCGCCATAGGTCTGCACACCGTGGGCATGGGTCCCGGTGCCTTCGGCGGTTGCGACAAGCCCTTCCCAGCCTTCGGCGGCGACAATCCCGAGTTGTCCGTCCCAGGTTCCGCCGCCCGAATCGCGCCGCATTACGTGGCCGTGCTCGCCGCCGCTGGTGGTGTAGCCGGCGTGTGTGTGGTCGCCCGCGCCGACAGTCGTGCCGGTGTGGGTGTGCGATCCCAGCGCACTGGCTTGATAGCTTCCCAGCACGCGGCCCCCATCGACGCCGCGGCCTTCGTCCAGATCGCGCAATACCAGGCCGCGCAGGTCAGGCACGTTGAAGGTGTTGGAGCCGTCACCCGCGCCGTACCGCGTCCCAATAGCGGCAAAGAGGGCGGCATAGACGGTGCGCGAGTAGGCTGCGCCGTTGCAGCGCAAGTAGCCCACGGGGTTGCCTTCGCCGGCATAGTCGAGGTAAGCGCCGGGCGGGACCACGCCGCCAGTGCAGCCTGCGACGGTAAGCGATTCGTCGACGGTGACACTGCCCAGCGTGCGCAGGTGCCGCAGCCATAGATCACGGTGATCGTCTTTGCCGTCCCGCGCCCAGTCTCCCCACATGTGGAAGATGCCGTTGGCGTCCATGCCAAGCTGGTTGAGAACGCGGCTGTTCCACTGGAAGGCCCAGCGTGGTGCGTAGTCGTTGCTGGTCTGTGTAGAGCTTGCATGAGCGTTCTCTCGGACCATGCCAGCGGCCGCGGAGCCGTACGCGCCGACATCTTGGGACCAGTGTTGGCCGCGGTCCATGTATTGCGCCAGAGCCACACGCACCGGGTAGGTCTTGCTGCCGTTGTAGCCCATGAGTGTGGGGATGGCCACCCCGTCGGCGACTGCCTTCTGCGGGCTGAATGTGGGTGTGTCGCGGTTGACGGCTACTCCGTCAGGCGCGACCCCAGCGCTCGCTTCAATGATGGTGTGGCCATTGCCGTAGGCGTTCCAGCCAATCTGCCCCACCACCTGCTTTTGCGCGGTGTTGTTGGCTACCCATTCGGAGCGTTCGCGATACGGAGCCAGCCGGGTCCATGGCCCGATGGAGCCATCCTCCGCCTGCGTGCGTGCTGCTATGTGATGGCTGTCCCCGGCAAGAGCGTTCAGCCAGAGGCTGCAATTCGACGCACTGTCGGCGGCCCCGGCAAAGCGCACTACTGGCCCCGAATACGGCGCCCCGGCGCTGCGCGTGAATCCGGCGGTATTTGGCGCCATGGTGTCGGCGTGCGCGGCCCCGCCCGCATGCGACATGAGATAGATCGGTTTGCTGCTGACGCCGCCCCACGACACGGCTGCCGCGTTGTCCGCGTAGTTGGCCGCCAAAGAACGGATGCTCCAGGTGCCATAGGCGCCGGCACCGTTGAGCGCGGGCGCATAGCTGTTGAAGTTTCCCGAGTGCAGGGAATACCACCACGGCGAAAAAGCTGCGTCATCGATGCGCGCGCGCCAACGCACTTCCCCGTCGTACTTGTATTCGGTCTGCACGCGAGAGGTCGAGCCGCCGGCGGCAATCGTGTCCAGGGCGGTGGAGTAATTGCCCTTGTGGACATGGTAGGTGCCACGGTCGAGAGCGACATCCATCTGGTCCGCTGTGATCGATCCCCGATAGCGTTGATAGTCGGCTTGGCCCTTGCCGCCCAGGGTCTGCGCATCGCCGGTGATGCTCACAGGCCAGGTGCCCATGGCGCCCGCGCCCGTAAGGGTCGGTGCGAAGTTGTTGAAATTTTCACTGTCAAGTACGCGCTGGAAAGCCTGCCAGCCGGCCGCGCCCGTGCGCATTCTCTTGAACCACGTTCCGGGTGTGTACTGGCTATCGGTGCCGAACGCCGTGAAGAATTGCGTTGCCCAATCCCAGCCGTGCTGGATGTGGATCACAAACCACCATCCCATGCTGGGGGCACCTGGCATGCTGTGGCCGCGGAAGAAACCTGTACGGCGCAGGTCGTTGACGTTCTGGCCTTCGATCAGCACAGCGCTGCCGCTTTCGATGGCGACGCGGTTGGCCAGGTCTTGGGGTAGGGCGTCGAGCATCGTGCGATCACCCGCGGACATGAAGCCCGCCTCCGTAGTGGTCGCCAGGGCATGCGCGCCGCCGCGCGAACCCACATGGTCGCTGGGAGCCGCATCGGTGATGCCGTAGCCGTTCCGCGTTGTCGGCTTGTTCTGCACGTTGCTCCAGCTGGGCTTGATGGTCTTTTTTCCCGCTTCGATAACCCGGCCGAATTCGTCCACTTTGAATACGGGTGTCTCGGTCTCGGTGCCATAGCTGTCGGCGGTCACGCCAGACTTGTCCAGTTCGAGCGTGCGATCAGCGGCCAGGTCGCCGCCGCCTTTCAGGCCTGTGCCGGCCTTGATGCTGGTGGAGACCAGCGCGCGATCTTTGAACAGCTTGGCCGCGCTGGCCGGCGTCATCGCGCGCTGGCCGTCTTTCAGCTGCTCGGCCTCGGCCGCGGTGGCCAGTTCCACCACGCCCTGGCGCTCGGTGGTGGCCGGGGGATTGATGAAGTTGGTTTCGCCGAAATGCAGCGTACTGATGTCGACACTGCCGTCGAGCACGCGCATGTCGGTCGCCAGCATCAGGATGGACGCCACCGACTTTTCGAGGATCACCGCGGCCTGGCTGTAGGTGCCCAGCAGCACGCCGTTATCGAGGTAGACGCCCAGCCCGCGCACGGTGTAGGTGTCCTCGCCATCGTCGCGGATGGTGATGTGGATGGTGTCCTTGGCCACCACATCGCCGGCAATGGACGGAAGGCGCTTGATTTCGTTTGGGATGCTGGCCAGCGCGTCGGTCGGTGTGAACGTGGCGGCCGTCACGCCCACGCTGGTGATGGTACGCGCCTGGCTGCCGTCCTGCTTGGCATTGATGAGGGCTTGCCGGCCGGCAGTGGTGAGTTTGAAGATGATGTTCATGTGGATTCGCCGATCACTGCGCGGCCATGTCGAGGCGGGCATAGGCCATGGGCCGGCCGACCGCTGCGAGCTTGATGGATGCCGAGGCGTTGAGCCCCTGGATGAATGTGAAGTGCGACCGCAGCGGCTTGACGCGCGCCACCTCGGCCATCACGTCTTGAACAAACGCGGCGCTCGACTGCGCGCCGTCCTGGCCGGTCATGGTGAAGACCAGCTCGAAGGTATGCGGCGTGCCCTTGGGGGTGGTCTGCCACCATTCGCGGATGCTGATCGCGCCGCCGAAGCTGGCCACGGTGTCGCGCACGCTCTTGATGGTTCCCCTTTGGCGCTGGACTTGAATGGCATTGCGCACGATGGCGCGCTTGATGGCTTCGGGCCACTCGGTACGCCAGGCTTCGACGCCCATGGACCAGGCCAGCCATGGCAGGTGGGAGAGCGGGCAGGTGTCGGGATTCCACAGCGCACGGTGAGGCTGGGGAATGGCCGACAGGTGCGTCGCCATGATTTTCTCGGCCGCGCGGTCGAGCGCCGAGGCATTGGGCGGAAGCAGCGAATCAGTCAACGGTGCCCCCATAGGTCACGTCGATGGCTGTACACCAGCTGGCCTGGGTTTCGCTCACCGCCACATCGGCGGTCGGGCTGGTCAGTTCCACCCGTTGCACGCCCTCGATGTGCAACGCTGCATAGATGCCGGACAGCGTGGGCCGGCGCCCGATGCGGTGCATGTCTTCGGCGTAAGCCCGCACGCGCATCAGCGCGGTTTCCAGCACGCTCGAAGAATCGGGGCCGGGCAGGGTGTAGACCTTGGCCGAGATCAGATAGGGCACGATGCCGGCCGCCTGCACGATGACTTCATCGGTGAGCGGACGCACATCCTCGGCATTCACGGCCGCGGCGACCTTGGCCAGCAGCGCCTGCGGCGGGACGCCGCTGCCATCGCGCGCCAGCACGGACACGATGACGGTGCCGGGTGAGGGGCTGGTGGCCGCGGCATCGAGCACCTGGCCGTCGGCCGTCTTGGCGTGGTAGACGTACGCGCCGACCGGGCCGGCCACGCTGTAGCCGCGCGGCGCAAGCTGGATGCGGGTGCGAAAGGTCGCATCATCTTCCATCACTGCCGCGACCGGCGGCACGGCGGCGGGGTCGGCCTCGGTGATGGTCAGCCGCTGGACGCCGAAGAACACCGCCAGCTGGTCGAGGTCGCTGCCTTGGGCGTATGCCAGCATCACAGCATGCGCGCTGTCGTTGCGCGCGCTGCGTTCCACCACAAGCTGGTAGGCCAGGCGTTCCAGCCACTTTGTCAGCGGCTCGGATTCGAGTCCCAGCGTGGCTGCGGTGAGGGTTCGCAGCTCGACCGGCATGGCCGCAATGAGGTCGGCTTTCAGCGCAGCAAGGATGGCTTCGGCATCGGGCACCGTGACCACGGTCGGGGCCGGCAGCTTGCTCATGTCAATCAGTTGGGCGCTGCTCATGCCTGGCTCCCGCGGAGTTCGACTGTCTGGCGCGTGATGCTCGATTGGCCCTTGTCGGTCCGCTCGATGGTCAGCACTGTCCGGCCGTCGGCGCCGAGCTGCAGCGTGGCGCGGCGCAGCCGGGTGCGCGGCTCATGCTTCATGATGGCCTGGGCCGTTGCCGCCTGCAGCCGCAGGATGTTGGCCGGCGTCATCGGCTGGTCGATCATCTGCGGGATGTAGCTGCCGTAGCCGCGGCGCATGAGGCGCGACCCGATGGGCGTGGTGAGGATGTCGGCGATGGATTGGCCGATGTGTTCGGCCCATGCGATGCTGCGGCCGGTGGTGGCGTTCATCATGCGGCGCCCCCTGGTGGCTGGGTGTTCGATCCGCCCTGCAGCACACCCGGATGGGTATGGTTGCGAAGGCTGACGCCGCCGGCCACCACATCCTCGCTCGCGCGCATCGTGCCGTCGATTTCCGCCGAGCTAGTGGCGCCTGCGGCCTTGCCGCTGCCACGCATGCCGCCCTTGTAGGTCAGCGTTCCATCCACGGTGCAGTTGCCGGTCATGGTGACCTCGGGACTGTCCACGGTGACACTGCCGGGCGCGGCAAGCGTGGCTGCCCCACCAGCCACCAGCGTCACCAGCAGGGCATGCGAGGCGTGGTCATATTCCACGACGGTGCCGTCTGGGTACTGGCTGACGGTCTTGTTCGGGTCGTTGCTCGGTGCTGGGTTGCCGGTGCTGTTCAGGCCGACCAGCACCACGGCGGCGCCCAGGTCACCGCTGGGGGAAAGCACTGTTGCCTGTTCGCCCACGGTGGGCGGGTTCCAGGTCTTGGTGCCGCCTGCGCGGCATTCGTGGTAAGGGCGCCAGTTGGTGACCAACTCGCCAATCTGCACACGCACCCGGGCGGGCTGGCCTGGGCCGCCATGGTCCACTTCATGAATGGAGCCCACGCGAATGAGGTTATGCACCAGGCGCTGCAGCTCGGACAGGGCAAGGATGGGGTCGGGCGTAGACATTCCCCTAATTTGCCGTTTGGCGCTCTGGCGCGCGAGGAAACCTATGTGTGGCGGTGGCCTGGACGGAAGCGGGCCGCGATCACAGCCGATCAGCCCGGCATTGCGTGCCGGATCAGGATGTCTGCGACCGTTTCGAGGTCGGCGGCCGTGAAACCCAACAGTTCGCGGCGGGCGTATCGCACCGACGGGCTGCCCGGGTCGCGCCGGTCCACCTTGTCGGTCAGGCCGAACTGGTGCACGCGCGCCACGCGCAGCGCACGCGGTTGCATTGCGACCATGGCCGAGTCGCTGGTGGCCTTGCGCTGCAGGTTGCGTGCCTTGCGCAGGCCCAGGAACATCCCGCGCCGGATGCTGCCCCTGCTGGCGGCAAGCGACGCGCGGGGCCGGCGCGCCTCATAGGGTGTGCCGTCAGGGTTGCGCTGGCTGGCAATGCGCTGGGTCTGGCTGCGCCGGAGATAGTCGGCCACCTCCGCCATGGCAGCCTTGCGCGCGGCCGGCGCGAGGCGCGCAAGCAGCGGCGTGGCCCATTCGGCGATCTGATCGACGGACTCGGCCATTACCCGATGCCTTGCGTGGTGTGCCACTCGGCCCCGATCTTGCCGCCAAGGTATAGGGTGTAGTCGCCTTCGGCGTAGGGCTTGGGGCTGTAGGTCTCGCCGCGGTGGCTGGTGGTCAGGGTCTGCCGGCCTTGTTCGTCGCGGCCTTCTTCCACGGCCACGGCTTCGGTCATATCGACCTCAATTTCCAGATCAATCAGGTTGTCGGCCAGTGGCTCAGCAATGAAGCGGATAGCCTTGGCGGCGCGCTCCTTGTTCTGGAACAGTTCGTTCTGGTAGGTGTGTAGCCAAGCCAGAAGCGGAACGGCGATCAGGTCCAGATCGCCCGCGAAGTCGAGCAGTATCAGGCGCACCGTGTAGCGGTACTCGAAAGAAAGCGTTTCGCCGC
This sequence comes from Comamonas antarctica, assembly GCF_013363755.1. Taxonomy (NCBI): domain Bacteria; kingdom Pseudomonadati; phylum Pseudomonadota; class Betaproteobacteria; order Burkholderiales; family Comamonadaceae; genus Comamonas; species Comamonas antarctica. Next base: position 1,442,260 of record NZ_CP054840.1, read on the forward strand.
TGCGCGCCACGATATGGCCGCCCTGGACAAACATCTTGAGGCGCTGCGGATCGGTCTGCAGCGCGGGCACCGCGCCGGCGAGGAATGCGCGCAGCGCGTGCGGTTTCTTCATGGTGCGGCCTTGTTCACAATTGCCCGGACGGCGCCGTAGGCGTCGATACAGGTGTTGAGATCCCGGATGGCGGCATCGCCTTCGCCGGTGAGTCCAAGAAGCGCTTCAGCATCCTCTCGGTCAAGTTCGGCGCGCGCTTCTGGATTCCCAGGGCGGGGACGTTCGGCGCCGGCGTCAGGGCCTGGCTCTGGCGCGGTGCGGACTGACAGGCGGATAGACCCGCTGCGCAGACCAGCAGCCAGGCTGTCGATAGAGCTTTTCGCATCGTTCTGTCCTGTTCGGTTGGTATCGAGGATCTGTTCGAGCGAGTCGGCCAGCTGGCCGCTACGCTCCAGGGCTTCGGATAGCTGCTGCACGGTGCCGTCCAGCTGCTTGTTTTGTGCCTGCAAGCGGCCGCGTTCCTCGCCGCGCTGGTCGGCGCAGTAGAGTGCGCCCAGCACGGCCAGTGGAAGCACCGTCTTCAGGATCAATGTGGCGGCGGCTTTCATGCGGGCAGGAACTGTTTGTCGCTCAGCAGTTCGCCCAGTGCGCGATTGAGTTGCCAGCCGTACTGGAAGCGTTCGTCCTTGGGGCGGCGCTCCGCCAACTCCAGCAGATAGTTCGACTGCTGCGATGCCACCATGCCGAAAAGCACGTTCGCGCCTTCGCGGCCGCGCTTGCCCAGGAACGCCTGCAGGGCGCCCAGGGTCAGCGTGCCGATCCGACCGTCCGCCGTGATGTCGGCGTAGTCGGCCTGGTTGCGATTGAGCACATTGAGGACGCGCTGCAGATGGCGTACGGCGGTGCTTTGGCCCGCGAGCACGCCGAAATCCATGAGGCAGTCGGCCAGGCCAGGGTACAGCTGCGCCACGCGGTGGAAACCGGGTTCGACCCAGTAGCGCTTGAGGTAGATGCTTTGCGCGGTTTCGCGCGGCAGGTCGCGCATGTCGCCCTTGTAGCCATAGGCGCGCGCGGTGGCCACCGTGATGCCGAAATTGGTCTCGCCGCCGGAATCCTGCGGGTCATGTACGTAGCCGCCTTCACGCTCGATAAGGTCATCGATGTAGCGGATGGTCTCGGCGGTCATGGACGGCCTCCTGTCGCGCTCGCGTTGCTGCCGGCAGACGCGCCGCGGCTCGACTCGGCCAGTTCCTGCCGCGCGTCCCGCGCGATCTCCGTGATGGTCTTGCCCTCGCTGCGTTTCAGCCACAGGAACACTCCGGCGACTACCCACGGGCCAGGAATGGAACAAACCACAAACACGCACCCGGTGATGACGAAGAATCCCGCGATGGCCGGCAGAGCCGCCAGGATGGCCAGGCGCGCACCGGCATCGAAGATGCCCGGCCAGTGCTGCATAAGCATGACCAGTGCGGGCACGCCGAGAACGAAACCGCTGACCAGGCAGGCCAGCACGCGGTTGAGCAGGTCGCCTCGGGGGTCCGTGACGCGCAGCGGCACGAAGCGCAGGCCCAGCCAGAAGGCCAGGAGGCTGGCCGCAATGGGGAGCGAGAAAAGGGCGATCTTGTAGCCGGCGAAGGTGCCGGCAGCGGAGGTCGGTTCGGTCATGGTGGTGCGCGTCGGTTGGTGGTAGCGGTGGTGGGTGAGAGGGTGAGGGCGGATCAGTCCCATAGCTTTACGGTTTGGGTTGCGGTGGGGGCGGCGGGCAGGTCGGGCAGGGTGACCTGCAGGCCCATGGGCAGGGTGGTGCCGTAGGCAGCCAGACCAGGATTCAGCGCGAACGTAGCTTCGGTGACTTCCGCCGTGGTGCGAAGGTGTCGCCAGCACAGCAGATCCACGGTGTCGCCTTGCTGGGTGCGTACGGTGGTGGGCATGTCAGATCAATTCCGATGTCATGCGTGACACGCCCAGGATGTCGCGCAGCGCATGCAGGCCATCGCGGCGGTAGTCATCGGCCGACAGGCGCCGGCCGGCATCGCCGCGTTCGGCCCTGCCGGTGGCGTCGGCATCTGCATAGCGTTCGGTGATGTTGGCCTTGGCGTAGGCATACACGGCCCGCTCGAAGCGGCGGACCTGCACGCTCACGCCATTGATGGCATCGGCTGGCACGCTGGCCAGGGTTGCATAGCCTGTGGCCTGCTGTGCCATGGCCCACGGGCCGAGTTCATCAAGGACATTCGCCAGTGCATCGGTGGCCGCATGCTCGAGGCGCGCCGCCGTCACGACGCCATCGATTGCAACGTCGGCGCGCAGCTTCGCCAGGTCGATCTCGGGCCAGAAGCCGCCCGCCGACAGGGTGCCGAGCGGTGCCGGGTCTTCAGGCGGGCTGGTCCTCACGATAGGGGGACCGTTGGCAATCAAAAAGGTCATGGTGATGCGTGGCTGCGGTGAATAGGTGGGCGGTGGTCGCCAGGCGTTGCTGCAGGGAATGAACCTTCGCGCGGCCTGGCGAGCCGCCCGGCACTGGGGGTGCTCGGTGGTGTCAGGTCTTTGCGGCGTTTCCCGTCTTGGCCGCGGGACGGCGGGCGGGCTTGGCGGCAGGCTTGCCCCGACCTGCGGCCGTGGCCGGCTTGGGCTTGGCGGTGTCGGCCGTGGCGGTTGGTGTGCCGGCCTGGTCGGTTGCCGCTTGCACTGCCTGGGAAGCGGGTGAGGCAGGGTTGGCCAGTGCGCGCTGTTTGCGCTCGATGCGTTCGATGTCCTTTTTCACGCCGGATTGCGCGTCGAGGTGCAGCGCCTGCACCAGCAGGGCCAGCACATCGCCCAGGATCTCGGGCGGCAAGCCGTCCAACTGTGGGTCTTCGGCGGTCTGGATCTTGCCCAGCAGCGCATAGGCCGTTGCCTTGAGCAACTTGGCGCGGGCCTGGTCGGGCGCGTCCTGGCCGGTGGTCAGGCCGGCGAGGGCCGTCAGGTGTTCGGCCGGGTGTGTTTCGTCGGCCACCAGTGCTGGCTGGCCTTTCTCGTCGGTGCCTGGGCGCAGTGGTTGCCACTGGCCGCGCAGGTAGGCGTCGGCGTATTCGTCCAGCAGCACCGCCGCGGCGCCGCGCTGGTACTGGTCGGGCAGCGGCAGCTTGTGCTGGAGCACGTAGGCCGCCATGCGCAGCGCCAGGCCGTAGGCGCCAGCGTCGATGGCCCAGACCATGGTGGTGGTGAACACATCATCCCGCGCGCCCTGGCCCTTGGACAATGCACCCTCGATCCAGGGCAGGTATTCGGGCAGCAACTGCGCCTTGGTCTGGCGCTTGAGTTGCACGGATTGCAGGGTCTTGAGCGTGCGTTTATCGGTGGCGAGCTTGGCCAGCATCAGCTGGTAGTCGCTGCCCTGCAGTTCGATACCGAACGGGCTGGCCGCCTGGGCCTTTTCGGCCATGACGCGGGCGCGGTGACGCTGGGCGGGGGTGAGTGCCATGGTGATGTCTGGTGTGGGTTGCGGAGGCGGGCCGCCCGTCGCAGGGCGGCCCAGTGCGGCTTATGCGTCGGCGAACTCGATGTTTTCCACCAGCACCGCCTGACCAACGTCCTCGATCACGTAGGCATCGTTGCTGGACTGGAAGTCCTCGACGCGATCACGCGCCGGGTTTTCCTTGATGTGGCGGCGGCGGCCGCCTTCCTGCCAGTACACCGACAGGTTGTCGAAGGTGGTAATCAGCATGGCGTCCTCGGGGAAGAACGGCACCTGCGCGGCCTGCAGGCCGCCCACGCGCTTCTGGCTGATGACGATATCGGCCGCCATGGTTTCGCTGGGGGCCTGGTTGGTGTTGACCAGTGGGAAGTACTTGTCGTGCAGCAGCTGGCTGCCCAGGATTACGACCAGGTTCGGGTTGTTGCGGTGCCAGGGGTCCAACAGCTCGCGCGCGTCGAAGACTGCGGCATCCACGTTCTTGTAGTCACCAGCGCTGCCGATCAGCAACTTGCCGCCTGCCTTGCCTTGAGAAAGCACACGCTCGGCCGCTTCCTCGCGCAGGTGCTGCAGCCAGCCCTTGTTGACATCCTGCAGCAGCGGATTGGCAGCAATGTCGGTGTCGGGCGCGATGGACGTACCGTTGAAGCCGATGCAGATGCGGTCCAGTGCTTGACGCTGGGCCAGCATGCGTGCCACGCGGACCTGGAAGTCCGGGAACTTGGCCCAGGCGTCGATCTTTGCGTAGGAGAGGTGGGTGTCGAAGTTGGTCTTCGTGCAGATGTAGCCGCGCTCGCTCATGTCGGTGAGGTCGCGCGTCTGGCGTTCCTTGGTCGCCGTGTTGGTGCGGCCGGCACTGGGGCCGGACAGCGACAGGCCCAGCTTGGCGCCCTGCTGCTCGGTCACGGGGATGACGTTGATCTTGCTCAGGAACTCGCTGGACTCCTGCATTGCCGTTTCCAGCTTCTGCTGGACGCTGGGGATGACGGCAAACGACTTGTTGGTATCTGCCAGGTCGATGCCGTTGAGTGTGGCGACGCGGCCCATATAGGTGTTGAAGACGCGGCGGCTATCGTTGCGCATAGGGGTTTCCTTGTCGGATGGTGGGACGGTGAGGTGGCGGGGATGGGGCTGGTGCGCTTAGAAGTCGGCCTGCTGCTGGCCGTCGCCACCGGTAGCCGGGGGGCGGCGGTTGAGCTGTTCCGTTTGGTCGAGTTGCGTGTACTGCTGCTTCAGCTTGTCGACGTCGGCGCGCAACGACCGCAGGGATGCGTCGGTTTTGGCGTGGTACTTGTCCACCTCGTCGGCGTGCTCTGCGAAGCTGTCGCCGAATTCCTGCATGCCGTCGGCAATGGCGTCGAAGCGTGCGTCATCCGCGCGGGACTTGCCCGTGAACTTGGCGATTGCGCCTTCGAGACGTGCTTTGAACTTGGCCACCATGCTGGCTTCGGCTTCTTCCTCCATTTCCAGCGTGAAGGCTTCGGCCGCGGTGAACAGGTCATCCGGGTGTTCCTTGCGCGCTGCGAACGGATTGGCGTCGGGGTGCTGCGCGGCGAAGGCCAGCATTTCGGTGCCCAGGCTGGCCGGGTTGTCGGTGACGGCCAGGCCAACGAGGTACGCCTCGCCGATGTCGGCAAAGCTCGGGCGCACCTCGATCGAGGTGTAGAGCTTCTGCTTGCGCTTGTTCAGTTCGACCAGTTCGTCGGTGGCGTCGATCTGAGCCAGCAGCGCAAGCTTTTTCTTGCCACCGATCTCGACTTCTTCGGTTTTCACGGCCAGCACATCGCCGTAGGCCCGGAAATCGCTGCTTGCACCATAGCCGCGGATGTGCTCCATGTTGACGCGTGCGCCGTAGAGCTTCGGGTCGTAGTGCTTGGCGATTTGCAGCAGCCAATCGCGGTCGATGGTGCGGCCGTCGGAGGTGGCGCCTTCGACGGCGACACGGAAGAACTTGGATTTCTTGGGCATGGTGGTGTGGACCTCGCTGGTGAACTTGCGATGAACTTGCTGGGATGACTGTGGACTTCCATGGTGTCCGGCAGTCCTGGCCCTCTCAAGCAATGCCATGTGTGGCGCGGCCGGGGACGGATGCGAGTGCTGGTTGATCGCGGGTGCAGCCGGAAGACTTGCCGTCATGGCACAAACGAAGACCCCGGGACGCGCGCGCGTCCCTGTTGCCGCTGGCGATCCTGTCCCGGTTGCCGCGGCCGAACCGCCGGCGGCCGACTTCGGCGCGCTGGTGATCGCACAAGCGCAGGCCCAGAGCACCGCGCGCCAGGCCGCCGCCTTGGTCACCGACTCGCAGCCGCGCACCGTGGCGCGGCATCTCTACTGGCAGGGCTGGCGGCCCAAGCTGATCGCCGAGAAGCTGGGCATTCCGGCGACCACGGTCTACGGCTGGCGGGATGCAGAGGAATGGGACAAGTTCACGCCGCTGGAGCGCGTGAATGGCGCGCTCGAGTTGCGCATGGTCCAGCTCATCATGAAAGAGGAAAAGAGCGGCGGCGATTTCAAGGAAATCGACCTGTTGGGCCGCCAGCTGGAGCGCACCGCGCGCATCGAGCGCTATCAGGACACCGGCAAGGAAGGAGACCTCAACCCCAACATCGCCAGGCGCAACGCCACGCCGAAGCGCAAGCCCAAGCGCAACGAGTTCTCGGCCGAGCAGATCGAGCGCCTGGTCGAGCTGTTCCATGAAGGGAACTTCGGCTATCAGAACCGATGGTTCGAGGCGCAGAAGGAGCGCACGCGCATTCTGCTCAAGTCGCGGCAGATCGGGGCAACCTACTACTTCGCCCGCGAAGCGCTGATCCGCGCGGTCACAGAGGGCCGCAACCAGATTTTCCTGTCGGCATCCAAGGCCCAGGCGCACCAGTTCAAGAACTACATGATCGCGTTTGCGCGCGAGGTGGATGTCGACCTTAGTGGCGACCCCATGGTGCTCTGGAACAACGCCGAACTGCATTTCCTGGGCACCAACGCGAAGACCGCCCAGGGCCGAAGCGGCGACTTCTACTTCGACGAGTTCTTCTGGACCGGGAATTTCAAGGAACTCAACAAGGTGGCCAGCGCCATGGCTACGCACAAGCACTGGCGCAAGACCTATTTTTCAACGCCCTCCGCCAAGAGCCACGAGGCCTATCCCTTCTGGACTGGCGAGGACCGCAACCGCGGCCGGGATAGGTCCAAGCATGTGCAGCTGGATCTCAGCCACAAGGCGCTGGCCGCCGGCATGCGCTGTCTGGATGGCCGCTTCCGCCATATCGTGACCATCGAGGACGCGCTGCGCCAGGGGTGCAACCTGTTCGACTTGGCCGAGCTGCAGGCCGAGTATCCCGACGACGAGTTCGCCAACCTGTTCATGTGCGACTTCATCGACGACAGCAATTCGATTTTCAGCCTGAAGGTAATGCAGGCCTGCATGGTGGATTCGTGGGAAGTCTGGGCCGACGACTTCAAGCCGACAGCGGAACGTCCTTTTTGCCTGGGAGCCGGTTTGGGTCGGGTATGACCCATCGCACACGGGCGACACGGCCGCCCTGGTGGTCATTGCGCCGCCCAAGGTGCCGGGCGGCAGGTTCCGCCTGCTGCACCGCCAGCAGTTCCGCGGCGCGGACTTCGAGGCCCAGGCCGAGTACATCCGCAGCATTACTCAGAAGTACAACGTGACGTTCATGGGCATCGACACCACCGGCCTTGGTCAGGGGGTCTACCAGAACGTCATCAAGTTCTATCCGGCAGGCCCGCTCCTACCACTATGACCTGGCGCTCAAGTCGCGCCTGGTGCTCAAGGCGCAGCAGGTCATCACCAAGGGCCGGCTGGAAATGGACGCGGACTGCACCGATGTGGCTGCGGCCTTCATGGCCATCAAGAAGGTGCTGACGCCGAGCCAGCGCCATGTGACCTATCAATCCGGCCGCTCAGACGCCATTGGCCACGCCGATCTGGCCTGGGCGGTCATGCACGCACTGGATAACGAAAACCTGGCCGGGGATGTCCTCGGCGGAAATTCTTCTGTGGAGATCTACGAATGACGACGAACGCACCTCAAGCCACCCATCACGCCGCAGCTACCGGCGCCGACCAGTCTGCTGGGCTGGAGGTCTTCACCTTCGGCGAGCCCGAACCCATCAGCCGCCTACGCCTGCTCGATTACGTCGAAGCGATGTTCAACGGTCGCTGGTATGAGCCGCCTTTCCCGCTGGAAGGGCTGGCCGGCGCGTTTCGCGCTTCGCCGCATCACGGTTCGGCGATCTACCTCAAGCGCAACATCCTGACCGCGGCTTTCATCCCGCATCCGCTCCTGTCGCGCGAGACCTTCAAGGCATGGGCGCTTGATTTCCTGGTGTTCGGCAATGGCTATCTGGAAGGGCGGCGCGCCGTCACCGGCCGGACCATGCGTTTCGAGCACGCGCTCAGTCGCTATACGCGCCGGGGCAAGGACAAGCGCTACTTCTACGTGCCCAACTGGAACGAGGAACATGAATTCCCAGCGCATTCGGTGTTCCACTTGCGCGAGCCCGATATCAACCAAGAGCTTTACGGTCTGCCGGAGTATCTGAGCGCGCTGCAGTCCGCGCTGCTCAACGAATCGGCCACGATGTTCCGCCGGCGCTATTACGAGAACGGCAGCCATGCTGGCTTCATCATGTACCTGACCGACGGGGCTATCGGCAACGCGGATGTGGAGACGCTGCGCGAGCAGCTGCGCCGTGCCAAAGGGCCAGGCAACTTCCGCAATCTGTTCGTGCACGCGCCCAATGGCAAGCCGGAAGGCCTGAAGCTGATCCCGGTCAGCGAGGTGGCGGCCAAGGATGACTTCGGCGCCATCAAGAGCGCCAGCATGGCCGATGTACTGGCGGCCCACCGGGTTCCGCCTGGGCTGCTGGGCATCATCCCGAACAACACCGGCGGCTTCGGCAATGCGAAGGAGGCCCTGGGCGTGTTCATGGAAAACGAGATCGCGCCGCTGCAGACGCTTTTCGAGACGCTCAATGACTGGGCCGGGGATGAAGTGGTCCGGTTTGAGCCGTACCAGCCCGGCGGGCAGGGAGCAAGCTGACGCGCCAAACCACCGCAGCCGTCTTCCCACCTCACCAGGGCGCCTAGGCGCCCTTTTTCACGCCTGGACCACCCCACCTCCCGCCGGGGCCGCGCGCGCGGCCTCCTGGCCCGATTTTGGGGGCGGATGGGCCTTTTGGCCCCCCATCCCAAAGCCGTGACCCTTTACCCCGCGGCGCGCCACATCGCCCCCGCCGCGCCTCCCCGCTTCGCAGCGCGCAAATTACGAGTTGGTCGGCACCGGCGATTCCGCGCCAGTCCTGGCGGGGCGATGCGATCCGAGGATTTTTCACGTTACGGAAAATTACGGGAAAGTGTTGTCGGTTGGTGGCGGCGTTTCCACATGGTCTGCAATGCGGCTGGCGGCCATGTTCAGCTGGCGCGCGACCGGCTGCAGCAGCGCTCGCACAGACGATGCGCGAATGGTCTCGTCGCTCGCTGCCGCAAGGATGTCGCAGAGCGCATCCACGCTCCCACTCGCTGTCTCCACTTCGTCTCGAACTGCCTGGATCAAACGCATAGCGCCACCTTGGAAAGCTTGTTACTGTATTTCCGTACAGTATATAGGTGCGGACTTGTACTTACAGTTGCAACAAAACATTTTCTTTGAACGATGGCAGTGGGCGGCACTGCAGATGCGGACGGGGAAGCGGCTTTAGTTCTTTGCGCCTACGGTTTGTTTTTTCGCGCCTATTTTGGCGCCGGCCAGGTCCTGATTCGGAAATGAAAAAAGCCGTTAAGTCATTGAGACTTAACGGCTTTTTGATCTGGTGCCCGGGGCCGGAATCGAACCGGCACGCCTTGCGGCGGGGGATTTTGAGTCCCCGCCGCGACGCTTCAGGCTCGCTACTGATGGCGTGGCCTGCCTAGGCGACTAAAGGGTTCTAGCAGACGACATAGCGACGATTTCTATCTTTAGGACGTAGTGGAGCCCCAGGTCCAATCCTGTCCGCCCACCACAACGAAGATTTCCGAACGAAAACCTCGTGCCTGGAAAGCGGCCTTGATCCTGCCCCGCACATCATCTCGGATGGCATCAGCACTGGCCCCGGTGTAAGACCCAAGAACCGTAGTAGTGGGGATAACGGTTTGTCCACCGCTAGTATTGCCTTGCGCTCGACGGAGACCAAGTGCCTCAAGTGCTGCATAAGCATTTGCATAGTCAGCACTAGAGGCATTTTTCAAGTCAAATGTGCAGATAACTCCATAGGCCATGAGATTTCCCTCCGTTTTAAACGATCGAATTTCTACGGATGGAAGTGTACTGTTGATGCTTTCGAGAGGGCGAAGGATAGTCGTCGGGCAAACCCTAGGCGGCTGAGGCAAATGTATGTGTTGCAGTGTCGAGGGAAGCGATAGGGGATTTGGCGGATAGTGCTGAACATGAGTTTGCATCCCGCGCATATCCCGCTTTTTAGTCGTAACCTATTGATGTATAAGGTTGGTCGAGTCCCCCCTCGCGCACCAGATCAGGCAAGTGCCGACTCCTTGCGAGTCGCGTATTTGCTGCGAAAAAGGCCGCTTCCCTGTTTGGGCAGCGGCCTTTTTTCCTGGCGCTGGCAGGTGCGCTATTCGCACCACTCGAAGCGCTCGTCGCCGCGCTTGCTGATCATCATCACCTGGTCCCGGGTGGCCTTGCAGATCCACTCCTGGCGCGATTGCTCCAGGGCCGCATGGTCGGCAAACAAGGCCTGCGCAGTCAGGGCAACGGCCAGTGCGCAGCTGGGGGCGCGTACCGATTCATACTGGATCCAGTCGATCGACGCCGCCATCGCGGCTTCTGCAAGCTGGTGCGTGGCGCTGTAGTCGGCGCTGTGTTTCCAGAGTGGGGACAGGTCGGCCCAGGGCGCTGCCATCAGGTTGATGGCGCGTCCACGCACCGATGCCTGATAGAACGTCAGTTCGGTCAGCAGTTCGCCATGGTTGACCAGGCCGGCGCTGTCCTGGATGAAGCGCATGCGCCAGTAGGCGATTTCCGAGCAGGCGCCCGCAAGTGTCGACGAGCCATACCAAAGACCGCTTCGACCCGCCGGCCGAAAGCGCGAACTGTGCTGTGGAAAATAGCGAAAAGGGCTCAGCAGCAGATAGTGCATGCCCGCCTCGTGAGGCGGCGCAGCGGGCTTGCTGCCCTCCAGCAGCTGTTCAAGCACTGCCTGTTCCTGAAGCGTGTCCACCAGCTTCATCGACGCCGCGATGTACTGGGTTTCGACGCCGCGCCACGCGTTTTCCATGCCCAGCTCGAGGCAATGCTGCGTCAGCCAGGCGGGGTTCCAGGGGGATTTCATGTGGCTGCGCGCATGCCGTCGAGATAGGCGAGTGTCCTGACCAGTCCGTCCGCCTTGCGGATCAACTGGGCGGGGCTGCCCAGCAGTCCCTTGTTGTAGCTGTCCATCCATTGCAGCCGCTTGCCGTCATCGCCGCCGATCAGTGGATCCAGCGAACGGAATACGCGGATCAGCATCAGTGCCAGTTCGCCTTCCTTGGTCTGGGGCTGTATGGCCCGGCCGCTGGATTTGAGCCGTGACACCGTGGCTTCACTGACACCAATCACCGTCGCCAGGTCGGCACTGCTCAGGCCCAGCTGTTCGGCCGCGCGCAACGTGGCTTTCGTCAATACAACTGCGGGGTCGGGAGCAGGGCGGGGGGCGGCGGGCATTGTGTGGTCCTTGCACAAGTGGCTGGTTCGAGGGGCTTTTGCTGTTGCCAATGGTACGCGGATCTCGGCAGCTTGTCATGCATATGAAATTTTTCGTGAAAGTTATTTCATTTGCCTCCTGTGCAAGACGGCATGTATGGAACAGCCTATTTCTCGCTTCGGTTCGCGCGGCGGATGGAGCACTTGAAAACGCCATGCAGTTGCTGCAAGGCATTGCTTTTGCGTTCGGGCGATTCGGCGGCCGTGCAATCCTCGGGCACCCAGACTTCGTAGCCGAGCATGCGGGCGTCGGTGGCGGTGAGCATGACGCACATGTCCGCGGCCAAGCCGACGATGGTCAGCTTCTCGGCCTTCATTTCGGTCAGCAGGTGCTGCAGCGGCGTGGAATGGAAAGCCGAGTGCTGGGGCTTGAGGATCACCAGGTCGTCGGGTTCCGGCGTCAGCAGCCGCGAGATCTCGCCGCGATCACCCTTGAGGTCGCGGCACGCGGCCAGGATGTCGCGGAACTCGCTGTGCCAGGTGCCATAGTTGTCATTGGCATAGATGCAGCTCATGCCGCGCCTGGTGCAGCGGTTCTTGAGCTTGGCAATGGCATGCGCAGCCTGCAGCGCTGTGGGCAGGATGTCCTGGGCCGTCGGAAAATCCAGCGGGTTGATCACATCCACCAGCAACAGCACTTCGGGGCTGTGCGGCAGGGCGGTCTGCTTGAGGGAACGGGCACGTGTCATGGTGGGTTACCGCATCGTCTGCACTGCCAGATCCGTGCACCGTGCTTCGATATCGGTCATCTTGGTCATGTGTCGATCCGGGAGTGGTGAACCAGTTCATCATTCCTCTGCTGGACACCTGCGACTGTCAGTTTTTTTTCCGGTCGGAGCGTAGTCCGGTGCCTGGCGCGCAGTTGCTGCAATCCCGCGCGGGCGGGGCTTTGCCGGTGGCTTACCATCGGCGTCATTCGTCTTGTTTCAAGACATCTTCAGGAGCCATCATGGGTAAGGAACAGCGCAACGAAAAAATGTCCCGCAAGCCGAAGAAGGACACTTCGCCTCCCAAGGGCGGCAGTCCTTCCGACCGCCCGATGGCGCCGGTCACCACGGTGATTCCGCGTGGCAAGGAGAAAAACAAGTAGCCGTCCCGCATCCTTCGTTCTCTGCCGCGGGCCCTGCAAGCTCCAGCGCCGTTGATGCGGCCTGCGAGCTTGTTGCTTTTTGGCTTGGCTCATGTGGATCGGGCTCCTGCTGGGTAATCCCCTGCTTATTTACCCCAGGCACTCGTTGTTTCTATTTGCGTGATTACCCGAACGAATATCCGGCGCGCTCTCGGCTATTATGACAATCTCCGTATTTTCCCTGCCAGTAATTGGCTGGCATGGTTATTGATTCATCTTGCCTTTCGTGAAGCGCTTGTCTGGCAAGAAAGTAGGTTGTTGACGACATTATCCAAAAGAAGTGGTTTATAGAATTTAACCGTGCAGAGCGTTCTGCGCATTCAACTTCCAAGGAGATAAAAATGGCTGTAAACAACCCTCATGGACATAATCAGTACACCGACAAGAAGAAGACCGAGAACGCGGATCCCAGCAAGCGCGCGACTTCCGGCAGCGCCGGCAGCGCCGGCAGCACCCGCGGCGGCACCAGTGAACAGCATGCCGAGGCAGGCCGCCAAAGCCACAAGAATGACGACAAGTCGTCGGCGGGCCAGGCAGGTCGCCAGGGCCAGAAAAGCGACGGCTGAGCGGCGATGGATTCAACGCAGTCAATGCGCTGACCGTTGAATTCATTATTTGTAAAAATGGCTTTAATGAATATTCAAATCGCGCTTTGGTGCCGCGGAGTCATCCCGCTTTGCTTGCGTGATAAGGGTATTCATTTGGCTGGGTGTGGCGGGCAGGATGACTTTTTTGCTCCTGTCCGCCACTGTCCTTTGCCAGCGCAAATGCGGGAGGGAAATATCGTTCCTGATCTGGGTATGGCAGGTGAGAGGCAGTTTTCCGCTCCGGTGCGAAAACCGGCGGCGTATTCCATGGAGTGAGAGGAGGGCGTTCGCGTTCTGAAAAGGGGAAGCGGGGGAGGGAAATCCTGGCAGCCATTGTGGGGTTGCAAGGATTTTTCTTGAGATGTCTGGGCAATGGTGGTTGCCCAGACATTTTTTATCTGGCGCCACGTCCGGGCGATGCGGATTGGCGTGCCGTGGTGAACGGCGAAAACAAAAAAGGACTTGGCGAAAGCCAAGTCCTTTTGAATCTATGGTCGGCGAGAAAGGATTCGAACCTTCGACCCCTTGCACCCCATGCAAGTGCGCTACCAGGCTGCGCTACACGCCGACGAGAACGCTATTGTATGCCAAACATTCCACTACTTTTGGAAGTTGGCGCGATTTTCCTGATTCGGCATCCGCCGCGATATCGATGCGCCTGCAGGGCGTGTCCGTGCGCCGGTCAATGTCATTGCCCGTCCGGGGGGAAGGGCACTGCCGCGGGCCTTGCCGTCCCGCCCACGGACAGCGCCGGGTGCGGTGGCCGCGATGGGCTGCGGGCATTGCTCGCGTTCGGGGCGTTTGGCGGCTCGCTATAATTGCGGATTCGATTTTTAGTGCGCGAGGCGCTTTCATCCTGTATGGAATGCGCGCCCGCTGCCTAAGCTATTGATTTTCTTGGTGCGCGGAAGCCTTCGCGCACCATCCATGTGAGACTTTGCGGAACACGGTGCAGGCTGCACTGCAGCCGGCACGGTCCACATATCCCTGATTAGGAAGAACCATGGCCGTTACTGTTGAAACCCTCGAAAAGCTCGAGCGCAAGATCACGCTGAGCTTGCCTTTGTCCGCAATCCAGTCCGAAGTCGAAACGCGCCTGAAGCGCGTTGCGCGCACGGTCAAGATGGACGGCTTCCGTCCCGGCAAGGTGCCGATGAACGTGGTGGCACAGCGCTATGGCTACTCGCTGCAGTACGAAGTGCTGAACGACAAGGTCGGCGAAGCGTTTGCCCAGGCCGTGAGCGAAGCCAAGCTGCGCGTGGCCGGCCAGCCGCGCATCACGGAAAAGGAAGGCGCGCCTGAAGGCGAAGCGCAGTTCGACGCCGTGTTCGAAGTGCTGCCCGAAGTCAAGATCGAAGACCTGTCGACCGCCGAAGTCGACAAGCTGACGGCTGAAGTCGACGACGCCGCCATCGACAAGACCATCGACATCCTGCGCAAGCAGCGTCGCACCTTCGCCCAGCGCGCCCAAGACGAAGCAGCTGCCGATGGCGACCGCGTGACCGTGGACTTCGAAGGCAAGATCGACGGCGAGACCTTTGCCGGCGGCAAGGCCGAGGACTTCCAGTTCCTGGTCGGCGAAGGCCAGATGCTCAAGGAATTCGAAGACGCCGTGCGCGGCATGAAGACCGGCGAAAGCAAGACCTTCCCGCTGGCCTTCCCCGAGGACTACCACGGCAAGGACGTGGCCGGCAAGACCGCCGACTTCCTCGTGACCCTGAAGAAGATCGAAGCCGCCAACCTGCCCGAAGTCAACGAAGCCCTGGCCAAGTCGCTGGGCATCGCCGACGGCACCGTTGACGGCCTGCGCGCCGACATCAAGAAGAACCTCGAGCGCGAAGTCAAGTTCCGCCTGCAGGCACGCAACAAGCAAGCCGTCATGGACGCGCTGGTGGCCAAGGCCGAACTCGACCTGCCCAACGCCAGCGTGCAAGCCGAAGTGGCCCGCCTGCTCGAAGGCGCGCGCGCCGAACTCAAGCAGCGCGGCATCAAGGACGCCGACAAGGCCGAGATCCCTGAAGACGTGTTCCGCCCCCAAGCCGAGCGCCGCGTGCGCCTGGGCCTGGTGGTGGCCGAACTGGTGCGCGCCAACGAACTGCACGCCACGCCCGAGCAACTCAAGGCCCACGTCGAGGAACTGGCAGCGAGCTACGAGAAGCCTGAAGAAGTCGTGCGCTGGTACTTTGGCGACCGCCAGCGTCTGGCCGAAGTCGAAGCCGTGGTGGTTGAAAACAACGTCACCGACTTCGTGCTGGGCAAGGCAAAGGTCAACGACAAGTCGGTGTCGTTCGACGAACTGATGGGTCAAGCGTAAGCCTGGGGCCCTGATTCCCGTGAACGTGCTGCGTTTTACGGGAAAACCCTAGCTTGGGGCTTGTGCTTTTGTGCACAGGCCCCATTTCTTTTCTGGGTACAGTACCCCATTGAATGGAGAAAACATGAGCGCACTGGAAACTCAAGGCCTGGGCATGATTCCGATGGTGATCGAGCAGTCGGGTCGTGGCGAACGGTCTTACGACATTTATTCACGCCTGCTCAAGGAGCGCGTGATCTTCCTGGTCGGCCCGGTCAATGACCAGTCTGCCAACCTGGTTGTCGCCCAGTTGCTGTTCCTGGAGAGCGAAAACCCGGAAAAGGACATTTCGTTCTACATCAACTCTCCTGGCGGCTCGGTGAGCGCCGGCATGGCGATCTTCGACACGATGAACTTCATCAAGCCCGATGTCTCGACCCTGTGCACCGGCATGGCCGCCAGCATGGGCGCTTTCCTGCTGTCGGCAGGGGCAAAGGGCAAGCGTTATGCTTTGCCCAATTCCAAGGTCATGATCCACCAGCCGCTGGGCGGCATGCAGGGCCAGGCCACGGAAATCGAGATCCACGCACGTGAGATCCTCAAGACCCGTGAGCAGCTCAACCGCGTTCTGGCGGAGCAGACCGGCCAGCCGCTGGAAAAGATCCAGCGCGATACCGAGCGTGACTACTTCCTGTCGGCCGATGAAGCCAAGGACTATGGCTTGATCGATCAGGTGATCAACAAGCGCGGCTGATCCTGGCGCTTTCCGGGCCGGCGGCGTTTTCCTTAAGGAAAGCGCCGCTTTTTATTTCGGTATCATCGTTCTCCACACTTTTGTAACAAGGCACCGCTTCCATGGCCGAGAAAAAAGGCACCTCCAGCGAAAAAAACCTCTACTGCACTTTCTGCGGCAAAAGCCAGCACGAAGTGAAGAAGCTGATCGCCGGTCCGTCGGTCTTTATCTGCGACGAGTGTATTGATCTGTGCAACGAGATCATCCGGGACGAGAAGCCCGCCGATGACAAGGCCGATGCACGTGGCGATCTGCCCACTCCTGCCGAGATCAAGGCCAACCTGGACAACTATGTGATTGGCCAGGAAGTCGCCAAGCGCACGCTGTCGGTGGCGGTCTACAACCACTACAAGCGCCTGCGCCACAAGGAAAAGGCGGGCAAGGACGATGTCGAACTCGCCAAGAGCAACATTCTGCTGATCGGCCCCACCGGGTCGGGCAAGACGCTGCTGGCGCAGACCCTGGCACGCATGCTGGACGTGCCGTTCGTCATGGCCGATGCCACGACGCTGACCGAAGCCGGCTATGTCGGCGAGGACGTCGAGAACATCGTGCAGAAGCTGCTGCAAAGCTGCAACTACGAAGTCGAGCGCGCGCAGCGCGGCATTGTCTATATCGACGAGATCGACAAGATCTCGCGCAAGTCCGACAATCCCAGCATCACGCGCGACGTGTCCGGCGAAGGCGTGCAGCAGGCGCTGCTCAAGCTGATCGAAGGCACGATGGCCAGCATTCCGCCGCAAGGTGGTCGCAAGCACCCGAACCAGGACTTCCTGCAGGTCGACACCACCAACATCCTGTTCATCTGCGGCGGCGCATTCGCAGGCCTGGAAAAGGTCATCGAGAACCGCACCGAGGCCTCGGGCATCGGCTTTGGCGCCGTCGTCAAAAGCAAGAAGCAGCGCTCGGTTTCGGACATGTTCCAGGAAATCGAGCCCGAAGACCTGATCAAGTTCGGCATCATTCCCGAACTCGTGGGCCGCATGCCCGTGGTCACGGCGCTGGCCGAGCTGAGCGAGGATGCACTGGTGCAGATCCTGACCGAGCCGAAGAACGCGCTGGTCAAGCAATACAGCAAGCTGCTGGCCATGGAAGGCGTGGAGCTCGAGATCCGTCCCGCAGCGCTGCGCGCCATCGCGCGCAAGGCGCTGGCGCGCAAGACCGGCGCGCGCGGCCTGCGCTCGCTGCTCGAGCAGGCGCTGATCGACACCATGTTCGAGCTGCCGAATGCCGACAACGTGGAAAAGGTGGTGCTCGATGAGTCCACCATCGAAGATGGCAAGGCGCCGCTGCTCGTGTACCGCGAAGCCGCGAAGAAAGCCTGATCTTTGCCACGCCTGGCGTTGGCGCCACCGGAAAGCCTCGTGAGGGTTCCGGACGGTGGCGCCAGCCCGGCGGCCATGTCTTATAGGTTGGCATGGTCATCGGGTTGAAATACGCTGCAAGCGGACCATATTCCGCACAGTTACCAAGGAATTCCATGTCAGGACCCAAGCCCTTGTCTTCCTCCTCTTTCGATCTGCCGCTGCTGCCGTTGCGCGATGTGGTCGTGTTTCCGCACATGGTCATCCCGCTGTTCGTCGGCCGCGCCAAAAGCATCAAGGCGCTGGAACTGGCGATGGAGGGCGACCGCCGCATCATGCTGGTGGCGCAGAAAACAGCGTCCAAGGACGAACCCGCCGTATCGGACATGTTCGAGGTGGGCTGCATCTGCACGATCCTGCAGATGCTCAAGCTGCCCGACGGCACGGTGAAGGTGCTGGTCGAAGGCCAGCAGCGCGCGCATGTCGAGGCCATCGTCGACCATGAAACGCACTTCCTCTCGACGGTGCTGCCGGTCGAGGTCGACGAAGAAGCGCACAAGCCCAGCGAAATCGAGGCCTTGCGCCGCGCGGTCACGCAGCAGTTCGACCAGTACGTCAAGCTGAACAAGAAGATCCCTGCAGAGATCCTGACCTCGATCTCCAGCATCGACGATGCCGGCCGCCTGGCAGACACCATCGCCGCGCATCTGCCGCTCAAGCTCGAAGCCAAGCAGGCCGTGCTCGATCTGGCCGACATCAAGGCGCGTCTCGAAAACCTGTTCGAGCAGCTCGACCGCGAAGTCGACATCCTGAATGTCGACAAGAAGATCCGCGGCCGCGTGAAGCGCCAGATGGAAAAGAGCCAGCGCGACTTCTACCTGAACGAGCAGGTCAAGGCCATCCAGAAGGAACTGGGCGAAGGCGAGGAGGGTGCCGACCTCGAGGAAATCGAGAAGCGCATCCGTCTGGCCAAGATGCCCGCCGAGGCGCGCAAGAAGGCCGAAGGCGAGCTCAAGAAGCTCAAGCTGATGTCGCCCATGTCGGCCGAAGCCACGGTGGTGCGCAACTACATCGATGTGCTGACCGGCCTGCCGTGGAGCAAGAAGACCAAGATCAAGCACGATCTGGCGAATGCCGAGGAGGTTCTCAACGAGGACCACTACGGCCTCGACAAGGTCAAGGACCGGATCATGGAATACCTTGCCGTGCAGCAGCGCGTCGACAAGGTCAAGGCGCCCATCCTGTGCCTGGTCGGGCCTCCGGGCGTGGGCAAGACCTCGCTGGGCCAGTCGATCGCCAAGGCCACGGGCCGCAAGTACGTGCGCATGGCCCTGGGCGGCATGCGCGACGAAGCCGAGATCCGCGGCCACCGCCGCACCTACATCGGCGCGATGCCGGGCAAGGTGCTGCAGAGCCTGGAGAAGGTCGGCACGCGCAATCCGCTGTTCCTGCTCGATGAAATCGACAAGCTGGGCATGGACTTCCGTGGCGACCCGTCGAGCGCGTTGCTCGAAGTGCTCGATCCGGAGCAGAACCATGCATTTGGCGACCACTATGTGGAACTGGACTTCGACCTGAGCGACGTGATGTTCGTTGCCACCTCGAACTCGATGAACATCCCGCCGGCACTGCTGGACCGGATGGAAGTGATCCGCCTGTCGGGTTACACCGAGGACGAGAAGGTCAACATCGCCATGCGCTACCTGCTGCCCAAGCAGTTGACCAACAACGGCCTCAAGGAAGGCGAGCTGGAAGTGCAGGAGTCGGCCATCCGCGACGTCGTGCGCTACTACACCCGCGAAGCCGGCGTGCGCTCGCTCGAGCGTGAAATGTCGAAGATCTGCCGCAAGGTGGTCAAGGGCATCCAGCTGGGCAAGATGGCCGCACCCGTGGTGGTCACGGCGGAAAACCTCGCCGAGTTCCTGGGCGTGCAAAAGTACACCTATGGCCGGGCCGAGCAGCAGAACCAGGTCGGTCAGGTCGTTGGCCTGGCGTGGACCGAAGTCGGCGGCGACCTGCTGACCATCGAGGCCGCGACCATGCCCGGCAAGGGTGTGATCACGCGCACCGGCTCGCTGGGCGACGTGATGAAGGAGTCGGTCGAAGCCGCTCGCACCGTGATCCGCAGCCGCGCGCGCGGGCTGGGCATCAAGGACGAAGCCTTCGAGAAGCGCGACATCCACGTGCACGTGCCCGATGGCGCCACGCCCAAGGATGGCCCGAGCGCGGGCGCGGCCATGGCCACGGCCATCGTGTCGGCGCTGACGGGGATCCCGGTGCGCGCCGATGTCGCGATGACCGGTGAGATCACGCTGCGCGGCGAGGTCACGGCCATTGGCGGCCTGAAGGAAAAGCTGCTGGCGGCGCTGCGCGGCGGCATCAAGACGGTGCTGATCCCCGAGGAAAACGTCAAGGACCTGCAGGAGATTCCGGCCAACGTCAAGAGCGGGCTGGAGATCGTGCCGGTGCGCTGGGTGGACCAGGTGCTCAAGCACGCGCTGGAGCGCATGCCCGAGCCGCTGACGGATGAGGAAGTTGCCGCCATGGTGGCAAACGCCAAGGCGACATCGAGCAGCGCGCAGGTGCAGCACTGAATTTCGAAAAAGTTCGGTACTCGGCGAAAGCGGGCAAAAAAGTACGCTACAATTCATTCCATCGCAGCAACGAAACATTGTAGAATGTGAGGCTGCACAAGGAAATGCGGGAATAGCTCAGTTGGTAGAGCGATACCTTGCCAAGGTATAGGTCGACGGTTCGAACCCGTTTTCCCGCTCCAGGTTTTAGCCAGTGGCTTCGGCGGCTGGCGCAAATCTCGAGAAATGTAAGTTTGTCGAGGGTTTGCGGGAATAGCTCAGTTGGTAGAGCGATACCTTGCCAAGGTATAGGTCGACGGTTCGAACCCGTTTTCCCGCTCCAGGTTTTCAGTGGGCCGCTTCGGTGGTCTGCAGATCCCGGAGAAATGAGAGTTTCTTCAGGATGTGCGGGAATAGCTCAGTTGGTAGAGCGATACCTTGCCAAGGTATAGGTCGACGGTTCGAACCCGTTTTCCCGCTCCAGTTTAGAATGGGAAGCGCTTGCTTCCCATTTTTGCAAGAGAGAGTTTCGGCGCGATAGCAAAGCGGTTATGCCCCGGATTGCAAATCCGGTTAGACCAGTTCGACTCTGGTTCGCGCCTCCAGATTTCTGCAAGGAAATCAACAACTTAAGCCACCCTCGCGGGTGGCTTTTTTGTTTTTGCACGCTCACATCCAGCCACAAGACGCTTCAAACCGCACGCCATTTGCGGTCAAACCACGCGTGGTCCTGCTGTTTTGCCGTCCAGACGAGATCAAGATGCGGCACCCGCTTTCTTTGCCTCTGCATTGCGCTTGCGTGTTGCCGCGGCTTTCTTTGCCGAAGCCGAGCGCTGTTCGGCTGTGCGTGACGCGGAGGCTGCGCCGCCGGCCTTGCCGCCCTTGCGCGAAGCGGAGTGGTCCACGGGCTGGCCGCGGCCCGAGCCGGATTTCTTGCCACCGCCGGTTTCCTTGTTGACCGTGGCCCAGGCGCGTTTTTCGGCTTCTTGGTGGCTTACGCCGCGCTCTTCGTAGCCGGCTTCGATGTGCTCGGCCTGGCGTTTTTGCTTGTCCGTATAGGACGATTTTTCACCTCGTGGCATGAAACTCTCCTCGGTCGGGGATGGCGCACCTGCCCGCAGGGCCGTGCGTTCAGATGTTGGGCTCCTGGGCTGGGTTGGCTGGCAACTCCAGTGGCGGAATGTCGGTGGGCGGATCGATGGGCTCGGGCGAGGGCTCTTCTTCCTTGCGCGGGTCCTTGTGCTGCAGGGTCATGGGTCGGTTTCCTTTCTGCGGTTGTACCCAGCGCCTGCAAGCGCATGGGTAGGACAGCAGGCATAGTGAGGCAACGAAGTGTGAAGAAAAATGCTGGCGCAGAGCTGAATCGCCAAAATTTCCGGCTATAATTTTTTCTTGTTCTGCAAACGGCAACGTGGGCAGAAGATGCGGGAATAGCTCAGTTGGTAGAGCGATACCTTGCCAAGGTATAGGTCGACGGTTCGAACCCGTTTTCCCGCTCCAGATTTGAAAGGGAAGCTGCACAGCTTCCCTTTTTTCATTGCGCGTTGCGCGACCGTTTCCCCGGTCTGACAAAAAAAGCGTTGCGCTAGAATCATGTCTTGCAGTGTGGCGCAACGCCGCGCCGCATGGCGCCCCGATGGTGAAATTGGTAGACACTGCGGACTTAAAATCCGCCGCTTTCCGTTAAGGGGCGTGCCGGTTCGATCCCGGCTCGGGGCACCAAACCTGTTCAGAATCAACACCTTGCAAGCTGACGAAAGCAGATAGCGCACGCCCGAGGGTTTGCGCTTGTTCCGCAGTTCATCATGGTGAGCCGCGATGATTCAGCCGGCTCGGGCTTCTTTCCGACCGCTTGACGGACATACCGTGCTCATCGCTTGCGGGGTCTGGCCCGATTTGGATGCCATCGGCTTTTTTCACGGCCGTGCAAGTCCCCGAACTGGAAGTATTTCTTGTCGACTCCGGCGGCATCACGCGCGGCGCCGGACCGGGCACGGAGCGTGGATGCGGCGATCGCCGTACCGCCCGCTTTGGCCCGTGGGCCGATGCAGGGCTTTCCGGTCCCGACCTGCGGTGAATGGGCGCAAGCCCCGCCGCGGCGCCGGCGCTTTGCAGTTGGCTGGCAGCCGCGCAAGGCTGAGACAATCACGCTTTTGGCGCGCGAGGGCCAGGCGCCGCACCACGCCGCAAAGCTTGCAGGAACATCGAATGAGCGCACAACGCATGCAGATCGAATCTTTCCATGACCCCGTCACCGGCACGGTGACGCATGTCTTGGCCGACGCGCACACCGGCCACGCCGCAGTGATCGATCCGGTGCTGGATTTCGAGCCGAAGTCAGGCACGTTGACCAGCGCGTCAGCCGACCGCGTGATCGCGCTGGTGCGCGCGCGCGGCTGGCAACTGCAGTGGGTGCTGGAGACGCATGCCCATGCCGATCACCTCTCCGCGGCCCAGCATGTGCGGCACGCGCTGGGCGGCAAGGTGGCCATCGGCGCGCGCATCCGCGAAGTGCAGCGCATGTTCCGCAGCATCTTCCATTTCGAGCGCGAGTTCCTGCCGGACGGCAGCCAGTTCGACCACCTGTTCGAGGACGGCGAGCGCTTTCGCATTGGCGGACTCGAGGTCACGGCGCTGTGGGTGCCGGGGCACACGCCGGCCGACATGGCGTACCGGGTCGAGGATGCGGTGTTTGTCGGCGACACGCTGTTCATGCCAGATGTGGGCACGGCGCGCGCGGATTTTCCCGGCGGCGATGCGGCGACGCTGTACCAGTCGATACGCCGCCTGCTGGCGCTGCCGCCCGGCACGCGCCTCTTTGTGTGCCACGACTACCCGCCGCCGGAGCGTGCCGTGGCCTGGACCAGCAGCGTGCGGCGGCAGCGCGACAGCAATATCCATGTGCATGACGGCATCACCGAGGAGCAGTTCGTGCAGATGCGCACCGAGCGCGATGCGGGCCTGGCCATGCCGACGCTGATCCTGCCGGCCGTGCAGGTGAATGTGCGCGCGGGCAAACTGCCGCCCGCCGAGGACGATGGCCGTGCGTACATCCAGGTGCCGATCAACGCGTTTCTCAAGGATGCCGGCTTGCCGCCGGGGCTTTGAGGCGCTGGCGGCAGCTCACGAACGGATATATACCCAGCCCGCGGCCTGGAGCGCGGCGATTTCCAGCACTGCGGGCCCGGGCAGTACCTGCAGCGGGGCATGCGGCACGCGCTGCAGGTGCTGCAGCGTGTTCGGGCACAGCGCGGTATGGGCGTCGGCCTGGGCATGGGGAATGTCCAGCGCGGCGGCGACGGCCTGGGCGTTGGCAATGATGCGGATGCGGCAGCCAGGATCGGCTTGCTGGGCGTTCATGAGGCTGTTGCGCGCGCGGGCCAGGGCTTCGAGCGTGGGGGCGTGCAGCAGGATGGGAGGCAGAGCGGTCATTTTTCGGGTCGTGGGGAAAGAACATGCAGCGCCGGGGAGGGCACTGCACACCCGCATTTTGCGTGGGAATGCTTCGCAGCGCCGGGCTGGGGCGGACCTGATGGGGACGACAGGCGGCGAAAGGCGGGCGCCCCAAAAGCACTCAGCGGCCCGGAGGCCGCTGAGTGACTGGCGCCAGGGGCGTTCACCCTTCGACCGGACCGCGCAGGCGCGGTCAGGGCGAACGGTGGCGGCCGTGCAAGCTCTTTCGGCCTGTGGCCTCAGATCTTGCGGCTGTAGACGTCGGAGCCGACTTCCACCAGCGTCTTCTTGCCCTTGCCCGGCGTGGCCGTGGCGCGCGCCGCGCGCTTGGCGGTGGTGCGGGTTTCGGTCATGTTGGCCACTTCGGCAGGCGTCGGCTTCTTGGCCGCGGGCTTGGCCGAGGCCTTCGTCGCCGCCGTTTTGCCAGCCGTCTTTGCCGCCGTCTTTGCAGCGGTCTTCGCCGGCGCCTTGGCGCGGGTCTTGGCGGCCGGCTTGGGCGCGGCTTCGGACTTCGGCACTTCGGCCACGCAGTCGGCGTAGTAGCGCACCACGCCAGCCTCGTCCTGCTCCTCGACCAGGCCATGGATGTCGGTCTCGAAGCCCGGGCATTCCTTGGCGAAGTCGCGCGCAAACAGCAGATAGTCGACGATCTTCTTGTTGAAGACTTCGCCGGGAATCAGCAGCGGGATGCCGGGCGGGTAGGGCGTGACCAGGCCGACCGTGGTGCGGCCTTCGAGGTTGTCGATCTCCACGCGCTCGGTCAGGCGCTTGGCGATGTGCGCGTAGGCGTCCGAAGGCTTCATCGACGGCGTCAGGTCCGAGAGGTACATCTCGGTCGTGAGGCGCGCGATGTCGTGCTTGGCATACATCTGGTGCACATGCTGGCACAGGTCGCGCAGGCCCATGCGCTCGTACTGCCGGTGCTGCTGGCAGAACTCGGGCAGGATGCGGTACATCGGCTGGTTCTTCTCGTAGTCGTCCTTGAACTGCTGCAAGGCCGTGAGCATGGTGTTCCAGCGGCCCTTGGTGATGCCGATGGTGAACATGATGAAGAACGAGTACAGGCCGGTCTTCTCGACCACCACGCCGTGCTCGGCCAGGTACTTGGTGACGATAGAGGCGGGAATGCCGGTCTTGTCGAACTCGCCGTCCAGGTTGAGGCCCGGCGTGACGATGGTCGACTTGATCGGATCGAGCATGTTGAAGCCGTCGGCAAGATCACCGAAGCCATGCCACTTGGCCGAGGCCTGCTTGCCCTTGGCCTTGGCCTTGGCGCGGAAGATCCAGTCTTCGGCGGTGCCCAGGCCTTCCTCGACGATGTCTTCGGGGCCCCAGACGCTGAACCACCAGTCGTCCTTGCCGAATTCCTCTTCGACCTTGCGCATCGCGCGGCGGAAGTCCAGCGCCTCGGCCAGGCTTTCCTCGACCAGGGCAGTGCCCGCGGGCGGCTCCATCATGGCCGCGGCCACGTCGCAGCTGGCAATGATGCTGTACTGCGGGCTGGTCGAGGTGTGCATCAGATACGCCTCGTTGAACAGGTGGCGGTCGAGCTTTTGCGTCTGCGAATCCTGCACCAGCACATGCGAGGCCTGGCTGATGCCGGCCAGCAGCTTGTGAATGGACTGCGTCGCGTACACCACCGAGTTCTTCGGCCGCGCGCGCTTCTTGCCCATCGCGTGGTAGCTGCCGTAGAACGGGTGGAAGGCGGCGTGCGGCAGCCAGGCTTCGTCGAAGTGCAGGTTCTCGACATAGCCGTCGACCATGCTCTTGATGGTCTCGGTGTTGTAGAGCACGCCGTCATAGGTCGACTGCGTGAGCGTCAGCACGCGCGGCTTCACGGCCTTCGCATCGACGCCCTGCAGCAGCGGGTTGGCCTCGATCTTGGCCTGGATGGTTTCGGGCGCGAACTCGCTTTGCGGGATCGGGCCGATGATGCCGAAGTGGTTGCGCGTGGGCTTGAGGAACACCGGAATGGCGCCCGTCATGATGATCGAGTGCAGCACCGACTTGTGGCAGTTGCGGTCGACCACCACCACGTCGCCCGAGGCCACGGTGTGGTGCCAGACGATCTTGTTCGAGGTCGAGGTGCCGTTGGTGACGAAGAAGCAGTGGTCGGCATTGAAGATGCGCGCCGCATTGCGCTCGCTCTCGCCGATCGCGCCGTTGTGGTCGAGCAGCTGGCCCAGTTCCTCGACCGCATTGCAGACGTCGGCGCGCAGCATGTTCTCGCCGTAGAACTGGTGGTACATCTGGCCCACGGGGCTCTTCAGGAAGGCCACGCCGCCCGAGTGGCCGGGGCAGTGCCAGCTGTATGAGCCGTCCTCGGCGTAGTCGAGCAGCGCCTTGAAGAAGGGCGGCTGCACGCTTTCGAGGTAGTTCTTGGCTTCGCGGATGATGTGCTTGGCGACAAATTCGGGGGTGTCCTCGAACATGTGGATGAAGCCATGCAGCTCGCGCAGGATGTCGTTGGGCAGGTGGCGGCTGGTCTTGGTCTCGCCATGCACGTAGATCGGCACGTCGGCATTCTTGCGGCGCACTTCCTCGATGAAGTTGCGCAGGCTCAGCACGATGGGATCGAGACCCGAGCCCAGAGTGAATTCCTCGTCGTCGATCGACAGGATGAAAGCGCTGGCCCGGCTCTGCTGCTGCGCGAACTGCGTCAGGTCGCCGTAGCTGGTCACGCCCAGCACTTCGAAACCCTCGGCCTCGATGGCCTGTGCCAGGGCACGAATACCCAGACCCGAGGTATTCTCGGAACGATAGTCCTCATCTATGATGATGATAGGAAAGCGGAATTTCATCGGCAGCCTCCGTTGTACCGGGCTCAAAAAATCGAAACAGGCGCGAGTGTAAGGAATATCCTTATGGCGCCTGTGAAAGCAGGACCTTATCACCGCGCGAATGTGGTGAACTGCAAACATTGGAACAGACTGAGAGGGATGTATGGCAAGTTTCACCGTGTGGTGGCTCATTGCAGGGGTTTTGGTGGTGGCTGAGTTGCTGACCGGCAGCTTCTATCTGCTGATGCTGGCCACCGGCGCCGTGGCCGCAGCGCTGGCCGCGCACGCGGGCGCAGGCGAGAGCGTGCAGATGGTCACGGCGGCGCTGCTGGGCACCGCCGCCGTGGCTGGCTGCTATCTGCTGCGCCGGCGCAATGCACGCCGCCAGCCCGCGGAAAGCGACCGCAGCATGAACCTGGACATCGGCGAGTCCGTGCAGGTCGACAACTGGGCCGCCGACGGCACGGCGCAGGTACGCTACCGCGGCGCGCAGTGGACCGTGGTGCTGCGCCCGGGCAATGCGCCCACGCCCGGCACGCACCGCGTGGCCGAGATCATCGGCAACCGGCTGCTGGTCGACAAGCTGTGAACCCGGGGCGGGCGCGAGGCGCTCGCCGCGGAACCCTTTTCCCTCACTTGCAACTCATCCCTCCGGGAAGGAAACATTATGGAAATTGCCATCGTCCTGCTGGTCATCGCGGCCATCTTCATCGCGCGCTCGATCAAGGTCGTGCCGCAGCAAAACGCCTGGGTCAAGGAGCGCCTGGGCAAGTACGCAGGCACGCTCACGCCGGGGCTGAACTTCCTCGTGCCGTTCGTCGATCGCGTGGCCTACAAGCACAGCCTCAAGGAAATCCCCCTCGACGTGCCCAGCCAGGTCTGCATCACGCGCGACAACACGCAGCTGCAGGTCGACGGCATCCTGTACTTCCAGGTCACCGATCCGATGCGCGCAAGCTATGGTTCGTCGAACTACATCATGGCCGTGACGCAGCTCGCGCAGACCTCGCTGCGCAGCGTGATCGGCAAGCTCGAACTCGACAAGACCTTCGAGGAACGCGACATGATCAACGCCCAGGTGGTGTCGGCCATTGACGAGGCCGCGCTGAACTGGGGCGTGAAGGTGCTGCGCTACGAGATCAAGGACCTGACGCCGCCGGCCGAGATCCTGCGCTCGATGCAGGCCCAGATCACCGCCGAGCGCGAAAAGCGCGCGCTGATCGCCGCATCGGAAGGCCGCCGCCAGGAGCAGATCAATATCGCCACCGGCGAACGCGAAGCCTATATCGCGCGTTCCGAAGGCGAGAAGCAGGCCGCCATCAACAATGCCCAGGGCGAGGCCGCCGCCATCACCACCGTGGCCGAAGCCACTGCCATGGCGCTGGAGCGCGTGGCCGAAGCCATCCGCCAGCCCGGCGGCGAACAGGCGGTACAGCTCAAGGTCGCGCAAAGCGCGGTGGAAGCCTACGGCAAGGTCGCGGCCGATGCCCAGACCACGCTGATCGTGCCCAGCAACATGACCGAGGTGTCGAGCCTGATCACCTCGGCCATGAAGATGGTGCAGGTCGGCGGCGCGCGCAACTAATTTCGCAAATTTCGCGCGCTTCGCTTTCGGACCCCGAAACTGTTGCTACAATTGCGGTCTTCGGAGAGGTGGATGAGCGGTTTAAGTCGCACGCCTGGAAAGCGTGTGTGGGCTAATCCCCACCGCGGGTTCGAATCCCGCCCTCTCCGCCAAAACAGTTTCCAGGTCCGCTGATCTGGAAAGCAAAAAGCCACCCCCGGGTGGCTTTTTTGTTGGTCGGCCTGCGCCGCAGCCTAGAACATATGCCGCATGCCGACGCCCACGGCCTTCACATCCTGCCCCGCCACCGCCGGCGCGGAGTCCTGGCCAATGGGAAACAGCATGGTGGTCGAGCGGCCGCCGTTCTTCAGCACCGCGAACGATCCGTAGACCTGGGTGCGCTTCGACAGGAAGTGGGCGTAGCCCAGCGCCAGGCGCCTGGCGTCGGCGTCGCCGGGGCGCGACCAGCGGCCCAATGCCAGCCGGAATTCGCCCGAGCCCACGGGCAGGGCGGCGCTGGCGTTGAGGGAGTTGGCGTCGTCCAGGCCCGCAATGCTGTTGCGCTGGTAGTACCCGTAGATGCGCGCCACGCCGAAGTTGTAGGCGCCGCCGATGCCCAGCGTCTTGGCGCGCACCGCGCTGCCGGGCAGGCCCACGGCCGCGCCGGGGATCTGCGCGCTGTCGAAGGCCAGGCCCAGGAACGCGGGGCCGCTGGTGTAGTCCAGGGCCAGCGCATAGTTGCGGCCCGTGTCCGCGCCTTCGGCGGCCTGGACATAGGCGCGGCCAAATACGTTGCCGATCTTCGGGCTGATGTACTGCAGCGAGTTGTCGAACTTGAAGGTGTTGCCGCGGTTGTTCGCGCCCTGCAGCAGGGTCTGCACCGCGCCCAACTGGGCCCGGCCAAACGCATCGGACTTGCCCGAGATCCACACCGACGGGCCCCACATCGAGCCCAGCTGCAGCGTGCCCAGGCGGCGGTCGGAGAGGCCGACATAGGCTTCGCGGTTGAAAAAGGCCGCGCTGGAGTTGCCGCTGGGCAGGTCCAGCTGGCTTTCGAGCTTGAACGTGGCGCTGAGCCCGCCGCCCAGGTCCTCCTGGCCGCGCAGGCCGAAGTAGCTGGTGTCGGAAGATACCGTCCACTGGTTGGCGCCGGGGTTGGAGCGCGACTGGTAGAAAACACCGGCGTCGGCGCGGCCGTACAGGGTGACGCCGGACTGCGCGAACGCGGTGCAGGAACAGGCAAGCAGCGCGCCCAGGGCGATACCGTGCTGGATCTTTTGGCTCATTTCTTTGTCTCCTCGTTGAAATCGGGCATGGCTGCGCCCAGCCGTCACTGCGGCTTTGTTGTGGGGCGTAGCGGGGGAGGGCCGGTCGGCGCCGGCCCGGGTGCGGGTCTCAGGCGGCCGTGCTGCGGCGCGTGCTGGCGGCCGGGTCGCGCTTGACGCCCGGGGCCAGCGAAGTGCCCAGGCCCGGCTTGTCAGGGCGCAGCAGGTAGCCGTTTTCAAGCACCGGCAGTTCGGTCACCAGGTCCTTGTAGAAGGTGCTGAGGAAGGCGCGCACCACTTCCTGGAAGATGGCGTTGGGCGAGGCCAGGCCCAGGTGCAGCGAAGCCATCAGCACGACCGGGCCGGTGCAGTCATGGGGTGCAATCGGCTTCTGGTAGGCGTCGGCGAGGCTCGCGATCTTGCGCGCTTCGGTGATGCCCCCGCACCACGACAGATCGAGCATGACGTAGTCCAGCGCGTGTGCCGCCAGGTGGTCGCGGAACGCGCCCTGGGCGGCCAGCGTCTCGCTGCCGCAGACCGGGATCTGCGCCAGCCGGCGGTAGTCGGCGAGCGCGCCCGGGCTGTCCATCTTGAGCGGGTCTTCGGCCCAGAAGGGACGGTATTGCTTGAGTTCGCGTGCAATCGACAGCGCCGACGTCACGTTCCACATCGAATGGAACTCGCACATCACTTCGATTCTGTCGCCCACGGCCAGGCGGATCTTCTCGAACACCTCGAGGCCCTGGCGCATGGCCTGCGCGCTCACGTACTGGCCGTCCGAGGCCGCGGCGGCGCCGTCAAAGGGCCAGATCTTCATCGCGCCAAAGCCTTCTTCCACCAGGCTCTGCGCCAGTTCGCCCGGGCTTTCAATGAAGGCGATCTGGTCGTCGTAGCGATGGCGCACCTTTGCGTCGCCGGGCTGCACCAGCCGGCGCTGGATGCTCTTGCTGTTGTAGTCGACGCCGGCGCAGGTGTTGTAGGCGCGCATGCGCTCGTGGCAGGCGCCGCCGAGCAACTGGTAGATGGGCTGGCCCGTGACCTGGCCCAGGATATCCCACAGGGCAATGTCGATGGCCGAGGCGGCGCGCGTTTCCACGCCGCTGCCGTTGAAGCCCAGATAGCCGCGCAGCAGGATCTTGTGCAGGCGCTCGATGTCCAGCGCGCTCTGTCCCAGGATCAAGGGGGCGGCCATCGAGTGGATATAGGTTTCGACGGCTTCGGCACCGCGGAAGGTTTCGCCCAGGCCGACGATGCCGGCCTCGGTTTCTATTTCGACCCACAGCAGGTTGGGCTGGGTCTGCAGGCGTGTGGTTTCAATCGCTGTGATGCGCATTCGTGCTTACTCCGCGGAAATCTTTTGCGAGCGGATCAGGTCCGCCCATTTGTCGTGTTCGGCGCGGATGTGCTTGCCCAGCACCGCAGGCGCGCCGCCCAGTGGGTTGATGCCGGCATCGACCATGGATTTGTGCACCGCCGGGTCTTTCAAGGCCTTGTTGAACGCGGCGTTGAGCTTCTGGATCGCGGCCGCGGGCGTGCCGGCCGGCGCGCCGATCGCGAACCAGGGCTCGATGACGAAGCCCTTGTAGCCGATCTCCTCCATCGAGCGCAGCTCCGGCAGGTTGGCCGAGCGGCCCTTGCCCGTGACCGCGAGGCCCTTGACCTTGCCGGTCTTGACGAAGGGGGCGATGGACGGTTCGTTGTCGAAGAACACATCGATCTGCCCGCCCAGCAAATCGGTGATCGCCGGGCCCGAACCCTTGTAGGGCACATGCAGCAGCTCGACGCCGGCCATCTTCTTGAACAGCTCGCCGGCAAGGTGGTTCGAGGCGCCCACGCCCGAGGAGGCGTAGCTCAACTGGCCGCGCCTCGCCTTGGCCACCAGGTCTTCGACGCTGTTGATGTCGGACTTGGGGCTGGCCGTCAGCACGTTGATCGAGGCGCCCAGCAGCACCACCGGGGCGATGTCCTTGAACAGGTCGAAGCCGGGGTTGGCGTAGAGGCTGGAGTTGACCGAGCAGTTGCCGATGCTGCACAGGAAGATGGTGTAGCCGTCGGCTGGCGCCTTCACGGCCGCCGCGGTGCCGATGTTGCCGGTGGCGCCAGGGCGGTTCTCGACCACGATGGACTGGCCCAGCTCCTTGGCCGCGGCGGTGGCGGTGAGGCGCGAGACCAGGTCGCCCGAGCCGCCCGGCGGTACCGGCACGATCATGCGGATCGGCTTGTTGGGAAAGTCCTGGGCATGCACCAGCGGGTGCCAGGCCAGGGTCGCGCCAAAGCCCAGCGCGAGGGCGACAAGTTTCTTTTTCATGATTTGTCTCCAGCTCTTGGTTGATTTATGGGACGGTGCTGATCGTCGGTCGCAATAATACAATCATCATATGATTGACGCAAGCCAGTCTTGCGCAGGGCTGCGGTTATGCTTGCAGCCTATGCCTCCACCACGCCTGCGCAACTTTCACCACCAAATCGTTGATGCAGTCGGCGCGAGCATCGTTGCCGGGCGCTACGCTGAAGGCGCGAAGCTGCCCACTGAACCGCAACTCGCCGAAACCTATGGCGCGAGCCGGCTGATCATTCGCGAAGCCATGAAGAGCCTCGCGGCCAAGGGACTGGTGTCGATTCGCCCGCGCACCGGCACCCATGTGCTGCCGCGCGCCGAGTGGAATCTGTTCGATCCCGCGGTGCTGGGCTGGCAGAGCGAGGCGCCGCCTGACAGGCAGCTGATTGCCGACCTGATGGAGCTGCGCCAGACCATCGAGCCGCTGGCGGCGCGGCTGGCCGCCGCCCGGGCCCGGCCCGAGAAGGTGGCCGAGATCCGCGCGGCCTTCGAGGCCATGGAGAAGGCCCGTACCCAGGCGTCCTATATCGAAGCCGATCTGCGCTTTCACGGCGCCGTCGTGCGCGCGTGCGGCAACCAGTTCATCATGCAGCTGGAGACGGCGCTGTCGGCCGTCTGGAAAACCAGCTTCCAGGCCTCAAGCGATGCCTGGGGCTCCGATGCCGAGGCCCTGGCGTTGCACCGGACCCTGCTGCAGTCGATTGAAATGCGCGATGCGCCCGCCGCGGAAGCCGCGGTGCTGGCGCTGATCGCGCGCGCGGTGGTGCGCATCGAGCATATCGAGCCGCGCTAGCGCGCATCGGCTCAATACGCGATCGCCTTGCACTGGTCGCGCCGGATCGACAGGATGCCGATCAGGCCGACGATGGCCGCCGCGATGACGAAGTACGCGGGCGACTGGCGGTTCTCGGTGAGCTGCACCAGCTTGACCGCGATATAGGGCGCGGTGCCGCCGGCGATGATCACGCCGAAGTTCCAGCCGCTGGCGACACCGGTGTAGCGGTACCGGGGCTCGAACAGCACCGGCAGGATGGTATAGGCGCTGACCTGGGTGGCGACGGTGTTGAGCATCAGCACGATATAGGCCAGCGTGGCCATCGCCAGGCCGCGCTCCATCAAGGCCATGGCCGGGTAGGTGACGATGATGTAGCCGACCAGGCCCGCCAGCATCAGGCGGCGCAGGCCGATGCGGTCGCCGATGTAGCCGCCCAGCGGCATCAGCAGCGCGGACAGCCCGATGGCCAGCGTGGCGACCCAGTAGACGCTGCTCGCGGGATAGCCCAGCTGCTTGACCAGATGGATGCTCATGTAGGTCAGGCCGATATAGGCCGTGCCGTTGGTCGCGGCGCTGATGGCCGTCGACTGCAGCAGCGCCTTGCCCTGGAAGCGGAACAGTTCGCGCACCGGCGAGTGCTCCTTCTTCTCGGGCGTGCCCTCGTAGGTTTCCTTGACGCGGGTGCGCGCCCAGATGCACAGCAGCGTCAGCGGCAGGGCCAGCAGGAAGGGAATGCGCCAGCCCCAGCTGGCCATCTGCTCGGCCGTGGTCAGGGCCGTGACGGCGCCGGCCACGGCGGCCGCGAGCGCGAAGCCGCCGGTCGAGCCCATGGGCGTGAACGAGCCGAAGGTGGCGCGCAGGTGCGGCGGCGAGGACTCGGAGATGAAGGTCGCCGAGCCGCCGACTTCGCCGCCCGCGGAAAAGCCCTGCAGCAGCCGCACCAGCACCAGCAGCGCGGTGGCGAAGTAGCCCGCCTGGTCGAAGGTCGGCAGCAGCCCCATCAGCGTGCTGCCCACGCCCATGCAGATCAGCGTGCCCAGCAGCGCGGTCTTGCGGCCGTACTTGTCGCCGATATGGCCGAACACGATGCCGCCCAGCGGGCGCACGAAATACGCGGTGCCGAACACCGCCAGCGCGGCCAGCAGCGAGACCGTGGGATCGCCGCTGGGAAAGAACAGCGGTGCGATCACCACCGCCATGTAGCCATAGAGGCTGAAGTCGTAATACTCGATCAGCGTGCCGACGAAGCCCGAGGCCGCGGCGCGCTT
This sequence comes from Comamonas antarctica, assembly GCF_013363755.1. NCBI lineage: Bacteria > Pseudomonadati > Pseudomonadota > Betaproteobacteria > Burkholderiales > Comamonadaceae > Comamonas > Comamonas antarctica. Next base: position 1,475,588 of record NZ_CP054840.1, read on the forward strand.
GGAATCCGCGTGCGCGGTCTTGGCGGGTATCTTGTGGGTTGCACCCAGAACACTGGCATTGCTCATGTCTCGTCCATTTCTCGTTGATGGTTTCGTGGATGGTCTGATTGCCACCCCTCTGCATTGCTGTCCAAGACGCTTCCCTGGGGAAGCCCAACCTCCTTTCCTTCGCGCGAACCGGGCGCCCGCAGCGTCTGTCGACTGGCTTAGCGGCCGATGAAGACCGGCGCGCGTTTCTGTGCGAAGGCCTGCGCCGCCTCCTGGAAGTCCTGGGTCATCAGGCCCAGCACCTGGGCATGGTTTTCCAGTTCGATCGCGGCATCGAGGCTGGGTGCGTCGAGGTTCTGCCACATCACGCGCTTGGTATGCGCGCTCGCATAGGGCGCCTGCGCGGCAATCTGCTGCGCGCAGGCGAGGGCGCGCGCCGGCAGCGCAGCACGTTCCACGACGTCTGCCACCAGGCCGATGCGCAGTGCCTCGGCAGCCTCGACGGGCCGGCCCGTGAGCATGATCTCGAACGCGCGGCCCGCGCCGATCAGCCGCGGCAGGTGGTAGCTCAGGCCGCATTCGCCAGCGGTGAGGCCGATCTTCACCGCGCCCACATGGAAGGCGGCCTCGGGCGCGGCCAGGCGGATGTCGGCCGCCAGCGCCAGTGCCATGCCGGCCCCGACGGCCGCGCCGTTGACGGCGGCAATCACCGCCACGTCGGATTGCCGCAGCCGCTGCATCAGCCCGGCAAACCGGTGCTGCAGCGCCATGGCCTCGCGCACGTCGGGGGTGAACACGCCCTCGGCGTCGAGCACCGACTTGAGATCGAGGCCGGCGCAAAAGCCTTCGCCCTGGCCGGTGATGATCAGCACGCGCAGGCCGCGGTCGGCCAGCAGCGCGTCGAGCTGCGCATGCAGTTCGTTCATCGCCGCCAGGCTCAGCGCGTTGCGGCGCGCGGGCTGCTGGAGTTGCAACAGTCCGATGCCGGGCTCGAGCTGCCGGCAGGAGACGACCGCGGCGCTCATGCCGCGGCCCCCGTGCCCAGCAGCTCCTCGCGCAGCACGCGCTTGAGCAGCTTGCCGTTGGCGTTGCGCGGCAGCGGATCGGCGCGCAGCGTGAAGCTTTCGGGCACCTTGTAGTCGGCCAGGCGCGCGGCGCAGAAGCTGCGCAGTGCCTCGGCATCGAGCACCTGTCCTTCGCGCGCCGTGACGAATACATGCACGCGCTCGCCCAGCACCGGGCAGGGCCGGGCGACCACCGCGGCTTCGAGCACCTGCGGGTGCTCGCTGAGCGTGTTCTCCACCTCGACGCTGAAGATCTTGTAGCCGCCGCGGTTGAGCATGTCCTTGCGCCGGTCGAGCACGTAGACGAAGCCTTCTGCATCGACCTTGCCGACATCGCCGCTGCGCCAATAGCCGTCGATGAAGCCCTCGCGCGTGGCCTGCGGGTTTTGCCAGTAGCCCTTGGCGACCATCGGTCCCTTGAGCCACAGCTCGCCGATCTCGCCCGCGGCAACCGGCTGCCCGTCGTCGTCCATCACGGCGATGTCGGCGCAGGGCAGGGCCAGGCCCACGCTGTCGAGATGGGCGCGCGTGAGCTGCGCCGGCATGACGGCCACGGGCGAGGTGGTTTCGGTCGCACCATAGCAGTTGGACAGGCGCAGGCCGGGCAGCAGGTGCGCCATGCGGTCGATGGTCTCGGGCGGCATGGGCGCGCCGCCATAGCCGCCCACGGTCCAGGCCGAGAGGTCGTGCTGCGCGAAGTCGGGCTGCAGCAGGCACAGCTGGTACATGGCCGGCACCATGATGGTGTAGCTCATGCGCTCGCGCGCGGCCAGCGGCAGGAACTGCTGGGCCTTGAAATGCGGCACCACGATCAGCGTGCCGCCCAGGCCCAGCGAGACCGCCATCAGCGCCGCCAGCCCGGTGATGTGGCTCAGCGGCACCACCACGCAGCCGCGCACGTTTTCATCCAGGCCCAGCGCCTGCGCATAGTGCAAGATGGTGTGCACCACGCCCAGATGGGTCAGCATCGCGCCCTTGGGAAAACCGGTGGTGCCCGAGGTGTAGACCAGCAGCGCCAGGTCCTCCTCATCGATGTCGACCGGCTCCAGCAGCGGGGCGTGGGCCAGCAGCGCGGCAAAGCTACAGGTGCCGGCACCCGCGTCGGCCTCGCCGACGAACACGCGCAGTTGCAGATCGGGCAGCGCCTCGGCATCGGGCGCGAGATTGCGCAGCTCGGCGTCGAGAATCAGCGCGCGCGCCCCCGCGTTGCGCAGGATGTACGCCAGGCCCGGCGTCTGTTCGCGCACGCTCAGCGGCAGCAGCACCGCGCCCAGGGCCAGGATCGCATAGCTGGCAATGACGAACTCCGCGCCGTTGGCCAGCAGCAGTGCCACGCGGTCGCCGCGCTCCACGCCCTGCGCGCGCAGGCCCGCGGCCACGCGCATCACCTGCTCGTCGAGTTCGGCCCAGTTCAGGCGCTGCTCGCCGCAGACCAGGGCCTCGGCCTGGGGCCGGCGTTTTGCCGTGGCGCGCCACAGCGACACCAGGTCGCGCGGCCGCTCACGGAAGCAGCGCATCCGGCGCTCGCCGTAATGGATTTCGGTCTGCGTCTCGTACATGGCTCAGGCCTCCTCGCAAAGTTCGGCCGCGGCCGCCAGCCGGCTGGCACGGGCCAGGGCCTCGCGGCATTCGCGCACCATGCGTTCGATCAGCACCTCGCACGAGGGCAGGTCGTCGATCAGGCCCACGACCTGGCCGGCCCACACCAGGCCCGCATCGACTTCGCCGCTGTGCAGGGCGTCGCGGCCGCGCCGGCCCGAGACCAGCGGCTGGATATCGGCAAACTCGCAGCCCCCGGGCCGGCGCTCGGTGGCCACGACCTCGTTGGAGATCGCGTTCTTCAGCACCCGGCCGGTGTTGTGCAGCGTGCGGAAGATCAGCTGCGTGTCGCGTTCGCTGGCGCGCACCAGCGCCTGCTTGATCTGCGCATGGATAGGCGCTTCGAGCGTGGCGCAAAAGCGCGTGCCCAGGTTCACGCCTTCGGCGCCCAGCGCCAATGCGGCCGCCATGCCGCGGCCGTCGGCTATGCCGCCCGACGCCACGACCGGAATGCGCAGCGCGCGCGTGGCGATGGGAATCAGCACCAGGCCCGGCACATCGTCTTCGCCCGGGTGGCCCGCGCATTCGAAGCCGTCGATGCTGATGGCGTCGACGCCGCGGCGCTCGGCCGACAGCGCATGGCGCACGCTGGTGCATTTGTGGATGATGCGCGCGCCGCGGCGCTTGATCTTCTCGATGAACGCCGCCGGGCTGTTGCCCGCGGTCTCGAACACGCGCACGCCGCTGTCGAGCGCCGCATCGAGATAGGCTTCATAGGGCGGCGGGTTGACCGAGGGCAGGATGGTGAGATTCACGCCAAACGGTTGATCGGTCATGTCGCGGCAGCGCGCGATCTCGCGCGCCAGCGCCTCGGGCGTAGGCTGGGTCAGCGCGGTCAGCACGCCCAGGCCACCCGCGTTCGAGACCGCGGACGCGAGTTCGGCCGTGCCCACCCATTGCATGCCGCCCTGGATGATGGGGTAGCGCGTGCCCAGCAGTTCGGTGATGCGTGTTTTCATGGTCTCTCCTCAGCGGCCCTGGAATTGCGGCGCGCGCTTTTCGGAAAAGGCGCGCGTGCCTTCGTGGAAATCCTCGGTCTGGGTGCAGGCAATGAAGCCCGCGGCTTCGACATCGAGGTGCTCGTCGAGGCTGTGCTGCGCGGCGCTGCGCAGCAGCTTTTTCATGCTGCCCAAGGCGCGCGTCGGGCCCTGCGCCAGCCGCTGCACCAGCGCATGGGATTCGGCCTCGAGCTGCGCGGCCGGCACCACGCGGTTGACCAGGCCCAGCTGCAGCGCCTGTGCCGCATCCACGGTGTCGCCCAGCAGCGCGAGTTCCATGGCCTTGCGCAGGCCCAGCACGCGCGGCAGGCTCCATGAGGTGGAGCAGTCGCAGCTCGCGCCAATGGCCGGGTAGGCGACGCTCAAACGCGTGCCCTCGGCGGCCAGCGCCAGGTCGCAGGCCAGCATCAGGCCCAGCCCGCCGCCCGCCACCGCGCCTTGCACCGCGCAGATGACGGGCGCATCCAGGGCGGCAAGCCGCCGGATGCCGCCATGCATGCCGGCGATCAGTTCCTCCGCGGCGCGTGCCGGGTCGGCGCGCATCTCGCCGATGTCGCCGCCGGCCATGAAGGCCCGCCCTTCGCCGCTGAGCAGCACGGCGCGCACCGCGCCATCGGCCTGCACCTCCTTGCAGGCGCGCGCGAAGGCCGCGGCCATGTCGCGGTCGATGGCGTTGAGGGCCTGGGGCCGGTTGAAGCGGATGTGCGCGACCGCGCCGTCGCGCCAGTGCAGCACGCTGCCGTCCGTGGGTTTGTCGGGATAGGCCATGGACACTCCTTAGGCTGCGGCGTAGTAGGGCGCGGTGGCGCCGAGATGTTCGCGGGCGCGTGCCAGTTCGGCACGCGCGATGGCGCGCAGGTGCACTTCATCGGGACCGTCGAAGAAGCGCATGGCGCGGCCCCACGACCAGAGGTACGACAGTGGCGTGTCGGGCGTGATGCCCATCGCGCCGAACACCTGGATCGCGCGGTCGACCACGCGCGTCTGCAGCTGCGCGGCCACCAGCTTGATGGCCGATACATCGATGTGCGCGGCCTTGTTGCCGTAGGTGTCCATCTTCCACGCGGCCTGCAGCACCAGCAGCCGCGCCTGGTCGATCTCGACGCGCGACTGCGCGATCCAGTCCTGCACGTTGGCGTAATCGCTCAGGTGCTTGCCGAAGGCGCGGCGCGTGAGCGCGCGCTCGCACATCAGCTCCATCGCCAGCTCGCACTGGCCGATGGTGCGCATGCAGTGGTGCACGCGGCCCGGGCCCAGGCGCGCCTGGGCCAGCGCGAAGCCCGCGCCTTCCTCGCCCAGCAGATGGTCCACCGGCACGCGCACGTTGTCGTAGACCACCTCGCAATGCCCGTCCGGCGCATGGTGGTGCATGATCGCCACGTTGCGCACGATGCGCAGGCCCGGGGTGTCGAGCGGCACGATGACCATCGAATGGCGCTGGTGGCGCGCGGCGTCGGGGTCCTCGTTGGTCACGCCCATCACGATGGCGAACTTGCAGTTCGGATGCAGCGCCCCCGTCGTGAACCACTTGCGGCCGTTGATCACATATTCGTCGCCTTCGCGGCGTATCGTGGTGCAGATGTTGGTGGCGTCCGACGACGCGACATCGGGTTCGGTCATCGAGAAGCATGAGCGGATACGGCCCTCGAGCAGTGGCACCAGCCAGCGATCGCGCTGCGCGGGCGTGGCAAACAGGTGCAGCAGTTCCATGTTGCCGGTGTCGGGCGGATTGCAGTTGAACACCTCGGCGGCCCAGGGCACGCGTCCCATGATCTCGGCCAGCGGGCTGTACTGCATGTTGCTGAGGCGCGTGCCGGGCTCGTCGTCGCGCAGGCCCGGCAGGAACAGGTTCCACAGGCCGGCCGCGCGCGCCAGTGCCTTCAGCGGCTCGACCACCTCGCTGGGGAAGATGCCGGTGGCCGCGATGCGGTCGAAGTCGTGGTAGCGCGGGATCACATGCTGCTGCATGAAGGCCTGCAGCGTGGCCTGCATCTGACGGGTGTCTTCGGGGTATTCGAAATGCAAGTCGCTCTCCTCAATGAAACGATTCGGCCGGGGATTCCAGCGCTTCGAGGCCGCGTTCGGCCATGGCCCGGCCCAGCGCGCCGATCTGCGCGGCGTTGTCGGCCACGGCATTGCCCTGCGCGGCGCGCGCGGCAATGCCTTCGAAGATCACCGCCCAGCGCATGAACGCAAAGGCCCAGTGGAACGCCGTGGCCTGCCGTGCGGGATCGTCGCGGCCCGCGCGGCGGTAGTAATGCGCGAGGTACTCGCCTTCGGACGGAATGCCCAGCGCCTCGAGATCGAGTCCGCGGATGCCGCCGAATTCCGCCGGCAGCGTGCGCCAGGCGGCGGTGTTGAAGGCGACATCGGCCAGCGGATGGCCCAGCGTCGACAGCTCCCAGTCGAGCACTGCGACGACGCGCGGCTCGGTGGAATGGAACAGCAGGTTGTTGAGTTTGAAGTCGCCATGCGTGAGCGTGACTTCATCGCCTGGCGGGATGTTTCCGGGCAGCCATTCGAGCAGCGCATCGATGGGCGGGTTGGCGCGGGTGCGCGACAGCTCCCACTGCTGGCGCCAGCGCTTGAGCTGGCGCTCGAAGTAGCCCTCGGTGCGCCCGAACCCGGCCAGGCCCGCGGCGCGCCAGTCCACCGCATGCAGCGTCGCCAGCGTGTCGGCCATCGCCAGGTACAGCGCGCGGCGCTGCGCGGGCGCCAGGCCCGGCAGGTCGTTGTCGTTGAACACGCGGCCCTCGACACGCTCCATCAGATAGAAGGGCGTGCCGATCACCTCGGGCTCGGCGTGGTACAGCACCACGGGCGGCACGGGCAGCGCCGTCGAAGCCAGGGCCTGCATCACGCGGTATTCACGGTCCACGGCATGCGCCGAGGGCAGCACCTCGCCCGCGGGCTTCTTGCGCAGCACCATCCGGCGCGGGCCATAGCTCACGAAGAATGTCGGGTTGGATTGGCCGCCGCCAATGGCCTGCAGCTGCATGGCGCCGTCAAGCCCGGGCAGGCGCGCACGCAGGAAAGCATCGAGACGCCGGGGGTCGAAGGCCTGGGAGGCGGAAGAAGAGGGGCGCATGGAGTGGCAGGGAGTGGGCTTGGGTCCATCATGCGGGCCGCCCCCTGCCACCCACCCCCCCGCGGCGGGTAGGTCGGGTTTGCCCTCTCGGGGCAAGCCCTGTCAGGCCTGGGCCGACACCAGGCCCAGGCTGCGCGCGCTGGCCACCGCATCGTCGCGGCCCATGACGCCCAGCTTGGCATAGACATTGCGCAGATGCCATTTGACGGTTTCGGGCGAGATGCCCAGCGCCTGCGCGATGCGCTTGTTCGACATGCTCTGCGCCAGCGCGCGCAGGATTTCCGTCTCGCGTTCCGACAAGGGCTCGGGGGCCGCGGCGCCCGCCGGGCGCGCGGCCGGCTGGTGCCGCTGGCGCTGCTGGTGCAACTGTTCGACATAGAACGGCAGCACCGGGTCTTGCGCGCCATAGGCATCGGCGCAGGCATCGGCCAGCGCCAGGGCCTCGTCACCCAGGTCGAGAATGGTGCGTACCAGGCCCTGCTGCTGGCCCTGCTGCAGCGCGTCGCGCATGATGGCCAGCGCCTGCGCGCGCTCGCCCAGCCGCGCCAGCAGCAGCGCGCGCAGCACCCGCGTCGCGCAGCGGTCGCGGCGCTGCAGCAAGGCGGTGTCGTCGCGCCCGCACTCGCCCAGCGCCAGCAGCGCGGCGCGGTCGTCAAGCTGCGCCGCGTGGTACAGCGCCTCGATGAAACGCGCCAGGCCCTGGATGCGCTGGCTGACCGGACCCTGGCCGCCGGCATGGCGCGCGGCCAGGGCCTGGAGCCTGCCCAGCATGGCGGCGGCGCCGGCCAGGTCATTCATGTGCAGCAGGCAGCGCACGCGCTCGCTGATCGCAAATGCCTGCAGCCGGTCGAGCGAGCGGCGCTGGGCGCGTTCGTCGATGCGCTCCAGGCCTTCGATGGCTTCGAGCGGGTTGCCGTCGGCGCGGCGCAGCCGGGCGCTGGCCAGCGCCACCGTCACCAGCGCATCGGGCAGCACCACGCGCTCCATGGTGTCGAGCCGGCCGTCCAGCAACTGGCGCAACTCGTCCAGGGCGTTGGTCTCATAAAGCGTGGCCGACAGATAGGCCGCGGCATTGCAGGCCAGTTCGCTGTAGCGGCCCAGCTCGCGTTCGGCACGGGCCAGCGCATCGCGCAGCACCGGCTCGGCCGAGCGCACATCGCCGGCATAGAGCCACGACAGGCCCAGCAGGCATTGGTTCATCAGATGGCCGAACGCCGAATCCAGCAGCGGCGTGCCGTCGTCGCGCAGCAGCGGCGGGCCCTGCAGCACCTCGCGCGCGCTGGCGTAGTCGGCCATGTGCGCATGCATCCAGCCCAGCAGGTTGCGCCGCCCGCCGACCAGCACCACGTCCTCGGCTTCGCGCAGCGCCTTCATCGCCGGCAGCAGCGCCTGCGCGGTGAGCAGATCGTCCTCCTGCAGCGCCAGCGAGAACGCCAGCAGCGTGGCATGTGCGCGGCCTTCACCGTCGCCCGCATTCTGCTGCGACTGCAGCGCCGCCAGCGTGCCGTGGCAGGCGGCGAACTGGTTGTAGCAAAGCTGGGTCCAGCCCAGCCACAGCAGCAGCGAGGGGCGGGCGTGCAGCACGGCGCGCGGCAGCTCGGCGACGGCTCGCACGATCTGCTGCAGCTCGCCGTGCAGAAACAGCGTGCGGGCCCAGCGCTCGACCCAGGCCGCGGCCTGTTCGACATCGCCCGCGGCCACCGCATGGTGCACGGCCTCGCGCAGATGGCGCCGCTGGCCCAGCCAGCGCGCGAGCACCGCATGCGTTGCCTGCTGCTGCCGCGGCGGCAAGCCCTTGAAGCGCTCGAGCAGCAGTTCGCGGAACAGCGGATGGAAGCGAAACCAGCCGGGCGTTGCCGCATCGTGCTGTGGCAGCACGAACAGATGCTCGCGCTGCAGGCGCTCGAGCAGCGCCGGGCCGATCCGGGCGCCCGCGAGTTCATTGGCCAGCGCCTGATTGAAGCCGCGCGCCACGGCCAGGCGCGTCATCGCGTCGATCGCGCCCTTGTCCAGCCGGCACAGCACCTCGCGGTTGAAATACGCGGCAAAGTCCTGCGCGTTCTGCACCGGCGAGGCCGGCGTGCGCGGCTGCAGGGCCAGCAGCTGCAGACCCGCGGCCCAGCCGTCGGTGATCTCCAGCAGCCGGCGCGCGTCGACGCCCGCGTCGTGGCGCTGCGGCCGCGCCTTCATGAACTGCTGCACCTCCTCGAGCGTGAAGCGCAGTTCGGCCGGGCCCAGTTCCTCCAGCATGCCCTGGTCGCGCAGCCGCGCCAGCGACAGCGCGGGAACGCTGCGCGACACCAGCACCAGATGCAGCGCGGGCGGCGCGAAGTCCAGCAGCGTCTGCAGCACCGCATGCGCCGGCGTGTCCGTGACGTTCTGCCAGTCGTCGATCACCATCAGCAGCGGCCGGCTGCGCGCCAGCAGCGCGCGCAGCAGCGCAATGGCAATCGCATCGGCACGCAGGCTGCCGCCGCGGTTGTAAAGCAGCCGGGCTTCATGCGCGATGTCGGGATCGACGCGGTCCAGCGCCTCGAGCAGCGGCTGCAGCAGCGCCTGGCCGTCGTCGCCGGGCTGCACCGTGAGCCAGGCCACGTCCTGGCCGAACGCCAGCGCCTGTGCGCGCCATTGCAGCGCCAGCGAGGTCTTGCCGCTGCCGGCCGGCCCGTGGATGAGCACGCATTTCTTGTGGCGCGCCTCGGCCAGGCGCGCGAGCAGTTGCCGGCGCTCGATGCGCCCGGGCTCCAGCCGGAGGGAATGAGGGTTTGTCTCGGTCACCGTTCTTGTAATGGGTCAGCTTGGTCGAGGCGCTATGGTGCCATGGCAGCGGGCTGCCGCCGTGTCGCATCGGCAAGCGACCTGTTGGCGCGGCTTCGGAAGCTGCGGCGCGGCAGCCGTACGCTGCGTCCGGTGTGTCGGCCTGGCACTGCGCTGTACCGCGCAACTGTACCTATTGGAATGGATACAGTTTGTCTATATTGACCAGAAGGCCGCGGGTCCATCCGACCGGCGCGCCTGGACTGCTCAAACACAAAAACCGTCAAAGGAGACAAGCATGAACGGGTTCAAAGGATTTGCCAAGGTGGCGCTGGCTGCGGCCATCGTGTCGGGCACGGCGTATGCGCAGGACATCAAGATCGGCTACAACGCCGACATGTCCGGCAGCGGCGTGGCCGAGCTGGGGATCTCGGGGCGCTGGGGCTTCGAGGCGGCCATCGAGGACATCAACAAGGCCGGCGGCATCATGGGCCGCAAGGTGGTGGGCGTCATCCGCGACGACCTGGGCACGCCGCCCAAGTCGATCCAGAACATGACCGAGCTGATCGACAACGAAAAGGTCGCGGCCGTGGTCGGCCCGGCCAACTCGGGCAATGCGCTGGCGTGGCTGCACCTGCCCCAGCAAAAGAAGATCCCGGTGGTGGTGCCGATCGCCACCGGCTCGGAGATCACCACGCGCTACGCCAACGATGCGCAGAACTACCTGTTCCGCATTTCCATGGTCGACCGCGAGCAGTCGGCGCTGCTGGCCGCGTATGCGGTCAAGCATTCCGCAGGCAAGAAGATTGCCGTGCTGGCCGACTCCACAGGCTACGGCCAGGGCGGCACCAAGGATGCGACGGCGATTCTCGAGCTGCATGGCGTCAAGCCGGTGGCCGTCGAGAAGTTCGGCCCCAAGGACACCGACATCACCTCGCAGCTGTCGAAGATCAAGGCCGCGGGCGCGGATACGGTGATCGTCTACGGCCTGGCCGACGGCACGGCGCAGGTGCTGCGCAGCATGGAGAAGATCAACTACCTGCCGACCACGCTGGGCGCCTGGGGCAATCTGAGTTCGCTGTTCCCGAAGATGACCGGCGCCAAGCTGTCCGAGCATCTGATCATGGCGGCGTCGACCACGGAAGACACCAACGCCAAGACCCGCGCGCTGGGCGAGCGCGTGCGCAAGAACTTCCCCACGCTGACCACCTTCCCGTGCGCGGCGCAGAGCTACGACTCGGTGATGCTGCTGGCCGCGGCGATGAAGCAGGCCAACAGCACCGACGGCGCCAAGGTGGCCGCGGCGCTCGAGAACCTGCAGGGCGTGGAGGGCGTGATCAAGACCTACAACAAGCCTTTCACCAAGACCATGCATGAAGGGCTGAACGTCAACGACTTCTACCTCGCGCGCTGGAAGGGCGACAGCGTCGTGAAGTTCGAGGACTCGGTGACCAAGGGCTTCCAGTCTGCCGACTTCAAGAAGTAAGCCGCTGCCGCCGGCGGTCCGCAACCCGCGGTCCGCCGGCGTTGGCATTGGCATGACGAGCGATCGGAGTTGCGCGTATGGCAGTCAGTATTCTTCAGGCCATGTTCAGTGGCCTGGCGCTGGGCAGCATCTATGCCCTGGTGGCGCTGGGATTCAACATCACCTACAACACCACCAAGACCTTCAATTTCGGGCAGGGCGAGTTTCTCGTCGCCGGCGCCTTCATCGCGGTATCGGCGCTGCTGCTGCTGGCCGGCCATGACCTCAAGGGCAGCCTGCAGCAGGCCGAAGTCACGCTGGCGCGCTACGGCCTGAGCCTGATCGCCACCGTGGCGATCATGGGCCTGCTGGGCGTGGTGGTGTACTACGCCGCGATCCGGCCGTTCATCGGCCAGGGCGGGCTGGCCTGGGTCATGAGCACCATCGGCTTCGGCATCATCATCCAGAACGTCGCGCTGGCCATCTGGGGTCCGTCGCCCATGGTCATGCCGTCGCCGCTGGGCAACGAAGTGCTGCGCATCGGCGGCGCGGGCGTGCTGCCGCAGGAGATCCTGGTGCTGTGCGTGAGCATCGCGCTGATGCTGTGCCTCGACGTCGTGATGCGCAAGACGCGCCTGGGCAAGGCGGTGCGCGCCGTCGCGCAGAGCAGCGCGGCCGCAACGCTGATGGGCATCAACGTGACGGCCATCGTGGTGCTGGCGTTTGTCGTCAGCGCCAGCCTGGCGGGCATTGCCGGACTGCTGATCGCGCCGATCACCACGGCGTCGGTGTTCATGGGGCTGACGCTGGCGCTGAAGGCCTTTTCCTCGGCCATCGTCGGCGGCCTGAGCAACCCGCGCGGCTGCATGCTCGGCGGTTTCCTGCTCGGCCTGATCGAGGCCATGGTCGGGTTGTGGCATGCGGAGCTGCGCGAGATCAGCATCTTCGTGCTGATCATTTTCGTGCTGGTGCTCAAGCCCGAAGGCTTGCTGGGCCAACGCGTGGTGGAGAAGGTCTGATGCACAAATTCAAGCATCTTCTGGGTGTCATCGCGTTTGCCGCCGTGCTGGGGCTGGTGCCGGTGCTCACCGACAACGGGTTCTATCTCAAGGTCCTGTTCCTGATCGGCGTGAACTACCTGGCCGCCGCCGGCCTCAATGTGCTGGTCGGCTACGCGGGCCAGAAATCGCTGGGCCATGCGGGCCTGTTTGCCGTGGGCGCCTATACGGCCGCGCTGCTCACGGCCAGGCTGGGCTGGAACCCCTGGCTTGCATTTGCCGCCGCGGGCGCGATGGCCGGGCTGTTCGGCGTGGTGATCGCCTTGCCCGCGCTGCGCGTGCGCGGCCCGGCGCTGGCCATGGTGACCATTGGCTTTGGCGTGGTGGTGGAGAAGGTGGTCTCCGAATGGCAGGACGTGTTCGCGGGCCAGCAGGGCATCTACGGCGTGCTGCCGCTGACCTGGCAAGGCCAGCCGCTGGATTCCCGGCAATGGGTCTGGGTGGTGCTGGCGCTGGGCATCGCCGCGCATCTGATGCTGCGCTCGCTGCTGCGCGGCAAGTACGGCCGCGCCTTCATGGCCGTCAACACCGCCGAGGTGGCGGCGGAAAGCGTGGGCGTGAGCGTCTACCGCTACAAGGTGCTGGCCTTCGTGATCAGCGCCGTGACCTGCGGCTTCGCGGGCGCGCTGATCACCCAGCAGAACCAGTACATCAATTCCGATTTCATCACCTTCAACCTGTCGGTGTTCTTCCTGCTGATCGTGCTGTTCGGCGGGCGCTCGGTCTACGGGCCGCTGCTGGGCGCGGTGGTGCTGACGCTGCTCGATGCATTCCTGGCGCGCTGGCCCGGCGTGCAGCATTTCACCTATGGCGCGCTGCTGCTGTTTGCGCTGTATGCGATGCCCGACGGGCTGTCGGGCGCCTTGTCCGGCTGGGCGCGCCGCTTCGGCGCGAAGCCGGGCCCTGCGGCAAGCGATGCACCCGAACTCCTGGCCGCCTGGCGCGCGCGCGTGGCCGAAGCCGCCGCCTACGGCAGCCAGGTGCTGTTGCGTACGCAGGGGCTGTACAAGGCCTATGGCGGCGTGGTGCCGACCAACAACCTCGACATCGAGATCCAGTCGGGCCATGTGCATTCGCTGATCGGCCCGAACGGCGCGGGCAAGACCACGCTGCTCAACATCCTCTCGGGCATCGTGCCGCCGAGCCGTGGCAGCATCGAGTTCCGCGGCGCCAGCATCGTTGGGCGGCCGGTGTTCCGCATCTGCAATATGGGGCTGGGCCGCACCTTCCAGAACCTCAAGCTGTTTGCCGACATGTCGGTCATCGACAACGTCAAGGTGGGCCTGCACCAGCATATCCGCGCCGGCTTCTGGTCCTACCTTCTCGGGCTGCCCGCGGCGGCGCGCGACGAGGCCGGTGCCACGGCCGAGGCGCGGCAGATCCTGCAGTTCCTCGGGCTGCAAGCCCATGCCCAGGCGCTGGCCGGCAGCCTGCCCTACGGGCTGCAGCGCCGCGTGGAACTCGCGCGGGCGCTGGCCACGCGGCCCGCGCTGCTGCTGCTCGATGAACCCGCGGCCGGCCTCAATCCCCAGGAAACCGCGGAGCTGGTGGACGTGATCCGCAGCATCCGCGACCTGGGCATCACCATCTTGCTGATCGAGCACCATATGGACCTGGTCATGGCCATCTCGGACCATGTGATCGTGCTCGATTACGGCGAGAAGATCGCCGAGGGCCAGCCCGCGGCGGTGCAGGGCAACCCGCGCGTGATCGCCGCCTATCTGGGCACCGATGAAGAAGAGGAGGAAGCCTTGCACAACCCCGAAGCGCTTGCGGGAGCCCGCCATGTCTGAGAACGTCCTGCTCAAAGTCGACGACCTGCAAGTGCACTATGGCGCGGTGCAGGCCCTGCGCGGCATCAGCCTCGAAGTGCGCGCCGGCGAGATCGTCACCATCATCGGCGGCAACGGCGCGGGCAAGAGCACGCTGATGAAGGCGCTGTCGGGGCTGGAGCCGTGCAGCGCCGGCAGCATCGTGTTTGCCGGCGAGGACATCACGCGCCTGCCGGGCCACCAGCGCGTGGCGCGCGGCATCGCGCAGTCGCCCGAGGGCCGGCAGGTGTTTGCCGACCAGACGGTGCGCGACAACCTGATCCTGGGGGCCTACCACCGCAAGGCCAGCCGCCAGCAGATCGACGCCGATGTCGAGGCCCAGTTCACGGCCTTCCCGCGGCTGCGCGAGCGCCAGGACCAGATGGCGGGCACCATGTCGGGCGGCGAGCAGCAGATGCTGGCCATCGCGCGCGCGCTGATGGCCAGGCCGCAGCTGCTGCTGCTCGACGAGCCCTCGCTGGGACTCGCGCCGCTGATCGTCAAGGAGATCTTCGCCATCATCCGCGGGCTGCAGCAAAGGGACGTCACCATCTTGCTGGTGGAGCAGATGGCCAACCAGGCGCTGGCCGTGGCCGACCGTGGCTATGTGCTGGAGACCGGGCGCATCACCATGCAGGGCGCCGGACAGGCGCTGCGCGCCGACCCGAAGATCCGCGCTGCCTACCTGGGCAGCCATTGAACCTCTGCAAGGACTCCGTGTGATTGCCATCCATGACGACAGCAGCATCGGCGACGTGTTTTTCGAGGCCGCGCGGGCCTATGCCGGCAACAGCCTGCTGGCCGTGCCGGCAAACCCGGCGCGCAGCTACCACCCGCAGGGCTGCGAGATCCGCTATGCCGATGCCGCCGCCCAGGTCAAGCAGCTGATGCACGACTACCGCCAGGCGGGTTACGGCCTGGGGCACCGCGTCGGCCTGCTGCTGGAAAGCCGGCCCGAACACATGCTGCACAAGCTGGCGCTGAATGCGCTGGGCGTGTGCTGCGTGCCCGTCAATCCCGACTACCGCGCGGGCGAGTTCGCCTACCTGATCGACCATGCGCGGCTCGATCTGCTGCTGGTGCTGCAAAGCCATCTGCCCGCGGCCGAGGCCGCGCTGCGCGAAAGCCGGCACCGTCCCGAAGTGATGGTCTGGGAGCAGTGGGCGCAGGGCGTGGCGCGCGCGCCGCGGCCCGCCCAGCCCGGCCAGCCGGGGCCGGACACCCCGGCCAGCATCCTCTACACCTCGGGCACCACGGGCCGGCCCAAGGGCTGCGTGCTGTCGCACCGCTACGAGCTGGCCGCGGGCCAGGCCTACGCCACGCGCGGCGGGCTGGCCCACATCCGCGAGGGAGTGGAGCGCCTGTACAACCCGCTGCCGCTGTTCCATGTGAATGCGTCGATCCTGTCGTTCTACTGCATGCTGCTCACGGGCGGCTGCCAGGTGCAGACCGACCGCTTCCAGCCCTCGCGCTGGTGGCAGGAAGTGCGCGAGACGCGTGCCACCATCGTGCATTACCTCGGTGTCGTGATCCAGTTGCTGCTGCTGCAGCCGCCGTCGCCCGCGGACCGCGAACACTGCGTGCGCTTCGGCTTTGGCGCGGGCGTCGAGCCCCAGCTGCATGCGGCGTTCGAGGAACGCTTCGGGTTTCCGCTGCTCGAGCTCTGGGGCATGACCGAGATGGTGCGCATCATGGTCGATTGCCATGCGCCGCGCCAGGTCGGCACGCGCGCCTTCGGGCGCGCGGTGGAAGGCGTGCAGGCGCGCGCCGTCGACGACCTGGACCAGGACGTGCCCGACGGCACGCCCGGCGAACTGGTGATCCGCCACTCGGCGCAGACGCCGCGCAAGGATTTCTTCAGCGAATACCTGGACGACCCGCAGGCCACCGAAAGCGCCTGGCGCAACGGCTGGTTCCATACCGGCGACGTGGTGGTGCGCGACGCGGGCGGCATGTTCCATTTCGTCGACCGGCGCAAGAACATCATCCGGCGCTCGGGCGAGAACATCGCCGCGGCCGAAGTCGAGGCCCAGTTGCTGACCCATCCGCTGATCGAGCAGGCCGCGGTCATGGCCGTGGCCGACGAGGTGCGCGAGGAGGAGGTGCTGGCCTGCATCGTGCTCAGGGCCGGCGTGCCGGCCGACGATGCCCGGGCCGCGCTGGCGCGGGACATCTTCCAGCACTGCCACCAGGCCCTCGCGTATTACAAGGCGCCGGGCTGGATCTGGTTCACGCCGCAGATTCCCACGACCGGCACGCAGAAGATCCAGAAGCATGCGATCTTTGCGCGCGGCGCCGATCCGCGTCAGGCGGCGGGAATGGTGGATTTGCGCGGGATGAAGAAGCGCGGGTGAGGAGACGCCGCCGGGGGCTTCGACAAGCTCGGCCCGAACGGGTTTCTCCGTCGCGCCAGGCTCAGCACGAACGGAACGACCGTTCGTCCTGAGCCTGCCTCGCCGGCCGCGTCGAACCATGGACGGCCTGCGCTCAAGCCCGACCCTGCGTCAGACCCAGGGCGCATATCCCGTCAAACCGCGCCCAGCAACACCTTCGCCCGGTCCACACTGACCTCTTTTTCCTGCGCCATCTGCGCCGCGATGCGCTGGATATCGGCGCCGCTCGCGCCCGCCAGCAGCGCAATATTGCGCGCATGCAGCGCCATGTGGCCGCGCTGAATGCCTTCGGTGGACAGCGCGCGCAGCGCGCCCAGGTTCTGCGCCAGGCCCACGGCGGCTGCGATCTCGCCGAGTTCCTGCGCGCTTTGCACCTGCATCACGCGCAGCGCCCAGCGCGCCAGCGGATGGGTCTTGGTCGCGCCGCCGACCAGGCCGACGGGCATCGGCAGCTCGATGCTGCCCACCAGGTGCCCCTGCCTGTTCTTCTCCCAACGCGTGAGCGAGGTGTATTGGCCCGACTGCACTGCATAGGCATGGGCGCCGGCCTCGACCGCGCGCCAGTCGTTGCCCGTGGCGACGATCACCGGATCGATGCCGTTCATGATCCCCTTGTTGTGCGTGGCCGCGCGGTAGGGATCGATCTTGGCGAAGGTATAGGCATCGAGCACGCCTTCGATGACTTCCTCGCCGCTGTACTCGGCGGTCTTGAGCGTCTCGGGCGCGAGCGTCACGCGCGCGCGCGCGAGGCGCAGGTCGGCCAGATTCGACAGGATGCGCAGCCGCACCGTGGCCGCGGTGATCTGCTCGATATAGGGCGACACCGCCTCGGCCATGCTGTTGACGGTGTTGGCGCCCATCGCGTCGCGCACGTCGACGATCAGGTGCGCCACCACCATCGGGCCGCGCGGCGTGCTGTCGAACACATGCACCTCGACATCCTTGCAGCCGCCGCCCATGCCGATCAGCACGGTGTCCTTGGCATTGGCGCGCTCGATGATCTCGGCCTTGTGGGCCAGCACGACCTGGCGCACGGCATACGGGTCGCCCATGCCGACGATCTGGATCTGGGCGCGCATCAGCGGCGTGCTCGATGAGGTGAAGAAACCGCCGCTGTCGCGCGCCAGCCGGGCCATGAACGAGGCCGCGGCCACGACCGAGGGCTCCTCCACCGCCATCGGCACCAGCACGTCCTTGCCGTTGACGCGGAAGTTGCTGGCAATGCCCAGCGGCAGCTCGAAGGTGCCGACGACGTTCTCGATCATGCCGTCGGCGACATCGAGCGCCAGCGCGCCGGGCCGGGCCAGCAGTTCGCGGTCCGCGGCATCGAGGCCGGCGGCGTCGCCAATGCGCTCCAGGCGCTGAGAGGGGGACAGGGAACGCAGGTTGGGCAGGCGGGAATCACGGGTCATGGAAGTCCTTGTGTGGCATTGGCGAAGATCCCAGGGTCTTCCCGCAGGCGGGGCCCTGGTGGCGCTGGCTACTTTAGGACTGCTGTACCCTTTGCAGCAGGTACAGTTACCGAGAACAGATCCATGCCGACGACCGTTGCAGGTTTCAAGATCCTCGCCGAATCGCTGGAGCGGGAAATCCGCCAGGGCGCCTACAAGGCTGGCGAGAAGCTGCCTTCGCTGCGCGAGATCACGCGCGAGCGCGCCTATGGCAAGAACACGGTGATTGCCGCGTTCGAACTGCTGGTGGCGCGCGGGCTGGTGGAGCCGCGCCGCGGCGCGGGCTTCTATGTGAAGGACATCGCTGCGCCCGGCGAAGCCGACACGCCCGTCCATGCGCTGGGCCGCGCCGGGGACCTGGTGTGGCTGATCCGCGAACAGCTCAATGACAATCCCCAGGCCATACGCGCCGCCGACGGCATGCCGCCCGCCGAGTGGCTGGCGGGCGCGCGCCTGGACCGCGTGCACCACAAGGTCGCGCGCGGCGGCCTGGGCGCGCTGTTCAGCTACGGCAACCGCTACGGCTATCTGCCGCTGCGCCAGCAACTGGTGCGCAAGCTGGGCGGCCTGGGCATCGAGGCCGATCCGCGGCAGATCCTGCTGACGCATGGCGCCAATCAGGCCATGGACCTGGTGCTGCGCTATCTGATTCCGCCGGGCGCCACGGTGCTGGTGGACGACCCTGGCTATTACTTCCTGTTTGCCAAGCTCAAGGTGCACGGCGCCGAGATCGCCGGCATCGCGCGCCAGCCCGATGGCCCGGACCTCGACATGCTCGAGCAGGTGCTGATCCGCAAGCGCCCGCGGCTTTTTTTCGTGCAGTCGGTGGGGCACAACCCCACGGGATCGGACCTGAGCGCGGGCAAGGCGCGGCGGCTGCTCGAGCTGGCCGAGAAGTACAACCTGCTGCTGGTCGAGATGGACCCGCTGGCCGATCTCAAGCCGCACGAGCAGGCCCGGCTGTCCGCGCTCGACCAGCTGCAACGCACCATCTACATCGGCTCGTTCTCGAAGTCGCTGTCGGCGGCGCTGCGCGTGGGTTTCCTCGCCTGCAGCGCCGACATGGCGTCGGAGCTGGCCGACCTCAAGTCCATCGTGCATGTCAACAGCTCGGAGTACGCCGAACGCACGGTCGACACCATCCTGCGCGAGCGCACCTATGCGAAGCATCTGCTCGCGCTGAAGTCGCATGTGGCCCAGGCCACGCGGCAGTCGCGCCAGCTGCTGGCCGATGCGGGCGCCCGCTTCTTCTGTGATCCCCAGGAGAGCCTCTACATGTGGGTGCGCTTCGACGGGCTCGACGACTCGCTGGCGCTGTCGGAGCATCTCACGGCGCAGCAGATCACCGTCGCGCCGGGGCGCATCTTCCAGGTCGATCCCAGCATCACCAGTCCCTGGATGCGGCTCAACAGCGGCATCGTGGTGCACGAGAAGTTCCAGGCAATGCTGCGGCAGCGGCCGCTGTGGTGAGGTCGACGAGCCACGCGGCGGAGAACTTGGTTACAAGCTGTGGTGAAAAAAGGCAGATACTTTCCGTGCGGCGTCCGCCAGGCAGCAGCCTGGCAGCGCCAGCGTCCTGTTCGGCATTCCACCCCCAAGGAGAACTTCATGCTGCGTATGGCTTCATTGGCTTTCATCGCTTCGGTCGCGCTGACCGCGTGCAACACGGCGCCGGGCAACGCGTCGCGCACCGCGCCCGGTGCGACCATGGCATCCCCGTCGACCATGGCGCCGGCTTCGCCCGCGACCGTCATGAACGGCATGCTGGTCGGCCCCAACCAGATGGCGCTCTACGTGTTCGACCGCGATACCACCGGCGCCGGCAAGAGCGTGTGCAATGGCGGCTGCGCCACCAACTGGCCGCCGCTGATGGCGCCGCCCGGCGCGCAGCCCATCGGCGACTGGAGCGTTGTCACGCGCGACGATGGCGCAAGCCAGTGGGCCTACAAGGGCCGTCCGCTCTACTACTGGGCCAAGGACGGCAAGCCGGGCGACACCACCGGTGACGGCGTCGGCAACGCCTGGCGCCTGGCGCGGCCCTGACCCGGGCACGCGGCGGCCGGCCTATGGCGCATGGCGGCGCTTGCCGGTCTAATGCAGGGTTGGAACCTCTCTCCAACCCTCGTTTTCAGGAACCACCATGACCCAACGCCTGACCGCCGCCGATTTCGACCAGGAACTGCTGATTCTGTTTGATGCCTATGTGCATGGCGACATGGACCGGCGCAGCTTCCTGGGGCAGGCCCAGCGCTATGCCAAGGCCGGCGTCACGGCCGCCGGCCTGCTGGCCGCGCTGAGCCCGAACTTCGCCGCGGGGCAGCAGGTTCCGGCCGACGACAGCCGCGTGAAGACGCAGCGCGTCACGCTGCCGTCGCCGTCCGGCTACGGCAGCATCAATGCCTATCTCTCCCGCCCGGCTGCGGCCGGCGCCTCGCGCCTGCCCATGGTGCTGGTGGTGCATGAAAACCGCGGCCTCAATCCGCACATCGAAGACATCACCCGGCGCCTCGCGCTCGAAGGCTTCATGGCGCTGGCGCCCGATGCGCTGACACCTTTGGGCGGCTACCCGGGCGACGAAGACAAGGCGCGCGAAGCGTTCGCCAGGCTCGACCAAGCCAAGACCCGCCAGGATTTCCTGGCCGCCGCGCAGTGGCTGCGCATGCGCGCCGATGGCGACGGCAAGCTGGGCGTGGTGGGCTTTTGCTATGGCGGCGGCATGGCGCACTGGCTTGCGACCGAGCTGCCCGAGTTGCGCGCCGCCGTGCCGTTCTATGGCAACACGCCCGATCCTGCGCTGGCGGCACAGGTCAAGGCGCCGCTGCTGGTGCATCTGGCGGCCGTGGACGAGCGCATCAATGCGGCCTGGCCCGCGTATGAAGCCGCGCTGCGGGCCGCGGGCGTGCCCTATGAGGTGCACCACTACGCGGGCACGCAGCATGGTTTCAACAACGACACGACACCGCGCTACGACGCGGCGGCCGCCAAGCTGGCCTGGGACCGGACGGTGGCATTCTTCAAGGCGAAGCTGGGATAGTTCCCGCGTGGTCGGGCAGGCGCGCGAACAGGCTGTCCTCGTCCAGCAAGGCAAATGCAATCTCGGGCCGCTGCTCGAGGCTGCGCTTGATGGCCGCGGGAATCGCCTGGCGCGTCTTGCGGCACAGGCCCGGGCGCTCGGCCACCAGGATGGTGATGCCGCGCAGCGTGCGCACTTCGCGCGGGCTGGTGCCGATCACCAGCTGCAGCCCCAGTTGCTGCTCCATGCGCCGCTGCATGTGGCGCAGGTCGGCGAGGCTGTCCAGCGATTCCAGCCGCTGCAGCAGGCGTTTTTCCTCGTCGCGCGTGAGCCGCAGGATGCGCAGATCGGCCGGCGATGCGTCCAGCAGCGCGCCGCGGCCGCAGTCGCAGAGGGCGGGCGGGCATTCGGAGCGCAGCGGGAAAATGGCCTGGGAGTTCATCGGGGCGCAGTCTTGGCGGCAACGCAAACCATCATAGCCACAAGGCTGCAGGTACACGGCGGCGCGGTTTTCAGGCGCGCGTGAACGGATCGGCCTGGCCCTGCAGCCAGGCCTGCAGCGAATGCTGGGCGCTTTCATAGAACGCCTGCGCGGCCGGGCCGAGGCCCTGGTGGCGGTGGCGCACCCAGTAGATGGTGCGCTGGGGCGCCAGGCCCTCGAGCCGGCGGATCGCAATGCCCGGGTCCTGGAAGTACGCCAGCGACAGCGCCGGCACCAGGCTCACGCCCAGGCCCGCGCGCACCATGCCCATCACGGTGGCCAGTTGCTCCACCTCCATGCAGGTCTGCAGTGCCGGCTTGCCGTACACCTGCGCCTGCCATTGGTCGACGCTGGCGCGCACGCTGGTATGCGCGGCAAGCTGCACGAAGGGCAGGCCCAGCAGTGTCCCGGCGGCGATCGGCGCCTGCATCTGCGCCAGGGCGTGGTCGCGCGCGCAAACCAGGTAATAGCTTTCCTCGGCAACGGCCTGCGCATGCAGATCGGGGTGGCGCGCCAGCGCAGTGCACAGCGCCCAGTCGGCCAGGCCCTGCTGCACGCTTTCCAGGCAGGGCGTGTTCAGCGCATCGCGCACCTGCACCTGGATCCGGGGATGGGTCTGCGCAAACTCCGCCAGCACTGCGGGCAGCCAGTGTGCCGCGAGCGAGGGCAGCAGCGCCACCGTGACGCGGCTGGCGCGCAACTGGGCCGCGCCCTGCAGCGACTGCAGCGCCTGGTCGATGCCGGCCAGCAGGCGCTGGGCATGGGGCAGGAAGTCTTGGCCCGCGCGCGTGAGCACCACATGGCGTGTGCTGCGCTCGAACAGCTGCGCGCCCAGGCCTTGCTCCAGGCCCTGGATCAGCGCGCTGAACGCAGGCTGCGACAGGCAGCACTGCTGCGCAGCGCGCGTGAAGCTCAAATGCTGGTGCAGGGCTTCGAACGCCTGCAATTGCCGCGTTGTCAAATTCATTGGATTTCCCGATAAAACCATCCAAAGCATCGAATTTACAGCATAAAAAGCTTTGCCTATATTGCTCCCATGGCAACCCCTGATTCCGCTTCCTTCTCCCTGCGCTGGCCTCCGGGCCCCGCGCCTGCCACGCCGCGCGCCGCGCTGCGGGTGGGCTGCGGCGCGGGCTTTTCCGGCGACCGCACCGATGCGGCGCGCCCGGTGGTCGACGCGCTGATGGCCGCGCCCGGGCCCGCGGTACTGATCTTTGAAACCCTGGCCGAGCGCACGCTGGCGCTGGCCCAGCTGGCGCGCGAGCGCGACCCGCAGGCCGGCTACGAGCCGCTGCTGGCCGATCTGCTGCGGCCGGTGCTGGCCGATTGCCTGGCGCACGGCATCCGCATCGTGAGCAACTTCGGCGCCGCCAATCCCGAGGGCGCGGCGGCCTGCATCGCGGCACTGGCGCGCGAGCTGGGCCTGCGCCTGCCGCGCATGGCGCTGGTCCATGGCGACGACCTGATGGGCGACGCGCATCGCGCGGCGCTGCAGCAGGCCTGCGGCACGGACTGGCCCGCAGCGCGCGTGGTCAGCGCCAACGCCTATATCGGCGCGCAGCCGATCGCGCAGGCGCTGCAGGAAGGCGCGGAGATCGTGATCGCAGGCCGCGTGGCCGACCCGGCGCTGGTGCTGGGCCCGGCCGCGGCCTGGCATGGCTGGGCCTGGGACGACTGGGACCGGCTCGCGCGCGGCACCATGGCCGGCCATCTGCTCGAATGCGGCGCGCAGGTGTCGGGCGGCTATTTTGCCGACCCGGGCTACAAGGACGTGCCCGATCTGGCCCATGTCGGTTTCCCGATCGCGCGCATCGAGGCCGACGGCCAGTGCACCATCGGCAAGCCGGCCCACACCGGCGGCGTGATCGATGCGCGTACCGTCAAGGAGCAGCTGCTCTACGAGGTGCACGACCCCGCGGCCTATCTCACGCCCGACGTGGTGGCCGATATCAGCCAGGCCTGGGTCACCGAGGTCGGGCCCGATGAAGTGCGGCTCGATGGCGTGCGCGGCCACGCGCGGCCCGCGCAGCTCAAGGTCAATGTCTGCAGCGAACGCGGCTGGCTCGCCGAAGCCGAGATTTCCTATGCGGGCGCGCATGCGCTGGCCCGCGCCCAGCTCGCGCGCGAGGTGATAGCCACGCGGCTGGCCGGGCAGGGCACGCTGCGCTGCGACTTCATCGGCGTGACCAGCGTGCTGGGCGACGATGCCGGCCAGTGGCTTGCCGGGCTGCCGGCAGCGGGCAGCGCGCGCGCCGAGGCGCTGCGCGACGTGCGCGTGCGCTGGGCCTGGGAGCAGCCCACGGCCAAGGCCGCCGAAGTGCTGCTGCGCGAAGTCAATGCGCTCTATACCTGCGGGCCGGGCGGCGGGGGCGGCGTGCGCACCCAGCTGCGCTCGCGCCTGTCCACCGTCTCGTGCCTGATCGGCCGGGACCTCGTTCACTGTGGCTGGCGCTGGTGGCGCGCGGCCGGGGAGGGCGCATGAATTCTTCCGCATCCATCGAGATGCCGCTGTACCGGCTGGCCCACGGCCGCACGGGCGACAAGGGCAACCGCAGCAACATCAGCGTGATTGCCTTCCACCCGGCGCTTTGGCCGGTGATCGAGGCGCAGGTCACAGCCGAACGCGTGGCCGCGCATTTCGCGGCGCGCGCGCCCAGCCATGTCGCGCGCTACGTGCTGGCGCAGTTGCAGGCGCTGAACTTCGTGCTGGACGAGGTGCTCGAGGGCGGTGTCAACAGCGCGCTCAATCTCGACAGCCACGGCAAGGCATTGGCCTTTGATCTGCTGCAGATGACGGTGGCACTGCCGCGCGATCTGCTGGTCCATTGCCGCGGGCCGCAGGCGGCTTAGCTTTTTCACGTTCATTCATCCAACTACTACAACCCAGGAGACAAGCCATGAACAAGACCTTCCCCTCTTTCTCGCGCCGCCGCACGCTGGGCGCGGGCATTGCCACCGCGCTGGTGCTTGCCGCGCCCGCGGCCTTCGCGCAGAACGCGGCCAAATACCCGGCGAAGGCGCTGACCTTCGTCGTGCCGTTCGCGGCCGGCAGCGCCACCGACCAGATCGCGCGCGCGCTGGGCCAGTACGTGACGCAGGAAACCGGCCAGGCCGTGGTCGTCGAGAACAAGGGCGGCGCGAGCGGCATGCTGGCCGCGCAGGGCGTGGCGCGCGCCGCGCCCGATGGCTATACGGTGCTGATCACCACCAACACCACGCATGCGGCCAACGAGCATCTGTACAAGAAGCTGCCCTACGATCCGGTCAAGGATTTCGCGCCCGTGACCGGGCTGGGCAAGGGCGGCCAGGTGCTGGTGGTGAGCGCGGCCTCGCCGCACAAGTCGGTCAAGGACCTCGTGGCCTATGCCAAGGCCAACCCGGGCAAGCTGAGCTTCGGCAGCGGCAGTTCGTCCAGCCGCATGGCCGGCGAGATGCTCAAGCAGCTCGCGGGCGTCGACCTCCTGCACGTTCCCTACAAGAGCAACCCGCTGGCCCTCACCGACCTGATGGGCGGCCAGATCGACCTGATGATCACCGATGTCTCGACCGGCTTGCCGCAGGTCCAGGCCGGCAAGCTCAAGGCGCTGGGTTTCTCGACGCAGGAGCGCAGCAGCATGCTGCCCGACGTGCCAACCATCGAGCAAGCCGGTGTCAAGGGCTACAACATGGGCTACTGGTTTGCCGCCTATCTGCCCGCGGGCACTCCGCCGCAGCTCGTGAGCCAGCTCAGCACCTTGCTGGGCAAGGCCGTCGAAAGCAAGCAGGCGGCCAGCTTCTACAGCCTGTCGGGCACGACGCGCTGGCATGGCTCGCCTGAGGAGCTGGCGCGTTTCCAGGCCGAGGAAACCGCGAAGTGGGGCAAGGTGATCAAGGCCGCGGGAATCGAGCCCGAGTAATCGAGGCTTTCTCCGACAGCGCAGGGGGCGTGGAGCCCGGGGCTTTACTGCACAATGCTTTGGCAGAACTGTCCGCGCGGCAATGCCGCCGGACAGCGCAGTCACCTCGCATTCTTGGGTGCGAAGTCATCAACTTGAACCGATAAAAGGGCTTTGCGATGGATACCATGAACCCTCCCACCTTCTCCGCCCTGTTTGCACAACTGGGCCTGCCCGACGACGATGCGGGCATTGCCAACTTCATCCGCGAGCATGCGCCGCTGGACTCGGCCATCCTGCTGCCCGATGCACCGTTCTGGAGCCCGGCGCAGGCGCGCATGCTGCGCGAAGGCCTGGGCGCCGACGCCGAATGGGCGCCGGTGATCGACCAGCTCAACGTTTCGCTGCGCGCCAACGACGGCGAGGCCACGCCCGCTCCCTCGCACATCGCCTGAGGCACAGGCATTCACCCTCCGTGCGGGCCCTGCAGCCCGCCCGGAGGGTCGACCTGCACGGTGGCATGCGCAATGGCATGCTTCTCGCGCAACTGCTGCGCCACGCGCGCCGGCAGCAGCAGCGGATCGACGCCCGGCGCGGGCGTCACGTGCACGGTGGCCACCACCCGGTCATCGGTCAGGGTCCAGGCATGGAAGTGGCCCACCTCGGCCACACCGGGCAGGGCCGCGATGTCGGCCTGCACGTTTTCCACATCGAGGCCGCGCGGCACGGCCTGCAGCAGGATCAGCAGCGCATCGGACACCAGGCTCCAGGCCGAGCGCACCACCAGCACCGAGACCAGTACCGAAAGAATCGGATCCAGCACCGTCCAGCCGGTATAGAGGATGCCGATGGCCGCGGCAATCGCACCCACCGAGCCCAGCAGGTCGCCCACCACATGCAGCAGCGCGCCGCGCAGATTGCCGTCGCCCTGGTTGCCGCGCATCAGCACCCAGGCACCGACCACATTCACCAGCAGCCCCACCACCGCCACGCCCAGCATCGGCCCGGCCAGCACCTCGGTGGGCGCGCGAAAGCGTGTCACCGCCTGCCAGGCAATCCAGGCCACGAGCAGCAGCAGCGAGGCGCCGTTGGCCAGCGCGGCCAGCACGCGCACGCGGTGAAAGCCATAGGTGCGCTGCTTGTCGGGCGCGCGCTCGGCAATGCGGTAGGCGATCAGCGCCAGCAGCAGCGCGGCCGCATCGGACAGCATGTGGCCCGCATCGGCAATCAGCGCCAGCGAGCCTGACAGCCAGCCGCCGATCACCTGGATGACGGCATAGCCCAGCGTCATGCCGAAGACCCACTTGATGCGGCGCGCGTTCGAGGCCGTGACCGAGGGCGCATGCGAGTGCCCGCCCGGGCCGTGGTCGTGGCCGTGGCCGTGGCCGTGATGGGCGTCTTGATCGTCTTTGTGATCGTGATCGTGATCGTGATCGTGATCGTGATCGTGATCGTGATCGTGATCGTGATCGTGATCGTGATCGGAGTGCGGGCGGTTTTCGCTGGATGGCATCTGGTCGGCGCGGGAGCTGAAGGTACAGCCAGCTTAATTCGTCATGCAGCAGGTGACCAGTGCCGCCACCATGTCCCTGCACCTGCCAAGTCCATGAAAAAAGGCCATGGGCTGCGCGCCCATGGCCTTGATGGAAGGCTGCGTCGATCAGACCTGATCGGCGCTCAGCCCCGCGGTCTGGCTGAAGCCGCCGTCGACATAGGTGATCTCGGAGGTCACGCCTGCGGCCAGGTCGGAGAACAGGAAGGCGGCGACGTTGCCCACATCTTCGGGCGTCACGTTGCGGCGCAGCGGCGAGGCATCGGCAACGCGGCTGAGCAGCTTGCCGAAGTCCTTGATGCCGCTCGCGGCCAGGGTCTTGATCGGGCCGGCGGAGATGCCGTTGGCGCGGATGCAGCGGCCGTCTTCGGTGCGGCCCACGGCTTCGGCCAGGTAGCGCACGGAAGCTTCGAGCGACGCCTTGGCCAGGCCCATGGTGTTGTAGTTCGGGATCGAGCGCAGCGCGCCCAGGTACGACAGCGTCAGCAGCGACGACTTGTCGTTGAGGTAGGGCAGGGCCGCCTTGGCCATGGCCGGGAAGCTGTAGGCGCTGATGTCATGCGCGATGCGGAAGTTCTCGCGGCTCAGGCCGTCGAGGAAGTTGCCGGCGATGGCTTCGCGCGGCGCGAAGCCGATCGAGTGCAGGAAGCCGTCGAACGTGCCCCAGGTCTGGCCCAGTTCGGCAAACAGCTTCTCGATCTGCGCGTCGTCGCCCACGTCGCAGTCGAACACCAGCTTCGAGTCGAAGTCGGCGGCGAATTCGGTGATGCGGTCCTTGAAGCGCTCGCCGACATAGCTGAACGCGAGCTCGGCGCCCTGCGCATGGCAGGACTTGGCCACGCCATAGGCGATCGAGCGGTTGGACAGGACGCCGGTGATCAGCAGTTTCTTGCCGGTGAGGAAGCCCATTGTTTTTCTCCAGAAGGGGATAGGAATGCCGCGCGGCAACAGTCGCGCGCGCAGCAGGTATTCGTAGGGCAGAATTGTCGCATGCGCTACTGGATGTTTTCTCTGCTGCTGTTGGGTGCTTCTCCTGCCTGGGCCGCGCATGCCTATGCGCTGTGGGGCCAGCCGCGCTATCCCGAGGGATTCACGCACTTCGACTATGTCGATCCCGCGGCGCCCAAGGGCGGCGAGATCCGGCTGGTGAGCAACCTGCGGATATCGACGTTCGACAAGTACAACCCGTTCACGATCAAGGGCAACGCGCCGGCGTATCTGTCGAACCTGCTGTTCGACACGCTGCTCAGCGGCTCGCTTGACGAGACCGCGACCGGCTACGGCCTGCTGGCCGAGGACGTGAGCGTCGCGCCCGACGGGCTGTCGGCCACGTTCCGGCTGCGGCGCGAGGCGCGCTTCCACAATGGCCAGCCCGTGCTGGCCAAGGATGTGAAATACAGCTACGAAACGCTGATCGGCCCCTACACCACGCCTGGCTACAAGACGCTGCTGGTCGATGTCGCGGGCGCGGATGTGCTCGATGAACGCACGGTGCGCTTTCGCTTCCGCGTGCCCAATCGCGAACTGCCGCTCACCGTGGGCGCGCTGCCGGTCTTCAGCCCGGACTGGGGCCGCGGCGCGGACGGCAAGATCAAGCCGTTCGATCAGGTGGTCATGGAGACGCCCATCGGCAGCGGCCCGTACCGCATCGGCCCGGTGCGTTTCGGCAAGGACATCACCTATGTGCTCGACCCCGGCTACTGGGGCCGCGACCTGGGCGTGCGCAAGGGCACGGCCAATTTCGCGCGCGTCACCGTCAAGATCTACAAAGACAACACCGCGCGGCTCGAAGCGCTCAAGGCCGGCGAGTTCGACCTGATGCGCGTGTACAGCGCGGGCGACTGGGCGCGGCGCATCGATGGCAAGCGCTTCACCACGGGCGAGTTGGTCAAGGGCGAGTTCCAGCACAAGCTGCCCACGGGCTTCCAGAGCTATGTGCTCAACACGCGCCGCCCGTTGCTGCAGGATGCGCGCGTGCGCGAGGCGCTGGACCTGGCGCTGGACTACGAGTGGATGAACCGCCAGATGTTCTATGGCTCCTACCAGCGCGTGAATGGCATGTTCGGCAATACGGCCTGCGAGACGCGCGGCTTGCCCAGCGCGGCCGAGCTGGCGCTGATGGAGCCCTGGCGCGCGCAGATTCCGGCCGCGGCGTTTGGCGAGATGTACCGGCCGCCGAACACCGAGCCGCCGAACTCGCTGCGCGGCAACCTGCGGCGCGCGCAGCAGCTGCTCAGCGATGCGGGCTGGACCGTGGACGGCGGCGTGCTGCGCAACGCCACGGGCCAGCCGCTGGAACTCGAATACATGGACAGCGGCGAGGGCAGCATCCGCACGCTGGCGCCCTGGCAGCGCAACCTGGAGAAGCTGGGCATACGCCTGCGCTACCGCGCCGTCGATTTCGCGCTGTTCCAGCAGCGGCTGCAGAAGTTCGATTTCGACATTGCCACCGTCGTCTATCTGGGCACCCACAACCCGGGCCAGGAGTTCGCCGACCTGCTCGGCAGCAAAGCCGCCGATACCGAGGATTCAGGCAATCTGGCGGGCGTCAAGAGCCCGGCCGTCGATGCGCTGATCCAGGCCATGACCTCGGCCAAGACCGAGGCCGAACTGCTGCCCGCCTGCCATGCGCTGGAGCGCGTCATCACGCACAGCCACTACCTGATTCCGCAGTGGAGCGCTGCCACGCACCGCATGGTCTACAACAACTGGCGCCTCGCGCGCCCCGCGGCGCTGCCGCCCTACAGCAGTGGAGAGCTTTGGGCGCTGGATACCTGGTGGGCTAAGGCGCCCCCGGCTAAGGCGCCCCCGGCTAAGGCGCCCCCGGCTGAGGCGCCCCCGGCTGAGGCGCAAGGGCGCTAGGAGGAACGCAGATGTTCGTCTATATCCTCAAACGGCTGCTGCTGATGGTGCCCACGCTGCTGGGCGTGCTGCTGCTGACCTTTGTCGTGATCCAGTTCGTGCCCGGCGGGCCGGTCGAGCAGTACCTGGCGGAGGCCAAGGCCGGCGCGGGCGGCGCGACGGGCGGCGGCGGCGGCATGAGCTACCGCGGCGCGCAAGGCGTCGATCCGCAGCGCCTCGAACAGATCAAGGCGCTCTATGGTTTCGACAAGCCCGCGCACGAGCGCTTCTTCCAGATGCTGGGCCAGTTCGCGCAATTCGACCTGGGCCGCAGCTTCTTCCAGAACAAGGGCGTGTGGGAGCTGGTGATCGAAAAGCTGCCGGTGTCGATCAGCCTGGGGCTGTGGACCTTCTTCATCAGCTATCTGGTGGCCGTGCCGCTGGGCGTGGCCAAGGCGGTGCGCGCGGGCACGCGTTTCGACTTCATCACTTCGCTGATCATCCTGGTGGGCTATGCGATTCCGGGCTTCGTGCTGGGCGTGGCGCTGCTGGTGATCTTTGGCGGCCAGCTGCAGTGGTTCCCGCTGCGCGGGCTGACATCGGCCAACTGGGACGAACTCGGCTGGGGCGCGCGCATCGTCGATTACCTGTGGCACATCGCACTGCCCGTGACGGCCATGGTGGCCGGCAGCTTTGCGGTCACGGCGATGCTGACCAAGAACGCGTTTCTCGAGGAAATCAGGAAGCAGTATGTGCTCACCGCGCGCGCCAAGGGCCTGAGCGAGCGCCAGGTGCTGTGGAAGCATGTGTTTCGCAATGCGCTGATTCCGATCATCACCGGTTTTCCCGCGGCGTTCATCGGCGCGTTCTTTGCCGGCTCGCTGCTGATCGAGACGCTGTTCTCGCTCGATGGCCTGGGGCTGCTGAGCTATGAAAGCGTGATCCGGCGCGACTACCCGGTGGTGCTGGGCACGCTGTATCTGTTCACGCTGATCGGTCTGGTGACCAAGCTGATCAGCGACCTCTGCTATGTCTGGGTGGACCCACGTGTCAAGTTCGATTGATCCCGTTGCCGGCCTGCCCGCGCAGGCCATGCCCCCGCCAGCGCCGGCCCCCAAGCCTTCGCTGTCGCCCGCGCGCCGCGCCTGGCAGCGTTTCCAGCGCAATCGCCTGGGCTACGGCAGCCTGATAGCGTTCTGCGTCATGGTGCTGCTGAGCCTGGGAGCGGAGCTGCTGAGCAACGACCGGCCCATCGTCGTCCACTACCAGGGCCAGACCTATTGGCCGCTGTGGAACGACTATCCCGAAACGACCTTTGGCGGCGACTTCCAGACCAGCACCGACTATCTCGACCCGTTCATTGCCGAACGCCTGGCCGCGCCCGGCAACTGGGCCGTCTACACGCCCAACCGCTACGGGCCGCAGTCGATCAATTACTTCGCCGAGCTGCCCAACCCATCGCCGCCGAGCGCCGCCAACTGGCTTGGCACCGACGACCGCGGTCGCGACCTGCTGGCGCAGCTGATCTACGGCTTTCGCGTGAGCGTGCTGTTCGCGCTCGCGCTCACCGGGACCGGCGTGCTGCTGGGCGTCATCACCGGCGCCATCCAGGGCTTCTTTGGCGGCCGCACCGACCTGGCCTTCCAGCGCTTCATCGAGATCTGGGGTTCGATGCCCGAGCTCTACCTGCTGATCATCTTCAGCGCGCTGTTCGCGCCCAGCATCGCGCTGCTGCTGGTGCTGCTGAGCCTGTTCGGCTGGATGGGGCTGTCGGATTACGTGCGCGCCGAGTTCCTGCGCAACCGCCAGCTCGACTACGTCAAGGCCGCACGCGCGCTGGGCGTGGGCAACGCGCAGATCATCTGGCGCCACATCCTGCCCAACAGCCTCACGCCCGTGGTGACCTTCCTGCCGTTTCGCATGAGCGCGGCGATCCTGGCGCTGACCTCGCTGGACTTCCTCGGCCTGGGCGTGCCGCCGGGCACGCCGAGCCTGGGCGAGCTGCTCAGCCAGGGCAAGAACAGCATCGACGCCTGGTGGATCTCGCTCAGCACGTTTGCGGTGCTGGTCACCACGCTGCTGCTGCTGACCTTCATGGGCGACGCGCTGCGCGATGCGCTCGATCCGCGCAAGGCCCAGGTATCGGACAAGCCATGACGCAAATGACTTCCTCATCTTCGCCGCTGCTCGAGGTGCGCGGCCTGCAGGTGCGCTTTGGCGACAAGCCGGTGGTGCATGGCGTGAGCTTCAGCGTGGACGCGGGCGAGAAGCTGGCGCTGGTCGGTGAATCGGGCTCGGGCAAGACCATCACCGCGCTGTCGCTGCTGCGCCTCGCAGGCGATGCCCAGCTGGCAGGCCAGGCGCTGTTCGACGGCCGCGACCTGCTGGCGCTGCCCGAGCGCGAGATGCGCGGCGTGCGCGGCGGCGATATCGCGATGATCTTCCAGGAGCCGATGACGGCGCTGAACCCGCTGATGCCCATCGGCAACCAGGTGGCCGAAGTGCTGCAGCTCAAACAGGCGCTGTCGCAGACCCAGGCCCGCGCGCAGGCGGTCGAGCTGCTGGCGTCGACCGGTATTCCCGACCCCGCACGGCGCGCGCGCTCCTATGCGCACCAGCTCAGCGGCGGCCAGCGCCAGCGCGCGATGATCGCCATGGCGCTGGCCTCGTCGCCCAAGCTGCTGCTGGCCGACGAGCCGACCACGGCGCTCGATGTGACCCTGCGCGTTCAGATCCTCGAACTGCTGGGCGACCTGCAGCGCCAGACCGGCATGGCCTTGCTGCTGATCACGCACGACCTCAACCTGGTGCGCCGCTTCGCCGACCGCGCCGCGGTCATGGAGCATGGCCAGCTGGTCGAGCAGGGCCCGGTGCACGAGGTTTTCGCCAACCCGCAGCATGCCTATACGCGCCGGCTGATCGGCAGCGTGCCGCGGCGCGACGTGGTCGAAGCCCCGGCGCGCGCGGCGCAGCCGCTGGTGGAGACGCAGCAGTTGCAGGTGCGGTATGCCACGCCGCTGCCCGGGCTGCGCGGCTGGCTGCGCAAGGGCGAGTTCGTGGCCGTCAAGGGCGTGGATCTGAAACTGCTGCCGCACCACACGCTGGGCATCGTCGGCGAATCGGGTTCGGGCAAGTCGACGCTGGCGCAGGCCATCCTGGGCTTGCTGCCATGCGACGGCCAATTGCGCATCGAGGGCCAGGCCTGGCAGCAGCCCGCCACGCGCAACAGTCCCGCCAACCAGGCGCTGCGCCGGCGCGTGCAGGTGGTGTTCCAGGACCCGTTTTCCTCGCTCTCGCCGCGGCTCACGGTGGAGGAGATCGTCGGCGAAGGCCTGCGCCTGCAAATGCCGGACGGCGCCGCCGCCGAACGCCGCCAGCGTGTCGAGCAGGTGCTGGCCGACGTCGGCTTGACGCAGCTGCAGTACCCGGGCCTGCTGCAGCGCTATCCGCATGAGTTCTCGGGCGGCCAGCGCCAGCGCCTGGCGATTGCGCGCGCGCTTATCGTGCAGCCGCAACTGCTGGTGCTCGATGAACCCACGAGCGCGTTGGACGTGACCGTGCAGCAGCAGGTGCTGGCGCTGCTGCAGCGGCTGCAGAAGGAGCGCGGCCTGAGCTATCTGCTGATCACCCACGATGTCGAGGTCATCCGCGCGATGGCGCATGACGTGATGGTCATGAAGGACGGCGAGGTGCTTGAAACTGGTCCGGTCACGCAGGTGCTCGATGCGCCGCGCCATCCCTATACCCAGCGGCTGGTGGCGGCGGCCAGCGTGGCGTGAAGCGCTACGCGAACCAGTCGCGCATGAAGTCCGACAGCGCGCGGATCTTGGCCGAGAGTTCGCTCTTGCTGGCATGCACCAGGTAGATGTCGGCCGGCGGCAGCTTCCAGTCGGGCAGCACCTCGCGCAGCTGCCCCGACGCCAGCAGCGCGGCAATGTCCCAGAGCGAACGCTGCAGGATGCCCTGGTCATCGAGCGCCCAGGCCAGCGCCGCACCCCCGTCGTTGGTGCTCAGCGCGCCGTTGACCTTGACCGTTTCCTGGGTGCTGCCCTGGCGCAGATGCCAGGTGCCGTAGGTCTCGTCGCTTTCGCGGATCACGATGCAGCGGTGCGCCAGCAGGTCGGACGGCAGCCGCGGCTCGCCCGCTAGCGCCAGGTAGACGGGCGAGGCGCACAGCACACGCCGGTTGCGCAGCAGGCGCCGCGCCGTGAGGCGTGAATCGGGCTGCTCGCCAAAGCGCACCACCGCGTCGAATCCCTGTTCGACCAGATTCACCGGGCGCTCGGTCAGGTGCAACTGCACCTGTACTTCGGGATAGGCGCGCGCAAAAGCCGATAGCGCGGGCGCCAGCCGCGTGCGGCCAAAGCCCAGCGTGGCCGCGATCTTGAGCGGACCGCGCGGCAGCGAACGCGCTCCGGCAACGCTGCGTTCGAGCGCATCGAGCTCGGACAGGATGCGCGCGCCTTCGAGCAGATAGGTCTCGCCCTCGGGCGTGAGATGCATGCGGCGCGTGGTGCGGTTGAGCAGGCGCACGCCCAGCCGCTGCTCCAGCAGCGCCAGCCGCCGGCTCACGGCCGGTGGCGTCAGCCCCATCTGCTGCGCGGCCGCGGCCAGGCTGCCTTCGCGCAGCAGCAGCGAGAAGAAGCGCAGATCGGAAAACCCGTCCATGAAGTCTCCTGGTTTGATTCGTTAATTTAAATGATTAATGAAATAAAGATCATGCCATTTATACAAATTTTCTTATTCATATCATGGAGGCACTATTTCTATAAGGAGACAAGATGCGACCCACCCCTTCCCACTTCTCATGGTCGCGGCGCGCTGCGCTGGCGGCCGCCGTCGCGTTGGCCGGCTTGTCGGCGCACGCACAGCCAGCCTATCCGGCGAAGCCAATCAAACTGGTCGTGCCCTACGCTCCCGGCGGCAGCGTCGACATTGCCGCGCGGCTGATGTCGGAGGAGTGGGCCAAGGCGCTGGGCACGACCATGTACATCGAGAACAAGGGCGGGGCCGGCGGCAATATCGGCGTCGACCAGGTGGCCAAGGCAGCGGCCGACGGCTACACCGTGGGCATCCAGTCGGTCTCGCTGGCCATCAATCCGTCATTGACGGCGCGCATGCCTTACGACACGCTCAAGGACCTCGCGCCCATTGGCATGGTGGCGAGTTCGCAGCATGTGCTGGTGGTCGGCAATGCCGTGCCGGCGCGCAACGTCAAGGAACTCGTGGCCTTGCTGCGTGCCAATCCGGGCAAATATTCGTATGGCTCGGCGGGTGCGGGCAGCACCTTCCACATGTCGGCCGAGCTGTTCAAGGCCGTGGCGGATGCGCCGGTGACGCATATTCCCTATCGCGGCGGCGGGCCGGCGCTGCTGGACACCATGTCGGGCCAGGTGGCGCTGAGCTTTCCGGTGCTGGCTGCGGCGAAGCCGCATGTGCAGGGCGGCAAGCTGCGCGCCCTGGGCGTGACGGGCGCGCAACGTTCGGCCTTGCTGCCGGATGTGCCGACCATTGCCGAAGCGGGCGTGCCAGGCTATCAGTTCGAGACCTGGTTCATGGTGTTCGCGCCCGCGGGCACGCCGGCGCCGGTGCTCGAACAGCTCAACGCGGCGCTGAACAAGGCGCTCGCGCATCCGCCGCTCAAGGAGCGCATGGCGCGCGAGGGCTTCGATGCCGTGCCATCGACCGCTGGCGCCGCGAAGCAGCGGCTGCAACAGGAACTGGGCCAGTGGGCCGAGTTGATCAAGACCCGGGGCATTACCGGCGAGTGAGTGACAGGGGCGCGCGGCCGATGCCGGCCCGCGCCAGGAGCGATTGGATGCATGCACAAGAGTTGATGGCCGGATTGCGCGCGCAGCGCATCGCGGTGGATGAGGGGGTGGAACTCCACGCCTGGGTAGGAGGGCAGGGGCCGGCGCTGCTGCTGGTGCACGGGCACCCGCAGACCAGCGCCATCTGGCACCGCGTCGTGCCCACGCTGGCGCAGCACTTCACGCTGGTGGTGGCCGATCTGCGCGGCTATGGCGACTCGTCCAAGCCGCGCGGGGCGCCCGACCATGCCAACTACAGCAAGCGCGTGCTGGCGCGCGACCTGCTGCGGCTGATGCAGCAGCTGGGCCATGCCCGCTTCAGCGTGCTGGCGCACGACCGCGGCGCGCGCGTGGCACACCGGCTGGCCATGGACCATGCCGGCGCCGTCGAACGTCTGGTGCTGCTGGACATCGCACCCACGCTGTCGATGTACGAGCAGACCAGCGAAGACTTCGCGCGCGCCTACTGGCACTGGTTCTTCCTGATCCAGGCCGCGCCGCTGCCCGAGCGCCTGATCGAGGCCGACCCTGGCGCCTATGTGCGCGACGTGATGGGCGGGCGCAGCGCGGGGCTTGCGCCTTTCGATGCGCGCGCGCTGGCCGAATACGCCCGCTGCCTGGCGTTGCCGGGCGCGGCGCATGGGCTGTGCGAGGATTACCGCGCCTCGGCCGGCATCGACCTGGCGCATGAGCGCGAAGACCGCGCCGAGGGCCGGCGCCTGGCCATGCCGCTGCTGGTGCTGTGGGGCGAGCAGGGGGTGGTGCACCGCTGCTTCCAGCCGCTGCAGGAATGGCAGCGGCTTGCCGATGACGTGCGCGGCTGGCCATTGCCGTGCGGGCATTACATCGCGGAAGAGGCGCCCCGGGCCCTGCTCGATGCGGCCTTGCCGTTCCTGCAAGGAGAAGGCGCATGACCGCGGCAACGCTGTACCGCAAGCTGGTCGACTCGCATACCGTGGCGGTGCTCGACGCGCAGAACGTGCTGCTGTTTTGCGACCTGCACCTGATGAACGAATACACCAGCCCGCAGGCCTTTGCCGGTCTGCATGCGGCGGGGCGCGGCGTGCCCATGCCGGGGCAGAACGTGGCGGTGGTGAGCCACATCATTCCCACGCACCCGGTGCGCCAGCGTGTCATCCAGGACCCGCCTTCGGCGCTGCAGGCCAGCAATCTGCGCGCCAACTGCGAGCGCCACGGCATCGCGCTGTTCGACACCAACGACCGCTGGCAGGGCATCGAGCATGTGGTCGCGCCCGAGCACGGCATGATCCGCCCCGGCATGGTGGTGATCTGCGGCGACAGCCACACCACGACCTACGGCGCGCTCGGTGCGCTGGGCTTCGGCATCGGCACTTCGGAAGTCGAGCATGTGCTGGCCACGCAGACCCTGGTCTACCGGCTGGCGCAGGACATGCGCATCCGCGTCGACGGCCGGCTGCCGCGCGGCACCACGGCCAAGGACCTGATCCTGATGATCATCAGCCGCATCGGTGCCCAGGGCGCGCGCGGCTTCGCCGTGGAGTTCTGCGGCACGGCCATCGACGCGCTGTCGGTCGAGGCGCGCTTCACGCTGTGCAACATGGCCGTGGAAGCCGGCGCGCGCGGCGCGCTGATCGCGCCCGATGAAAAGGCGCTGGCCTATGTGCTCGAGCGCGCGCCCGACATCGCGGGCGAGACGCGCGCGGCAGCGCTGGCGCACTGGAGCGGGCTGCACAGCGATGCGGATGCGCGCTTCGATGTCGAGCATCGTTTCAATGCCGAGGAGGTCGCGCCTTTCGTCACCTGGGGCACGAGTCCCGACCAGGCGGTGGCCGTCGACGGCCTGGTGCCCGACCCGCAGGCGCTGGCCGAAGGCGTGGCGCGCACCAGCGCGCAGCAGGCGCTGCGCTATACCGCGCTGGCCGCGGGCCAGCCGCTGCAGGGCTTGGCCGTGGACCATGTGTTCATCGGCTCCTGCACCAATGCGCGCATCGAGGACCTGCGCGAGGTGGACCGCATCGTGGGCAACCGACGCGTCGCGGCCGGCGTGCGCGCCATGGTCGTGCCGGGCTCGGGCGCGGTCAAGGCCCAGGCCGAGGCCGAAGGCATCGCCGAGCGCCTGCTGGCCGCGGGCTTCGAATGGCGCCAGCCCGGCTGTTCGATGTGCCTGGCCATGAACGACGATGTGCTCGCGCCGGGCCAGCGCTGCGCCTCGACCACCAACCGCAATTTCGAAGGCCGCCAGGGGCGCGGCGCCATCACCCATCTGATGAGCCCGGCCATGGCGGCCGCGGCGGCGATCAACGGGCATATCACCGACGTGCGCGCATGGAAGGACATCCAATGACACAGGACAGCACCGGCGCACAAGCCGGCAACGCCATGGTGCGCGGCCACGCGGCCCGCCTCGACATCGCCAATCTCGACACCGACCAGATCATGCCCAAGCAGTTCCTGCGCGGCATCGACAAGGCCGGCCTCGACCAGGGGCTGCTGTATGACCTGCGCTACGACGCGCAGGGCGTCAAGCGCCCGGACTTCGTGCTCAACCGCGCGGGTTTCGCCGATGTCGATGTGCTGCTTGCGGGCGCCAACTATGGCTGCGGCTCGAGCCGGGAGCACGCGGTATGGGGCATGCAACAGTTCGGCTTCAAGGCGGTGGTGGCCGAAAGCTTTGGCGAGATCTTCTATTCGAACGCCATGAACAACCGCTTGCTGCTGGCCATGGTGTCGCCCGAGGATGCGCGCATCTTCCATGCCGAGGCAGCCGCGTTGGAAGCACGGGGCCTGCCGCTGGCCCTGGAAATCGATGTCGCCGGCATGACGGTGCGCAGCGCCGGCCACCAGGCAGCGTTCTCGATATCGCCGCGCCACCAGCAGATGTTCCTGCAGGGCCAGGACTGGATTGCGGCATCGATGGCCCATGCGCCGCAGATCGCGGCATTCGCGCATGCGCACTGGCAGCGCCAGCCCTGGGTCCGCGACGTCGCGGCCCGGGTGCGCAGCCGGCTGGATTAGCCGCCCGTGGGGTTGGCGCCGTCCTGCATCACCCAGTGGATGCGTTCGAGATCGATGCCGATCTGCTGCGCCTGCGCCAGCAGGTGCTGGCGCACCCCCGCGGGCAGCACCGGGGTGCGCGAGAGGATCCAGAAATAGTCGAGGCTGGAGCCGACCACCATGGCCCAGCGGTACTGTTCGTCGAGTGCGACGACGTTGTAGCCGCCATAGAACGGGCCGAAGAACGACACCTTCAAAGCCGCCTCGCTGCTGCTGCCGACGAACTGCGCCTTGCCGCGGGCTTCGTCCCAGCGGTTGCGGCGCGGGTCGAAACCGCGGTTCACGACATGCATGCTGCCGTTGGCGCCCAGCGTGTATTCGGCACGCGTGCGCACCAGGCCCTTCTCGAAACGCTGGTCGATGCGGGCCACCTCATACCAGCGACCCAGATAGCGGGTCACATCGAAATTGCCGACCGGCTGCACCGAAGCGGGCCGCGGCGGCGTGCGCAGGGCCATCCAGGCGAGATAGCCGATGGCGCCCACACCTACGGCAAGCGCCACGGCCTTGCCATGGCTTCTGGCAGGTACAGGTGCATGGTCGCGGTCCAGCCGGCTGCGCAGGTCGTCCAGGGTCAGCAGGCGGCATTGGTGGTTACGGGGCATAGAACATCCTCGGATGGCATGAATGGAAAAAACCCGATGCGGCCATGGCGGCGCATGCATGTGGTCAGCTCTTTTTATGGTCGGGCGGTGCCGGAAGGCCCGGTTACTGCCTCTGCCACCAATCTACCCGGTGTTGACATTTGCGGGTGTAGGTGTTTGCTGGCATGCGCGGGTCAGCGCAGGATGACGTCTTCGTCCGCGGGCGGTGCGGGCGGCTCCTCGGGCGCGAGCGCGCCCAGCGGCCGGCCCGACGGGCGTTCGCCGATCTGCTGGCGCCACATCGCGTAGTACAGGCCCTTGCGCTCCAGCAGTTCGGCGTGGCTGCCCAATTCGGCAATGCGGCCGCGTTCGAGCACGATGATGGTCTGCGCGTGCAGGATGGTCGAGAGCCGGTGCGCAATCAGCAGCGTGATGCGCTGCGACTGCTGCGACACGCGGCGCACGGTGGCGGTGATCTGCTCCTCGGTCAGCGAGTCCAGCGCGGATGTGGCTTCGTCGAAGATCAGCAGCCGCGGATCGCGCACCAGCGCGCGCGCAATCGACAGCCGCTGCTTTTCGCCGCCCGACAGGCGCACGCCCGATTCGCCGATCGGCGTGTCGAGCCCCAGCGGCGAGCGCTCGAGCAGGTGCAGGCACGAGGCCTGCTCCATCGCCGTGAGGATGTCGGCATCGGTGGCATCGGGTTTGACGAACAGCATGTTCTCGCGCAGCGTGCCGGCAAAGAGATGGGTTTCCTGGGTCACGAAGCCGATCTGGCGCCGCACCTCGTTGTAGCGCAGCTGCTGCGTGGGTATTCCGTTGAAGCAGATGCTGCCGGCCTGCGGCGTGTAGAGGCCGACCAGCAGCTTGATCAGCGTCGACTTGCCCGAACCCGACGGCCCGACAAACGCGATGGTGTCGCCCAGCTTGGCCGAGAACGACACGCCGTCGAGCGCCTTGTCGTCCGCGCCCTGGTGCTGGAACTCGACCTGGTCGAAGCTCAGGCTCTCGAGCGGCCCGACGCGGCGCGGATGGGCCGGGCGCCGCTCTATCGGCTTGCGCATCAGCGCCGCGAAGTTCTGCAGCGAGGCTTCGGCCTCGCGCCAGGCAATGATGATGTTGCCCAGCTCCTGCAGCGGCGCGAAGATCGCCACCGAGATGAACTGCATGGCAATCAGCTCGCCGGTGCTGAGCACGTCGCGGAAGATCAGCCACAGCAGCGCGAACAGGATGCCCAGCTTGAGCAGGCTCAGCGTCGAGCCCTGCAGGAAGGACAGCAGCCGGATGCGCTTGACCTTGAGCATCTCGAGCGCAAAGATGCGCTCGGTCTGCGCCTGCAGCCGGCGCACTTCGGGGAAGGTGAGCCCCAGGCTCTTGATCAGCTCGATATTGCGCAGCGACTCGGTGATGAAGCCCGAGTTGCGGTGCGTCTCGCGCACGATGGAGCGCTGCTGGGTGCGGATCTCGCGGCTCAGCAGGCCGGTGAGTCCGCCGAGCACCAGCACGCCGATCAGGAACACCGGCACCAGCGCCCAATGCCGCGTGACCGAGTACCAGACCAGAAAGCAGATGCCGACAATGGCCGCGAACACGGTATTGATGAAGGTGTTGATGAAGCGCTCGCTGTCGGCGCGCGCCTTTTGCAGCAGCGACAGCGTCTCGCCGGTGCGCATCTCCGCGAATTCCTGGTATTTGAGGCGCATCACCTGGCGCAGGCCGTCGTTGAACAGCTGCGTGCCGAGCTTTTGCACGACCAGCCGCGTCACGTATTCCTGCAACGCCTTGGCCAGGCGCGAGCCGATCGCCACGGCCACCGCCAGGGCCAGCAGGCGCAGCACGCCGGAAATCAGTTCGCTTTCGGTCTTGTCGCCAGGATGCACGGCATAGCCGTCGATGATCTTGCCGAAGATGATGGGATCGACCAGGGCCAGCACCTGGCTGATGGCGGCCAGCAGCAGCGCCAGCCAGGCCAGCCGCGAGTGGGGTTTGAGATAGGACCAGAGAATATGCATAGGGCCTTCTTATCTCCTGTCCCGAGGGGCCGGGCTGTCGGACGCAGGCGCATTGCGCGGCATGAGGTCGGGATAACTGGGGCCGCCGCATGCCTTTGCCGTGCAAGAAGGTGCCAGGCTGTGGCCTAATAGCGCCTTCAAATTGCTTTTTTCATTGAAGGATGTCCCATGGGCAACAAGATCGTTACTGAAGCCGACCGCAAGTTCACGCCCCAGCCCCCCCTGCCCAACGGCTACAGCCTGCCCAGCGCTGGCCGCGGCCAGCGCCGCAGCCTGGAACGCGGCGTGGCCACGCGCTCGAAGAAGAACCCTGGCAAGCGCGCGCACCAAGGTTGAGCCGCAGCGGCTTTGCCGTGAGCACGAAAGCCCTCGCAAGAGGGCTTTTTGCTTTTCAGGGTGAATGCGGGCCGCGTTGGCCCAGCAGCTGACGCAAGGCCGCCACTTCCTCCATCAGGTCTGCCGCCAGCGCCGCCAGTTGCGGATCGGCATCGTAGGCATCTTCGAGATGGGCAATGCGCCGCGCGCGCAGCAGCATGCGGCTGCTGAAACGCCAGCCGGCATTGCCGGTGCCCGCATCGGTATCGATCTGCAGCACGTCTTCGCGCACACGCTGCACCACCCATTCCTTTGGCTGCCGGCAGGCATGGGCCAGCTCGGCCAGGTCCAGTGCCGCCGAATCCAGCACTTCGCAGGGGGTGAAGAAAGGGGAGGGGGCCGAAGTCATGGGTGCGCCTCGCTTCAGGATCGTGCATGGAAGTGGGGAAAGGCCTGGGCAAATGCCTCATAGGCCTGGCGGCTGGCGGCATCATCGGCCGGCGGCAGCGCGACTTCAAGCAGCAGGTACATGTCGCCCGGGGTCTTGGCCGGCAGGCCCTTGCCGCGCAAACGCAGCTGCCGGCCTTTCTTCCAGCCGGCCGGCACGTTCACCTCCAGCGTTCCGGCCAGCGTCTGCACCTCGATGGGCCCGCCCAATGCGGCTTCCCAGGGGGCGATCGGCACGTGCTGGTATACATCGCGCTCCTTGGCGTACCAGCGGGGGTCCGGGCGAAAGCGCACCTCGAGCAACATGTCGCCGGCGGGTCCCTGTCCCAGGCCGGCTCCGCCATGGCCCGCCAGGCGTATCAGTTGGCCTTCCTTGACGCCCTTGGGAATGGTGACCTGCAGCTCGCGTGTCGTTTCCTGCGGTTCGCCGTAGGCATCGAGCGCGCTGCTGCGCACCTGGATCGAACGCTGCGTGCCCCGGTAGCTGTCCTCCAGGTCCAGCTCGATCACCGCATGCTGGTCGCGGCCCTTGAGGTCG
Organism: Comamonas antarctica; assembly: GCF_013363755.1. Taxonomy (NCBI): domain Bacteria; kingdom Pseudomonadati; phylum Pseudomonadota; class Betaproteobacteria; order Burkholderiales; family Comamonadaceae; genus Comamonas; species Comamonas antarctica. Next base: position 1,517,764 of record NZ_CP054840.1, read on the forward strand.
GGGGGCTGCTGGCCGCGCGCGTGGGACTGGCGCGAAAAGGCGCTGCGCCCGAACAGCTGGTCGAAGAAGTCGCTGAAGTCCTCGCTGTCCGCGCCGCGCCCGCCGCCCGGGTGGAACGTGTGCTCCTCGTCCCAGTGCGGCGGCGGCTGGAACCCGCCGCGCATGCCTTGCGTGCCCAACTCGTCGTAGGCCGCGCGTTTTTCGGGATCCGACAGCACGGCATTGGCCTCGTTGATCTCGGCCATGCGATGCACGGAATCGGCTTCCTTGCTCATGTCGGGATGGTGCTTGCGCGCCAGCCGTCTGTAGGCCTTCTTGATCTCCTGCGCGCTGGCCGAGCGTTCGACGCCCAGAATCTTGTAATAGTCCTTGTAATCCATGTACGGGTGCTCCGGCTCAAAGCAAAGGCATGGGCGCGCGTTCCTGCGGCACCCACAGCAGCTTGTCGGTATTGACGCCCGCCGCGCGTGCCTGCTGGAGCAGGTTGCTGCGGGCCTGTGCGTCGAGCGTGGGCGTGCGCGAAAGCACCCACGAGCGTGCGGCGCTCGAGCCCAACACCACCGCCCAGCGGTAGTCGGCGTCAATGGCAACGATGTTGTAGTCGCTGGGAAAGGCGCCTTGCGGCGAGAGCTTCATCGCGCCTTCGTGCGGCGAGCGCGCCGGCAGCGCCAGGCTTTCGCGCTTGGTCCATTGCCCGCTCGAGGTGTCGAGGCCGCGCTGCACCATGCTCAGCGAGCCGTCCGCATTGCTGCGGTGATACACGCCGGTCTGGATCAGGCCGCGCTCCGTGGGGTTGTCCATGCGCGCGAGGACATACCAGGGCCCGGCATACCGGGAGACATCGAAGTTCTGGACCACTTCCACCGCGCGCGCTGCGGAGTGCGTATGCGCGCCGAAGCTGCATGCCAGTACCAGGCTGCACAGCAGCCATGTCAGCAGCCAGTGGCGTGGCAGCTGGCTTGGGAGGGAAAAGGCAGCAGGCATGGGCAACTCCCTGGACAGCCGCAAGGCGGCGTTTGAGGACAATGTATGCAGTGCTGGCATCAGGGCTTGTAGGCAATTGCTGGCTTGGGCTGTCGGTACGGGAAATCCGGGGTGCGGCCCTGGTTGTCCCTCTGTCCAGACTCGGGGACAGGCCGTAGATTCAAGACCGTTGCATCATGATAGGTGAGCCATGGGGGGTATCAAGGAGAGGGTAAGGGGCAGGCCTGGTGGCACCTGGGGCGCACGCCTGCGGTGGGCTGCCGCCGTTGTGCTGGCTGGTCTGCTGCCGTGCGTGCAGGCCCAGGAGGTGGAGCCCGTCGACTCCATGGCGTGGCGCGTGAAGGCCTGCAGCGCCTGCCACGGCGACCGGGGGCGGGCCACGCCCGAGGGGTATTTCCCGCGCCTCGCCGGCAAGCCCGCGGACTATCTGTTCCGGCAGATGCAGAACTTCCGCGACGGCCGGCGCAACCATACGCAGATGCGCTATCTGATGGCCCATCTGAGCGACGATTACCTGCGCGAGATCGCCGGCTACTTCGCGCAGCGCGAGGTCCCCTATTCGCCACCGCTGGGCGCGCAGGCTTCGGCGCCGGTGCTGGCGCAGGGCAGGGCGCTGGTGCTGCAGGGTGACGCGACGCGCGCGCTGCCGGCATGCGTCGCTTGCCACGGGCCGGCAATGACGGGCGTATTGCCGGCGGTGCCCGGGCTGCTGGGCCTGTCGCGCGACTATCTCAACAGCCAGCTGGGCGCCTGGCGCACCGGGGCGCGGCGCGCGCAGTCGCCGGATTGCATGTCCGAGATCGCGCGCAAGCTGTCGGTGCATGAGGTCGGCGCGATCTCGGCCTGGCTGGCCGCGCAGCCCGTGCCTTTGGGCGGCGCCCCGCTCGGCGGCAAGCCGCTGGCGCAACAGCCCGCGCCCGCGCCCATGGCCTGCGCGGGCCTGGAGGCCGCGCCGCCCGCAGCCGGGGCCACAGCGCGGGAGAAGCCATGATGCGCACGCGCATAAGGCATGTGCTGGTGCTGCTGGCCGCCCTGCTCGTTGCCGGCGTGGCTGCCGTGGCCTGGCTCAATCTGCGCGGCGAGGCACCCGCGCCGCAGCTGCTGCGCGCATCCGGCGCTGCGACCGCGCCTGCAGACCCGACCGTCTTGGAGAAGGGCGCCTACCTGGCGCGCGCCGGCAATTGCATGGGCTGCCACACCGTGCCCGGCGGCGCGCAGTACGCGGGCGGACGCGGCATCGAGACGCCGTTTGGCATGGTCTATGCGCCCAATCTCACGCCCGACGCGGACACCGGCCTGGGCCGCTGGACACCCGATGCGTTCTGGCGCGCACTGCACCATGGCCGCTCGCTGGACGGCCGGCTGCTGTATCCCGCCTTTCCCTACCCGCAGTACACCCGCGTGCTGCGCGAGGATTCGGACGCGCTGTTTGCCTACCTGCAAAGCCTGGCGCCGGTCAAGGCGCCGGCCAAGCCCCATCAGCTGCAGTTTCCCTTCAACACCCAGGCCGCGCTCGCGGTCTGGCGCGCGCTGTATTTCCGCGCCGGAGCGTGGCAGCCGGCCGCCGGCGCCGCACCCGAGTGGAACCGCGGCGCCTATCTGGTGCAGGGCCTGGGCCATTGCGCCGCCTGCCATTCGGCGCGCAACCGCTGGGGCGGGCTGGCCCAGGAAGGCCTGCTGCTGGGCGGTGCGCTCGAAGGCTGGCACGCGCCCGCGCTGGGCGGCACGCAGATGCCGCAGCAGGAACTGGTGCAACTGCTGCAGACCGGTGTCGCTGCCACGGCCTCGGCCACCGGGCCGATGGCCGAAGTGGTGTTCGGCAGCACCCAGTACCTGTCCGGCGACGACCTGCGCGCCATGGCCACGTATCTGCAAACCCTGCCCGCACCGGTGCCTGCGGCAGCGCCCGTGGCGCGGGCCCGCGATGCCCCGCTGGGATCCAAGGTCTACGCCCAGCACTGCGCGCAGTGCCATGGCGAACAGGGCGAAGGGCGGCCTGGTGCTTTCGCGGCGCTGGCCGGCAACCGTGCCGTGACGCTGCAGGACCCGAGCAACGTGGTGCGCATGGTGCTGCAAGGCGGCTACCCTCCGGCCACGGCGGGAAATCCCCGGCCCTATGGAATGCCCCCGTTTTCCCATCAACTGAGCGACGCGGAGGTGGCGGCGGTGTCTTCCTTTGTTCGACAATCCTGGGGCAACATGGCGCCAGCGGTTGGTACCATCGAGATTTATCGGGCCCGCGAGAAGCGCGGACGCTGAAGCAAAGGAATCGGAATGGCGAGTGAGTCCCTGAAGCCGGGGCAATGGTTGGTGGTGTGCCTGTGCGCGCAGTGGTGCGGAACCTGCAAGGAATACCGCGAGGGTTTCGAGAAGCTGGCGCAGTCCCATCCCGAAGCGCGCTTTGTCTGGCTGGACATCGAAGACCGCGAGGACGTTGCCGGCGATCTCGACATCGAAACCTTTCCCTCCCTCTTGATTTCCGACGCGCAGCACGCACGTTTCCTGGGCCCGCTGCTGCCGCAGCTGCCGGTGCTGGCGCGCCTGCTGCAGTCGTTGCAAGACGCCGGCCCGGCGCCGCAAGCCGTGTCCGCGACCGCGCAGGCATTGCGCGAACGCGTTCTCGCTGCCGACCTGGCCTGAGCCAAGTACCCCGCCGGCAGGCCATGCCGGCCGCCTGGATGCAAGCCCCGACAATGGTTTGCGGGTACAATATGCAACTCACGACCAAGCGGGCGGGTACATACCGCCCGTTTTTTTTGGTCGGTTGCATTTGTAGCTCGAAGCTGTCGGATGGGTTTTCCGGGGGTTATCGGGTTTTTTGTATTTGCAAGATGGAATTGGATACACGTGGCACTACAGCAAATCGTTGAAGAAACAGTCGCAGGCCTGGGCTATGACCTGGTGGAGATCGAACGCTCCGCGGGCGGGCTGCTGCGCGTCACCATCGATTTGCCATGGCAGCAGCCCACCCCCGAGACGCAGGAACTGCCAGAGCAGTTCATCACCGTCGAAGACTGCGAGAAGGTCACGCGCCAGCTGCAGTTCGCGCTCGAGGTCGATGGCGCCGAATACAAGCGCCTGGAAGTCTCGTCGCCGGGCATCGACCGGCCGCTGCGCCATGAACAGGATTTCGTGCGCTTCGAGGGCTCGGTCATCGATCTGACGCTCAAGCAGCCCATGGGCGAGGCGGCCGCTGGCCAGGTCAGCGCTAACCGCAAGAAATTCCGCGGCACGCTCGAGCGCAGCGAGTCCGGAGGCTGGCAGATCGTCTGGAGCGATGAGCCGGCCGTCAAGCCGGGCCAGCGCGTCAGCAAGAAGCGCGTGCCCGCGCCCTTGCAGGCACTGGGCTTCACGCTCGACGAGCTGCGCGATGCGCGCCTTGCGCCGCTGGTGGACTTCAAGGGCAGGGCAGGCAAGGCCGCCTCGTAGGCGGCTGCGCTGCGGGTCAAATAGCAGGGGGGCAAAGCGGATGCGTCAGGGTGGTGCCCCCTCGGAGTGATTGAAATAGGAGAGTCATCGCATGAATCGCGAATTGTTGATGTTGGTAGAGGCCATTTCGCGCGAGAAGAACGTCGAGCGCGATGTGGTCTTTGGTGCCGTGGAATTGGCGCTGGCCCAGGCCACGAAGAAGCTGTACCAGGGCGAAGTGGATATCCGCGTGGCCATCGACCGTGATAGCGGTGATTACGACACCTTCCGTCGCTGGCTGGTGGTGCCCGATGACGCGGGCCTGCAGAACCCCGAAGCCGAGGAAATGCTGATGGACGCGCAAGACCGCGTTCCCGGCATCGAGGTCGGCGAACACATTGAAGAAGAAGTCGAGTCGGTGCCCATCGGCCGCATCGGCGCGATGGCGGCCAAGCAGGTCATCCTGCAGAAGATCCGTGACGCCGAGCGCGAGATGCTGCTCAACGATTTCATGGCGCGCGGCGAGAAGATCTTCACCGGCACCGTCAAGCGCATGGACAAGGGCGACATCATCGTCGAAGGCGGCCGCGTCGAAGGCCGCCTGCGCCGCAGCGAGATGATCCCCAAGGAAAACCTGCGCAATGGCGACCGCGTGCGCGCCATGATCATGGAAGTCGACCTGACGCTGCGCGGCGCGCCGATCATCCTGTCGCGTTCGGCGCCCGAATTCATGGTGGAGCTGTTCCGCAATGAAGTGCCCGAGATCGAGCAAGGCCTGCTGGAAATCAAGAGCTGCGCCCGCGATCCCGGCAGCCGTGCGAAAATCGCCGTCATCTCGCATGACAAGCGCGTCGACCCGATCGGCACCTGCGTCGGCGTGCGCGGCACGCGGGTGAACGCCGTGACCAACGAGCTGGCCGGCGAGCGCGTCGACATCGTGCTGTGGTCCGAAGATCCGGCCCAGTTCGTGATCGGTGCGCTGGCTCCCGCCAACGTGTCGTCCATCGTGGTGGACGAAGAGAAACATGCCATGGACGTGGTCGTCGACGAGGAAAACCTCGCCATCGCCATCGGCCGCGGCGGCCAGAACGTTCGCCTGGCCTCCGACCTCACCGGTTGGAAGATCAACATCATGGACGCAGCCGAGTCTGCGCAAAAACAGGCCGACGAGACCGACACGGCGCGTCGCCTGTTCATGGAGAACCTGGATGTGGACGAGGAAATCGCCGACATCCTGATCGAAGAAGGTTTCGCCAGCCTGGAAGAGGTGGCCTACGTGCCGCTGCAGGAAATGCTGGAGATCGAAAGCTTCGACGAAGACACCGTGAACGAGCTGCGGGCGCGTGCCAAGGACGCCTTGCTCACGATGGAAATCGCACGCGAGGAAAATGTCGACAAGGTTTCGCAGGATCTGCGCGACCTCGAGGGCCTGACCCCTGAACTGGTGGCCAAGCTGGCCGACGGTGGCGTGCATACACGGGATGACTTGGCCGATCTGGCCATTGACGAACTGACCGAACTGACCGGGCAGTCTGCCGACGAAGCGAAAGCTTTGATCATGAAGGCACGTGAACACTGGTTCACCGGGCAAGAGTAAAGGTCAGGGAGGAACGAACCAAATATGTCGAGTAACACCGTTGCCGAGTTTGCCGCCGAACTCAAGAAAACCCCCGAAACCCTGTTGCAACAGCTGAGCTCCGCCGGCGTTGCCAAGGCATCGGCTTCTGACGCGTTGACAGAGTCCGATAAACAGAAACTGCTCTCGCACCTGCAGGCCAGCCATGGCACAGGCGGAGCTGACCGCAAGAAAATCACATTGACGAAAAAGTCGACGAGCGAAATCAAGCAGGCTGACGCCACTGGCCGGGCCCGCACCATTCAAGTGGAAGTGCGCAAGAAGCGCACCTTCATCAAGCGTGACGAGACTGGCGAAGCCACCTCGGAAAGCGAAGCACAGGCCAGCCAGGAGCAGGCCGGAGCCGAGCGCGAATCCGTCGAACTGGCGCGCCGCGAGGAAGCCGCGCGCCAGCAGGTGCAGCTGATCAGCCAGCAGGAGGAAGAACTGGTGGAAAAACGCCGTGAGCGCGAAGAGCGCGAACGCCGCGAGCGCGAAGCCGAGGAGCGGGCTGCGGCCTATGCTGCCCAGGAAGCCGCGAAGATTGCCCAGGCCAACGCGCAAAAGGCAGAAGCTTCGCGCGAATACAAGGCAGAGGCCGCGGCACGCAATGCCGCCCAGGCCGCTGCCCGGGAAAAGGCCGAGGAAGAGTCGCGCAGCCGCGCTGCCGAAGAGGCCGCGCGTGCCAAGGATCTCGACGAGCGCCGCCGCAAGGCCCAGGCCGAAGCCGAAGCCATCCGCGCCATGATGGCTGCGCCCAAGCGCGTGCTCGTGGCCAAGAAGCCCGAAGAGCCGGTCAAGCCGGCGGCCGTGGCCAAGCCTGCGGGCGACGCCAAGAAGGGCACGCTGCACAAGCCGGCCACCGGTTCGACCTCGGCACGCCCTGGCACCGCCGCGGCGCCGGCCGCCGGTGCGGGCAAGGAAGTCAAGTCCGCCAAGCTGTCCTCCAGCTGGGCAGGCGACGGCAAGAAGAAGGAAATCAAGACCCGCGGCGACAGCGCGGCCACGCCCGGCCGCGGCGGCAGCAACTGGCGCGGCGGCCCGCGCGGCGGCAGCCGCCGTGGCGGCGGCAACGACCGCCACGACCACCAGCAGCATGCGCCCGCGGAATTCCGCGCGATCGAAGTGCACGTGCCTGAAACCATCACGGTTTCCGAGCTCGCGCACAAGATGTCGGTCAAGGCCTCCGAGCTGATCAAGGTGCTGATGAAGATGGGCCAGATGGTCACCATCAACCAGCCCCTGGACCAGGATACGGCCATGATCGTGGTCGAGGAAATGGGCCACACCGCCAAGGTCGCGGCGCTGGACGATCCCGAAGCGTTCACCATCGAGGAAGTGTCGCAGCAGGACGCCGAAGCCCTGCCGCGTGCGCCGGTCGTGACCGTCATGGGCCACGTCGACCACGGCAAGACCTCGCTGCTGGACTACATCCGCCGCTCCAAGGTGGCCAGCGGTGAAGCCGGCGGCATCACCCAGCACATCGGTGCCTACCATGTGAAGACCGAGCGCGGCATGGTGTCGTTCCTCGATACCCCGGGCCACGAGGCCTTCACGGCCATGCGTGCCCGCGGTGCGCAGGCCACCGACATCGTCATCCTGGTGGTGGCGGCCGACGACGGCGTCATGCCCCAGACCAAGGAAGCCATCAAGCACGCCAAGGCGGCGGGTGTTCCCATCGTCGTGGCCATCACCAAGTCGGACAAGCCCGATGCCAACCCCGAGCGCGTCAAGCAGGAGCTCGTGGTGGAAGAGGTCGTGCCCGAAGAGTATGGCGGCGAGTCGCCCTTCGTGCCCGTGTCCTCCAAGACCGGCATGGGCATCGACGACCTGCTCGAGCAGGTGCTGCTGCAGGCCGAAGTGCTGGAACTCAAGGCGCCGGTCGATGCCGCCGCCAAGGGCCTGGTCATCGAAGCCCAGCTCGACAAGGGCCGTGGTCCCGTGGCGACCGTGCTGGTGCAGTCCGGCACGCTCAAGGTCGGCGATGTGGTGCTGGCAGGCCAGACCTATGGCCGCGTGCGTGCCATGGTCGACGAGAACGGCAAGGCCACCAAGTCCGCCGGTCCTTCGATCCCGGTTGAAATCCAGGGCCTGTCGGACGTGCCTCTCGCGGGCGACGAATTCATGGTGCTGGGCGACGAACGCCGCGCCCGTGAAATCGCCACCTACCGCGCCGGCAAGTTCCGCAACACCAAGCTGGCCAAGCAGCAGGCTGCCAAGCTGGAGAACGTGTTTGCCGAAATGTCGGCGGGCGAAGTGCAGACGCTGCCCATCATCGTCAAGGCCGACGTGCAGGGTTCGCAGGAAGCGCTCAGCCAGTCGCTGCTCAAGCTGTCGACCGACGAAGTGCGCGTGCAGCTGGTGTACGCCGGCGTGGGCGGTATCAGCGAGTCCGACATCAACCTGGCCATCGCTTCGAAGGCCATCGTGATCGGCTTCAATGTCCGCGCGGATGCCAACGCCCGCAAGACGGCCGAGAACAACGACGTCGAGATCCGTTACTACAACATCATTTATGACGCTGTGGACGAACTCAAGGCGGCGATGTCCGGCATGCTGGCACCCGAGCAGAAGGAAGAGATCATCGGCATGGCCGAGATCCGCACCGTGTTCGTGGCGACCAAGATCGGCACGATTGCCGGTTCGTACATCCTGTCCGGCCATGTCACCCGCAACGCTCGCTTCCGCCTGCTGCGCGACAACGTCGTCATCTACACCGGCGAGATCGAATCGATCAAGCGCCTCAAGGACGACGTCAAGGAAGTCAAGGAAGGCTTCGAGTGCGGTATCAAGCTCAAGAACTACAACGACATCAAGGAAGGTGATCTGTTGGAAGTCTTTGAGATCAAGGAAATCGCCCGGACGCTGTAATCGATGGCTGCCAAGAAACGCGCTGCGCCGAATCGCAGCTTCAAGGTCTCCGACCAGATCCAGCGCGATCTGTCGGAGCTGATCGCCCGGGAACTGAAGGACCCGCGCGTGGGCATGATCACCCTGCAAGGGGTGGAGGTCACACCCGACTATGCCCACGCCAAGGTGTTCTTCAGCGTCCTCACGGGAGATCCCGACCAGGCGCTCGAAGGCCTGAACCAGGCCGCGGGCTTTCTGCGCAACGGCCTGTTCAAGCGCCTGCATATCCACACCGTGCCGACGCTGCACTTCGTCTACGACCGTACGACGGAGCGCGCGTCCGACATGAACGCCTTGATCGCCAAGGCGGTTTCTTCGCGCGCGAAAGAAGATTGAGCATGAACGCGCCACGCACCAGGGTGCAGCGCCGCCCTGTGCATGGGGTGTTGCTGCTCGACAAACCGCTGGGGTTTTCCAGCAATGACGCTTTGCAGAAGGTGAAGTGGTTGTTGCGCGCGGAAAAAGCCGGACACACCGGCACCCTCGATCCACTGGCCAGCGGCGTTCTGCCGCTGTGCTTTGGCGCCGCCACCAAGTTCAGCCAGCTGCAGCTTGAAGCCGCCAAGACCTATGTCGCCATTGCCCGACTGGGCACGACCACGACCACTGCCGATGCGGAGGGCGAGGTGGTGCGCGAGCGGCCCGTGGACCTCGCCGCGTTCACGCCCGGGCGGCTGCAGGCCGTGGCCGCGCAGTTCACCGGCGCGATCTCGCAGGTGCCGCCGATGCACAGCGCCTTGAAAAAGGATGGCAAGGCGCTCTACGAATATGCGCGCGAAGGCATAGAGATCGAGCGCCCCGCGCGTGCGGTCACGATCCACGCGCTGGCCGTGAGCCTGTGCGAGGACGCGGACGGTTTTGCCGCCGTGAAGCTGGTCGTGACCTGCAGCAAAGGCACTTATATCCGCACCCTGGGTGAGGATATCGGTGAGGCCCTGGGCTGCGGTGCGCACCTGCGCTTCCTGCGCCGCACCGACACCGGTGGACTGGGGCTGGATGGCTGCGTCACGCTCGAAGCGCTCGAAGCGATGGACGAAGAACAGCGCTTGTTGCAGGTACAACCGCCGCAACTGTTGTTGCATGAACACACGCCGGTCACGCTGAGCGAGTACGATGCCGGACGTTTTCTGTCGGGCATGCGCCGCTCGGGCGACTGGCCGGATGCCGACGCCGTGGCCGTCTACGGTGCGCAACCCCACGCTTTATTGGGAGTAGGCCATGTGCGGGCCGGGGAACTGATTCCCGACCGCCTGCTGAGCCCCTTGGAAATTCAACAAATTTTGGAAGGCACGCCGCGCCCAACAGACCGCGGCATTTTGGAAACTTTATGAGTACACAAATCCGCAACATCGCAATCATCGCGCACGTTGACCACGGCAAAACCACCATGGTCGACCAGCTGCTGCGCCAGTCCGGCACGTTTGCCGAACATGAGAAGGTGGTCGACACCGTCATGGACAACAATGCCATCGAGCGCGAGCGCGGCATTACCATCCTGGCGAAGAACTGCGCCGTGAGCTGGGAAGGCACCCACATCAACATCCTCGACACGCCCGGTCACGCGGACTTCGGCGGTGAAGTCGAGCGCGCGCTGTCCATGGTCGACGGCGTGGTGCTGCTGATCGACGCGCAGGAAGGCCCCATGCCCCAGACGCGCTTCGTGACCAAGAAGGCGCTGGCCCTGGGTCTCAAGCCCATCGTCGTGGTCAACAAGGTGGACAAGCCCGGTGCGCGTCCCGACTACGTGGTCAACGCCGCTTTCGACCTGTTCGACAAGCTCGGCGCGACCGATGAGCAGCTCGATTTCCCCGTGGTCTACGCCTCGGGCATCAACGGCTGGTCGTCGACCGAAGAAGGCGCTCCCGGGGAGCAGTGGGGCCAGGACATGTCCGCCCTGTTCAACACCATCCTGAGCCATGTGCCTTCGGTGCAGGGCGACGCGACGGCCCCGCTGCAAATGCAGGTGTCGGCGCTCGACTACTCGACCTTCGTCGGCCGTATCGGCGTGGGCCGCATCACCCAGGGCACGATCAAGATGGGCCAGGAAGTCCAGATCATGGCCGGTCCCGAAGGCAAGCCCTACAAGGGCAAGATCAACCAGATCCACAAGTTCCAGGGTATCGACCGCGTGCAGGTCAACGAAGCCGGCCCCAGCGACATCGTGCTGGTCAACGGTATCGAGAACCTGGGCATCGGTGAAACCATCACCGATCCGCTGAATCCGCAGCCCCTGCCCATGCTCAAGATCGATGAACCGACCTTGACCATGAACTTCTGCGTGAACAACTCGCCTCTGGCCGGCCGTGAAGGCAAGTTCGTGACGAGCCGCCAGATCTGGGACCGCCTGCAAAAGGAACTGCGTTCGAACGTGGCCCTGCGCGTCAAGGAAACCGACGAAGACGGCATTTTCGAAGTGTCCGGCCGCGGCGAACTGCACCTGACGATTCTGCTGGAAGAAATGCGCCGCGAAGGCTATGAACTCGCAGTGTCCAAGCCGCGCGTCGTGTTCCGCGAAATCAACGGTGAGAAGCACGAGCCTATCGAGCTGGTCACGGCTGACGTCGAGGAAACCAGCCAGGGCGGCGTGATGCAGGCCTTGGGCGAGCGCAAGGGCGAACTGGTCAACATGGAGTCCGACGGCCGTGGCCGCGTGCGCCTTGAGTACCGCATTCCGGCGCGTGGCCTTATCGGCTTCACCAACGAATTCCTGAACCTGACCCGTGGTTCTGGCCTGATCTCGAACATCTTCGACAGCTACGAACCGCACAAGGGCGACATCGGCGGCCGCAAGAACGGCGTGCTGATCTCCATGGACGACGGTGAAATCTTCACCTACGCCCTGGGCAAGCTCGACGACCGCGGCCGCATGTTCGTCAAGGCCAACGATCCGGTGTACGAAGGCATGATCATCGGTATCCACAGCCGTGACAACGACCTGGTGGTCAACGCCACGCGCACCAAGCAGCTGACCAACTTCCGTGTCTCGGGCAAGGAAGACGCGATCAAGATCACCCCCCCGATCGACCTGTCGCTGGAATACGGCGTCGAGTTCATCGAGGAAGACGAACTGGTCGAGATCACGCCCAAGAGCATTCGCGTGCGCAAGCGCCACCTCAAGGAAAGCGATCGCAAGCGTGCCTCGCGTTGATACGCTTCGCGTTCACAAAAAAAGCCGCCGTGTGCGGCTTTTTTTGCGTCTGCGACAGGGTGAAGGGTGCGGCCTCGGTTAAGGTTTAAGCTTGGCGCGCAGCCATGGGGCTGCGCTCGATCACTGCTAGAGGAACACAAGATGACGGAGACAAATGCACTGGTCCTGACCGAAGTGCGCGGCCGTATCGGCTGCATCACCTTGAACCGCGCGCGCGCGCTCAATGCACTGTCGCTGGAGATGGTGCGCGAGCTGATGGCCGCGTTGCTGACGTGGCGGGACGACCCGCAGGTGCTGGCCGTGGCGCTGCGCGGCAGCAACAAGGAAGGCGTGTTCGGCGCGCTGTGCGCCGGTGGCGACATCCGCTTCCTGCACCAGGCCGGCAGTACGGGCAACCCGCAGCTCGAGGACTTCTTCACCGAGGAGTACGCGCTCAACCACCTGATCCACCACTATCCCAAGCCCTATATCGCGTTCATGGACGGCATCGTGATGGGCGGCGGCATGGGCATCAGCCAGGGCGCGAGCGCGCGCATCGTGACCGAGCGCACCAAGATGGCCATGCCGGAAACCGCGATCGGCCTGTTCCCCGATGTCGGCGGCGGCTACTTTCTCAGCCGCTGCCCGGGCCGCGCCGGCGAATGGCTGGCCCTGACGGGCGACACCATTGGCGCGGGCGACGCCATTGCGCTGAATCTGGCCGACGGCTTCGTGCCTTCAGGCCGGTTGGCCGAGATCTGGGAAGGGTTGGCAACGCAAGCGTTCACAGACGGCGCCGCGGTCCAGCAGTGGATCGACGCCCAGCTGGGCACGGCCGAGACCCATCTCTCGGTGCATCAGACCGCGATCGACCGCATCTTTGCGTTGCCCACCGTCGCGGCGATCGTCGCCGCGCTCGAGGCCGAGGGCAGCAACTGGGCACTGGCAACCGTGGCCACGCTGCGCAAGCGCTCGCCGCTGATGCTGCATGTGGTGCTGGAACAGATGCGCCGCGCGCGTGCGATGGGTCTGTCCGACGACCTGCGCATGGAGCGCGACATGGTGCGCCACTGCTTCTATCTGCGCCCGGGCCAGAGCGAGACGGTGGAGGGCATCCGCGCGCTGGCCGTGGACAAGGACCATGCGCCGCGCTGGAATCCGGCCCGCATCGAGGACGTGCAGGATGCCGACTGGCAGGCGTTCTTTGCGAGCCCCTGGCCGGCGTATGCGCACCCGCTGGCGGGTCTGGCGGACTGATGCGGCCGTGAAAAGGAAAAACGAGACTGGTTCTCGCCAGGCATTCAAAAGAAACAGTGGGCTTCAAAATCTCCGTTCGCCCTGAGCCTGCTTCGCCGGCCGCGTCGAAGGGTGAACGGCCTGCGCTCAAAGCATGAGGACGGGCCGTTCATGGTGCGACGCGCCCGCCCAGGGAAGCTCACCACGAACGGTTTCGGCGCACGCCCTGACTTCCCGCAATTTGCCTCCTCAGCGGTTGCGGCTCTTCATCGCGCGTTCGACCTCGCGCTTGCCTTCGCGGTCCTTGATGGTGTCGCGCTTGTCGTGCTCGCCCTTGCCCTTGGCCAGCGCGATCTCGGCCTTGACCAGGCCATTCTTCCAGTGCAGGTTCAGCGGCACCAGGGTATAGCCCTTTTGCTCGACCTTGCCGATCAGCCGCTTGATCTCTTCCTTGTGCAGCAGCAGCTTCTTTGTGCGCGCGGCATCGGGGCTCACGTGCGTCGAGGCGGTGCGCAGCGGGTTGATCTGGCAGCCGATCAGGAACAGCTCGCCATCCTTGATGACAACGTAGCCGTCGGTCAGCTGCACCTTGCCTTCGCGCAGCGCCTTGACTTCCCAGCCGTGCAGCACCATGCCGGCTTCGTGGCGCTCCTCGAAGAAATAGTTGTAGGCCGCTTTCTTGTTGTCGGCAATGCGGGACGGGGAATCGGTTTTTTTGGCCATGTATGAATAAGTGCGGCGCAATCCAGGAGATAAAAGGTCTCCCTACAATGTAGTTTGTCGTCTCGCTGCAGAGATTCTAGTTTCCATCGGCCCCGGCTGCTGCGATAGCCTTTCCAGCGGCCCTACTCCGGCCCTTTTTTCATGAAAACAGTCAACAAATCCGTCCTCATCTGGTACAGCCCCGAAGAAATGTATGCACTGGTGACGGATGTGGACCATTACGCCGACTTTCTGCCCTGGTGCGACCATGCGCGCATCCTGGAGCAGGACGAGCAGGGCATGACGGCCGAAGTGGGCATGGCCATGGGCGGGCTGCGCAAATCGTTCGTGACGCGCAATACCCACGAAGCAGGCCGGCGCGTGACCATCCGCCTGGTCAAAGGGCCGTTCTCGCACCTCGAGGGCGACTGGTTCTTCCATCCCGTGGGCGATGGCTCGCAGCGCGCCTGCAAGGTTGAACTGCGCCTGAGCTACGGCTTCGACAATATCGCGCTGGCGGCGTTGGTCGGCCCGGTGTTCGACCGCATTGCGTCCTCGATGGTCGACGCCTTCATCAAGCGCGCGGAACAGGTCTATGGCTGAAGCAGCGGCCGCCGCCGCGCCGCTGCGCGTGGAGGTGGTGTTTTCGGCCGCGGCCGGGCAGGTACAGGAATGGTCTTTGCGCCTGCCGCCCAGCGCGCGCCTGCGCGATGCGCTGCGCGCCGTGCATCTGGAGGACAGCGCCTGCGCCACCGGCATCTGGGGGCGGCGCGCCGAGCACGACCAGCTGCTTGAGGACGGGGACCGCGTCGAGCTGTACCGGCCACTGCTGGTCGATCCCAAGGTCGCGCGGCGCGAGCGCTTTGCGCGCCAGGGCGCGCGTGGCGCTGGCCTGTTCTCGCGCCAGCGCCCCGGCGGCAAGGCCGGTTACTGAACCGTCGGCACGGCCGGTTCGTCGGGACGTCCGGGCCGCGGCAGGCCGGCGCCTGACGCGCCGGGCGGGGTGGGGTCGCGCCGCGATGCCGCAGGTGGATTCACGGCGCTAGGCTGCAGGGCCGCGGGCTGGGCCGGCGCAGGCTGCGCAGTGGCTGGCTGCGTGGCCGGCGCCGGGCCGCAGTCGCTGGCCACCATGCCCTGGGCGCGCTGGCGCTCCTGCGCGCGCCTTTGGTCGTCCATGTAGACGCGCTCACCCAGCGCATTGGTATGCGCCACCAATTGACCGTCGGCCAGCGCGGCCAGCGCCGCACGGGCGCGCGCGCAGTTGTCCTGGCGCAGCAGGGCCTGGCGCTTGTCCTGTTCATGGGCCTGGGCCTGTTCGCGCCGCGCCTGCTCGGCCTCTTCGGCTGCCTTGCGCGCCTGCAGGTCGCGGTCGACACCGCGGCCGTCCGGCTGCTGCGCCGGCTGGGAAGGGGACGAGGGTGCTGCGGTCACGGGATTGCGTGCAGTACCAGGCCGCTGCAGGATGCGGTCGGCCGGCACCTGGTTCGAGGGCGGCAGGTCGCTATAGACCTTGCGCCCCTGCGCGTCGAGCCATTGCCACTGCGCCAGGGCGCTCGCAGATACGAGGCTGCTGGCGCAGAACAGGACAAGCGTGGAAAGCTTCATGGCGGCGGTCGGGAAAAGTGGAGGAGCAGGCGTCAGCGCGGAATCTTCGCACTTCGCGCCGGGCCTGCCAAGACAGGCGGCAAAAACCGGGTGCGCCCTCTAAGAATAGCTGGCACGGGTACAATCGTTTTTTTGGAGCTTTCACATGCGCCTTCTTGGAAAAGCACTGACCTTCGACGATGTGTTGCTGGTTCCCGCTTACTCCCAAATCCTGCCCAAGGATACGTCCCTCGCGACCCGTTTCTCGCGCAATATTTCCCTGAACATTCCGCTGGTGTCCGCTGCGATGGATACCGTGACGGAAGCGCGCCTGGCGATCGCCATTGCGCAAGAGGGTGGCATTGGCATCATCCACAAGAACATGACGGCCCAGGAGCAGGCCGCCGAAGTGGCCAAGGTCAAGCGCCATGAATCCGGCGTCGTGATCGACCCCGTGGTCATCACCCCCGAGCACACCGTGCTGCAAGTGCTGCAGCTGTCGGAAAACCTCGGCATCTCCGGTTTCCCGGTCTGCGATGGCGGCAAGGTCGTCGGCATCGTCACCAGCCGCGACGTGCGCTTCGAGACGCGCTACGACGTCAAGGTCAGCGAGATCATGACGCGCCGCGAGAAGCTCATCACCGTCAACGAGAAGGCCGGCACCACGCCCGCCGAAGCCAAGGCGCTGCTCAACAAGCACAAGCTCGAGCGCATCCTGGTCGTGAACGATGACTTCGAGCTCAAGGGCCTGATCACCGTCAAGGACATCAACAAGCAGACCACCTTCCCGAACGCCGCGCGCGATGGCGCCGGCCGGCTTCGCGTGGGCGCTGCCGTGGGCGTGGGTGCGGGCACCGAAGAGCGCGTGGAACTGCTGGTCAAGGCCGGCGTCGACGCGATCATCGTCGACACCGCCCACGGCCACAGCCAGGGCGTGATCGAGCGCGTGCGCTGGGTCAAGCAGAACTACCCGCAGGTCGACGTCGTCGGCGGCAACATTGCTACCGGCGCGGCCGCGCTGGCGCTGGTCGAAGCCGGTGCCGATGCGGTCAAGGTCGGTATCGGCCCGGGCTCGATCTGCACGACGCGCATCGTCGCCGGCGTGGGCGTGCCCCAGATCATGGCCATCGACAGCGTGGCCACGGCGCTGCAGGGCACGGGCGTGCCGCTGATTGCCGACGGGGGCGTGCGCTTCTCGGGCGACATCGCCAAGGCGCTGGCTGCGGGCGCGTCGACCATCATGATGGGCGGCATGTTTGCGGGCACCGAGGAAGCGCCGGGCGAAGTCATCCTGTACCAGGGCCGCTCGTACAAGAGCTACCGCGGCATGGGCTCGATCGGCGCGATGCAGCAAGGCTCGGCCGACCGCTACTTCCAGGAATCGACGACCGGCAACCCCACCGCCGACAAGCTCGTGCCCGAAGGCATCGAAGGCCGCGTGCCCTACAAGGGCTCGATGGTCTCCATCGTCTACCAGATGGCCGGCGGCGTGCGCGCGGCCATGGGCTACTGCGGCTGCGCCAGCATCGAAGAGATGAACAACAAGGCCGAGTTCGTCGAGATCACGACGGCCGGCATCCGCGAGAGCCACGTCCACGACGTGCAGATCACCAAGGAAGCACCGAACTACCGCGCGGATTAAGAGCCGCTTTAAAATCGGTTGATCGCCATTCAACGGCCCGATTCTCTGCCCCGGCAGGAGGATCGGGCCTTGCCATTTTCCAGACCATGCAACACGACAAGATCCTCATCCTCGACTTCGGCTCCCAAGTCACCCAGCTGATCGCGCGCCGCGTGCGCGAAGCCCATGTCTACTGCGAAGTCCATCCCTGCGACGTGAGCAGCGAGTGGGTGCGCGAGTTTGCCGCCGACGGCAAGCTCAAGGGGGTGATTCTTTCGGGCAGCCACGCCAGCGTCTATGAGGTCGACGACCGCGCGCCCGACGCCGTGTTCGAGCTGGGCCTGCCGGTGCTGGGCATCTGCTATGGCATGCAGACCATGGCCACTCAGCTCGGCGGCAAGGTCGAAGGCTCGAACAACCGCGAATTCGGCTATGCCGAAGTGCGCGCGCATGGCCAGACCGAACTGCTCAAGGGCATCGAGGACTTCGCCACGGCCGAAGGCCACGGCATGCTCAAGGTCTGGATGAGCCACGGCGACAAGGTGACCCAGCTGCCCGAAGGCTTCAAGGTCATGTGCTCCACGCCGTCGTGTCCCATCGCCGGCATGGCCGACGAAACGCGCCGCTACTACGCCGTGCAGTTCCATCCCGAAGTCACGCACACCGTGCAGGGCCAGGCGATGCTCAACCGCTTCGTGCGTGACATCTGCGGCGCGGCACCGGACTGGATCATGGGCGACTACATCGAGGAAGCGGTCGCGAAGATCCGCGAACAGGTCGGTGACGAGGAGGTCATCCTGGGCCTGTCGGGCGGCGTCGACTCGTCCGTGGCTGCTGCGTTGATCCACCGCGCGATCGGTGACCAGCTGACCTGCGTGTTCGTCGACCACGGCCTGCTGCGCCTGAACGAAGGCGACATGGTCATGGAGATGTTCGAGGGCAAGCTGCACGCCAAGGTGTTGCGCGTCGATGCCGCCGACCTGTTCCTGGGCGAACTCGCCGGCGTGGCCGACCCCGAGCAAAAGCGCAAGATCATCGGCCGCCTGTTCGTCGACGTCTTCAAGGCCGAAGCCGGCAAGCTCAAGGCCGCGAACGCCGGCAGCAAGGGCGCGACCTTCCTGGCCCAGGGCACGATCTATCCCGACGTCATCGAGTCGGGCGGCGCCAAGAGCAAGAAGGCCGTGACCATCAAGAGCCACCACAATGTCGGCGGCCTGCCCGAACAACTGGGCCTGAAGCTGCTCGAACCCCTGCGCGACCTTTTCAAGGACGAAGTCCGCGAACTCGGCGTGGCGCTGGGCCTGCCGCGCAACATGGTCTACCGCCACCCGTTCCCCGGCCCGGGCCTGGGCGTGCGCATCCTGGGTGAAGTCAGGAAGGAATATGCGGACCTGCTGCGCCGCGCCGATGCGATCTTCATCGAGGAGCTCTACAACGCCGTCGATCCGGCCACGGGCAAGACCTGGTACGAGCTGACCAGCCAGGCGTTCACCGTGTTCCTGCCGGTCAAGAGCGTGGGCGTGATGGGCGACGGCCGCACCTACGACTATGTCGTGGCGTTGCGCGCCGTGCAGACCAGCGACTTCATGACGGCCGACTGGGCCGAGCTGCCGTACTCGCTGCTGAAGAAGGTCTCCGGCCGCATCATCAATGAAGTCCGCGGCATCAACCGCGTGACCTACGACGTCTCGACCAAGCCGCCAGCGACGATCGAGTGGGAGTGAGTCCGACGACCATGGTCCAGCGCACGCTCCCCAACGGGGTGCGCCTGCTGGCCCTGCCCATGCCCCACGTGCACAGTGCCAGCGTGGGCGTGTTCCTGCGCGTGGGCTCGCGTGACGAGACGCCCGACACCAACGGCATCAGCCACGTGCTCGAGCACATGGCGTTCAAGGGCACGGCCACGCGTTCGGTGCAGGCCATCAACCTCGATGCCGAGCGCCTGGGCGCGGAAGTCAATGCCTTCACCGGCAAGGACACCACGGGTTACTTCATGACCGGCCTCGGCCGCCATGCGCCGGCGCTGCTGCGCATGACGGCCGACATCGTGCTCAACAGCACCTTTCCCGAGGCCGAGCTGCAGCGCGAGCTGGAGGTGATCCGCCAGGAGGCGATCGAATACGACGAGGATCCGGAAGACAGCGCCAACGATGTGCTCGACCGCGCCCTCTGGGGCAACGACCCTATGGGCATGCCGGTGATCGGCACCGTCGCCAACATCGAAGGATTCACGCGGCAGGACCTGGTGCGCCATGTGCAGCGGCACTATGTCGCGCACAAAACCCTGGTGGTGGCGGCCGGCAACTTCGACGTCGACGCCTGGATGGCGCTGGCGGCCGAGCTGTTTTCGGGCATGCGGGCTTCCGACGACCTGCCGGTGCCGCAGAAACCGGAGCCTGCCAGGTATGTCGGCCAGGCGCTGGCGCGGCGTTTTCCCCAGGTTTCACAGGTGTTCGTGAACCTTGCCTATCCCTTGTATCCGGCGGCTGCCGAAGACCGGGCGGGACCGCGCTGGCGCCTCACGGCCGCGCTGGCGGCCTATGTATTCGGCGAGGGGATGTCGTCGCCGCTGGTCGACACCGTGCGCGAGCAGATGGGCCTGGCCTACACCGCCTATGCGGCCACCGAAAGCGGCGATGTCTGGGCCAATTTCATCGTGCATGCGGTCACCACGCCGGACAAGCTCGAGGCACTGTTCGCGGCGACTGGACGGCTGCTGCGCGCCCAGGCCGCGGCCATCGATCCCGTGCATCTGGAGCGCGCGAAGAACCAGCTGACGGTGGCGCGGGTGCGCGCGGCAGAGCGGCCCTATGCGACGATGGAGCAGGCGGTCGAGGAGCTGTTTGCCGTCGGCAGCGTGACGCCCATGTCGCAGGCGCTGGCGCTGATCGACGGCATCGAAGCCGACGAAGTGCGCCAGGTCTTCGAGCACATGCTGGCCCACCCGCCCGCCTTGGCCATCACCGGCAAGGGGGCCACGGCCAAGGCGGCACGCCAGCTCGTGGCCAGTCTGGCCGGCTGAGCGCTTGCGTCGCTCTGCGCGCACAGGTGCTTTCAGATAGATTTGTCATCTGGGCTGGAAATTTAAATCGTTGGACTTTTCCTGCGGCGCTCCTACATTGTGGTGGGGCCATCGTGGCGATGGGCGGCAGACCGTGCACCCTCGTGCAGTCCCCGCCGGCTCCAGGCCGGGTGCCGCAAGAACAACAAGGAAGCCAGATGGCGAATTTCGAAGTGGGCGAGATCGTGCGTGCGCTGCGCAGCGTGCGCGAGGAATGGCGCGACCAGCAAAAGCGCTCGCGTGATCCGGGCGGCCGCGAGTTTCCGTCGCGCGACGCCTTGGTGCGCATCGTCGAAGGACTCAAGGGGGCGCTGTTCCCCATGCGCCTGGGGCCGACCGACCTGCGCCATGAGAGCGAGGATTTCTATGTCGGCCACACGCTGGACGCTGCGCTGCAGGAACTGCTGGGCCAGGCCCGGCTGGAGCTGCACTACAACGCGCGCCATGCGCCGCTGCCCGCCGCCGAGATCGAGGCGCAGGCCACGGATGCCGTGCGCCGGTTCACGGCCGCGCTGCCCGGGTTGCGCCGCTTGCTCGACTCCGACGTGCTCGCCGCCTACCAGGGCGACCCGGCCGCGCGCAGCGTCGATGAAGTGCTGCTGTGCTATCCGGGCGTGCTGGCCATGATCCACCACCGGCTCGCGCATGAACTCTACCAACTGGGGTTGCCCTTGCTGGCGCGCATCGTCGCCGAGCTGGCGCATGCGCAGACCGGCATCGACATCCATCCGGGCGCGCGCATTGGCGCGAGCTTCTTCATCGACCATGGCACGGGCGTGGTGATCGGCGAGACGGCGGTGATCGGCCGGCATGTGCGCGTCTACCAGGCCGTGACGCTGGGCGCCAAGCGCTTTCCCACCGGCAGCGACGGGCAGCTGAAAAAGGGCCTGGCGCGCCATCCGGTGGTGGAGGACGATGTGGTGATCTATGCGGGCGCCACCATCCTCGGCCGCGTGACCCTGGGCAAGGGGGCGACCATTGGCGGCAATGTCTGGATCACGGAAGACGTGGCGCCGGGCGCCAGCGTGACGCAGGCGAGTTTGCAGAAGGCGCCGCGGCCGGCGCCGTGACGCGCGGATAGCTACAGAGGGCGGGGCTCGCGCACACCAGCAAGGCGCCGCATGGTGTGAAAAAAGCCCCGGCAAGCGCTGAACTTGCCGGGGCTTTGTCGTTGGCACACCCTGCGTCTGCAGGGAGCAGCGCCTTACAGTGCCGAGATGTTCTTGTCCTTGGCGATCTTGCTCCAGCGCGTGTAATCCGCGGCCAGGCGCTTGCGCATGGTTTCGGAGTCCTGGTAGCTGGCCACGGCGCCAGCGCCGATCAGCTTCTTCTGCAGTTCGGCATCGGCCAGGATGACCTTCAGCTCGGCATTGAGGCGGTCGATGATGGCGCGCGGCGTGCCCAGCGGCGCAATCAGGCCGCCCCAGGTGTCGGCATCGAAGCCGGCGAAGCCTTGCTCGGCCACGGACTTGATGCCCGGCAGCAGCAGCTTGGCCTTGTTCGAGCTGCCGGCGATGGCGCGCAGCTTGCCGGCCTGGATGTGGGGCAGGGCGGCAACCACATCGGCAAACATCACGGGGATCTGGCCGCCGATCAGGTCGGTCACGGCCGGTGCGCTGCCGCGGTAGGGGATGTGCTGCATCTGGAAGCCGCCCAGATCCTTGAGCTGTTCCATCGACAGGTGGCCGAAGCTGCCGGTGCCCGAGCTGGTGTAGTTCAGCGGCGTTTCGGCGGCCTTGGCGTGCGCGATCAGCTGCTGCAGGTTGGTGACGTCGGGCAGCACGCGCGGGTTGATCACGATGGCCATCGGCAGGTCATAGACCGTGGCCACGGGCATGAAGTCCTTGCGCACGTCGTAGGCGTTGTTGTTGAACAGCAGCGGAGCCAGCAGCGCCGGCATGCCGAACATCGACAGGTTGTAGCCATCGGCGGGCGACTTGATGAACGCGGCCGTGCCGATCGAGCCCGACGCGCCGGGACGGTTCTCGACGATCATGGTCTGGCCCAGGCGCTCGCTGAGCTTTTGCGCGACGATGCGCGCGGCGGTGTCGGTGGGGCCGCCCGGCGGGAAGGCCACGACGATCTTCACCAGCTTGTTGGGCCAGGCGGGGTCGGCGGCGAAGCTGATGCCCGGCAGGGCGCTCAGCGCGCCAGCGGCGCCGGCGGCCAGCAGGTGGCGGCGATTGAGGGAAGCTTGTGGCTTGGTCATGACTTGTCTCCGGTAAAAAACCTGTACTTAGATGATGTTGTGCGCGCGCAGGTCGGCAATGGCGTCGGCCGCCAGTCCCAGTTGCTCGCTCAAAACGGCGTCGGTGTGTTCGCCCAGATGGGGCGGGGGCATGCGCACGGGCAGGCGTTCGCCATCCATCGCGTAAGGGGGCGCGAGCACGGCCTGCGCGCCGGCTTCGCTGTCGTCATAGCGGTGCAGCAAGCCTGCCGCCTGGGCGCGTTCGGACTGCAGCGCATCGAGCAGGCCCAGCACCTCGCCGCAGGGAATCTGCGCCGCCGTGAGCTGCGCCAGCAGTTCTGCGCGCGGTTTGCGCGCCAGCGCGGCGTGGATCAGCGGCATCAGCACATGGCGGTTGGCCGAGCGTGCGGTGTTGGTGGCGAAGCGCTCGTCGGTGGCCCATTCGGGGTGGCCGATGATCTCGTTGCAAAAGCGCTGGAACTGGCCGTTGTTGCCCACGGTGATCACCAGCGGGCCGTCGGCGGCTTCGAATACGCCGTACGGCACGATGGACGGGTGGGCGTTGCCGAACTTCGGCGGGTCGCCGTCCTTGAGCAGTGCTTCCATGCCGTAGTAGCTGGTGATCATCAGGCCGCAGTCATAAAGCGCCATCTGCACATGGCGGCCCTTGCCGGTGCTGTGGCGCTCGTACAGCGCGGCCAGGATGGCCTGCGCGGAATACATGCCGGTGAACATGTCCACGGCGGCCACGCCGAACTTGAGCGGGCCCTGGCCTTCGTCGCCGTTCATCGCCATCAGGCCGGCTTCGCCCTGCACGACCAGGTCGTAGCCCGGGCGCTTGGCTTCTGCGCCGGAGCGCGAATAGCCCGAGATCGAGCAGTACACCAGGCGCGGGTTGAGCGCGCTGAGCTGCTCATAGCCCAGGCCCAGCTTCTCGGCGCCGCCGACCTTGAAGTTCTGGATCACTACATCGCTTTTCGCCGCGAGCTGCAGCGCGATTTCCTGGCCCCGGGGCGATTGCAGGTCCAGACTGATCGAGCGCTTGTTGCGGTTGGCGCTGTTGAAGTAGGAGGTGTTGCGGCTGCCGACGCGCACGCCCCAGTCGCGCGTGTCGTCGCCGCGGCTCGGGTGCTCGACCTTGATGACGTCGGCGCCCAGGTCGGCCAGCGACATGGCGCACATCGGGCCGGCCAGCACACGCGACAGGTCGAGAACACGCAGGCCAGCCAGCGGCTGGAGGGGAAGGGAAGCGCTCATGGGAAGGGCCTTGTCCAACAGATCAACAACGAGGCACGCAGACCCCTCTATTTGCCGGCGCACGCAGCGCTGCGCCAAGCTGGTGCGTATTTTGATATGTTTAGAAAATTTATCAATTGTGATAAAAATTGAACATTGTGTAATCGAAAATTTGACAATGAACCTGGCCACCCTGTCCCTGCTGGTCGACATCATCGAAGCCGGCAATCTCAGCAAGGCGGCAGCCCGGCTGGGAGTGAGCCGCGCCAGCGTGAGCCAGCGGCTCAACCAGCTCGAGCGGGAACTGGACCAGCAACTGCTGCGGCGCACCACGCGCCAGATCGAGCCCACCGAACTCGGCTGGAAGCTGTATGAGCATGGACGCGCGATGCGCAAGGAGTTGCTCGCTGCCAGCGAAGCCGTGAGCACGCTGGGCCAGGGCCTGCAGGGCACGGTGCGCCTGTCGGTGCCCAGCGGCTACGGGCAGCTGACGATGTCGGCATGGCTCACCGAGTTCATGCAGATCTATCCGGGCGTGACGCTGGAGGTGGTTTTCAACAACGACATGGCCGACCTGCTGGAGGGCGAAGTGGATTTCGCGATGCGCGTGATGGCCGAGCCGCCGCTGAACCTGGTGGCGCGCAACATGGGGCCGGTGCACTACGTGGCGTGCGCAGCCCCGGCGCTGGTGCAGCAGCACGGCATGCCCGGCAGCCTTGCGGACCTGCACCAGGTACCGCTGATCACCTCGAATCTCACGGGCCAGAAGCTGCGCCTGGCCGGCCACCACCTGGGCGGCACCGAGCTGCGCATCAAGCCGCGTCTGATGTCGGCGAATTTCTATTTCCTGCGCGACGCCATCCTGCAAGGCCTGGGCGTGGGCGTCGTGCCCGATTACATGGTGCGCGAGCCACTGCAGCGCGGCGATCTGGTGCGGCTGCCCTTTGCGCCGGGCAGCCTGGACTTCCTGTCCACCCACAAATACCTGCTGTACATGCCCACGCGCTTTCAGACCCGGGCCATTGCGACGCTGATCGATTTCCTGCTGGCCAAGGCGGCGCAGCAGGGGGCCGGCTGAGGCCGGTCCCCGCAGGCGCAGGCGCGCGTCACTCGGCCTGGATATTCGCCTCCTTGACCACCTTGCCCCACATATCCCAGTCGTGCTTGACCATGGCGCCCAGCGCCTTGCTGTCCTTGAAGTCCGCGGTCGCGCCCTGGTCCAGCGCCTTCTTCTGGAAAGCCGGGTCGCTGAGCATGTTGCGCACATCGGTTTCGAGCTTGCGCACGATGTCCTTGGGGGTCTTGGCCGGTGCGAACAGCGCGAACCATGAGGTGGCGTTGACGCCCGGCAGGCCGGCTTCGGCCGTGGTCGGCACGTTGGCCAGGCTGGGCAGGCGCTCCTTGCCGGTCACGGCCAGCACCTTGAGCTTGCCGGCCTGGATATGCGGCATGAAGGGTGGCGCGGTGCCGAACGTCAGGTCCACCTGGCCGCTAAGCAGATCCTGCAGCGCCGGGCCCGTGCCCTTGTAGGGCACGTGCACCATGCGGATGCCGGCCGCCTGCTCCAGTTGCACGCCGGTCACATGCTGCAGCGAGCCATTTCCCGAGGAAGCATAGTTGAGCTTTGCGGGATTGGCCTTGGCGTAGGCCACCAGTTCCTGCATGTTGTTGACCGGCAGGTCGCGGCGCACGACGATGATCTGCGGTGCCGACAGCACGTTGGCCACGGGCACGAAATCGGCTGGCTCCCAGGCGCTTTTCGCCAGATGCGGCGAGATCACATGAAAGCCCGAGTACTGCATCAGCAGTGTGTAGCCGTCGGCTTCGGCGCGCTTGGCCTGGGCCGCGGCGATATTGCCGTTGCCGCCGCCCTTGTTCTCCACCACGATCGACTGGCCCAGCACCGGGCTCAGCGCCTGCGCCGTCATGCGCGCGGCCAGGTCGGTGGTGCCGCCGGCCGCGGCCGGCACCACCATGGTGATGGGCTTGGTGGGATAGTCGGCGCGCGCCATGGCCGTGCCAGCCAGGCCCAGGGCCAGGCCGGTGGCCACTGCCAGACGCGAGAATTGCTTACGGTTGATTGTCATTGTGTGTCTCCTTGGTTTTGTAATGACGGGCCTCAAAGCCCGTTTGCCGTTGCCTGCAGCCGCTCGTGCGCGCGGCTGCGGATTTCTTCGAGCGATGCGGGCGCAGGGTGCAGCTGGTGCACCGGGCCTGCCTTGACGATCGCACTGGGGATGTCATGGCCGATCTGCGCCGGCAGCCCCGCCGCGACCTGCGTCAGCGCGGCGAGGTCCACGCCGGTGTCGTAGCCCATGAGCTGCAGCGCATGCACCAGTTCCTCGGTGCAGGCATTGCCGCTGGCGCCGGGTGCATAGGGGCAGCCGCCCAAGCCGCCCACGGAGGCGTCGAAACGGTCTGCGCCGGCATCGATGGCGGCAAGCACATTGGCCAGCGCCATGGCACGCGTGTCGTGGAAATGCAGCGTCAATGGGGTCTGCGGCCAGCGCGCCTTGAAGGCGCGTACCAGTGCATGCACCTGCGCCGGATGGGCCATGCCCGTGGTGTCGCACAGCGTGATGCCTTGCACGCCCAGCGCGATGAAACGTTGCGACCAGTCGAGCACGACCTGCTCGGGCACATCGCCCTCCATCGGACAGCCGAAGCTGCACGACAGCGAGACGTTGACGGCTGCCTGGCCTTGCTGCGCGACGGCGATCACTTCCTGCAAGCCGGCAAACGACTGCGACCGCAGCATGCGCAGATTGCACAGGTTGTGCGTCTCGCTGACCGACATCACCAGGTTCAGCTCGTCGGCACCGGCGCCCATCGCGCGCTGCGCGCCCTTGACGTTGGGCACCAGGCAGGTCATGACGGTGCCGGGCCGGCGCTCGATGCCGCGCAGCACCGACTCGGCATCCGCGAGCGCGGGAATCGCCGTGGGAGAGACGAATGCCGTGACCTCGACCTTGGCCAGCCCTGCGGCCGACAGCGCATTCACCATCGCGATCTTCTGCGCCGTGGGCACGAAAGCCTTCTCCATCTGCAGGCCGTCGCGCGGGCCGACTTCCTGGATATGGATGCGTCTGCCGGCGCCATTCCAGACGGCCGTGCTCATTGGATCACCCCCTTTTCGCGCAGCTGGGCGATCTGCGTGGCGTCCAGGCCCATGCCGGCCAGCACCGCATCGGTGTCGTCGCCCAGCCCGGGCGCGCTCGAGCGCACCGTGCCCGGTGTGCCCGACAGCTTGGGAACGACGCCCGGCACTTCGACGCTGTAGCCGTCGCGCGTCTGCTGCTGCAGGATCATGTCGCGCGCGCGGTAGTGCGGGTCTTCGCAGATGTCCTTCGCGGTGTAGACACGGCCGGCCGGCACGCGCGCCGCGCCCAGTTGCTCCAGCACCTGCGCGATACCGCGCGATTGCGTCCAGGCGCCAATCGCGGCGTCGATTTCCTGCACCCGTGCAACACGCCCGGCGTTGCTGGCGAGATCGGGATCGTTGGCCAGCTCTTCACGCCCGATGGCCTGCATCAGGCGCTTGAAGATGCTGTCGCCATTGCCGGCCACCAGCACCCAGCCATCGGAGCAGGGGTAGGCGTTCGACGGTGCGATGCCGGGCAGCGCGCTGCCTGCGGCTTCGCGCACCGCGCCAAAGGCGCTGTATTCGGGCACCAGGCTTTCCATGACGTTGAACACGGCTTCGTGCAGCGCCACGTCGATCACCTGGCCCTTGCCGCCATGCGCCTTGCGGTGGTAGAGCGCGGTGAGCACGCCAATGGTGCCGTGCAGGGCGGCAAGCGTGTCGCCTATCGATACGCCCACGCGCACCGGCACCCGCCCTGGCTCGCCGGTGAGGTGGCGCAGCCCGCCCATGGCTTCACCCACCACGCCGAATCCGGGCAGGTCGCGGTACGGGCCGGTCTGGCCATAGCCGGAGATGCGCAGGATGATCAGGCCGGGATTGATGGCATGCAGTTCGTCGGGCGACATGCCCCAGCCTTCGAGCGTGCCCGGCCGGAAGTTCTCGATCAGCACGTCGGTTTCCTGGAGCAGGCGGCGCACCAGGTCCTGGCCTTGTGGTTGGCGCAGGTCGAGCGCCACCGATTTCTTGTTGCGCGACTGCACCTGCCACCACACCGAGGTGCCTTCCTTGATCATGCGCCAGTTGCGCAGCGGATCGCCCGCGCCCGGCGCCTCGATCTTGATCACGTCGGCACCGAATTCGCCCAGCGTCTTGCCCGCAAAGGGGCCGGCAATGAGCTGCCCCATTTCCACCACCCGCACGCCCGCCAGTGCGCCCGCATGAAGCGATGGGTCATGTTCCAGAGTTTCCTGCATTCTTTCCTCGAGGTATCGCTGAGCGAAGGCGGCCATGATGCAAAACACCGCAGCGAATGCAAAACGCTGATTTGCGTGCCTGCCATCGCGTTTGGGCATAGCACTTCGAATAATGCGGAGAAACCCTTATATCTATGGCACTGAAAAGACAGTCGCATTGCTGATCGGGCAATGCAAAATACCTGCATGCGACTTGATCCCGTTTCCCTGAGATTGTTCGTGGCGGTCATGGAAGAGCAGGCCATCGCGCGCGCCGCCGTGCGCGAGCACATCGCCACGTCCGCCGCGAGCCGCCGCCTGGCGGAGCTCGAGGCGCAGCTGAAGGTGCAGTTGTTCGCGCGCAGCAACCGCGGCATCGCGCCCACGCCAGCCGCCTATACCTTGCTGGGCCTGGCGCGCAGCGTTCTCGGTGAAATCGATGGCATTGCGCGGCAGATGCGCGAGTACGGCAGCGGCATGCGCGGCCATGTGCGCATGGTGGCGAACATCTCGGCGATCACGCAGTTCCTGCCGGCGCAGCTGCAGGGATTCATGGCCCAGCATCCCGAGGTGCAGGTGCACCTGCAGGAAAAGGTCAGCAGCGAGATTGCGCTGGCGGTGGCGCAGAACGCGGCCGACTTCGGCATCCTGAATGCCGGGCGCTATGGCGGCGACCTGAGTTATCTGCCCTATCGGCAGGACGAGTTGATCCTGATTGCCCCGCAGGGCCACCCGCTGACACAGCAGGAGGAAGTCGGCATGCAGCAGGCGCTGGCCTACGACTTCGTTGGCGCCCATGTGGGCAGCGTGATCAACGCGCTGCTCACGCGCAGCGCTGCGCAGTTGGACATGCCGCTGCGGCTGCGCATCCAGGTGACCAGTTACGACGCCCTGTGCCTGATGGTGGCTGCCGGCCTGGGCGTAGGCGTGCTGCCGCGCCAGAGCGCGGCCTTGTATGCGGGCACGCTGGCAATCACCGCATTGCGCCTGAACGAACCCTGGGCGCAGCGCCAGTTGGTGCTGTGCCTGCGCTCCCTGGAAGCGCTGCCGCCCGTGGCGCGCGCACTGGTGGAGCATCTGATTGCGCCAGCAGCCCCTGCCGGGCCGGCGGCTTCGGGACTTCCCGCATACGCGCCTGACGCATTGTCGAGGTCAAAAAATCCATTGGATAATTGAACCAGGCATCCGGCCCCACTTGCCCTCGAGTGAAATCGGAACGAGCATCTGACGTCATCTGTGCTATCTGCATTCCATCGCAAAGCTGGTGCGCAATCGAGGGACACCGGCTTCACAGGAGTGAATGCCCATGTCTTCGCAAGCTCCTTGCGTTGCGTCAGCGACCGCGCAAAAGCCGCCCGCCCATGCCGACGCACTGCGGGCGCTCAAGAACCGCCTGCACGCGCGCTTTCCCGAAGGAAGATCGTCCCATCTGACGGAAGCCATCGCGGCGGGACTGGGGTTCGCCAGCCATGCCGCACTGCGCGCCCGCCTGGGCAGCTTGCCGTCCAACAGGCTGCCGCCCTTCAATGCGATGCATTTCCTCGGCCGGCTTGCGGCGCTGGGTTACGAACCCCTGGGCAGTTTCCGCCGGCCTGTGGCGGCGCCGATGGAAAAACCAGATGCTGCGTTTGCGGACCTGCAGGCGGCACTGCGGGTGTTGGGCATGGCGCGGACCAAGAACTCCACTTCCGGCAATGTCGAGTGGGGCCGCTATCTGCACGGGCGCTGTGCCCACGCGTTTGGCGAAGCGCATGACCTGGGCAAGCCTGCCGAGCGCTGTGCCGGCAATGCCCGGCGGCGCTGGCACAGTGGCGCCGACCACAGCGCGTGCCTGCCCGGCTGGGGCGCCTTGCTGCAGGGCCGCTTCCTGCGTTTCGGGCCTGGCAGCAGCCAGCTGCATTTCCTGCGTTCCCTGCCGTTGGCCGATGGAGGGCATGTGCACTACACCAGCGCCGTGGTCGACACGCCGGCCGGCGTGCAAAACCGCGAGGAACTGCTGGCCGCAGCCGCGATGCGCGCCGGCGTGCTGGGCTGGACCTCTACCCGCCTGCCGCAATGGAACTGGCGCACCGCCGACGACGGCACGCTGGTGCTCTACCGGCCGAACATCAGCCACAGCGAGCGCCTGCATCAGTGGGAAGGATCGTTCCAGCGCTGGCTGCTGGAGAACCAGCGCTACCTGCTCAAAGGCGCATCGGCCGCGCGCCGGCAGGTCATCAAGGAGCTGATTGCCTGCCCGCATTTGCCGCTGCAGGTACGCAGCTTCGAGGATTTCCATGGCGCCTATCTCAGCGAGCAGAAGCCATTTTTCCTGCTGCGGCGTCCGGACCACTTCGATGACAACTGCCACTACCTGCTGGCTATGTGGCGAGGGTAAAGCCGGCGTCAAGCAAAAAAGCGTCAGCGAGTACCTCAAAACGCAAGTATTTGTACCCTAGTCACACACCGGGTCACTCGTCCCGTTCCACAGGCGCAGACGCCCGGGGCCGAGGCGGCGAGCGCCGTGCTCGCACGCACGGCGTAGTTTTCAACCATAATCGCTGCCTGGCATCCGGCCCCACTTGCCCTCGAGTGAAATCGGAATTCATCATTTCACGCCACTTCTGCTTTTGCATTCTGTCGCAAAGCTGGTGCGTAATCGGGGGACACCGGCTTCACAGGACTGAATGCCATGTCTTCACAAGCGCCCTTGGCTGCATCATCGCCAGCGCAAATCCTGCCTCCGGACCTTTCCGAAGCACTGCGAGTGCTCAAGAGCCGTCTGCAGTCCCGGTTCCCGGAAGCCAAATCCGCCCATTTGACCGAAGCCATTGCCGCGGGGCTGGGCTCGTCCACCCATGCCGCGCTGCGCAACCGCCTGTCCAATGACGCTGCGGCTGGCGCGGCGCTGCCGTCCTTCAACGTGGTCGACTTTCTCGAGCGCCTGACGGCCCTGGGCTATGACCCGCGCAGCAGCTTCGTGCGCCCCGTGGCGGCGGAACTCGCGCAGCCGGTCCCGTCGTTTGTCGACCTGCAGGCGTCGCTGCGCGTCTGGGCGGCCACTCTGAAGAACCTGAAATCGGAGCATATCGACTGGGGGCGCTATTTGCACCAGCAGTGCGCGCATGTGTTTGCCGATGCCCATGACCTGGGGGAGCCCGAGGAGCGCACCATGGGCGATGCGGTGCAGCGCTGGTATGCAGGGGCCGACCACAGTGCCTGCCTGCCGGGCTGGGGGGCGATGCTGGACGGTCATTTCTTTCGCTTCCATCCGGGCTGCAACGACCTGTATTTCTTCCGCTCGCTGCCGCTGTCCGGCGGCGGCCATGTGCAGTACACCAGCGCCGTGATTGCCATGCCCAGCGGTGACAACAACACGCAGGACCTGCTGGCCAGTGCCGAAACCATGGCCGGCATCTTTGGCTGGACGGCCACGCGCCTGCCGGGCTGGAACTGGGACAGCTCCACGGACAGCACCCTGCTGCTGTATCGCCCGAGCATGAGTCATGCGGAACGCCTGCGCCAGTGGGAAGGCAGTTTCCCGCGCTGGCTGCTGGAAAACCAGCGCCACCTGCTCGAAGGCGCAGGCGCTGCCCGCCGCAAGACCATCGAGGAGCTGGTGCGCTGCCCGCATGTGCCCATGCATGTGCGCGGCTTCGAGGAATTCCGCGACTGCTACCTCAAAGAGGATGTACCCACCAGCCAGGACGACCGGCCCGGCGACTTCGACGAGATCTGCGAACAGTTGTTTGAGGTGTGGCTGGCGGCATCGCCCTGCATGAACGGCGCCGGCTGACGCAGCGCGTTGGCGCGCTCAAGGCGCCAGGAGCGGCTTGGCAAGCATATGGCTGCCGAGCAGTGCCAGGCTGATCAGAAACACCTGCCGAAACAGCACGGGCGACAGTTTGCGCCGCAGATATTGGCCCGCCGCCATACCGGCCAGCGCCGGCAGCAGCAGCAACGCCGACGCGCCCAGGCTGGCGCCCGAGAATTGCGCATTGGCGTAGAGCCCGGCCGCGAGCGCCAGCGTCGACACCGTGAACGAGAGGCCCATGGCCTGTACCAGCGCATCGCGCTGCAGGCCCAGTGCCTGCAGATAGGGCACGGCGGGAAGCACGAACACGCCCGTGGCGGCCGTCACCAGACCCGTGCTCGCGCCGATCAGCGGGCCCAGCCAGCGTTCGCTGGCCGGGCTGACGGCAAGCCGCGCGCCCGCCAATCCCCAGGCCGCATATGCGACCAACGCCACGCCCAGGCAGACCGAGGCCCAGGCGCCCGCCGGGGCGCCCAGCAGCCAGGCGCCGGCCAGCGTTCCGGCGCAGATTCCCAACTGCATCGGCGCGAGCCGGCGCAGCAACGAATTCAATCCCGCCCAGGGGCTGAGCTGCCAGATGTTGGTGACCAGCGACGGCACGATTAGCAGCGCCGCCGCGTGGGCCGGAGCCATCATCAGCGCCAGCAGTGCCATGGCGATCGTCGGCAATCCAAGTCCGACCACGCCCTTGACGACGCCGGCCAGCACAAACACCAGGGTGATGAGAAGCGGCACGCCGGCATCGGAAAATGTGAGGAATTCAGGCATAGGACCGTAATTCTGCGCAGCCGCGGCGCAAAGCGGAATGCGGAAGTGGCGCAGCCTGCCTCAGGGCCTGCCTGAGCCAGGCTGTGGTACTTTGGCGGCCATGCGCTACGACCTCACCGACCTGCGGCTGTTTTTGAATGTCTATGAGGCAGGCACCATCACGGGCGGGGCCGGGCGCAGCCACATGACGCTGGCCTCGGCCAGCGAGCGCATCCGCGGCATGGAGCAGGCGCTCGGCGGGCCCCTGCTGCTGCGTGAACGGCGCGGTGTGCAGCCCACGCCTGCCGGGCGCACGCTGCTGCACCATGCGCGCCTGATGCTGGCGCAGATGGAGCAGTTGCAAGCCGAACTCGGCGACTACGCTGCGGGAGTCAAGGGCCATGTGCGGCTGCTGTGCAACACCTCGGCGCTGAACGAGCATCTGCCCTCGGTGCTGGGCAGCTTTCTCCTTCAGCATCCGGGCATGTCCGTCGACCTGGAGGAACGCGCCAGCGCCGAGATCGTCGATGCGCTGCGCCGCGAGCTCTGCGATATCGGCATGGTCTCCGATTCGGTGGATCTCGAAGGCCTGCAGACCTTTGCCTTTTGCGCCGATCCGCTGGTGCTGGTGGTGCCGCGCCGCCATCCTTTGGCGCAGCGCCGCGCGGTGCGTCTCGACGAGGTGGTGGATCAACCGTTTGTCGGCCTGGTCGAAGGCAGTGCATTGCAGGCCCACATCGCGCAGCACGCGCGGCGGCTGGGCCGCAGGCTCGCCTATCGCATCCGGCTGCGCAGCTTCGAATCGGTCTGCCGCATGGTGGGGGAGGGCATCGGCATTGGCATCGTGCCGCGCACGGTTGCCGTTCGCAGCGGCCGCACCACCGGGATCAAGCGCCTGGCACTGCTCGATGCGTGGGCCGCGCGCCATCTGGTGCTGTGCGTGCGCGATGCCGGCGCATTGCCCGCACCCGCGCAGCAGTTGCTGCAGCATCTGCTGTCTGCGGCCACGAAGAAGCCCGCGCGAGGCGGGCTGGCGGGAGATGCGTCGCGGCCGTTCAGGTCAGCAGCGCGATCAGGATGATGATGGGAATTGGAATGCCCAGCAGAAACAGCAGGATGGATCGCATGAAATTACCTCCGGATGATGGAGCCGGCCCGTTCAGGCCGGCGGGATGTCAAAGCGTTCAGTAGGCGTCGCGCTGGCGGCCGCCGATGGTCGCGCAGAAGCTGCCGACGAAGGCGCCGATCAGCAGCGCGACAAACAGCCACAGCGCGGTGTGGGCCGCGGTCTTGCGTGCGGTTTCAGCGGCTTGCTTGGCCTTTTCCTTGGCCTGTTCGACCTGCTGGCGGGCCTGGTCGAACGACCGCTGCACGCGTTCCTGGGCCTGGGCCACGGGCATGCCGGTGCGCTCGGAGATCAGGTTGGCAACGTGGCGCGCATCTTCGGGGGGCAGCGTGCCGGTCTGGATGGCCTGGGCGTAGATGCGCGTGACTTCGCGGGTCGCATCGACGTTGGCGCGGCGCGAAGGCGTGGCCGTCGCAGCCGGGGTGCTGGCAACCGGGGCGGGCGCAGCGCTTGCAGCGGCGGCATCGGCCGAGGCGTCTGCCGCAGGCGCGGCGTCAGTCGGTGCGGCGGCTGCGGGAGCGGCAGCGTCCTGGCGGAACAGGCTGTCGATCCAATAGCCCATGGGGTTCGAGGAATCATCGGAATTGGCGTTGGCGGCCGCGCCGATGGCGCCTGCGCTGCCCACGGCCGCGGTGGCGGCGCCGGCGGCAACGCTGCCCGCGGCCTTGACCGTGCCGGTGATGGCGCTGCCGGCCACCGAGCCCATCAGTGCGGCCATGACCAGCGTGGCAAAGGCCCACGACAGGAAGCCGTGGGCGGTGTCGCGGAAATAGACTTCATCGGTATGCACGCCTTGCCAGCGCACGCGCAGGCGGCCCGCAATGTAGCCACCCACGCCGGCCGAGGCCAGCTGCGTGAAGGCCAGCCAGGCAATGGCAGCCCAGCCGACGGTATCGCCTTCGGCGCCGCGGTTCGACCAGACCGAAATCGACGACAGGCCCAGCCCTATGCCCAGGATGAAAAGCACAAGTGATAACGCTGCCGCCGCCAGGGCGCCGGCGAAGATCGCGGCCCAGGAAACGCCACTGATGCCCACGCTGGCGGCGGGCACGGTGGAAGCTGCGATCGGGTCAGACTGGACATAGGTAGGTGCCGTCATGGAAAGCCTCGCGGTGAGTTGCAAAACCCCATCTTGGTGCAATGGTTCAACGCGGTTTGTAAGCAAACAGGAACAAACGTCGCCGGTTCTTGCCTGCGTACGTGCCAAAACGCGGAATTTTCCGAGGTCGCGCCGGTGGATGAGCGCGTAATGCGGCTGCGGCTGACATTGCCGGCAAGCGAGCGGCCCAATGGTGGATGGGGTTCCCACTGTCAATACCCAGGTCCCCCCATGAATACAGCTGTCACTGCCACAAGAATTCCCCCGCAGCAAGCCAAGCGCGCTGCGATTGCCAAGGCCAAGGCGCTGGCCACCGAAGTGCCCGCCCATATCGGCAGCACTCCCGCCACGCAGTTCCGCGGCGATCCCGACATCTTTGGCCGGCTGGTCGAAGACCATGACCACCACCGCGCGTTGCTGGCCATGATCTCTGCCACCCACGGCCACTCGCCGGAGCGCGAACGGCTGTTCGTGGAACTGGTCAAGGAAATCAAGGGCCACGCCGCGGCCGAGGAGCAGGCGCTCTGGTCCAGTGTCATGCGCAATCCCGACACGACCGAGGACGCGCGCCATGCCGTGGCCGAACACAAGGAAATGGACGAGCTGATGGCCGATCTGGCCGCGCGCGACATGGCCTCGCCCGGCTGGCTGCGGCGCTTTGCGACGCTGCGCGACGAGTACCTGCACCATATCCGTGAGGAGGAGCAGGAGCAGTTCGTCGCGGCGCAGGAACATCTGTCGGACAGCGACCTGCGCTACATGCGCGCGGTGTTCGAGCGGCGCAAGAAGCAGGAGAAGGCCGGCGCGACGATTGAGAAGAAACTGCGCCAATAGGCCGTTGCCGCGGCCATGAAAAAAGCCACGCCATCTCGCGACGGCGTGGCTTGCGCGAGAGCGCAGCGGAAGATCAGTTCTTCTCGTTGCCCAGCTGCGGCAGCGCCGAGCCGCTGCCCATCGACAGCAGACCGGTCTGCGCATAGATGGCGAGCTTGTCGCGCGTGTCCATCAGGTCGAGATTGCGCATGGTCAGCTGGCCGATACGGTCGGCGGGCGAGAACGGTGCGTCCTCGACCTTTTCCATCGACAGGCGCTCGGGCTGGTACGTCAGGTTGGCCGACTCGGTGTTGAGCAGCGAATAGTCGTTGCCGCGGCGCAGTTCCAGCGTCACGGTGCCGGTGATCGCGCGCGCGACCCAGCGCTGGGCGGTTTCGCGCAGCATGATGGCCTGGGGGTCGAACCAGCGGCCCTGGTACAGCAGGCGGCCCAGGCGCAGGCCGTTGATGCGGTACTGCTCGATGGTGTCTTCGTTGTGGATGCCGGTGACCAGGCGCTCGTAGGCGATGTGCAGCAGCGCCATGCCGGGCGCTTCATAGATGCCGCGGCTCTTGGCTTCGATGATGCGGTTCTCGATCTGGTCGCTCATGCCCAGGCCGTGGCGGCCGCCGATGCGGTTGGCCTCGAGGAACAGTTCCACCGGGTCTTCGATGCGCTTGCCGTTGAGTGCGACCGGACGGCCTTCCTCGAAGCTCACCGAGACTTCCTCGGCCTTGACTTCGACTTCAGGCTTCCAGAAAGCCACGCCCATGATCGGGTTCACGATGCGGATCCCGCTCGACAGCAGTTCCAGATCCTTGGCCTCGTGGGTCGCGCCGAGCATGTTGGAATCGGTCGAATAAGCCTTCTCGGCGCTCATCTTGTAGCCGAAACCTTCCTTCGTCATGAATGCCGACATTTCGGCGCGGCCGCCGAGCTCGTCGATGAAGGCCTGGTCCAGCCAGGGCTTGTAGATGCGCAGCGCCGGGTTTGTGAGCAGGCCGTAGCGGTAGAAGCGCTCGATGTCGTTGCCCTTGAAGGTCGAGCCGTCGCCCCAGATATGGACGTCGTCTTCCTTCATCGCAGCGACCAGCATGGTGCCGGTCACGGCGCGGCCCAGCGGCGTCGTGTTGAAGTAGGTGATGCCCCCGGTCGAGATGTGGAAGGCGCCGGCCTGGATGGCGGCAATGCCTTCGTTGGCCAGCTGCGTGCGGCAGTCGATCAGGCGCGCCTTCTCGGCGCCATATTCCATGGCCTTGCGCGGGATCTCGTCGTAGTCGGCTTCGTCGGGCTGGCCCAGGTTGGCGGTGTAGGCATAGGGCACGGCGCCCTTGTTCTTCATCCAGCGCAGCGCGGCGCTGGTGTCGAGGCCACCGGAGAAGGCGATGCCGACCTTCTGGCCGGCGGGGAGGTTCTTGAGGATGGTTTCCATATCAGGGCACTCTGGGTAAGTGAAAAGGGCGGCCGGGGGCAGCGCGCAAGGTGCGCGGGCGCTCAGGCGTAGTGGCAGATGTAGTGGTAGGCCTCGTCCACGCGGATGTCGAACTTCGAATTCGCGGGAATCTGGAACGAGTCGCCGGCCTTGGACGTGAGCCACTGGTCGGAGCCGTCGAGGCGGTATTCGCACGAGCCGCCCACGCATTCCATGATCTCGGCCGCAGCCGTGCCAAAGGTCAGGGTGGCAGGCAGGACCACGCCCACCGATTTCTTCGTACCGTCGGCAAGGGTGAAGCTGTGGCTCACGCACTTGCCGTCGAAGTAGACGTTGGCTTTGGTGGTGAGGGTAACGCCGGCAAAGGTTTCGGTGGTCATGGAAGAACGCGGTCCGTGGAAGTGGGCAAAGCGTCGATTTTAGGCCAGCCCGGCAGCCCCCTGCTGCATGCATGGGCGTCCAAACGCAAAGCGCCCCTGGAAACGCGATTCCAGGGGCGCTTTGCAGGCTCACGCAGCGCGCGCCGCGCCGCGGGAGATCAGCGGCGCCAGCCGCCGCCGTAGTGGCGTGGGCGCTCGTAGTAGCGCGGGCCGTTCCAGCGGTTGCGCGGGCTGAAGATGTAGTGCGCGCCCGCGGCGATGGTCGCGCCGATCAGCACCGGTGCGACATAGTCCGCGGCGGTATAGCCGCGCTCGACGGGCGTGGTGTAGACCGGTTGCGGCGTGGAATAGGTCACCGGCGGATAGCTCTGCACCGGGTAGCCATAGCTGTCCTGCGTCGCGTAGTAGCCGGGCGCGTAGCCCTGGGCCTGCGCCGGCTGCACGTTCAGCGCGATCCAGTCGCCCGGAGGCGTGGCGGTGCGCGTCGTGTACTGGCGGCCCGCGTATTCGTAGACCACGTCATAGCCCGTGGTCTGGCTGCGGTAGTAGTTCTGCGTGCTGCAGCGGCGCACGGTTTCATAGCGTACGTCGCCATTGCCTTCGAGCTGGTTGCCGAGCATTGCGCCGCCGACCAGGCCGGCGCCCGTGGCGGCTGCACGCCCGCCGCCGCTGCCGATGGCATTGCCGGCTAGGCCGCCGACCACGGCGCCAATCACGGCGCCCGCACCCGAGCTGCGCTGGCGCACCGGCACGGTTTCATCCTGGCAGACCTGTTGGGGGGACGCCACCTGCTGCTGCACCGCGGTCACGGACAGCACCCGTCCTTGTTCCTGGGCCATTGCAGCGCCCGTGGACAGCGCGGCTGCAGCCCCGATCCAGATCAATTTCTTCATGGCTCAAGCTCCTTGGTTGCCGCGGCAATCCTGCTCTGGCTATACCCGAAATTCTAGGCGTGGTCGGTGAACCGCACGCTCCAGCGGGGTAAACGGCCGTAAGAGTTTGTAGCAGGACCAGGTCTCAGCCTGCGCCCACGCGCTGTTGCCAGTCGTCGGCCTTGAAGCCGACCGTGATGCTGCCGTCGGGCCACTCGACCACGGGACGCTTGATCAGGCTGGGCTGCTCCTGCACCAGGGCGCTGGCGCTGCCCGCATCCTGCACGCCGGCCTGGACCGCGGCATCGAGCTTGCGCCAGGTCGTGCCCTGGCGGTTGACGAGCTTCTCCCAGCCTACAGCTTGCATCCAGCGCGCCAGCGCATCGGGAGGGACGCCCAGTTTCTTGAAGTCGTGGAACCGGTGCTCCTGGCCGTGCTCGGTGAGCCACAGCCGGGCTTTCTTGACGGTATCGCAGTTGGGAATGCCGTAAACAATCATGTAGGGGATAGTAAAGCGAAAGCCGTGGTCCTGCCGCTGCTGGGCGACAATGCGCGCAGTATGCACACCACATTTCCCACTCTGGACGCATGGCTCGCCTATTGTGAGCGCCTGCACCCCCAAAACATCGCCATGGGCCTGGAGCGCGTGCGCGAAGTGGCCCAGCGGCTGGCGCTGCGTTTCGACTGTCCGGTGATCACCGTGGCCGGCACCAATGGCAAGGGGTCGACCTGCGCCATGCTCGAGGCCGTGGCGCTGCAGTCGGGCTACAAGCCTGGCGTCTACACCTCGCCGCATCTGGTGCATTTCGAGGAGCGCTGCCGCATCGGCGGCGAGATCTGCAGCGCGCAGCAGCTGATGTCGAGCTTCGAGGCCGTGGAAAGCGCGCGCGTGCAGGGCGGCAATGAAATCCAGCTGACCTATTTCGAGTTCACCACGCTGGGCATCCTGCACCTGCTGAGCCAGTCGCGCCTCGATGTGGCGATTCTCGAGGTCGGCCTGGGCGGGCGCCTCGACGCCACCAACATCATCGATACCGACTGCGCGATCATCACCAGCATCGACATCGACCATACCGAACTGCTGGGCAAGGACCGCGAGACCATCGGCCGCGAGAAGGCCGGCATCATGCGTGCTGGCCGCCCGGTCATCGTGAGCGACCCGGTGGCGCCGCAAAGCGTCATCGACCACGCGCAGGAGATCGGCGCCGAGCTGTGGCAGTTCGGCAAGGACTTCAATTTTTCCGGCGACAAGCAGCAGTGGGGCTGGGCCGGGCGCGGACGCCGCTACGCGGGCCTGGCCTATCCGGCGCTGCGCGGCGCCAACCAGCTGGTCAACGCCGCGGGCGCGCTGGCTGCCTTCGAGGCGCTGCGCGAGCGCCTGCCGGTCACGGCCCAGGCGGTGCGTACCGGCATGGCCATGGTCGAGCTGCCGGGCCGTTTCCAGATCGTGCCGGGCCAGCCGACGCTGGTGCTGGACGTCGCGCACAACCCGCATTCGGTGGCGGCTCTCACGGCCAACCTCGATGCCATGGGGTTTTTCCCTAGGACCCATGCGGTTTTTGGCGCGATGGCGGACAAGGACCTCGCGCCGATGTTCGCCAAGGTCGGTCCGCTGGTCGACCGCTGGTACTTCTGCGACCTGCCCACGCCGCGTGCCGACACGGCTGCCGGCCTGCAGCAGAAGTGGAATGCGGTGCAGATGGTGGCCGGCGGACGCAGGGAAGTGACCACCAGCCTGCACGCCACCCCTGAGCTTGCCTTGCAGGCTGCCGTCGCCGCCGCCGACCCGGCTGATAGAATCGTGGTCTTTGGCTCGTTTTATACGGTGGGCGGGGTGCTGCTTCATGGCACGCCGCGTCTGCAAGCCAAGCATCTGGGCGAATAAGCCCTGGAACGAGTCTGCACTTCATGGCATTTTTCAAGTTCTCTTGGCCTGGCAAAAAAGAGGCTGCCGACAAATCCGCGCCGCGTTCGCGCTCTGCACAGGTGGAAAGCGTGGACGTGATGCGCAGTCGCGCACGCCACCGCCTGATCGGTGCAGCCGTGCTGGTGCTGGTGGGCGTGGTCGGCTTCCCGCTGCTGTTCGACACCCAGCCGCGTCCCATCCCGGTCGACATCCCCATCGAGATTCCCGACAAGGGCCAGGTCGCGCCCCTGATGGTGCCGGGCGACACCGCGGCCAAGCCGGCCCCGGCTGCGCCCTCCGGCTCGGTGGCGACGCATGCCTCGCTGGACAAGGGCGAAGAGGTCTTCGAGCCTTCTGCGCCAGTGGCCGCCACTGCGCCGGGCGCCGTCACTCCGCGCACTGCCGCGGTACCCGTGCCCATGCCGCCGGTCCCCCCCTTGATGTCGCCGCCTGTGGCCGCATCTGCCGTTGCGGAGACACCGAAGCCGGCAACGCCCAAGGTGGAGCCGCCGGCCAAGCCGAAGCCCGAACCCAAGCCTGAGCCCAAGCCCGCACCGAAACCGGAGCCGAAACCGGAGCCCAAGCCCGAACCGAAGCCGGAACCAAAGGCCGAGCCGAAGAAGGCCGATGAAGCGGCGCGGGCCCGTGCGCTGCTCGAAGGCCGTCCTGTCAGCGAAGCGGCTGCAAGCGAGCGGGTCGTGGTCCAGGTGGGTGCGTTTGGCGATGCGGACAAGGCGCGCGAGATCCGCGCCAAGCTCGCGGGTGCCGGCCTGAACGCGTTCACCACGACGGTTTCGACCAAGGACGGTCAGCGCACCCGGGTGCGGGTCGGCCCGTTCAACAGCCGCGCCGAAGCCGACAAGGCGGCGGCACGCATCAAGGGGCTGGGTTTGCCGGCCTCGGTGATCAAGCCCTGACGCCATGGCGGCGGGGTGCCCTGAGAAGGGCGTGTGAGCATGGGGACGCTCGACTGGATTTTTCTGGCCGTGGTGCTGGCATCGCTGGTGCTGGGCGCCTGGCGCGGTTTGGTATATGAGCTGCTGTCGCTGGTGGGGTGGATCGTGGCGTTTGTCGCGGCGCGCTATGGCGCTGCGGGCATGGCGCAGTGGCTGCCGCTGGGCAACAGCGATCCCGCCCTGCAGTATGCGGCGGGATTTGTCGTGCTGTTCATCGGCGTGGCGTTTGCCTGGGGCCTGGTCTCGGCGCTGGCCAAGCGCTTGATCGACAGCGTCGGCCTGCGTCCCGTGGACCGCACGCTGGGCGCGGCTTTTGGCCTGCTGCGCGCGGCGCTGCTGCTGGTCGTTGTGACCCTGGTGGTGGGATATACGCCGCTGCAGCAAAGCGAGTGGTGGCAGCAGTCGCTGATGGCGCCGCAGCTGTCGGCCGCGGTGCAGGGTTTCATGCCCGCGCTGCCGCAGGAATTGGGAAGGTATCTACCTTCGAGATGAGGGCAGGGTGGCCCGCGCCGGGCGGCCTTGCAAGAATGGCGGGACTTTTCCCGCGGATGGATGGAACGCAACTATGTGTGGAATCGTCGGTGTAGTCAGCACTTCTCCCGTGAATCAGCTGATCTATGACGCATTGCTGCTGCTGCAGCACCGTGGTCAGGATGCAGCCGGCATCGTGACGCAACTGGAACGCAAGTTCTACATGCACAAGGCCAAGGGAATGGTGCGCGACACCTTCCGCACGCGCAACATGCGCGCGCTGCCGGGCAACATCGGCCTGGGCCAGGTGCGCTATCCCACCGCCGGCAACGCGCACAGCGAGGAGGAGGCGCAGCCCTTCTACGTCAATGCGCCTTTCGGTATCGTCATGGTGCACAACGGCAACCTGACCAACGCCAAGCAGCTACGGGCCGAGCTGGCCGACACCGACCACCGCCACACCAACACCGACAGCGACTCGGAAGTGCTGCTGAACGTGCTGGCGCATGAACTGGCACGCGCCACCAGCGGTGCGCCGCTCAAGACCGTCGATGTGTTCAAGGCGGTGCGCGCGGTGCACAAGCGCGTCAAGGGCTCGTATGCAGTGATCGCGCTGATCGCCGGCTACGGCCTGCTGGCGTTCCGCGACCCCTACGGCATCCGCCCGCTGTGCCTGGGCCGCGGCGCCGATGGCAGCGTGATGCTGGGCAGCGAAT
This sequence comes from Comamonas antarctica, assembly GCF_013363755.1. NCBI lineage: Bacteria > Pseudomonadati > Pseudomonadota > Betaproteobacteria > Burkholderiales > Comamonadaceae > Comamonas > Comamonas antarctica. The sequence continues at coordinate 1,560,064 of NZ_CP054840.1, forward strand.
CGGTGGCGCTGGAGGGCAACCTCTACACGCTCGAGCGCGACATCGCCCCGGGCGAAGCGGTGTTTGTCGGCACCGACGGCAGCGTGCAGACCGAGCAATGCGCGGACAAGGCCGAGCTGCACCCCTGCATCTTCGAATACGTGTACCTGGCACGTCCCGACTCCGTCATGGACGGCATTTCGGTCTATCAGGCGCGCCTGAACCTGGGCGAGTCGCTGGCCAAGCGCGTGATCTCCACCGTGCCGCCGAACGAAATCGACGTGATCATCCCGATTCCCGAGTCGAGCCGCCCCAGCGCCATGCAGCTGGCGCAGCTGCTGGGCCTGCCGTACCGCGAAGGCTTCGTCAAGAACCGCTACGTCGGCCGGACCTTCATCATGCCGGGCCAGGGCGCGCGCAAGAAGTCGGTGCGCCAGAAGCTCAATGCCATCAGCAGCGAGTTCAAGGGCCGCAACGTGCTGCTGGTCGACGACTCCATCGTGCGCGGCACGACCTCCAAGGAAATCGTGCAGATGGCACGCGATGCCGGTGCGAGCAAGGTCTACCTGGCCAGCGCCGCGCCGCCGGTGCGCTTTCCCAACGTCTATGGCATCGACATGCCAACCAAGAGCGAACTGGTCGCGCATGACCGCACGGTGGAAGAGATCCGCCAGGTCATCGGCTGCGATGCGCTGATCTACCAGGACGTCGACGGCATGAAGAAGGCCATTGGCGCGCTGAACCCGGCCGTCAACGGCTTCGAGGCTTCGTGCTTCGATGGCGTCTACGTGACCGGCGACATCTCGGAGGGCGACATCGCCGCGCTCAACGCCGGCCGCACCGGCGCCGAAGAAGGCGATGCCGATACCTCGCGCCTGTCGCTGCCCAATGCGCAGGACGCCTGAGCCGTTACAGTAAGCACGATTGCAAGCAATGCAGCGGGGCGCACCAGGGTGCGCCAGCGCGCTGGCAGGCAGTGAAGAAGAGCCAAAAACGCAAAAGGGCCTGGCCTCGAGCGGGTTTGGCTCGTTTTTCATGGCGCCGGCCTGCGTGCGCCGCACGACAACCAGGAATTCCACCGTGACCGAACGAACCCTTCCCGCCGGCCTGCATCCCGATACCCTCGCGGTGCGCGAAGCCGTTGAGCGCAGCCAATGGGGCGAGCACAGCGAAGCGCTGTACCTCACCAGCAGCTTCGTGCAGCCCGATGCCGCAACGGCCGCGCGCCGCTTTGGCAACGAGGAGCCGGGCTATACCTACAGCCGCACCTCCAATCCCACGGTGACCAGCTTCGAGCGCCGCCTCGCGGCCATGGAAGGCACCGAAGCCGCGATCGCCACCTCGACCGGCATGTCGGCCATCCTGATGGTGGCCATGACCATGCTCAAGTCGGGCGACCACATCATCTGCTCGCAATCGATGTTCGGCTCGACCATCAAGCTGCTGGGCAGCGAGATGGCGCGCTTTGGCGTGAGCACCAGCTTCGTGTCGCAGACCGATGTCGCCGCCTGGAAGGCCGCGATGCGCCCCGAAACGCGCCTGCTGTTTGCCGAAACCCCGACCAATCCGCTGGGCGACCTCTGCGATATCGCCGCGCTGGCCGAGCTGGCGCATGCCAACGGCGCCTTGCTGGCCGTCGACAACAGCTTTGCCTCGCCGGTGCTGCAGCGCCCCGCGGAATTCGGCGCCGACCTGATCGTGCATTCGGGCACCAAGCTGCTCGACGGCCAGGGCCGGGCCATGGCGGGCGCGGTCTGCGGCCCGAAAGCGCTGGTCGAAGAGAGGATGGGTGCCTTCCAGCGCACCGCCGGCCTCAACGTCGCGCCGTTCAACGCCTGGGTCATGCTCAAGGGCATGGAGACCCTGTCGCTGCGCGTCAAGGCAATGAGCGCCGCAGCGCTGGAAATGGCCCAATGGCTTGAAGCGCATCCCAAGGTTGCCCGCGTGCACTATTGCGGACTGCCCAGCCATCCCCAGCACGATCTGGCCATGCGCCAGCAGTCGGGCATGGGCGGCGGCGTGCTGGCCTTCGATGTGATCGGCGCCACGCCCGAGGCGCTGCGCGCCAACGCGTTCACGGTCATCGACAGCACGCGCGTGTGCAGCATCACCGCCAATCTGGGCGATGTGAAGACCACCATCACCCATCCGGCCAGCACGTCGCATGGCCGTCTTTCCGAGGAGCAGCGCCAGGCCGCCGGCATCAGCCAGGGCCTGATCCGCCTCTCGGTCGGCCTCGAACATCTCGAAGACATCAAGGCAGACCTCTGCCGTGGACTGGATACCCTCTAATGAACAACAAAGTACGTACCCGTTTCGCCCCGTCACCCACGGGCTTCATCCACCTGGGCAACATCCGCTCGGCGCTCTATCCCTGGGCCTTTGCGCGCGCCAATGGCGGCGATTTCATCCTGCGCATCGAAGACACCGATCTCGAGCGTTCGACCCAGGCCTCGGTGGACGTGATCCTCGAAGGCATGAAGTGGCTGCAGCTCACGCCCGACGAGGGTCCGTTCTATCAGATGCAGCGCATCGAGCGCTACAAGCAGGTGCTGGCGCAACTGCAGGACAAGGGCCTGGTCTACCCCTGCTATATGAGCATGGCCGAGCTCGACGCGCTGCGCGAGAAGCAGATGGCCAACAAGGAGAAGCCGCGCTATGACGGCACCTGGCGCCCCGAGCCCGGCAAGCAGCTGCCGCCCGTGCCCGAAGGCGTGCAGCCGGTGCTGCGTTTCAAGACCCCGCAGGGCGGGGTGGTGGCGTGGGAAGACAAGTGCAAGGGCCGCATTGAATTCCAGAACAGCGAGCTCGACGACCTGGTCATCGCGCGTCCCGACGGCACGCCCACCTATAACTTCTGCGTCTGTGTCGATGACATGGACATGGCGATCACCCATGTGATCCGCGGCGACGACCACATCAACAACACGCCGCGCCAGATCCATATCTTCGAAGCGCTGGGCGCACAGGTGCCGGTGTTCGCCCATCTGCCCACGGTGCTCAACGAGCAGGGCGAGAAGATGAGCAAGCGCAACGGCGCCAAGGCCGTGACGCAGTACCGCGACGAAGGCTATCTGGCCGATGCCATGGTCAACTACCTGGCACGCCTGGGCTGGAGCCATGGCGACGACGAGATCTTCAGCCGCGCGCAGTTCCTCGAGTGGTTCAACCTCGACCATCTGGGCCGCAGCGCGGGCCAGTTCGACGAAGCCAAGCTGCGCTGGGTCAACGCCCAGCACCTCAAGGCCATGGACGACGTGGCGCTTGCCGCGCAGGTCAAGCCTTTCCTGGAAAAGCGCGGCATTGCGGCCGCTGAACTGGATGCCGACGATCGCCTGGTGCGCATCTGCGGCTTGTTCAAGGACCGCTGCGACACGCTGGTGGCGCTGGCCGACTGGGTGCAGGTGTTCTACCGGGATGTGACGCCCGACGAGGAAGAGCGCGCCAAGCATGTGACCGAAGCCGTGCAACCCGCGATTGCGGCGCTGGCCGCGGCGCTGGCCGAATGCGAATGGAGCCGCGAAGCGATCTCCGCCGCATTCAAGGAAGTGCTCAAGGCCCAGGGCCTGAAGATGCCCCAGCTGGCGATGCCGGTGCGGGTGCTGACGGTGGGCACGGCGCACACGCCATCGGTCGATTCAGTGCTTGAATTGCTCGGTCGCGAAAAAATTGCTGCGAGATTGCAAAACGCTTAAAAACCTGTCTATAATTCGAGTCTTCAACGACACACAGCAAGAAATTGAACGTGTTGTCAAGATGGAGATTTCGGGGGGGTATAGCTCAGCTGGGAGAGCGCTTGCATGGCATGCAAGAGGTCATCGGTTCGATCCCGTTTACCTCCACCAAGATACTCTGTTAAGAGTGCGTTGAAGACGGACAAGTTCCAAGGTTTTGACCCTATCGTCTAGAGGCCTAGGACATCACCCTTTCACGGTGAGTACCGGGGTTCGAATCCCCGTAGGGTCGCCAAGTTTGAAGCACTTGGGTTTGGCAAAAATATTTGCCGGATCACAACGCTTTCTGCCAGGAGTGGTAGTTCAGTTGGTTAGAATACCGGCCTGTCACGCCGGGGGTCGCGGGTTCGAGTCCCGTCCACTCCGCCACAGTTTACGGTTTCATGCCTCATAGCACGAATCCTTTGGGGGTATAGCTCAGCTGGGAGAGCGCTTGCATGGCATGCAAGAGGTCATCGGTTCGATCCCGTTTACCTCCACCAAAAAAATCAGAACGGAAGTTCTTAGGTTACGACCCTATCGTCTAGAGGCCTAGGACATCACCCTTTCACGGTGAGTACCGGGGTTCGAATCCCCGTAGGGTCGCCAAGTTTGAAGCACTTGGGTTGGCAAGAATATTTGTCCAATCACAACGCTTTCTGCCAGGAGTGGTAGTTCAGTTGGTTAGAATACCGGCCTGTCACGCCGGGGGTCGCGGGTTCGAGTCCCGTCCACTCCGCCACAGTTTCTGGAAGTGTGCATTTTGCATCGCTCCATTTGGGGGTATAGCTCAGCTGGGAGAGCGCTTGCATGGCATGCAAGAGGTCATCGGTTCGATCCCGTTTACCTCCACCAAAAAATTGAGAACGGAAGTTCCAAGGCTACGACCCTATCGTCTAGAGGCCTAGGACATCACCCTTTCACGGTGAGTACCGGGGTTCGAATCCCCGTAGGGTCGCCAAGTTGAGCACTTGGCCTGTATCGAGTACAGGCAAAAAGCTTCTACCAGGAGTGGTAGTTCAGTTGGTTAGAATACCGGCCTGTCACGCCGGGGGTCGCGGGTTCGAGTCCCGTCCACTCCGCCATGATTTGTGAATTGACGCCTGCGTTGATTTCGCTGATTACGATAAAGGCACCGTGTTTTGCACGGTGCCTTTTTTCGTTGTGTTGACGAGCGCATCGGAACGGCACCCAACGTTCCTGGTGAACCTGTCGAACCATGAAGAGGCTGTCCCCATGCCTTGGACAGGCCGCTCATGGTTTCACCCTTCGCCAAGCTCAGGGCTCGGGGCGAACGGAGATTCAAGAGGGCTTGTTTCCAGTTGCCGGTCTGATCAGCGACCTGTGAGCAATTCCTCAAACAGCATTTCTCCGCCCATCTGCCCGCCCTTGAGCATGATTTCAAGACCGTCGAGTCGGGTATCGTCGCTGTGCAGCCGGCACAGTGCGACGCCGGGGGCGATTTGTGCCTGGTAGGACAGTCCCCAGGCATCCAAAGCCTGCACGGCGTGGCTGGAGGTGTCGCCGCCGGCAATGCCCAGCCGCTGGACGGGGGACATCTCAAGCACCTGGGCCAGCAGATCACCGCAGGCCCATGCCAGTTCACGGGGGGAGGCCGACGCGTCCGCATTGCCGGCTGGGCCTGCGCCGGAGGTACAAGCCAGCACGCTGATGCCTTGCAGCAACCGTGCCGAAATGTTCAGCGCCATCTGCCGGCGATCGGCCGCATCGTTGGTGAGACGTGCGACGTCCAGCAACATGTGCTCGTAGGAGCTCGCGGCTGCGACCTGCCGCGCAGTCACGGGCGAAAGGCTGCCGGCCAGTACGAGCACAGGGCCCTGGGCAGGCGCAATCGCTTCACGGGTTGCAGCTGGCTTGCTCTCCCAGTGCGCAGCCAGCGCCTGTACCACTGCGCTCGGGCCGACGGCAAGCAAGGGCTGACGCAAGGCCTGCTGCCAGATCGATCGGCCCACCGTGGCAAGGTGGTCAATGCCGGCAATGTCGAATAGAACGGCGTCCGGTTTCTGTGCAATGAGCGCAGATAGCTGCAGATCGAGCGTGTCCGATGTTTGCGCGTAGTCTGGATAGTGGATGCCTGCCACATGGGCCAAGCCCTGCTCGGCAAGGTGCAAACGAAGATCCGCCTCGGCCATCGGCGTCACCGGGTGCTGGCGCATGGTGGGGTGGCGGTCGATGCGGTGTATCGGTTCGCCAGCGCTGGCAAACAGGTTGCTGAACACGCAGTAGCGCTTCAGGTTGGGTTGCCCGCCCACGATCGGCACGAAAGCATTGGCCGAATGGGGCTGCAAGATGCGTATCGCCGCACCAATGCTGCCGACATGGGGAGCGCTGTCAAAGGTCGAACAGGTCTTGTAATGCATGACCGGTGCACCCAGTTGCGCAAACAGCCGGCCCACCGGTTCGAGCTCGGCCTGCATTTCGGCAGGTGACATCGCACGCGCTGCGCCCGCAATGCCGATGCAGTCGAGCGGGCCCGCGCGCTCGAGTTGCGCGGCGCTGGGCAAGCCGAGAAACAGCAGCGTGCGCAGCCCGGCACGCGTGGCCGTGGCCAGGGTATCGGTCGCGCCAGTGAAATCGTCGCCGTAGTAGGCGATCTTCAGAGAAGAAGCCATGGTTCGGTCACTTGCCGAAAAAGGCCAGCGCTGCGGCCAGCTCGGGCGCGCTGCGCGCATAGTCGGCAAGTGCTGCACCTTCGCGCGCCGCGGCCCAGGCCTGGCGGATGCTCGCCACCCCCGCGGCCGGCCCGCCCGGGTGGGCAAGAATGCCTCCGCCCGACATGAACAGCAGATCGTCGCTTTGCACTGCCGCCCAGGTCGCAGGCACGGTGCCGGCCCATTGGCCCGAGGAAAACGCCGGCAGCACGCGGTCGTCGATGGCATCGGCCAGCGGCGTATAGCAGTCCTGCGCCGAAGCAATGACTTCTTCGTCCGACTGGGAAAATTTGCCTTGCAGGCCATGCACATGCATATGGTCCACGCCAGCCAGTCGCCACAGCGTCTGGTAGGCCTGAAAGGAGATGCCCAGCAATGGCTGGCGCGACAGCGCGCCATAGCCGTTGCGATGGCCATGCAGTGCCAAGCCGGTGTGGCGGCGCAGCGTCTGCAGTGCCGAGTAGCCGCACCAGTTAAGGCTGGCCATCACGCAACTGCCGCCTTCGCGCTCGATCAGATCGGCATGGCGCTTCATCGCATCCGTTTCATCGGTGATGTTGAACGCCACCATCACATGCTTGCCGGTGCGCTGCTGGTGCTCGCGCACGGCGGCCATCACTGCCGGAACGCGCTGTGCCAGCGGCGCATGGGCGGGGTCGGCGCAGACTTCATCGTCCTTGATGAAGTCGACACCGGCGGCGCACAGCCGCGTCACCAGTTCCGCGGTCTGCGCCGGCGAAAAACCGACATTGGGCTTGAGGATGGTGCCGACCATCGCGCCGCTGGTTACGCCCGTGCGCTGGCGCGTGCCCGCAATGCCGACCTGGGGCAGGTCGAACTGCGCGCGGTAGCTCGCGGGAATCTGCAGGCTTTCCAGGCGCAGGCCACTGACCTCGCCCAGGTCGTAGAGATTGCCGGCTACCGTGGCGGCCAGCGTTGGAAGGTTGGCGCCCACGTTGGCCACGGGAAACGAGATCCGCACGCGCGCGCGCCGCCACGGGCCGCTGCGGCCCTGGCGCTCGAGCAGCGCATTGGGCAGGCTGGGCGCGGCCACGGATTCGAGTTCGTCGATGGCTTCGACGGTGGCGCGCGCGCGCTCGCGCAGCGCATCGGTCTCGCCTTCGACGCGGGTGAAGGTGCCGCAGGACTGTTCCCCCGCCATGACCTCGGCGACATGGGCTGGCGCGAGCGGCGTTTCAATCAGATAGGTGGCTTCGAAGCGGTCGGCAATCATGGGCAGCGGTTCAGAGTTTGCTCAGGTCGGGAAACGGGCGCACGGGGTCGGTGACGCCGTCCCAGTTTTCGGAGGCGGCGCGGATCAGGTCGAACATCTTTCCCTTGGGTCCGGCGACTTCGGACAGCTCGATGACGGTGCCCGGGTGGTACTCGGTATCGAAGTAGATGAAGCGGCCGTTCTGGCCGACTTCGCCACTCATCACTGGCTGGAAGCCTTGCTGCAACAGGCGTTCGAGGTCGGCGTCATAGCTGTTGGTCCAGTAGGCGACATGCTGCAGCCCCGTGCGCCCGGCCTGCAGGAAGTCGCGGTACATCGAAGGCACGTCGTTGCGCGTCTGGATCAGTTCGACCTGGACAAAGCCCGAGTTGGCGAGAGCCACCGAGTTGTGCGGTGCATGTTCCTCGCCGTTGTAGCGGTAGTTTTCAATAGGCACCTTGGGGTTGTAGAACCACGGGCCCACGCCCAGGGTGCTGCTCCAGTACGCCATGGCGGCTTCGATGTCGTGCACGACGTAACCCAGCTGGCGGATTTCTCCAAAATGGCGGCTCATGTTTTTTTCCGTGTTGTAAAGAGAGGAAGCGAAACTGCAGTGCGCGCGGCGCCTATTTCAGGAAGCCGATCGAGATCCAGGGGATGGCCGCGACCAGCACCAGGCCGACCAGCAATGCGGCCATGTAGCCCCAGATGTATTTCATGCCTTCGGTGGGATCGACCTTGCTGATGGCGCAGGCGCCGTAGTAGCCCACGCCGATCGGCGGTGCAAACAGGCCGATGCCCATCGCGAAGATCACGACCATCGCGTAGTGCACGGGATGCACGCCCGCCTGCACCGCAATTGGAAACAGCAGCGGCCCGAACAGCACGATGGCCGGAATGCCTTCGAGCACGCAGCCCAGCACGACAAAGGCCAGGATCGAGATCGCCAGGAACCCGTAGGCGCCGCCGGGGATGTCGGCCATCCATTGCGCGAGGTCGGTGGAAAAGCCCGACTGCGTGAGCCCCCAGGCCATGGCGGTGGCGCAGCCGACGATGAACATGATCGCGCCCGACAGCGAGGCGGTCTCGATGAGCATCGGCTTGAGGCGGCGCCAGTCGAACTGGCGGTAGACGAGCAGGCCGGCCAGCACCGAATACACCACGCCGATGGTCGAGACCTCGGTGGCCGTGGCCACGCCTTCCACCACGGCCGCGCGGATCACGAAGGGCAGGGCAATGGCCGGCAGCGCGATGACGAAGAACCTGCCGATCTGGCTTTTGCTGTAGCGTGTCACCCCGCTCAGGTCTTCCTTGCGGTAACGCCACCAGACCACGGTGCACAGGCACAGGCCCAGCACCAGCGCCGGCAGCATGCCGCCCGTGAACAGCGCCGCAATCGACACGCCCGTGACCGAGCCAATGGTGATCAGCACGATGGACGGCGGAATGGTTTCGGTCTGCGCTCCTGTGGCCGACAGCAGCGCCACCAGGTCGCCAGGCTTGGCGCCGCGCTTTTTCATCTCGGGGAACAGCACGGGCGCGATGGCCGCCATGTCGGCGATCTTCGAGCCCGAGATGCCCGAGACCAGGTACATCGCGCCGATCAGCACATAGCTCAGGCCGCCGCGCACATGGCCCAGCAGGCTCGCGAGGAACTGGATCATGGCCTTGGCCATGCCGGTCATCTCGATCAGCGCGCCCAGGAAGATGAACAGCGGCACGGCCAGCATGATCAGGTGCGACATGCCTTCATCCATGCGCCCGACCATCACCACCATCGGCGTGTGCGTGGTCAGCGCCAGATACCCGAACGTGGCCAGCGCAAAGCAGAACGCGATCGGCACGCCCGCGAACACCGTTGCCGCGACGACGATCAGGAAGAACACCACCAGATTGAGCTTGCCCAGCGTGGCAAACAGCGGCTGGCCGAGCCAGAACGCGCCGATGACGGCGGCCGTGGCCGCGGCGGTGATCGCGATCTGGCGCAGGCTGCACAGGCGCAGCAGCCGCAGCACGGCAAACAACGCCATCAGACCCACGCCCACCGGAATGGCCGCAGCGCGCCAGGCATTGCTGATCTCCAGCGCTGGCGTGACGATGAACGATTCCTCATCGGCGTACTCATAGGCCGGCGCCATGCCCAGGACCAGAAAGGCCAGCGCGGCGGTGATGGCCAGTGCTTCGAGCAGACCGCGCGTTTGCGGCCCGACCTTGCTGACCAGCGCCGTCATGCGCATGTGCTCGCCGCGGCGCAGCGCCACGACCGCGCCCAGCATCGACAGCCAGAGAAAGAAGATCGAGGCCAGCTCGTCCGACCAGACCAGCGGCGCATGCAGCGCGTAGCGCGAGACCACGCCCGCGAAAAGAATGACGATCTCCACCAGCACGATGGCCGCGGCAATGGCCTCGACCACGGCGCCCAGGCGCAGGTCGATGCGGCTGGCCCGCGCGCTGAACGGGTTCGCCGGCGGTGCGTGGGGGTCGTGGGCTGAACTGAGGGACATGGACGAAAGCTTTCTACGGGGCAGGGACGGGCCTGCGCCAGTGCGCAGGCGCAGCGTTTGACGGCGATTGGAAGGGGCGGACGGCCGGACTATGGCCGCCCCGGCTCAGGCGAGCTTGCCGACGGTCTGCTCGAGCAGGCCCCAGGCCTCGTTGCCGAAGCGGTTCTTCCACTCCGCATAGAAGCCCGATTCGCGCAGCTTGGCGCGGAAGCTGTCGGCCGCGGGGCGGTTGATCTGCAGGCCCTTGGCCTGCAGGTCCGCGACCACCGATTCGTTGAGCTTGCGAATGTCTTCGCGCTGCTGCATGCCCGCGTCGTTGATGGCCGCCGCGACGATGGCCTTGAGGTCGGGCGGCAGCCGGTCCCAGGCGCGGCCGTTGGCAATGAACCAGTAGCCGTCCCAGATATGGTTGGTCAGCGATGCGTATTTCTGCACTTCGTAGAGCTTGGCCACCTGGATGATGGGCAGCGGGTTTTCCTGTGCATCGACGATCTTCGTCTGCAGGGACGAATAGACCTCGCTGAACTGCAGGCTCGCGGGCGCGGCGCCCAGGCCCTTGAACATCGAGATCGACAGCGGGCTCACGGGCACGCGGATCTTCAGGCCGTCGAGGTCCCTGGCTCCGGTCACGGGCGCCTTGCTGCTGGTGGTCTGGCGAAAGCCGTTGTCCCACATCTTGTCGAAGGCATGCAGGCGCATCTTGCCGATCGCGGCGCGCACATGGGCACCGAGCTTGCCGTCCATGGCCGCCCAGACCTGGTTGTAGTCGGAAAACGCAAAGCCGATGGCGTTGATCGCCGCCACCGGCACCAGGGTCGCAATCACCAGGGCCGAGGGCGTGAAGAATTCGATGCCGCCCGAGCGCACCTGGGCCAGCATGTCCGTGTCGCCGCCGAGCTGGTTGTTCGGGAAGATCTTGATTTCAACCCGGCCCTTGGTTTCCTTGAGGATGCGGTCGGCCGCTTCCTGGGCGCGAATGTTCAGCGGGTGCGTCACCGGCAGGTTGTTGCCGTACTTGTACGAGAACTCCGCAGCGCGCGCGATCGATGGAAAAGCCGCCATGCCGGTGGCAATGGAAGCTGCGGGAACCACTGACAGGCTGCGCAGCAGGCTGCGGCGGGTGACTTCGGCCATGTTTGTCTCCAGTTTTATTTTGATGCGTTTTGATGCATCATTGGATGAAAGCCACGCAACGATAGGCGTTGGTCGATGGATCGTCAAATCAAAAAAATGATGGGTTTTGATGTATGAGGGCAGACCCTGAACCGCAGCGCGCGCGTGTCGCGGACATCGCGCGCGCCGCCAAGGTATCGACGGCCACGGTCGACCGCGTCCTCAACCGGCGCCCCGGCGTGCGCGATGCCACGGCGCAAAAGGTCCTCAAGGCCGCGGCCGAGCTCGACTACCTGCCCGAGACCGGCTTGTACGCGGCGCTCGCGGCGGCGCCAATGCGGCTGGTATTTTTGCTGCCCGACGGCAACAACCGCTTCATCCGCATGCTCGGCGACACGCTGGACTATTCGCAGGAGCAGCTGGCGCCGTTCAACGTCAAATGCCGCAGCGAGCAATTCGAGAGTTTCAATCCACACCGGCTTGCCGAGCGCTTGCTGCGCCTGGGCGAGCGCTGCGATGGCATTGTCTTCATGGCGCTCGAGCATCCCGTGGTGCGCGAGGCCGTGAGCCAGTTGGCCGACCGCGGCGTGCCGACCATCACGCTGATCTCCGACCTGGCCGGCTCGCGCCGCGCCGCCTATGTCGGGCTCGACAACCGGGCCGCGGGCCGCACCGCAGGCTATCTGGTCGGGCGCTTCATTGGCGCGGGAGCGCGCTCCGCCAAGGTGGCGCTGATCGCCGGTTCGCGCAGCTACAGCGCGCATGAGGAGCGCGAGGCGGGCTTCCTGCATGTGATCGAGGAAATGTTCCCGGCGCTGCAGGTGGTGGGGCTGCGCGAGGGGCATGACGACGCGCAGAAGAATTACACCCAGACGCGCACGCTGCTCGAGCAGTATCCGGACCTCGCGGGCATCTACAACATCGGCGGTGCCTCCGACGGAGTGGCGCGTGCGCTCAAGGAAACGGGGCGCGCGCACAGGGTCGTGTTCATTGGCCACGGTCTCACGCCCGACACGCGCGCCATGCTGATCGATGGCAGCATGGACGCGGTCATCACGCAAAGCCCGCAAGCTGCGATGATGGGCTGCGTGCGCATCTTCACCAACCTGCGGGAAAGGCGCGATGCCATGATCGGCGTCGATCCCGCGCGAACGCTGGTGATCTTTCGCGAAAACCTGCCTTGAGCCGGTTGGAGCTCCGGGCTGCTGCGGCCCGGCGTGCGCGCGCTCAGCGCGGTGCGAGGCGGATCGCGCCGTCGAGGCGGATCACTTCGCCGTTGAGCATGTCGTTCTCGAAGATATGGCAGGCCAGCTTGGCATAGTCGCCCGGCGTGCCCAGGCGGCTGGGGAAGGGCACGCCGGCCGCGAGCGCGTCCTGCACCTCCTGCGGCATGCCAAACAGCATGGGCGTGCCGAAGATGCCGGGGGCGATGGTCATGTTGCGGATGCCGTTGCGCGCCAGGTCGCGCGCGATCGGCAGCGTCATGCCGACGATGCCGCCCTTGGATGCGGCGTAGGCGGCCTGGCCGATCTGGCCGTCATAGGCCGCAACGCTGGCCGTGGAAATCATCACGCCGCGCTCGCCCGTGGCTTCGGGCTCATTCCTGCTCATGGCCTCGGCCGCGAGGCGGATCATGTTGAAGCTGCCGATCAGGTTGACGTTGATGGTCTTGCTGAACACCGACAGCGCATGTGCGCCGTTCTTGCCCACGGTTTTCTCGGCGGGCGCGATGCCGGCGCAATTGACCAGGCCCATCAGCTTGCCCAGTTGCGTTGCCTGCTCGACCACGGACTGGGCATCGGCTTCGCTGCTCACGTCGCAATGCACGAAGGCACCACCGATGTCCTGCGCCACGGCGCGGCCCTTTTCATCCTGCATGTCGGCAATCACCACCTTGCCGCCCTTGGCCGCGAGCATGCGCGCCGTGCCTTCGCCCAGGCCCGATGCGCCGCCCGTCACAATGAAAACCTTGCCTGCGATATCCATGGTCTGTCTCCTAGATTGACGTGAACGTAAACGTAAACGCCGATTATGGCAAGAAACCATGTCCAAACGCTGTCACCTGGAGCGCGGCAAGGCCGGTGTCATTTGCCGCGCGCCGCGAGCCACTTGCGCATGCGCTGGATTTCTTCCTCCTGCGCGGCAATGACCTCCTGTGCGAGCTTGCGCACTTCGGGGTCCTTGCCATACTGCAAGGCCACTTTCGCCATGTCGATCGCGCCCTGGTGGTGCGGAATCATGCCGCGCATGAAATCCACATCGGCATCGCCCGTGAACGTGATGGACATATCGGCATGCATGCGGTCGTTGGCCTGCTGATAGGCCTGGGCCACCGGGTTGGCCGCGGCCGGTGCGCCAGCGTGGTGCTGGTGCGGCTGGGCATGGCTGGCGGCACTGGCGGCCAGCAGCAGGGCGGCCAGCAGGGTGGGCGGGAGAAGCTTCATCTTGGTTTCCTGGTCACTGCAAAAAACCGATGCTAAAGCTTGCCACTGTGGCAAGGTCAAGCGCTGGAAGACCCAGGATGGAGGCGAAAAAAAGCCCGGCATGAAGCCGGGCTCTTGGTGCATGAGATGCCGGATCAGTTGAATCCAGCACGGTCGAGCATTTGCTGGACCTTGGTCATGTTGGCGCCGACGGCGCTGATCGGAATGGTCTCGCTCTTGAACGGCTTGCCGTTGGTCATGGCCTTGAGCGCCGGGTTGTCGAGCTGCACGCCCTTGGCCGCGGGCCACTCGTTGTTGCCGTTGGCAAAGTAATTCTGCGCCGTGGGGCTGGCCAGGTACTCGAGGAACTTGACCGCGTTGGCTTCGTTCTTGGTGTAGCGGGCAACGGCGCCGCCGGCGATGTTCATGTGCGTGCCCCAGGATTGCTGGTTCGGGAACACCACGCCGACCTTGTTGGCAACCGCCACGTCCTCGGGTTTGTTCGAGCGGATCATGCGCGCCAGGTAATAGCTGTTGCTCACGGCGATATCGCACTCGCCCGACGCGACGGCCTTGATCTGGTCGGTATCGCCACCCTTGGGCGGACGCGCCAGATTGGCCACCAGGCCCTTGATCCAGGCTTCTGCCTGTTGCTCGCCCATGTGCTCGGTCACGGCGCCGAACAGGCTCAGGTTGTAGGGATGCGAGCCCGAGCGGATGCACAGCTTGCCCTTGAACTTGGGATCGGCGAGCGATTCGTAGGTCTGCACGTCTTCGGGCTTGACCTTGATCTTGTTATAGACGATGACCCGTGCGCGGGTCGACAGGCCGAACCAGGAAATGCCGCCGTCGGCAGCCGGCTTGCTGCGCAGGTTGGCGGGAATCGCGTCTTCCAGTACCTTGGAGTGGATCGGCTTGAACAGGCCGTCGACCTCGCCGCGGTACAGGCGCGCGGCGTCGACCAGCAGGATGACATCGGCCGGCGACGCCGTGCCTTCGGCCTTCAGGCGCGCGAGAATGCCGGCATCGTCGGCATCGACGCGATTGACCTTGATGCCCGTGGCCTTGGTGAAGCCGTCATACAGCGCTTCGTCGGTGCTGTAGTGGCGGGCGGAATAGAGGTTGACAACGCCGGCATCGGCAAAAGCGGCGCCGGTGGCGGCAAACGCGCAGGCCGCGACCAGGGTATGGAGAATCTTCGTCATGCAGTGACCGGAGTGGAATGGAATCGGGCGATCATACGGCAGACGCGAATTGTTCTCAATAAAACGCGGCGCGATTGCCCTGCCGCCGAAAAGGCAAAAAAAAAGCCCGGCCAAAGACCGGGCTTGAAAGGATCCAGGAAACGGGGGTTTCGAGAGGATCCAAGGAGACAACTGGTGGTTCGGGCTTGCGCCTGAACGATGGGTCTATTATGCGGGTAATCCCTGCACTAGGGAAGACCCGTAACAAAAAAAACAGCAATTAACCTTGTTGCGTGCTGCTCTTGACCGCGTCGGACACATTGCGCGAAGCCGCCTGGATATTGGCCTGGGCCATGTCCGATGCCTGCTTCACGGCCTTTTGCACCGATTCGGCGGCGTTGTTGGCGGCGGAGATCGAGTTCTTCAGCACGGCCACGGCGGCTTCGGTGCCTGGAGGCGCATTCTTGGTGGTGCTGTCGATCAGGTCGCCAAGGTTCTTCTGCAGTTCGGCGGAGCGCGCTTCGACGGTCTGGGCGAGTTCCGCTCCCGTGCCGTTGGCGATGTCATACAGGCTGCGGCTGTAGGCAGCGGTCTTCTCGGCCAGGGGCTGGAACCATTGCGCCTGCAGCGCCAGCAGTTGCTGGGCATCCTTGGCACCCAGCAGTTGCTGGCTGTGGCTGGCGGCATCGGACAGGGCGGCGCGCGAGGCAGCGACATTGAGTTCGACCAGCTTCTCCACACCGTCAAAGGCTTTCTGGGTCAGACCGAACAGGGTCTCCAGGTTGGACTTGTGGGCGTTCAGGATGGCTTCGGGGGTCAGCGACATGTGATTTCTCCTTGAGTGGCGTTGTGGAAAGAACCCAGCGGGCGACACATCTGCGCTGATGACCTCGGTCATGTTGCAGTGCAGCATAACGGCGATTCTAGGCATTTCGCGTGGCGCTGCAAGTTTTTTGTTGCAACGCAGCAAATGACCCTGGCGGCTGTGGCACTGTCACGGGCTTGCCATGCGGCGTGCGGGTTCGAAGGGAGCGACAACCGCGTGGCAGCACGGCACAATGCCGGGCCATGCCTGAAGCTTCTTCCCCTGCCGCCGTGCGGCCCGCCCCGCAGCCACGTTCTTCCTACAGTGCCTTCCGCAGCATTTCCACGCGCTGGAGCGACAACGATGTCTATGGACATGTCAACAACGTCGTCTACTACAGCTGGTTCGATACCGCGGTGAATGCGCACCTGATCGAGCAGGGTGCGCTCGATATCGAGCATGGCGAAGTGATCGGACTGGTGGTCGAGACCCAGTGCGACTACTTCGCGCCCCTGGCCTTTCCGCAGGCGGTCGATGCCGGGATCCGGGTGGCGCGCATCGGCGGCAGCAGCGTGCGCTACGAGGTGGGGCTGTTTGCGCAGGGCGAAGCCAGCACCGCCGCGGCCGGCCATTTCATCCATGTCTATGTCGACCGCAAGACCCGTCGGCCGTGTGCCTTGCCGGCCAGATTGCGCGAGGTGCTGCAGGCGCTGACCGGCGCCTGAGTCCCCGGTCCCCGGCCCGGCGCCGGGGTCAATTCGCCTACACTGTGGGTTGCCTGCCATTGCCAGCCGGGGGGAACCCTCCCTCGTCGCGTCCATGATCATCACCAGTTTGCTCGACACCGACCTGTATAAGTTCACGATGATGCAGGTCGTGTTGCATCAGTTTCCCAGTGCGCAGGTTGAATACCGCTTCAAGTGCCGCAACCCGGGCGTGCAACTGGCGCCCTATGTGAACGAGATCCGCGAGGAGATCCGCTGCCTCTGCGACCTGCAGTTCCGCGATGCCGAGCTGGCCTACCTGAGCGGCCTGCGCTTCATCAAGAGCGACTTCATCGACTTCCTCGGACTGTTCCGGCTCAACGAGAAGTACATCGAGGTCACGCCGCTGCCCAGTGGCGAGATCGACATCACCATCCGCGGGCCCTGGCTGCACACCATCCTGTTCGAGATCCCGGTGCTGGCCATCGTCAACGAGGTGTACTTCCGCAACACCCAGAAGGCGCCCGACTTCCCCGAAGGGCGCCGGCGCCTCGAGGAAAAGGTGCAGCAGCTGCAGGCGCCGGGCCTCGAGACGCTGAAGATTGCGGATTACGGCACGCGCCGGCGTTTCAGCCGCGCCTGGCACGAGGAAGTGCTGCGCGTGCTTTGCGCGCGCCTGGGCACGGGGGAAGGGCGCACGGCGGGCAACCGCCTCGAAGGCCAGTTCGCGGGCACGAGCAATGTGCTCTATGCGATGAAGCTGGGCGTGACGCCGCTGGGCACCATGGCGCACGAATACCTGCAGGCCTGCCAGGCGCTCGGGCCGCGGCTGCGCGACAGCCAGGTGTTCGGCTTCGAATCCTGGGCGCGCGAATACCGCGGCGATCTGGGCATTGCGTTGTCCGATGTCTACGGCATGAGCGCCTTCCTGCGCGACTTCGACCTGTATTTCTGCAAGCTGTTCGATGGCGCGCGCCATGACAGCGGCGACCCGTTCACCTGGGGTGAGCGGCTGCTCGAACACTACCGCATCAACCGCGTCGACCCGCTGACCAAGACACTGATCTTCAGCGATGCACTCACCATTCCACGCACCATTGCATTGTTCGAGCGTTTCCGCGGGCGCTGCCTATTGGCCTTCGGCATCGGCACCAACCTGACCAACGACCTGGGCTACGAGCCGCTGCAGGTGGTGATCAAGATGACGCGCTGCGCCGGCCAGCCCGTGGCCAAGCTGTCCGATTCGCCGGGCAAGAGCATGTGCGACGATGAAAAATACCTGGCCTATCTGCGCCAGGTGTTCGAGATTGCCCCATCGAACTGAATCAGGACCCCGTGTTTATGAAACTTCTGCGTGTCGCGGCGCTGGCCGCTCTGGCGCTGCTGCCCGGCTGGGCACTGGCGGCCGACATCGATGGCAGCGCCCTGCCGGTCTGGTGGGGCGTGCCCTTTGCCGGGCTGCTGCTGTCGATCGCGCTGGTGCCGCTGTTCGCGCCGATCTTCTGGCACCACCATTTCGGCAAGGTCACCGCGGGATGGGCGCTGGCCTTTCTGCTGCCGTTTGCCGCGCATTTCGGCCTGGGCGCGGCGGGCGTGGGCCTGGTGCATGCGCTGCTGGCCGAGTACCTGCCGTTCGTGATCCTGCTGCTGGCGCTTTTCACCGTGGCCGGCGGCATCTACATCCGCGGCAGCCTGCGCGGCACGCCGGCGCTCAACGCCGGCATTCTTGCCACCGGCGCGGTGCTGGCCAGCTTCATGGGCACGACCGGCGCGTCGATGCTGCTGATCCGCCCGCTGATCCGCGCCAACGAGGGGCGGCGGCACACCGCGCATATCGTGGTGTTCTTCATCTTCATCGTGTCGAACGCGGGCGGGTCGCTCACGCCGCTGGGGGATCCGCCGCTGTTCCTGGGTTTCCTCAAGGGCGTCGATTTCTTCTGGACGCTGCGGCACATCTTCCCGGAGACGCTGTTCCTGGTGGGCTGCCTGCTGGTGCTGTTTTTCGCGCTCGACAGCTGGTTCATGCGCCGGCCCGGCGAATGGGCGCTGCCCGCAGCCGATGCCAGCGGCGGCGCCGAGCGTTTCGGCTTTGACGGCAAGGCCAACTTCGCGCTGCTGGGCGTGATCGTTGCGCTGGTACTGCTCAGCGGCTTCTGGAAGTCGCAGGTGGCGTTCGACATCGCCGGCACGGCCGTTGGCCTGCCGGGGCTGGTGCGCGACCTGGGCCTGCTGGCGGTGGTCTGGGTGTCGCTGCGGATCACGCCGCTCGAGGTACACCAGCGCAACCAGTTCGGCTGGGCGCCGATGGCCGAAGTCGCGAAGCTGTTTGCGGGCATCTTCCTGACCATCATCCCCGTCATCGCCATGCTCAAGGCCGGCGTCGATGGCCCGTTTGGCGCCATCGTGCGCGCGGTCACCCGGGCCGACGGCACGCCCGATCCGGCCATGTATTTCTGGGCCGCGGGCGCGCTGTCCTCCTTCCTCGACAATGCGCCGACCTATCTGGTGTTCTTCAACACCGCGGGCGGCGACCCGCAGCTGCTGATGACCACGCTGGCGCCCACGCTGGCGGCCATCTCGGCGGGCGCGGTGTTCATGGGCGCCAACACCTATATCGGCAACGCGCCCAATCTGATGGTCAAGGCCATCGCCGAGGACCGCGGCGTGAAGATGCCGAGTTTCTTCGGCTACATGCTGTGGTCGGGCGGCATTTTGCTGCCGCTGTTTGCCGTGATGACCTGGATCTGGTTCCTTTGAGGAGCCGCAAGAAGGAACGATGCCGATGCCGCGTCCCCGTGTTCTCCTGTCGCGCGCCATGCCTGCCGAGGTCGTGGCGCAGTTGTCGCCGCATTGCGAGGTGCAGGCCAACCCCGATGATGTGCACTGGTCGCGCGCCGAGCTGATCGCGCGCCTGCAGGACCAGGACGCGCTGCTCGATACCGGCACGCAGCGCATCGATGCCGAACTGCTGGCCGCCTGCCCGCGGCTGAAGATCGTGGCCAACATGACCGTGGGCTTCAACAACTTCGATGTGCCCGCCATGACCGCGGCCGGCGTGCAGGGCACGAATGCGCCCGATGTGCTGACCGAGACCACCGCCGACTTCGGCTTCGCGCTGCTCATGGCCACGGCCCGGCGCATCAGCGAAAGCGAGCACTATCTGCGCGCGGGAAAGTGGCAATCCTGGCGCTACGACCTGTTTGCGGGTGCCGAGGTGCATGGCTCGACGCTGGGCATCCTGGGCATGGGCCGCATCGGCCAGGCGATTGCGCGGCGCGGCGCGCTGGGCTTCGGCATGCAGGTGCTCTACCACAACCGTTCGCAGCTCGCGCCCGATCTCGAAGCCGCATGCCAGGCGCGCTATGTCGGCAAGCAGGAGCTGCTGCGCCGCGCCGACCATCTGCTGCTGGTGCTGCCGTATTCGGCCGAAAGCCATCACAGCATCGGCGCGGCCGAGCTGGCGCAGATGAAGCCCACGGCCACGCTGATCAATATCGCGCGCGGCGGCATCGTCGACGACGCGGCGCTGGCGCAGGCGCTGCGCGCGGGCACCATTGCCGCGGCGGGGCTCGATGTGTTCGAGGGCGAGCCACAGGTGCATCCCGACCTGCTCAGCGTGCCGAATATCGTGCTGACACCGCATATCGCGAGCGCCACCCTGGCCACACGCTGTGCAATGGCCCGTCTGGCGGCGGATAATCTGCTGGCGTTCTTTGCCGGCAAAGACGTGCTCACGGCGGTGAACACGCCCGATACCGGCGCCGCGCGCGGGCGCGCCGCGGCCTGACGGCGGGCCGCGGGCGGCCCATTCCTTGCGGTCCGGAGTGCCGCGCGGCGCTCCTCTTCTTGAAGTATCACCTTGTCTTTCGAATCCCTTGTCGTGCTCGCAGCGCTTGCGCTGGTGGTGGTTTTGCAGATCCTGGCCCTGCTGCGGCGCCAGGGCAGCGATGGCGGCGAGGCCGCCGGGATCCAGGGCGAAATCCAGGCGCAGCTGCAGGCGCTCGAGCGCAGCGTGCAAGCCACGCAGCTGGCCATCGCGCGCAGCGACGGCGCACTCGAGAGCATGGGCCAGCAGCTGCGCGCGCAGCTGGCCCAGGCCCGCGCCGATGCCGACGCCACGCGCGCCGCGCTGGGCGATGCGCTGTCGGGTTTTCGCCGCGAACTGACGGCGACGACGGCGGCGCTGACCGGCGAGAGCACGCGCTCGCGCCAGGCGCTATCCGACAGCACCAGCCTGTTCGAGCAGCGCATCCAGCAGCGTTTCGAGGCATTGTCCGAAGCCACGCGCGGCACGCTCGACTCGCTCAAGGGCGATGTGCAGAGCCAGCTCACGGCCATGTCGACCGCGCTCAAGGACCAGCTCGAAGGCAACGGCCACCAGATCCGCCATCAGTTCGGCGTGCTGCAGGATGCCGTGACGCAGCAGCTCGGCGGCCTGGTGCAGGGCAGCCAGAGCAGCGCCGAGCAGCTGCGCAGCGCGCTCAACGAGCGGCTTGCCGCCATCCAGTCGGACAACTCGGCCAAGCTCGAGGAAATGCGCCGCACGGTCGATGAAAAGCTGCATGCCACGCTGGAGCAGCGGCTGGGCGAGTCGTTCAAGCTGGTCAGCGACCGGCTCGAGCAGGTGCACAAGGGCCTGGGCGAGATGCAGACCCTGGCCGGCAGCGTCGGCGATCTCAAGCGCGTGATGACCAATGTGAAGTCGCGCGGCACCTGGGGCGAAATGCAGCTGGGCGCGATCATCGACAACGTGCTCACGCCGGCGCAGTACGCGCGCAATGTGAAGACCGTGCCGGGCAGCGACGAGCTGGTCGAGTTCGCGATCCGCCTGCCGGGCCCGTCGGGCGAGCAGCCGGTGTGGCTGCCGATCGATGCCAAGTACCCGGTCGAGCACTACCAGCGGCTGATGGATGCGCAGGATGTGGCGGACCGTGCGCTGGTGCAGAGCGCGGGCGTGGCGTTCGAGAACTCGATCAAGTTCGAGGCCCGCAAGATCTACGCGAAGTACGTGTCGCCGCCGCACACCACCGACTTCGCCGTGCTCTACCTGCCCACGGAAGGCCTGTTCGCCGAAGTCATGCGCCGGCCCGGCCTGGTCGAAGCCATCCAGAACGACTGCCGCGTGATGATCACCGGCCCCGCCAATCTCGCCGCCATGCTCAACAGCCTGCAGATGGGCTTCAAGACGCTGGCCATCGAGCAGCGTTCGTCGGAGGTCTGGGGGCTGCTGGGCGCCGTGAAGACCGAATTCGCCAAGTTCGGCGACGTGGTGGCCGCGACCAAGAAATCCATCGATGCCGCGGCGCGCAAGTTCGATGAAGTGGGTGTGCGCACGCGCGCCATCCAGCGCAAGCTGCGCGATGTGCAGGACCTGCCCGCGCCCGTGGCCACGGCGGTTTCGGTGCTGGCGTTGCCGGACCACGACGACGCGGAGGCCGACGCCGACGCCGGGCAGCCGGACAGCGCGCCGTGAACGCGGCGCTGTTCAAGGTCATTGCTTCCCAGGTCGCGGTGCATGCCACCATGGCCGGCGTGCGCCTGGCCGCGCCGCTGCTGGCGCTCAAGCAGGGCTACAGCGCGTCCGCGGTCGGCGTGCTGCTGGCGCTGTTTGCTCTGACCCAGGTGTTCCTGGCGCTGCCCGCGGGACGCTTTGCCGATCGCCACGGGCTGCGCCGGCCGTTCTTCATCGGCATGCTGATGGCCAGCACCGGCTGCGCCGCGGCCATGCTGCTGCCGACCTTTGCCGTGCTGTGCTTCGCGGCGCTGTGCACCGGCGGGGGCGCGGGCATCGTCGTGATCGCCGTGCAGCGCCATGCAGGCCGCGCCACGCACGACCCGGCGCAACTCAAGAAGGTGTTCAGCTGGCTGGCCATCGGCCCGGCCATTGCCAATTTCATCGGCCCGTTCTTCACCGGCTTGCTCATCGACCATGCAACGTTTGGCGAAAGTCCGCTGTCGGGCTACCGCGTGGCCTTCGGGCTGCTGGCGCTGAGCCCGGTCTGCGCCTGGCTCTGGGTGCGCCAGACGCGCGAGACGCCGCCCGCGCCGCGCCAGCCCCAGCCCGACGGCCAGCGCGCCTGGGATCTGCTCAACGATCCGGCGTTCCGCACCATCTTGATCGTCAACTGGCTGCAGTCGGCGAGCTGGGACGTGCACACCTTCGTGCTCCCGCTGCTGGGCCACGAGCGCGGCATGAGCGCTTCGGTCATCGGCACGCTGCTGGGCCTGTTTGCGGTGGCGGCCACCGCGGTGCGGCTGCTGATGCCGCTGATTGCCGACCGCCTGCGCGAAGGCGCGGTCATTGCAGTGGCCATGGCCGCGACGGCCTGCCTGTTTGTGATCTATCCGTTCACGCAGGGTGCGCTGACCATGGGCATCTGCTCGGTGCTGCTGGGCTTTTCGCTGGGCTCGGTGCAGCCGATGGTGATGAGCATGCTCCACCAGATCACGCCGCCGCACCGCCAGGGCGAGGCGCTGGGACTGCGGCTGATGGTCATCAATGCCTCGAGCGTGGCCATGCCCATGCTGTTTGGCGCGGCTGGCGGCGTCATCGGCATCTCGGCCTTGTTCTGGTCCGTGGGCGTGGGCGTGTCGTGCGGCATCCGCGCGGCCTGGGGCATCGGGCTGCGGGCGCCGGAGGCCGAAAAAAAGGCGGCTGAATTGCCGCCTTGAGCGCAGGGGGGAGACCCCTAGGTCTTCTGCCCGATCTCGTAATAACGTTTGATCAGCATCCAGGCTTCGGCCGGATCGTCCGTGTAGTGGAACAGGTCGCGGTCCGCGGGCGAGATCGTGCCTTCTTCGATCATCAAATCGAAGTTGAGCAGTTTCTTCCAGAATTCGCTGCCGAACAGGATCACCGGCACGGGCCGGCTCTTGCGCGTCTGCACCAGGGTCAGCACCTCGAACAGTTCGTCCAGCGTGCCGAAGCCGCCGGGAAACGCCACCAGCGCCTTGGCGCGCATCAGGAAGTGCATCTTGCGCAGCGCGAAGTAGTGGAACTTGAAGCTCAGGTCGGGCGTGATGAAGCGGTTGCCGCTTTGCTCGTGGGGCAGGGCGATGTTCAGTCCGATGTTGTCCACGCCGACATCGTGCGCGCCGCGGTTCGCGGCTTCCATGATGCCGGGGCCGCCGCCAGTGCAGATGTAGAGGCGCTCCTGCGGCGCCTGCTTCAGGCTGTCGGTGGCCACGATGCGCGCGAACTGGCGTGCCTGGTCATAGCGCTCGGCGTTGCGCACCGCCCGCCGGGCCAGCAGCACACGCGCCGCGTCGCCGCTGGCCTGCGCCTCCTCGAGCTGGATCGCCGCCTGCTCGGGATCGACGAAGCGCGCGCTGCCATACACCACCACGGTGTGTTCTATGCCGTGTTCGCGCTGCGCGACGTCGGGTTTGAGCAGTTCGAGCTGCATGCGGATGCCGCGGGTTTCGCGCCGGAACATGAATTCCGGGTCGGCAAATGCGAGGCGGTTCGAATTGGGTTGCAGCACGGCGCCGTTGTGGGCCTGGTCGTGCAACTGAGCCCAGGCATCGGCGACATCGAGTTCGGAAAGTGGAGTGGAAATTTTCATGTAGCCTCGACAAGTTGAAAGCGCGCTGGGCGCCGGACACCACGATCCCCATTGCGGCGCGCACGCCGTGCACTGCCGCTGAGTCCACTATACGCTCACAAACTCATAGCTTCGGACTGGCGCCGCCAATTGGTGCCAGCGTCATCGAAGGCCGGAAAAACGCGTGCCCCCGGCGCGGCGGGCGACGGGGGCACGGCTTCATCCGGAATGCGGAGTGTCAGAAGCGGTTGTCCACGTGTGCGGCATCGCCATGGTCGGGATCGCTGGACACCACGCGGCTGGTGGCCGGCGGCACGTTCTGCCCGTTGCGGCGCGCGCGGAACAGCGCCGCGCGCATCAGGAAAATGGTCGTGATCGGAACGGTCACCGAGATGAATACCGCGATCAGCAGCGCATGCAGCACCAGGCGCGATTCCAGGACCGAGAAGAACAGCACCGTGGCATGCATGATGGACCAGCAGCCCAGCGTGGCGATGATGGACGGCGAATGCACGCGCTCGAAGTAGCTTTTCAGCCGCACCAGCCCCAGCGCTCCCAGCAGGGTGATCAGCGCGCCGATCAGCACCAGCAGGCCGACCACGGCCTGTGCCCAGAGAGGAATGGCCGACGGCGTCATTCGATCACCTCCCCACGCAGCAGGAACTTGGCCATGGCCGTTGAACTCACGCAGCCGAACATGGCGATCAGCAGCGCGGCCTCGAAATAATCGGTGCTGCTGTAGAGGATGCCCAGCACCAGCATGGCCAGCATGCCGATGATGTAGAGGCAGTCGAGTGCCAGCACCCGATCCTGTGCCGCCGGACCCTTGAGCAGCCGGTACAGTGCGCAGGTCATGGCCAGCACCAGCAGGAATAGCGCAAAGGACAGCGTCCCGATGAAATACGGGCTCATTCAAAAATCTCCATCAACAGGCGCTCGTAGCGGTTCTTGACATGGTCGATCAGCTTCTGCGGATCGCCGACTTCCAATGCATGAAGCAGCAGCATCGAGCGGTCGCGCGACAGCTCGGCCCAAGACGTACCGGGGGTGATGCAGACGATCATCGCCAGCACCGCCAGTGCATTTGGATCACGCAGTTCGAGCGGAATGTGCACGAAGTCGGCGCTGTGTTTGCGATAGGACTTGATCAGCAGGAAGCGCACCACGACGAGGTTCGACAGCGAGGTGTCGTAGGCCACGTTGAGCGCCAGCCGGAGAATGCTCAGCGGGCGACGGATGCGCACCGGCAGCGGCCGCAGGCCACGCAGCAGCACCGGCACCAGCAGGCCTGCGATCGCACCCAGCACCACATGGCCTGCGCTCAGCGAATGGTTGAGAAGCAGCCACAGCAGGAATAGCGCCACCGACAGCAGCGGGGCCGGCAGGATGCGTTTCATGGCTGCTCCTTTGCGCGAACGGGAACGGGATTGGGCACCGGCGCCTGCGTGAGCACGCCATGGATATAGGTGCCGGGCGCATGCAGCGCATCGGCAGCGTTCTGCATATAGCGCAGCACCGGGCCGGCCTGCACGGTCAAGGCAATGCAGCAGCCCAGCAGTACCGCAATCGGCAGCCCTTCGGCCACGCGCAGCTGCGGCGTGTTGCGATCATGGCTGGCCCAGAAATGGCGCATGCCGACGCGGACCAGCGAAATCGTCGCGACCAGGCCGGTGGCTATCATCAGCGCCAGCATGGTCCAGCCGAGCATGCCGGGCTGGTGGCCCGCCGAGGTGCCTACGCCCATGGGGTTGAGCACGGCATTGAGCATGGCGATTTTGCCGACAAAGCCCGACAAGGGCGGCAGGCCGGCAATGATCAGCGTGCAGACCAGGAACGCCAGGCCTAGAAAGGCCGCGGCAGCGGGAATCACGCGGCCGATCAGCACTTCCTCGTCCTCGTCGAGGTTCAGGCCGGTGGTGGGCACCAGTTCGGCGTTGAGAAACGGCGCTTCGTCGTCTTCATACGGCGCGGTGCGTGCACCCGCATTGCGCCAGCGGTCGAGCAGGTCGGCCAGCAGGAACAGCGCGGCCACGGCAAAGGTCGAACTGGGCAAATAGTAGAGCAAGCCGGCCGTGAGCAGGTTCTGGCCGAAGCCCGTGGCGGCCAGCAGCGTGCCAGACGACAGGATGGCGGCATAGCCCGCCATGTTGGTCAGGCGCTGCGTGCCCAGCATGCCGACGGCGGCAAAGGCCATGGTCAGCAGGCCGCCGCAGATCAGCCAGTTGCTGCCGAACAGCGCGGACTCGCCGGCCTGGCTGCTGAACATCAGCGTCCACAGCCGCAGCACGGTATAGACGCCCAGCTTGGTCATCAGCGCAAACAGCGCGCCCACGGGGGCGGTGGCCGCGCTGTAGGCCGGAACAAGCCAGAAGTTCACCGGCCACAGTGCGGCCTTGATGAGGAAGGCCATTGCCAGGATGCCCGCGGCGGCGTGCAGCAGGCCGCGGTCGGCGGGATCGACATGCGGAATCGCGCTGGCCAGGTCGGCCATGTTCAGCGTGCCGGTGATGCCGTAGAGCATCGACACGCCGATCAGGAACAGCGAGGACGCGGCCAGGTTGATGGCGATGTAGTGCAGGCCCGACTGGATGCGCGCGCGGCCCGAGCCATGCAGCAGCAGGCCATACGATGCCGCCAGCGTGATCTCGAAGAACACGAACAGGTTGAACAGGTCGGCCGTGAGGAAGGCGCCCGCCAGCCCCATCAGCTGGAACTGGAACAGCGGGTGGAAGTGCACGCCCGCGCGGTGCCAGCGCACGGCCGCGAACACGATCGATGCCAGCGCGACGATGCTGGTGGTGACCAGCATCAGCGCCGACAGCCGGTCAAGCGCCAGCGAGATGCCGAATGGCGCCGGCCAGTTGCCCGGCTGGTACACGCCCATGGTCACGGGCGCACCGGCCTGGTCGGTCCACAGCAACAGTGCCACGGCAATCACCAGTCCGATCAGCGTCGACAGGATGTTCAGCGTCAGCTTGACGCGTTGCAGTTCCTCGCGCATCAGCAGCATCAGCGCCGCAGTCAGCATGGGCAGCATGATGGGTGCCAGCATCAGGTGCGGCATGAGCAGGGAAATGAACTCCATCATGGCATTTCCTGCACATCACGCGAGTGCACTCCATCCACATGGTCGTTGCCGGCCGTGCCGCGCGAGGCGAGCAGCACCACCAGGAACAGCGCCGTCATGGCGAAGCCGATGACGATGGCCGTGAGCACCAGGGCCTGGGGCATGGGGTCGGCGTAGTTCACGAGATCCGTCGGCACGCCGGCGCGCAGCACCGGTTCCTTGTCGATGGCCAGCCCCTGGCGGCCCATGCTGAAGATGAACAGGTTGACGGCATAGGCCATCAGCGACAGGCCCATGATGACCTGGTAGGTCCGCGGGCGCAGCAGAAGCCAGACACCCGAGCCGGTCAGCACGCCAATGGCAAGAGCAAGCACGATCTCCATCAGTGGGCTCCCTCGTTGGCTTCGTCTTCGAGCAGGCGCGCATGGTAGCGGTGGCCGCGTACGGATTGGTGGGCAATGGCCGTCAGTATCAACATCGTGGAACCTACGACCAGCGTGAACACGCCCAGGTCGAAGAAGGTGGCGCTGGCCAGGTGGATCTCGCCCACCAGCGGCAGTGTGAAATGGAAGCTGTGGCTGGTCATGAACGGGTAGCCGACCACCACCGAGCCGAAGCCGGTGAGCAGCGCGAACAGCAGCCCCGCGGCAATCCAGCGCCGGGGGTAGAGCGCGAAGTGGGCCTCGACCCACTGCGTGCCGGAGATGATGTATTGCAGGACCAGCGCCACCGAGAACACCAGGCCGGCCACGAAGCCGCCGCCGGGCTCGTTGTGGCCGCGCATGAACAGGTAGATCGCCACCAGCGTGGCGAACGGCAGCAGCAGCCGTACCAGCACCGCCGGCACCATCAGGTAACCCACGGCGGTGTCGCCCGCATGGCGCGGGTTGAGCAGGTCTGTCTGCAGGTCGCCGGGCACGTAACGCTGCTGCTCGGGAAGGTCCATGGTCTCGCGCGCCGGCCGGAAGCGCCGCAGCAGCGCATACACCGTGAGCGCCACGACGCCCAGCACGACGATCTCGCCAAAGGTATCGAAGCCGCGGAAGTCGACCAGCATCACGTTGACCACATTGGTGCCGCCGCCGCCGCTGAGCGCATTTTCCAGGAAGAAGGTCGAGGTGCTGTCGTGGAACGGGCGGCTCATCATCGCAAACGCGAGCCAGGCCATGCCGCCGCCTGCCGCCAGCGCCAGCGCGAAGTCCCGCAGCCGGCGCGCCCGGGCGCGGATCTGGGTCGACAGCGCGGGAATGTGCAGGTTCTTGTCGCGCTTGGGCAGCCATCGCAGGCCCAGCATGATCAGCACCGTGGTCACGACCTCCACCACCAGCTGGGTCAGCGCCAGGTCGGGTGCCGAGAACCAGAGAAAGGTGATGCAGACGCAGAGGCCGGACACGCTGAGCATGATCAGCGCGGCCATCCGATGGTACTTGGCCTTCCAGGCCGCGGCCAGCGCGCAGGTGCTGCCAATGATCCACAGCAGCACGAAGGCCGGCGATACCGGCAGCGTGCCCCGGTCGCCCAGTTCCAGGCCGCTGGTCCACAGTGGCAGGAAGCCAGCGGCCAGCGCCAGGCACACCAGCCACAGCATCTGCCACTGCAGGCGCATGGTGCTCAGCAGGCGCCGGCCCTGGCGCGCGCCGGCTTGGGCCAACGCCAGCGCGTAGTCGAAAAAGCGCCGTCCGTCGAAATGGCGCAGGATGGGGGCGGTTTCGACATGTCCGGCCTTGCGCAGCCAGCCGAGCAGGCAATGGATTGCAATGCCGCCCAGCAGCGCCAGCACGCTCATGATCAGCGGTGCGTTCACACCATGCCAGACGGCCAGGCTGAACGCGGGCAGCGTGCCGCCCACCACGGGCGCGGCGGCGGCGCGCAGGAAGTCGCCCATGGCCCAGGCCGGGGCGATGCCGACCACGACGCAGGCCACCACCAGCAGTGCGATCGGGGCGATCATCCAGCGTGGCGGCTCGTGCGGCGTGAGCGGCAGATCGGTGGCCTTGGGTCCGAAGAACACGTCGACGGTGAAGCGCAGCGAATAGGCCACGCTGAACATGCCGGCCAGGGTTGCCGCCACGGGCAGCCATGAGCGCACCCAGGGCGCGGCGTCGAGATAGACGGTCTCGGCAAAGAACATTTCCTTGGACAGGAATCCATTGAGCAGCGGCACACCGGCCATTGCCGCGCTGGCCACCATCGCCAGCGTGGCAGTGACCGGCATCATGGTGCGCAGCCCGGACAGCCGGCGAATGTCGCGCGTGCCGCTTTCATGGTCGACAATGCCCACCGCCATGAACAGCGACGCCTTGAAGGTCGCGTGGTTCATGATGTGGAACACTGCGGCCACGGCCGCCAGCGGGCTGTTGAGGCCCAGCAGCAGCGTGATCAGGCCCAGGTGCGAGATGGTGGAGTAGGCCAGCAGTCCCTTGAGGTCGTTCTGGAACATTGCCAGATAGCCGCCCAGCAGCAGCGTGCACAGCCCTGCGCCGCCGACCAGCCAGAACCAGGGCTCGGTGTCGCCCAGCACCGGCCACATGCGCGCCAGCAGGAATACGCCGGCCTTGACCATGGTGGCCGAGTGCAGGTAGGCCGACACCGGCGTGGGCGCGGCCATGGCATGGGGCAGCCAGAAATGGAACGGGAACTGCGCGCTCTTGGTCAAGGCGCCGAGCAGGATGAGCACCAGCGCGGTGAGATAAAGGTGATGGTCGCGGATCTGCTGGCCCGCGGCAAGGATATGGTCGAGATCGTAGCTGCCGACGATATGGCCCAGCACCAGCATGCCGGCGAGCATGCACAGCCCGCCTGCGCCCGTGACCGTCAACGCCATGCGCGCGCCCTGGCGCGCGTCCTTGCGGTGGTGCCAGTAGCCGATCAGCAGGAACGAGAACAGGCTGGTCAGCTCCCAGAAGAACGCCAGCTGGATCACGTTGCCCGAGAGCACCACGCCCATCATGGCGCCCATGAATGCCAGGAAGAACGCAAAGAAGCGTGGCACTGGATCGGCGGGCGACATGTAGTAGCGCGCGTAGAGCACCACCAGCGAACCGATGCCCAGCACCAGCATGCAGAACATCCACGCAAAGCCATCCATGCGCACGATCAGGTTCATGCCCAATGCCGGTATCCAATCTATCTCCTCGCGCAGCACGCCGCCATCGGCGACCTCGGGAAACAACAGTGCCACCTGGATGGCACAGCCCAGGGCAATCACTCCGGCCAAGGTGGACTCGGTATTGCGGGCGTTGGTCGGCAATACGGCAGCCAGCAGGCTGCCGAGGAAGGGCAGAATAATGAGGAAGATCAACGGCATGTGCGTGACATTTTAGGGGCAAGCTGCCGAATTCCGCTATGAAAATCTGAGCATGTTTTCAATTAGGGTCATGGCGCAGACAGAAAAAAAGCCGCTGCAGCGCAAGGGCTGTAGCGGCTTCCCGGGAGAGCCGGGCGCACGGGGGTGGGAACCCTTTTTCAATCGGCTTTGGTGCTGTTGGGCGCAGGCCCGGCAGCGGAGGTTTCGGCGGCCAGTACGCTGCTGCCGGAAAAGGTTTTCCCGTTCACCGTAAGGCCATTTGCCGAGAATCTGGCCGCGGCGGCGCTTCCGATGCCGTGCACGCGTGCAATCAGGTCCGGCCAGCCGGCAAAAGGCGCCCGGTCCCGCTGGGCAATGATGCGCTGCGACAGCGCGGGACTGATACCCGGGATGGCATCGAGTTCAGCCAGCGTTGCCATATTGACATCGGTCGCGGCAAAAACGCAGGCTGCGTGGAGCATTGCAAAGGTGGTAAGGACTGGCTTGAACATCGCGCTTCCTCGCGAGGGGCATCCAAGACTTGGAACTGCAAGTCCCCTCAGGCGATCGTTAATGTAGGACATTGCACTACATTGAGCAGGAAAACCGGAGAAAGTGCGGGGTTGCTGGCGTTTGCCAGCCGCTACAACTCTTCCACGCGCCGTGCCGGATAGCTGTCCCAGCTCTGGCAGCCGGGACAATGCCAGAAATGCTGGCGCGCCTCGAAGCCGCAGGCCGCGCAGCGATAGCGTGTCAGCGGCTTGCTCGCATGTTCGAGCGCGCGCTGCACGGCGGGGTGGTGTTCTTCCTCGGCAAAAGGCTCGTCCGCGAGCCAGCGCGTGGCGGCCACCAGCGAGGGCTCCTTGCCCAGATGCTCGACATAGCGCTGGCGTCCGGGAGCGTCGGGCTTGCCGGCATCGAGCGCCACCAGCGCCTGCAGCAAATCCAGCGAGGGCGAGCGCAGGTATTGCGCTTCGAGCCACGGCCGGATCGGCGCATCGGGAAGTGTCTGGGCGATCTCGGGCAACAAGCCGGCGGCGAGCGGCAGTGCGTTGGGGCTTTTCTCGGCCAGTGCCTGCAAGGTGGTCCAAGCCTGCGCGGTCTGACCCAGACGGTGTTGCAGCCTGGCCAGATCGATCTGCGGGCGTCCGGCGGCCGGGGCCAGCAGCAGTGCCTGCTGGTACTGTGCCATGGCGGCTTCGAGCTGGCCGCTCGCAGCCAGCACATCGGCACCTTCGCACAGATAGTGCGCCAGGCGCACGCTGAAATCGCCCTGGCGCGCGGTCTGCATGCGGTGGGCAATGTCGCTGGCCTGCTTCCAATCGCGCGAGCGTTCATAGATGGCAAGCAACGCAAGCCGGGCCTCGGCCTCGTAGCTCGTGCCTTCGAGGCGGCGCAGTGCGTCCTCCGCGCGGTCGAGCAGTCCTGCCTTGAGGAAGTCGAGCGCAAGCGCATGCTGGGCGCGGTCGCGGTCAGGCCGGGTCAGGTCGCCGCGCGACAGCAGGTGCTCATGCACGCGCACCGCGCGGTTGTACTCGCCGCGGCGGCGGAACAGATTGCCCAGTGCGAAATGCAGCTCCGACGTGTCGGGGTCGTTTTGCACCGCCTCGATGAAGGCATCGATGGCCTTGTCCTGCTGCTCATTGAGCAGGAAGTTCAGTCCCTTGAAGTAAGCCTTGGGGGCGCTGCGGTTTTCCGCGCGCATCTGCCGGGCATCGAAGCGTGAGGCCAGCCAGCCCAGCACGAAGGCAAGCGGCAAACCCAGCAGGATCCAGTTGAGATCAAATTCCATGGAGATCGTGCGGAGGCAGGGAGGGCGCGGGTGCTGCCGGGGCTTCGGCAGATGCAGGCGCTGTCGCCGCTGCGGGCTGCGCGGCGCGCTGTGCGGCGCTGCGGTGCTTGAGCCAGCGCGGCACCATGCCCAGCACCCCGGCAACGAGCCCGGCGGCAAACGCCGTGAGCACGATCAGCACCTGCGGTGCGGTCCATTGGGTGCCGAAGAAGAAATGCACCGTGGCGTTTTGCTGATTGTTCAACGCAAAGGCGAACAGCGTAAAAAAAATGGCCGCCTTGAGCAGCCACAGGATGTATTTCATGCAATCCCTTCGTGACGGCCTGATTCTATAGGCCTTGTTTCCACTCTGGGGCTTGCAGGTTCAAGGCTGGTGGCTGTTGCGCTGTGCCGGCAAAGAGGCCAGGGCTTGGGCACCGCCGAGTTCGGTGGTGCGCTGGTCCACGGCTTCGCGCAGGGCCTTGCCGGGCTTGAAGTGGGGCACGCGCTTTTGCGGAATGTGCACGGCCTCGCCGCTGCGCGGATTGCGGCCCATGCGCGCGAGGCGGTGGTTGATGGAGAAACTGCCAAAGCCACGGATTTCAATGCGCTGCCCGCGCACCAGGGCATCGCCCACCGCATCCAGGATGGTCTTGACGGCAAGCTCGGCGTCGCGTTGCGTCAATTGGCCGAAACGCGCGGCCAGTTCTTCGACGAGATCAGAGCGGGTCATCGAAAGCAAATCCAGTTAGCACCGGGACAACCGGTTTTGAAGAAAAAAGCGGCGGGCGCCATAAGCGCCCGCCGCATCCAACTCAAGCCTTGCGGCAGGAGCTCAGGCATCACGAGGTGGCACCTGACGCTCCCGCGCTTTACTTGTCGGAGTTGTCCAGCTTGGCGCGCAGCAGGGCGCCCAGGCTGGTCGTGCCAGCGCTTTCGCGCGACGACTGTGCCGACAGCGAAGCCATGGCTTCTTGCTGCTCAGCCATGTCCTTCTGCTTGATGGACAGCTGGATGTTGCGGGTCTTGCGATCCACGTTCAGCACCACGGCAGTGACTTCGTCGCCTTCCTTGAGCACCGAGCGGGCATCTTCCACGCGGTCGCGCGAGAGTTCCGAAACGCGCAGGTAGCCGACGATGTCGTCGCCCAGGTCGATTTCAGCGCCACGGGCGTCAACGGTCTTGACCTTGCCGGTCACGATCTGGCCCTTGTCGTTGACAGTGGCGAAGGTCGTGAAGGGGTCGCTGTCCAGCTGCTTGATGCCCAGGCTGATGCGCTCGCGCTCGACGTCCACGGCCAGCACGATGGCTTCGACTTCTTGACCCTTCTTGTAGTTGCGAACCGCGGCTTCGCCGGTTTCGTTCCACGACAGGTCGGACAGGTGCACCAGGCCGTCGATGCCGGCAGCCAGGCCAACGAACACGCCGAAGTCGGTGATCGACTTGATCGGGCCCTTGACGCGGTCGCCACGCTTCGTGTTCTGGGCGAATTCTTGCCAGGGGTTAGCCTTGCATTGCTTCATGCCCAGCGAGATGCGGCGCTTGTCTTCGTCGATTTCGAGAACCATGACTTCGACTTCGTCGCCCAGCGACACCAGCTTCGAAGGAGCAATGTTCTTGTTGGTCCAGTCCATTTCGGAGACGTGCACCAAGCCTTCGATACCGGGTTCGAGTTCCACGAACGCGCCGTAGTCGGCGATGTTCGTGACCTTGCCGAACAGGCGCGTGCCCGAAGGATAGCGGCGCGAAACGCCCATCCAGGGATCGTCACCCATTTGCTTCAGGCCCAGGGACACGCGGTTCTTCTCGGTGTCGAACTTCAGGATCTTGGCCGTGATTTCCTGGCCAGCCGTCACCACTTCCGAGGGGTGACGCACGCGGCGCCATGCCATGTCGGTGATGTGCAGCAGGCCGTCGATGCCGCCCAGGTCGACGAACGCACCGTATTCGGTGATGTTCTTGACCACGCCCTGGACGATGGCGCCTTCCTTCAGCGTTTCCATCAGCTTGGCGCGCTCTTCGCCCATCGAGGCTTCCACGACAGCGCGGCGGCTCAGCACCACGTTGTTGCGCTTGCGGTCGAGCTTGATGACCTTGAATTCCAGGGTCTTGTTTTCGTAAGGCGTCAGATCCTTGATCGGACGCGTGTCGATCAGCGAACCGGGCAGGAATGCGCGGATGCCGTTGACCAGGACCGTCAGGCCGCCCTTGACCTTGCCCGAAGTGGTGCCGGTCACGAACTCGCCCGATTCCAGGGCCTTTTCCAGGGCCAGCCACGAGGCCAGGCGCTTGGCGGTGTCGCGCGACAGGATGGTGTCGCCGTAGCCGTTTTCGATGGAGCCAATGGCCACCGAGACGAAGTCACCGACTTGGACTTCGACTTCGCCCTGGTCGTTCTTGAATTCGTCGAGGGGCACGTAGGCTTCGGACTTCAGACCGGCGTTGACCACCACGAAGTTGTGCTCGACGCGCACGACTTCAGCGGTGATGACTTCGCCAGGACGCATTTCCGTGCGTTGCAACGATTCTTCGAACAGGGCGGCAAAAGATTCAGACATGTATTTCCTTGGCCGCAAACAGGTTTCCGGGAGCACGATTGCCCACGTTTTTAAGACTGCTTGCGGAGGTTGCGGACGGGTCCGCAGGCTATAGTTAAAGACCCTCTGCCATTCGCTAGCCCGGGCGAAAAAGCGGCACAGGGGACTGGTTTCAACCTTTGAAGGGTTGTCGCTGCTGCCACCAGTGCAGCACCTGTTCGACCACCTGTTCGATGGAAAGTTCAGAGCTGTCGAGGGACAGTGCGTCTGGTGCGGGCTTGAGCGGTGCCACGCTGCGCAGCATGTCGCGCGCGTCGCGTGCTTCAAGGTCAGCACGAAGCGCGGTTATGTTAGCCGAAATTCCTTTGGAAATCAACTGTTTATACCTTCTCGCAGCACGGCATTCGGCTGAAGCGATCAGGTAGACCTTGAGCGGCGCCGCGGGAAAGATCACCGTGCCCATGTCGCGGCCATCGGCCACCAGGCCGGGCAGGCGCTGAAAGTTCAGCTGCAGCGACACCAGCGCCGCGCGCACCGCGGGCAGTGCCGAGACGCGCGAAGCGTCCATGCCGGCGGTCTCGCTGCGGATCGCGTGGCCAATGTCCTCGTCGCCCAGCAGGATCTGCTGCGTGGCGGTGAAGCGGATCGGCAGCGTGCGCACCAGCGCCGCGATCTCTTCTTCGTGCACCGGGTCGATGGCAATGCCGGCGCGATGCGCCGCCAGGCCCGCAATCCGGTAGAGCGCGCCCGAGTCCAGGATGCCATAGCCCAGGCGCTGCGCGACTTCGGCGGCAATCGTGCCCTTGCCCGACGCCGTCGGCCCGTCGATGCAGATCACCGGAATGCGCTCGCGCGGCGTCTCGCAGACCGAGAACAGCGCCTCGAAATAATCGGGAAAGGTCTTGGCCACGCATTTCGGGTCTTCGATGCGCACCGGAAGCTGCTGCGGATTGAACGCGGCCAGCGAAAAACACATCGCGACGCGATGGTCGTCATAGGTATGGATGCTGGCCGCGCGCCAATCGGCGGGCCGGGCCGGCGGCGTCACACGCAGATAGTCCGCGCCTTCTTCCACGCTCGCGCCCAGCTTGCGCAGCTCGCAGGCCATGGCCGCAATGCGGTCGGTTTCCTTGACGCGCCAACTGGCGATGTTGCGCAGCGTGGTGGTTCCCTCGGCATACAGCGCCATCACGCCCAGCGTCATGGCCGCATCGGGAATGTGGTTGCAATCCAGATCAATGGCCTGCAGCGGCCAGCGTCCGCGCCGCACCTGCAGCCAGTTCGGGCCGCTCTCGATCTCGGCGCCCATGGCTTGCGCGGCTTCGACGAAGCGGATGTCGCCCTGGATGGACTGCGCGCCCACGCCCAGGATGCGCACGCCGGGACCCGCGGCAATCGCCCCCAGTGCAATGAAATAGCTGGCGGAAGACGCATCGGCTTCGACATGGATCTCCCCGGGCGAGCGGTAGCGGCTGCCGGCGGGAATCTGAAAGCGCTGCCAGTTATCGTTGCGCACCGCGATGCCGAAGCGCGCGAGCAGCTCCAGCGTGATGTGGATATAGGGCTTGGAGATCAGCTCGCCGACGACTTCGATGGTGATGTCCTGCGCGGCCGCGCGCAGCGGCAGCGCCATCAGCAGCGAGGTGAGGAACTGGCTGGAGACGTCGCCGCGCACCTGGATCGGCGCCTGCACCGCTGCGGCGCGGAAGTCGGCGGGCGCGATGCGCAGCGGCGGATAGCCGTCGTTGCCCAGGTAGTCGATGCTGCAGCCCAGCTGGCGCAGGCCATCGACCAGGTCGCCGATCGGACGCTCGTGCATGCGCGGCACGCCGCTGAGCGTGAATTCGCCGCCCAGCAGTGCAAGCGCCGCCGTGAGTGGACGCATGGCCGTGCCCGCGTTGCCCAGGAACAGCTCGGCCGCCGTGCCTGGGGGCAGCGCGCCGCCGATGCCAGTGATGCGCAGGCTGTCGCCCTCGCGCTCGAGCCTGCAGCCGATCTGCTCCAGCGCCGTGAGCATGACGCGCGTGTCGTCGGAATCGAGCAGGTCGTGTACCTGCGTCGTGCCTTCGCTCAGCGCCGCCAGC
The DNA here is from genome assembly GCF_013363755.1 of Comamonas antarctica. Classification (NCBI taxonomy): domain Bacteria; kingdom Pseudomonadati; phylum Pseudomonadota; class Betaproteobacteria; order Burkholderiales; family Comamonadaceae; genus Comamonas; species Comamonas antarctica. The sequence continues at coordinate 1,596,663 of NZ_CP054840.1, forward strand.
AGCAGAACGCGGTTGGAGATGCTTTTCGAGCCCGGCAGGCGGACTTCGCCCCCGGCCGAGGCCAGGGCGGGGATATCGAGGAATTCGGTCTGGAACATGGCGCCTTTGCAGCGTGCGGGCTCAGGCGCCCTGGAAATGGGGGGAATGGGCGGGTGCGCCCGCGCGGCTCTCGCCGGAGCCGGCCGCGCCTGAGCCGGCCGCGCCTGTACCGGCCGTGCCTGTACCGGCCGCACCTGAGCCGGCCGCACCCATGCGCCAGCCCGCGCGTGCGGCGCTGGCCAGCGTGAGCCGGTCCTGCAGGCCCTGGGCATCGCCGGCTTGCATCAGTTCCTCGAGGTTCTGCAGCGCCGCGCGGAACTGCGCCGACTGGGCCAGCACCTGTTCGCGGTTGGCCATCAGGATGTCGCGCCAGATCTGCGGATTGCCGCCGGCAATGCGCGTGAAGTCGCGGAACCCGGGGCCCGCCAGCGCCAGCGTGGCGTCGGCATCCGGCTGGGTCAGCACGCTCTGCATCATGGCAAACGCCAGCAGGTGCGGCAGATGGCTCACGGTGGCCAGCGTCGCGTCATGCGCCTCGGGCGACATGCTGTGCACGTTGCAGCCCAGTGCCTGCCAGATGCGGCGCGCCTGCTCCAACTGCACGGTCAGCGTGCGCTCGGTAGGGGTGAGCACCACATGGCTGCCGACGTAGAGGTCGGCCTCGGCATGCTCGACGCCCGCGACTTCCTTGCCGGTGATCGGATGGGCCGGCACGAAGGAGCCGATCCGGTCGCGCAGTCCCGAGCGCGCGGCCTGCACCACGTCGGCCTTGGTCGAGCCCACATCCATGATGAGCATCTGCGGAGTGACCAGATGCCGGATGGACTTGAGCGTCGCTTCGGTCGAAGCCACGGGCACGGCCAGCAGCACGATGTCCGCACCCGCGGCGGCCAGCAGCGCCGACGGCGCTTCGACGTCGATCACACCCAGCTGGCGCGCGCGTTCGGTGGTCGACGGCGACTTGCTGTAGCCGACCACGCGCTTGACCAAGCCGGCCTTCTTCAGAGCCAGCGCAAACGATCCGCCCATCAGGCCGCAGCCGATGAGCCCCAGTTGTTCAAACATCCACAGACTCCGGCGACGGCAGGGGAAAGAGGCCAGGCATGCGCATCATGCCGGCGTGGGGTAGGCGCCCAGCATCTTGTAGAACGCGCACAGGCCCTGCAGTTCCGCGAGCGCCTTGGCCACATGCGGCTCGCTCGGGTGGCCTGCCAGGTCGATATAGAAGTAGTACTCCCACTGGCCGGTGCGCGCGGGGCGCGACTCGAAGCGCGTCATCGACACGCCGTGCGTCTTGAGCGGCACCAGCAGGTCGTGCACGGCGCCGGGGCGGTTGGGCACGGAAATGATCAGGCTGGTCGAATCCTTGCCCGTCGCCTGTGGCATGGCCAGCGTCTGCGGCAGGCAGATGATGGCGAAGCGCGTGCGGTTGTAGGCTTCGTCCTGGATCGCATGGGCCACGGTATGCAGGCCGAACTGCTGCGCCGCGCGCTCGCCGGCGAGGCCGGCCCAGCTCGGGTTCAGCGAGGCCAGGCGTGCGCCCTCGGCATTGCTGTCGACCGGGCGGCGCTCGGCATGCGGCAGGTGCTTGGACAACCAGCCCTGGCACTGCGCCAGCGCCTGCGGGTGCGCGACCACGACCTCGATGCCGTCCAGCGAGTTGCTCAGCCGCAGCAGGTTGTGGCGGATCAGCAGGCTGACCTCGCCGACCACATGGCAGGGCGTGTGCAGGAACATGTCGAGCGAGCGCGTGACCACGCCTTCGGTCGAGTTCTCGACGCCGACCACGCCGTACTGGGCGCTGCCCGCGGCCGTGGCGTGGAACACCTCGTCGAAGTTGGCGCAATACATCAGGTCGGCGGCGCCGCCGAAATAGTCGACCGCGGCCTGCTCGCAGAAGGTCCCTGCCGGGCCGAGCACCGCCACGCGCTGGGGCGACTCCAGCGCCAGGCAGGCGGACATGATCTCGCGCCAGATGGCCGAGACGTGCGTGGCCTTCAGCGGGCCGGGGTTGGCGGCCTCGATCTTCTGGATGACCTGGGCCACGCGGTCGGGCCGGAAGAACGGTGTGCCTTCGCGTTTCTTGACTTCACCGACCTGCTCGGCAACGCGCGCGCGCTGGTTGACCAGCGACAGCAGCTGTTGGTCGATGCTGTCGATCTGCTGGCGCAGGTCGGCGAGGTCGGGCGAGGCTTGGGGCGTGTTGATCACAGAGTGTCTCTCAGGCGTGTTGTTGTTCGAAGGCATGCATGTAGTCGACCAGCGCCTGGACGCCGGCCAGCGGCATGGCGTTGTAGATGCTCGCGCGCATGCCGCCCACCGACTTGTGGCCCTTGAGCTGCAGCAAGCCGCGCTCCTTGGCGCCGGCCAGGAAAGCGTCGTTGAGCGCCTCGTTGCGCAGGAAGAACGGGATGTTCATGCGCGAGCGGCAGTTGGCTGCGACCTTGTTCACATACAGCTGCGACTGGTCGATGCTGCGGTACAGCAGCTCGGCCTTGGCGATGTTGCGCTGCTCCATTGCGGCAATGCCGGACAGCTCGCCTTCGCGCTGGCGCTTGAGCCACTGGAAGGTCAGGCCGGCGACGTAGATGCCCCAGGTCGGCGGCGTGTTGAACATCGACTGGTTATCGGCCACGATCTTGTAGTCAAATGCACTGGGGCACACGGGCAGGGCATGGCCGAGCAGGTCTTCGCGCACGACGACGATGGTGAGCCCGGCCGGGCCGATGTTCTTCTGCGCACCGCCAAAGGCCAGGCCGACGCGGCTCCAGTCGACCGGACGCGAAGCCACCTGCGAGGAGAAGTCGATGACCAGCGGGGCATCGGAGCCCAGCGCCTTCAGGTCGGGCAGCTCATGGAACTCGACGCCATGGATGGTCTCGTTGGTGCACAGGTGCACATAGCTTGCGCCGCGGCTCAGGTCCCAGCTGGAGGTCGGCGGGATCGCGGTGAAGTTGCTGTCTTCGGCGCTGGCCGCGACATGCGCCTCGGACACATACTTGCGCGCCTCCTTGAGCGACTTCTGGCTCCAGCTGCCGGTCAGCACGAAGTCCGCCGTGCCCAGGTGCGCCAGGTTCATCGGCACGATGGCATTCTCGGCAAGCCCGCCGCCCTGCATGAACAGGATCTTGAAGTTCGCCGGAACCGCCAGCAGCTCGCGCAGGTCGGCTTCGGCCTGCTCGTAGATCGACATGAACTCCTTGCCGCGGTGGCTCATTTCCATCACGCCCATGCCGCTGCCGTGCCAGTCGAGCATCTCGGAAGCCGCCAGTTCCAGGACTTCGGCGGGAATGGCGGCGGGGCCGGCGGAAAAGTTGTACGGACGGTTCATGGTGTCTGCGTGCGGCGTTCGGCCGCGTACTTTGCGGGAGGGGGAAACAGGCACGCCGGCAATGCCGGCGTGTTCGGAGTGGGGCGGATCAGGCCTGGGGCGCGGCGTCGCCGTCCGCCGCGGCGCCGGCCGCCGCGGCATCGGCCGCCGCGGCATCGGCTGCCGCAGCATCAACCGCCTCGGCCTCCGCGGGCGCATCGTTCTCGGCGATGCGCTGCAGGCCGCTGAGCTGGGCGCCGTCATCGAGCGCGATCAGCGTCACGCCCTGCGTGGCGCGGCCCAGCTCGCGGATCTCGGCGACGCGGGTGCGCACCAGCACACCCTTGTCGGTGATCAGCATGATCTCGTCGTCGGCGCGCACCAGCGTGGCCGCGACGACCTTGCCGTTGCGCTCGGACTGCTGGATGGCGATCATGCCCTTGGTGCCGCGGCCGTGGCGCGTGTACTCGGCAATACTGGTGCGCTTGCCATAGCCGTTCTCGGTGGCGGTCAGCACGCTTTGCGGGTTGCTGTCGGAGTCCTCGGCGACCAGCATCGCGATGACGCTCTGGCCTTCCTCGAGCGTCATGCCGCGCACGCCGCGCGCCTGGCGGCCGAGCGGGCGCACGTCGTTCTCGTCGAAGCGCACGGCCTTGCCGCCATCGCTGAACAGCATCACGTCATGCGCGCCGTCGGTCAGCGCCGCGCCGATCAGGTAGTCGCCGTCGTCGAGGTTGACGGCAATGATGCCGGCCTTGCGCGGGTTGCTGAACTCGTTGAGTGCGGTCTTCTTCACGGTGCCCATGCTGGTGGCCATGAACACGTAGCGGTCCTCCGGGAAGGTGCGCATGTCGCCCGTGAGCGCCAGCACCACGTTGATCTTCTCGCCTTCCTGCAGCGGGAACATGTTGACGATGGGGCGGCCGCGCGAGCCGCGCGAACCCGCCGGCACTTCCCACACCTTGAGCCAGTACAGGCGGCCGCGGTTGGAGAAGCACAGCAGGTAGTCGTGCGTGTTGGCGATGAACAGCTGGTCGATCCAGTCGTCTTCCTTGGTTGCCGTGGCCTGCTTGCCGCGGCCGCCGCGCTTTTGCGCGCGGTATTCGGACAGCGGCTGGCTCTTGATGTAGCCGGTGTGGCTCAGCGTGACCACCATGTCGGTGGGCGTGATCAGGTCTTCGGTGGACAGGTCCTGGGCGCTGTATTCCACCGAGCTGCGGCGCGCACCGATCTTGCTCTGGCCGAACTCGGCCTTGAGCGCGGTCAGTTCCTCGCCGATGATCACGGACACGCGCGCGGGCTTGGCCAGGATGTCGAGCAGGTCCTCGATCATCGCCATGACGTCCTTGTACTCGGCCACGATCTTGTCTTGCTCGAGACCGGTCAGGCGCTGCAGGCGCATCTGCAGGATTTCCTGCGTCTGGGTTTCGGACAGGCGGTACTGGCCGTCCTTGCCCAGGCCGAACTCGGCTTCGAGGCCTTCGGGACGGTAGTCGTCGGCGCTCACCAGGCCGCCGTCTTCACGCGTGCGGGTGAGCATCTCGCGCACCAGCTTGCTGTCCCACGCGCGCGCCATCAGCTCGGCCTTGGCCACGGGCGGCGTCGGCGCATTGCGGATGATGGCAATGAATTCGTCGATGTTGGCCAGCGCCACGGCCAGGCCTTCGAGCACATGGCCGCGGTCGCGCGCCTTGCGCAGCTCGAACACGGTGCGGCGGGTGATGACCTCGCGGCGGTGCTGCAGGAAGACGGCAATCAGTTCCCTCAGGTTGCACAGGCGCGGCTGGCCGTCGATCAGCGCCACCATGTTCATGCCGAAGGTGTCTTGCAGCTGGGTCTGCTTGTACAGGTTGTTGAGCACCACTTCGGGCACTTCGCCGCGCTTGAGCTCGATCACCAGGCGCATGCCGGACTTGTCCGATTCGTCCTGGATATGGCTGATGCCTTCGATCTTCTTCTCGTGCACCAGCTCGGCCATGCGCTCCTGCAGCGTCTTCTTGTTGACCTGATAGGGCAGCTCGTCGACGATGATCGCCTGGCGCTGGCCGCGGTCGATGTCCTCGAAGTGGCACTTGGCACGCATCACCACGCGGCCGCGGCCAGTGCGGTAACCATCCTTGACGCCGTTGATGCCATAGATGATGCCGGCCGTGGGGAAGTCGGGCGCGGGCACGATTTCCATCAGCTCGTCGATGGTGGCCTCGGGGTTCTGCAGCATGTGCAGGCAGGCATCGACGACCTCGTTGAGGTTGTGCGGCGGGATGTTGGTGGCCATGCCCACGGCAATGCCGGACGAGCCGTTGACCAGCAGGTTGGGCAGGCGGCTGGGCAGCACCAGCGGCTCGCGTTCGCTGCCGTCGTAGTTGGGGCCGAAGTCGACGGTTTCCTTGTCGATGTCGGCAATCATCTCGTGCGCGATCTTGGCCAGGCGGATTTCGGTGTAGCGCATTGCCGCTGCGCTGTCGCCGTCGACCGAGCCGAAGTTGCCCTGGCCGTCGACCAGCATGTGGCGCAGCGAGAAGTCCTGCGCCATGCGCACGATGGTGTCGTACACCGCGGAATCGCCGTGCGGATGGTATTTACCGATCACATCGCCGACGATACGTGCCGACTTCTTGTAGGGCCGATTCCAATCATTGTTGAGTTCGTGCATCGCATAGAGCACGCGGCGATGCACGGGTTTGAGGCCATCTCGCGCGTCGGGAAGCGCGCGGCCCACGATCACGCTCATGGCGTAATCGAGATAACTGCGGCGCATCTCCTCTTCTAGGCTGATGGGCAGAGTTTCTTTAGCGAACTGGGTCATTGAGTGCGACTTTGACGGCAAGGGAGGCTCATTTTAGAGTCATTGGGCTGTAGTTGCTGCGCAACATATCCTGGGAATTACGCTTTTGTCGCGCGCAGCCCACCGCCGAGCCCGCCGCATTCGCATGTTACGTATGGCACAATCATTTCCAACGTTCTTGGTGATGGCCACTAATGACGTCCACAGATTCGCAGCGCTGCTGTGACTTTTTCCCCAAGAGGAGAACCATGAAGAAACTGAACAAAGTAGCGATGTTGTTTGCCTGCGCTGCACTGGCAACGGCTGCCGGCGCTCAAGTCAAGGCTGCCAATGGCGGCAATGTCATCGACAACTGGCAAAACGGCACCAGCGAGCTGGTCTGGAAGAACGGCACGAACGAACTGTGCTGGCGCGATACCAACTGGACCCCCGCAACGGCTGCTGCCAACTGCGACGGCGCCCTGCAACCCCCGGCACCCGCACCCGTGGTCGCTCCTGCGCCCGCACCGGCTCCCGCACCTGCACCGGCACCCGCTCCTGCAGTCGCATCGAAGGTGACCTACGCTGCTGACGCGTTCTTCGACTTCGACAAGTCCGTGCTGAAGCCTGCTGGCCGCGAAAAGCTGGACGACCTGATCTCCAAGGTCAAGGGCGTGAACCTGGAAGTCATCATTGCCGTGGGTCACACCGACTCCATCGGTACCGATGCCTACAACCAGAAGCTGTCGGTGCGCCGTTCCGAAGCCGTGAAGGCTTACCTGGTGTCGAAGGGCATCGAAAAGAACCGCGTCTACACTGAAGGCAAGGGCGAGAAGCAGCCCGTGGCCGACAACCGTACGGCCGAAGGCCGCGCGAAGAACCGCCGCGTGGAAATCGAAGTGGTGGGCACCCGCGCCGCTCAGTAATCTCCGGATTACTCTGAAAAAGCCCCGGAGACGGGGCTTTTTTTATGCCCCAGCCCATCTTCAGCGTGAAGGAAAAGCACCGATGCAAGACGCGATCAATGTCGACCCGGCCGAACTGGCCAAGTTCTCCGATCTGGCCCACCACTGGTGGGATCCGGAAAGCGAATTCAAGCCGCTGCACCAGATCAATCCGCTGCGTCTGGAGTGGATCAACGGCATTGCGCCGCTGCATGATCTCGATGTGCTGGACGTCGGCTGCGGCGGCGGCATCCTCGCCGATGCGATGGCGCGCAAGGGGGCCGTGGTGACCGGTATCGACCTGGCCACCAAGTCGCTGCGCGTGGCGCAGTTGCATGCGCTCGAAGCCGAGACCCCGCGCATCCGCTACGAGGAAGTCGCCGTCGAGGCGCTGGCCGCGCGCCAGCCCGCGAGCTTCGATGTAGTGACCTGCATGGAAATGCTGGAACATGTACCCGACCCGGAATCGGTGGTCAGAGCCTGCGCGGACCTGGTCAAGCCGGGCGGATGGGTGTTTTTTTCCACCTTGAATAGAAACGTGAAATCTTTTGCGCAAGCAATTGTTGCAGCCGAATACTTGCTCAATCTGCTGCCGCGTGGTACGCATGAGTACGCCAAGATGATCCGGCCCAGCGAACTGGCCGGCTACTGCCGCACGGCGGGCCTGAATGTGCTCTATGCCAAGGGCTTGCAGCACAACCCGCTCACGGGCCGCTATTGGCTCAGCGCCGATACCAGCGTCAACTACATGATTGCCACGCAAAGGCCGGCGCAATGAACCGAGGATTCCCAGGCATCAAGGCCGTACTGTTCGATCTCGACGGTACCTTGATCGACAGTGCCCCCGACCTCGGCGCGGCGGCCGACCAGATGCGCGTGGCGCGCGGCCTGCCGTCTCTGCCGCTGGCGCAGTACCGTCCCATGGCTGGCGCCGGCGCGCGCGGCATGCTGGGCGTGGCCTTCGGCATCACTCCTGACACGCCCGACTACGATGTGCTGCGCGAAGAGTTCTTCCGCAACTACGAATTGCGCATGACGCAGACCACCTATGCCTTCGACGGCATTGCGCAATTGCTGGCCGATATCGAGGCGCGCGGCCTGGCGTGGGGCATCGTGACGAACAAATCCGCGCGCTTCACCGACCCCTTGACGCGCGCCATGCCGCTGCTCAAGAGTGCGCGCGCCGTGGTCAGCGGCGATACCACGCCGCACTCCAAGCCCCATCCCGAGCCGCTGTTCGAAGCCGCCCGCCGCCTTGCATTGCCGCCCGAAGCCTGCATCTATGTCGGTGACGACGAACGCGACATCGTGGCCGGCCGCGCCGCCGGCATGAAAACGGTGGCCGCACTCTACGGCTACCTCGGCGCCGTCGACACCACCGAACACTGGGGCGCCGACGCTGCAATTAAATACCCCCACGAGCTCTTGCAATGGCTCGATGTGGCCTAAAATGTGAGTCATGGGGCTGTCCTGGTTTCGACGTGGGTTCGGAGCCGGTGTGGTGCATGTCGAGCTTGAATGACGCTCGTAAATCTCCGTTCAACAAAAGTAACTGCAAACGACGAACGTTTCGCACTCGCCGCTTAATCCGGTGAGCTTTGCAACAGCACGTTGATGGGCTGGGCAAGGGGGTCGCAAGACCTCCCGGCTGCAAAGGAATTTTCATCAACTGGTTCTGTGCCGGGTACCTTGGTATGGAACGAGAAAATAGGGTACTGGCCTTGTTCACAGCGTGTGCCTGCGCGGTGACCGGGGCGAGATTCAAAACAGAGCGCTAAACATGTAGATCTGCCCGGTAAAGGCTTGCGGACGCGGGTTCAATTCCCGCCAGCTCCACCATCCATGAAGGCCAAGTGATTGATTCACTTGGCCTTTTTCGTTGCGTCGTTAAATGGCCGCAAACCGGTCTTTCAAAGGCCCCGGATAGCTAAGATGGCTGCAAGCCATCTTGCCAATGACGCCATGCCCCGTTCCTTCCTGTTGAAAAGCGCTGACCCAGGTCTCGAAGATCGCCTGTTCAACGAGGCTTTCTGCCAGACGCTGGCCATGGTGATGGGACTGCGTCCCGTGGCCGTGCAACTGCAGGCATTTGGCGGGCGAAACTTTTTGCAGGTCGAGCGCTTTGATGTGGCAGCCGACGCGCCGGGGGTGGCCCGGCAGTTGCGGCAGGGAGACTTCCGCACCGCGCTGGCTGCTGTGCCGCAGCCTACGGGCAAGCGCAATGGCGAGCTGGGTCTGGCGCAATGCTTTGCACTGTTGCGCAGTGCCGCTTGTCCCGCGATGCCGCAGCTTTTGCGTTTTCTGGATTATGTGGTTTTCAATGCGTTGATCGGCAATGACGACGCCCACGCAGGCAGCTATTGCCTGCTGTACCCTGACCGGAATGCCGTGTTGGCGCCGCTGCATGGCACGTTGTCGACGGCGATCGACGTGCCGGGCGATGGCCGCATGGCCATGGGCATCGGCGGCCAATACCGGTTCAGCGAGCTTGAGGCGAAGAATTGGATGCGATTCGCGCAGGAAACCGGCCTGGGCGAAGCACGGGTACGCACGCAGGTACTCGAGATGGCGCGAACACTGCCGGTGGCGGCACGCCGGCTCTCCTTGCGGCACGACCTGGGGTTTGCCGAGATGACATTGGTCCCGCGCATAGTGGCTTTGGCGGCGCAGCGCTGCCATATCGCCACGGCGGGTTTTGCTGCATGACGAAAACCACTCAGAGCAAAGGCGGCATGTTGCCTTTGGTGGCAACCGCGGCAATGAAGCCGAATGCCATGATGGAAAGCCAAAGCAGCAAGTAAAACAGGAATTTGATCGTTTGGGACATGGATGATCCGGGCCGAGAAAAGGCAATCGAAGTGTTGATTTGTTCCTTGTCTGGTGGCTCGCGCGCATGAGCCACCTTGATGGCGCAAGCGGATGCCGAAGGACGGGCCCCGCGTGCTCACGCGTCCATTCTTGGTGCGGTTGGCCACGCTGGACGTAGGCCAACATCTCGTTACAACGCCGTTTGTGTTGGATGAGGTGTCGAAGTTCCCCGATCGTCCGCGCGTGTTCTGGATGGCAAGCTTTTCGCTGCCGGGGATGAACGGCAAAGGCCCGCGCATGGCGGGCCCGTTCGTTCCGTGGCGCAGGCCCCCGTTTCGGGGAGCCAAGGTCACTCAGGAGGATTGATCCTTGCCCTTGGTGCCGCCGCTGTTTTGCTGCTGCTGCTCCAGGTTCTTGCTGTTTTCCTGGTTGCGATTGCTGCGCCAGGTGTTGAACTCATCCGAGAATTTCTTGTAGCGGTCGGCGCGCCAGCTTTCGTAGTCGTTGTCCAGGTTGCGCAGTTGTTCGCTGCGCCATTGCTGGTAATCGGGGTCGTGCTGGTTGTGCGACTGGGATTGGTGGCCCTCGTCGCGCATGCCGCCGCGCGAAAAACGGCTGGCGTCGCCATAGAAGCCTTCGTTGTAGCGGTCGCCGGACTGGCCGCCCCCGTAGCCACCGCGGCCGAAGCCGCCCTGGCCGCCACCGAATTGCTCACTGCGGGTGCTGTGGCCGTAGCCCGACTGGCGGCCGCCGCTGCCTTGGTCGAAGGCCTGCTGCTGGCGGTCCCAGCCGCCGTAGGAGCGGTCATCCTGGTATTGCTGGCCGCCGCCCTGGCCATGGCCCTGGGACTGGCGGTCCCAGCCGGAGCGGTCGTCCTGGTAGTTCTGGCCGCCGCCGTAGCCGCCATAGGTCGATGTGCCGGAGCCGCTGTAGCGGCTCGAGCCGTAGTCGGAACCGAAGTCGTGGCGGCCGGCACGGCCGCCATAGTTGTCGAAGTCGCTTTGCGATTGCTGGCCGTATTCGCGTTCCTGGTAATTGTGCTGGCCACGCGGTGCGCCGATCTGGCCCCCGCCGCCGTTCTCGCCGCGCACAGACGGGCGATCGTCGTATTGCTCTTGTCCTCGGTTGCGGCGTTGATGTTCGTTGTGGTCACGAGAAGCCATATCCATCTCCAAAAGAAAGTGACGCAGCCTGGCTGCAAGCCCGTACGAGGAAATTCCGCGTACCCGGTAGAGCCACTTTGGATCAGGGTTTTTCCTTGATTTGTAGGAGCTCGCCGTCCTGGCTGTCAGCACGGCGACCGCGCTGGTTACCAGGGCTTTCATCGTTTAGCGAGGTGCTACGAATGTAAGTTTGCTCTGCGGCTGGCTTACAGACTTCCGAAATCCGAAATGAAAAAACCCGCCGGGTTTGCCGGCGGGTTCGAGGCAATACAGGTGAACGTCAGGGTGCGACGCGCACCAGCGACAGGTGGGCGGTCCTGCCCGCGCCCCGGGTCAGCACGGGGTAGGCGGTATCGCTGGCATAGGTCGTCTGGTTGCCCAGCGTGATGCGCGCATTGACGCGGTATTCGGCATCGGCGTTGATGGGAGCGGCGTTGGTGGGCAGCATGAACTTGTAGGGCGGCTTCAGGTTCTCGATCTGCAGCGCGGTCTGGCCCACGACGCGCGCCGGAGCGCCGACGCTGGAGATCTCATGCAGTTCGACGATCAGCGTGGATTGCGGCGGCACCATCATGGGCTGCGTCAGATCCACCGTGCCGACGATGGCATTGGCCTGGGGCGCGGGCGTGCGGTCGGTGTTGGCGCAGGCGGCCAGCAGTGCGGCCGCAGACATGATGCTCGCCAGGACGGCGCGGCGTGGAGTGATGTTTGCAATCATTTCAATCCTTCTTCTTGGTGCAGAGACTGAAGTCTCGGCGCATGGCGCAGGGGTTGGCTGTAGGACGAGGGTCAGCAAGCACCGCTGTAATTTCTTAAATGCCGTGACCTCCCAAGCACACGGCGGCACCCGCGAAGGCAATACCGTTGCAACCCACCCGTCCACCGGGGCTGCGTTAAGATAGCGCTTCGCTCCGGGGTGCACGCCAGTGCTGAGATCCATACCCGAGAACTTGAACCGGGTCATTCCGGCGGAAGAAGAGCTTGCGTCTCGACGTGGCTGCGCCTTGCGCGCGCCCGGGCGAGGGGCCTTCGGAGCATCACGTCCCGCTCTTGAAGGAATTCCATGGACAAGGCCGCCTCGCTGGTCGCAGACCTGCTTGCATTCATCGCGCTCGATGGCTGCACCGATGAACAGTTCGACGCGCTGGCGCTGCAGCTGTTTGCCTACCAGTACGAATCCAATCTTCCTTTCCGCAGCTTCTGCCAGCGCCGCGGCGCGACGCTGCGCAACGTGAAGACCTGGAGCGACATTCCCGCCGTGCCCATCGATGCGTTCAAGGCCATGGAACTGCGCAGCGCGCCGCCGTCGCCGGCCGAGCGGGTGTTCATGACCAGCGGCACCACGGGCCGCACCACGCGCGGGCGCCACTTCCATCCGGCACTTGAGGTGTACGACCTGTCGATGACGCGCAATTTCGCGCAGCGCTTCATGCACGGCGAGGCGCGCCTGCCCATGGGCATCCTGTTTCCCGACGAGCAGGCGATGCCCAACTCGTCGCTGGCGCATTACCTGGCACTGGCCAAGTCCGCGTTCGGCAGCGCGGACAGCCGCTATTTCCTCACGCCCGAGGGCCTGGACATGCCCGGCCTGTGCGCGGCCCTGGAAGCATCTGAACAAAGCGGCCAGCCCTATGCGCTGCTGGGCGCGAGTTTCAGCCTGGTGCATGTGATGGACGCACTGCGCGCCCAGGGCCGCAGCTTCCGGCTGCCCGCGGGCAGCCGCATCCTCGACACGGGCGGCTACAAGGGCCAGTCGCGCGAGTTGCCGCTCGAGCAGTTCTATGCCGATCTGTCGCAGTTGCTGGGCGTGCCGCATTCGCATTGCATCAACATGTACGGCATGACCGAGCTGAGCACCCAGTTCTATGACGATGGCAATGCCACGCTGCCGTCGGTCAAGTCGGGGCCGCACTGGATACGTTCGCGCCTGGTCGAGCCGGTCACGGGACGCAGCGTCGCGCCCGGCGAGCGCGGCATCCTGGTGCACTGCGACCTGGCCAACTACAACGCGGTGACCACCATCCTGACCGAGGATGTGGGCCTGTGGGCCGAGGGCGGCTTCCTGCTGCTGGGGCGCGCCGAGGGCGCGGCGGCCAAGGGCTGTTCGCTGGCAGTGGATGAATTTGTCAAGGCTTCGGCCGCATGAGGCTGGAGCGCATCAAGGCCGGGTATCTGCCGGGGCTCGAAGACGGGGCGGTGCAGTGGCACGTGCTGCCGTTCGCGCACGAGCGTGGGCGGCTCGAGGTGGCCGTGCCGGTGCTCACGGCTGCGCAGATGCAGGCGCTCGCCGACCGCGTGCGCGCGGCCGCGCACCGGAATCTGCGCGCGATGCCGGTGGCCGAGATCATTGCCGCGATCGACCGCGCCATCATGCGGCTGCTGGACCGTGACGACCCGTACCGGCGCCAGGCCGAAACCTGGCTGCCCGTGGTCAGCGGCTACGACGCCGACATGGTGCGGCTGGGCCTGACGGGATTCTTCAAGACCTTCCGCGCGGCGCAGCTGCGGCGCTTCGTGGCCGAGGATTTTGCCAATCCAGCCGTGCTTGACGGTTTCGAGCCCGCGCCCAAGGGCGGCGCGGTCCGGGCCTTCGGGCCCGACCTGCTGATGCACAGCTGGGCCGGCAACGTGCCCGCGCTGTCGCTGTGGAGCCTGGTCTGCGGGCTGCTGGTCAAGGCGCCCGCCATTGGCAAGCTGGCCAGCGCCGAGCCGCTGTTCGCGGGCTGGTTTGCCCAGCTGCTGGCCGAGGTGCATCCGCCGCTGGCCGAATGCCTGGCCGTGGTCTGGTGGAGCGGCGCGGGCGGATCGAACGGTGCGGGCGCCAAGGGCGCGCAGGTGCTGCTCGCACAGGCCGATACGGTGCTGGCGTATGGCGGCAACGAGACCCTGGACGCGCTGCGCCGGCGCCTGCCCGTGACCACGCGCTTCCTGCCGCATGGGCACAAGCTGGGCTTTGGCATGGTGAGTGCGCAGGCGCTCGATGCGCTCAAGGCGCCGGCCGTGGCGCGGCTCGCCGCCTGGGACGTGATGCGTTATGACCAGCAGGGCTGCTATTCGCCGCATGTGTTCTATGTCGAGCGCGGCGCTCCCGTGGCGCCGCGCGCGTTTGCCGACCATCTTGCGGCCGAGCTGGCGAATCTGCAGCGGCGCTTCGCGCGCCGGCCGCTGGCGCTGGAGGAGGGCGCGGCGGTGGCCAGGTGGCAGCAGACCGCCGAGTGGGGCGGCGGTGCCGACGATCTGCTGATCGGACCGGCCGATGCAGCCTGGAGCGTGGCGTACTGCGACAAGCTGGCGCCTTTGGCGCCCACCGCGCTGTACCGCAGCATTGCGGTCGTGGCGGTCGAACGCCTCGATGATGTGGTGCCCGTGGTGGCGGCGCAGCGTGCGTTCCTGCAGACCGCGGGCGTGGCCGCCGGCCCCGAGGAGTTGTACCGGCTGGCCGGCCTGCTGGGCGCAGCGGGCGTCACGCGCATCAGCGCCATTGGATCGATGAGCATGCCCGAAGCCGGCTGGCACCATGACGGCCGCTTCAATCTGCTCGATCTGGTGCGCATGGCCGAGATCGAAGCATCGGCCGAAGCCGCGGCGCAGCCGTTTGCCGGCTATGCGGACTGACGGGCCGGGTATGGCATTTCTCGCTATCGAGCAGGTGCGCTTCACCTATCCCGGCCGCAAGCCCGTGGTCGACGGCGTCGACTGGCGCATGCTGGCGGGCGAATTCCACTGCCTGCTGGGGCGCAGCGGCTGCGGCAAGACCACGCTGTTGAAGCTGGCCGCAGGGCTGTTGCGGCCGCAGTCCGGGCGCATCCTGCTGCGCGGCGGCGAGCTGGCATCGCCCGGGCCGCAGCTCGGATTCATGTTCCAGGCGCCGACGCTGCTGGAGTGGCTGAGTGCGCTGGACAACGTGCTGCTGCCGGTATCGCTGCAGCGCCGGCCCACGACGCAAGACCGGCAGCGCGCGCTGCAGCTGCTGGCGCAACTGGGACTTGAGGACCATGCGCCACACCATCCACGCCAGCTCTCCGGGGGGCAGCAAAGCCGCGTCGCGCTGGCCCGGGCGCTGATGCTCGAGCCGCCGCTGCTGCTGTTGGACGAGCCCTTTGCGGCGCTCGACGCGATCACGCGAGCCGAGCTGCAGGACGATCTGCTGCGTACCTGCCGCGCGCGCGGCACGACGGTGCTGTTCGTCACGCATGACATCAACGAGGCGGTCTACCTCGGCGACCGCATCGCACTGATGCAGCACGGGCGCATCGTCGACGATATTGCCGTCGCGCTGCCCGCGCCGCGCAGCCAGGCCATGCGCCACGGCGCGGCCTTCAATGAATACTGCGCGCGCGTGCGCGCTGCGATGGACCGGAGCGGCGCATGAGTCCCTCGGCATTCCAGGTTCGCCTGCTTTCCGCGGCGCTTTTGCTCGCGTTGCTGGGCCTGTGGGAACTCGTGGTGCGCAGCGCGGGTTTGTCGGCGCTGGTTTTGCCCGCGCCTTCGGCCGTGGCCATGTCGCTGTGGTCGGGCTTGGCCTCGGGCTATTTCTGGCCGCACCTGGCGGCGACGCTGCAGGCGCTGCTGCTCGGGTTCGCGGCGGGCAGTGTGGTGGGGCTGCTGGCCGGCATGGCGCTGGCCGAATCACCCCTGCTCGAGCGCGTGCTCAAGCCCTATGTGGTGGTGAGCCAGGTCGTGCCCAAGCTGGCGCTGGCGCCGCTGTTCGTGCTCTGGTTCGGCTTCGGCTTGCTGCCGACGGTGCTGATCACGGCGCTGATCTGCTTTTTCCCGCTGATGGAAAACACGCTGACGGGCCTGCGCCAGGCCGATGTCCAGCGGCTGCAGCTGTTTCGGATGCTGGGCGCGACGCGAATGCAGACGCTGCTGCGGCTGAAGCTGCCCACGGCCCTGCCGGCCATTCTTGCAGGCCTGCGCGTAGCGCTGGTGCTGGCACTGGTGGGCGTGGTGGTGGCCGAGTTCATGGGCGCGAGCCGCGGCCTGGGTGCGGTGGTCATTGCCGCGCAGGGAATGATGGATACCAGCTTGATGTTCGCGGCGCTGGTGCTGATCGCCGCCATCGGCCTGCTTTTGTACCAGGGCTGCCTGCTGCTCGAACGCCGGCTGCTGCGCGCCCACGCCATTTCCAACGACCCCGCTTGATTGCGCTACACGCCATGCATACATCCCTGCCGCCTCTTTTCCTTTCGCGCCGCCGCCTGCTGGGCGCGGGTCTTGCCGGCCTGGCGCTTGCGGGAAATTCCGCCACCGCCCAGGGCCTGGGCAAGGTCCGCCTGGCCGGCTGGAGCAAGCCGATCAGCGAGATCACCAACCTGCTGGCCGAACCCGACAAGGGTTTCTTCAAGGCGCGCGGCGTCGAACTGGTCTACCTGCCGGGTGCGGGTGGCGGCGACGCGATCCGCAACACGCTCAGCGGCCAGGCCGATGTGGCGTTCACCGATCCCGGCTCGTTCTTCATGGCGCTGGACAAGGGCGAGAAGCTGGTGGCGATCTACGACATCTACCCGCAGAACGTGTTCAACGTGGTCTCGCTCAAGACCTCGGGCATCCGCAAGCCGGCCGACCTCAAGGGCAAGAAGATCGGTGTCTACAGCCTGTCCAGCGGCACGCGCCAGAACCTGCTGGTCATGCTGCACCAGGCGGGCCTCAAGGAGTCGGATGTGCAGATCGTGGTCACCGGCCTGCTGAACTTCGCGCCGCTGATGCAGGGCCAGGTCGATGCCACGGCGGCGACCGACACCGGGCTGGCCGTGGGCCTGCGCAAGGGCATTGGCGACGTGAACGTCATGCCGGTGCGCGAGCACCTGAACATGTCCAGCGACCTGTTCGTGGTGCGCGAGGAAGTGTTGCGCCAGAAGAAGGACCTGCTCAAGGCCTTCCTTCAGGGCTACCGCGACAGCGCGGCATGGATGATCGCCCACCCCGAAGAGGCCGCGCAGCTGGCGGTCAAGCACGCGATCGACGGCACGCACCGCGACATCAACCTCGATGTGATCCGGCTGCGCAATGCGTCCTCGCTGCCCACGGGGCCGGGCGCTGCCTCGCGGCTGGGCAGCTTCGACCTCGCGGCGCTGCAAAAGGGCGCCGATGCGTATCGGGCGCTGGGACTGGTGCAGCGGCAGATCAAGGTGGCGGACGTGGTCGACACCAGCCTGCTGCCGGGAGCCTGAGATGGATGCGTCTGCCATGGGCCTGCGCGGCAAGGTGGTGCTGGTCACGGGAGCGAGCCGGGGCATCGGTGCGGCCATTGCCGTGGCGTTCGCGCGACAGGGGGCGACGGTGGCCGTCAACCACCTGTCCAACGATGCGGCCGCGGCGCAGACGGTCGCGGCCTGCGTGGCTGCGGGCGGCGATGCCTGGGCCGCCAAGGCCGACGTCGGCGACCGGTCCGCGGTGCAGGCCATGGTGGACGGCATCGTGCGCGAGGCCGGAACCATCGACATCGTGGTCAACAACGCCTTCAAGCCCTTTGCATTCGACCCCGAGCGCCGGCGCCGTTTCGAGGACCTGGAGTGGAGCGACTACCAGGCGCAGTTCGACGGTGCCGTGGGCGCGGCCTACAACGTGTGCCATGCGGCGCTGCCGCAAATGCGCCGGCGCGCGCGCGGCAGCATCGTCAACATCGCCAGCAATCTGGTCGAGCATCCGGTCGTGCCGTACCACGACTACACCACGGCCAAGGCCTCGCTGGTGGCTTTCAGCCGCAACCTTGCCAGCGAACTCGGGCCGGTGGGCATCCGCGTCAACTGCGTGGCGCCAGGGCTGGTCTATCCCACCCAGGGCAGCCTGGGTACGAAGGAGTCGTTCCGTGAGGCGCTCATGGCGGCCACGCCCTTGCGGCGGCTGGCGCGCCCTGAGGATGTCGCAGGGCCGGTCCTGTTCCTGGCATCGGAGCTCAGCGGTTTCATGACGGGGCAGGTGCTGCTCGTGGATGGCGGATTGGTGATGCGCTGAATTGCCCATTGCGATCATGGCGGTATCGGGGTGTAAGCCAGGGCCGACCACGCATCCGCTTTTGCTCCTACCGCGGCGCCGCCCGGGCTGATGCATCCTTGAGTCATACACCAACCCATGGATCCCCGCGAAGGATCCAAGCCACAAAGGAACCGTTATGAACACCGATCAAGTCAAGGGTACCCTCAAGGACGCAGCCGGCAAGGTGCAGCAAAAGGCTGGCGAGGTGGTCAACAGCCCCGAGCAGCAAGCCAAGGGCGTTGCCAAGCAGGTCGAGGGCAAGACCCAGAAGGCCGTGGGCGACGTGAAGGAAGCCGCGAAGGACGCAACGAAGTAACCGTTGTTCGTGCCGGTTACCGCTAGGTAACCGGTGAGCACGAGCCCAGGCATGCGTATGCAGCCTGGGCTTTTTCACAGGCGCGCTGCGGCGCGTCAAATGCGCCGATGTCCGACATCCCGGCGCATGCAAGCCCCATAAGGTACCTGCATGAATACACCTCCCGACGAAAACCAGGCCAAGCGCAACGCGTCTTTCCGCAGCCGCTTTTTCACCTCCCGCGGTCTCACGGTCATTGCCGGCGTATTGATTTTCCTGTTGATCGCGATCTTCGTGCCCTGGTAAGCCGGAGCCACTCCATGACATGAGGCCCTGGTTGTGAAGACAGCCAGGGCCTTGTTGTTCGCGTCAGCATCGCCCCGGCGCTCTCAGTGCGGTGCTGCCGACAGCGCCTGCGGCGGCGCCGAAGTCGCGCCGTGCGGTGATGCGGGCAAAGCGTTGAGCGCCGCCGCCCAGGTATCCTTCATTTGGTTCACGACGCCGTGGCAATAGCGGTCGCCTTCCTTGTTGAGGTTGTACCCGCAGTTGCGGGCATAGGCTTCAAAGCGAAGTTTTTCCAGCGGAGTCATGCGATGCCTTTGCGCGCAGAACGCGTTGTCATGTGGTGTCAGTAACCGGGGCAGGCGAGTGGTTCCCGAACTTGGTATGTTCTTCCTGCGGCGCGGCGCCATGGCGGCAAACTTGCGGAACCCGCGGCGCGTTCGAGGCTCCAACTGCCTTGTTATCCATCCAGGAGCTGAAGCAACCATGACACATGACGAAATCCGCGCCACTCTCACCCTGTGCCTGCTGGCCTCATTTGCCGACGGCGAGAAGCATGACCGTGAACGCGAGCAGATCCGCGACGTGGCCGAAGGCCTGGCGGGTGACCAATCCGTCAACCTGCCGGGCCTGTACCAGGACGTCCTGCTGCGCCGTGTAAAGCTCGACGATGTGCTGGCGCGCCTGGGCAGCACCGAGGCCCGCCAGCTGGCCTATGAGATGGCCGTGTGCGTATGCGATGCCGACGGCCAGACCAGCCCCAAGGAAGAAGCTTTCCTGGCGCAGGTGCGCCAGGCCTGGGCAATGGGCGTGTCCGGCAACGCAGGCGAGGGGCCCGCAATGGGTGGGGCAACGGCCGCAGCGGCGGGCATCACCGCGGCCGGTACCGACTGGGGCCGCTCGGACGAGAGCTTCGATGTGCAGGCGCGCGCCGTGGCCGATGCGCCATTGCAGAGCCGCTTGCCCGAGCCGCAGCTGGCGCACGGCGGCTTCGACCAGGATGCGCTTGTGCCGCATCCGGAATCAGTGGACAGCCTCGCGGCCACCGCTGCGCAGCGCCGCCCGGGCACGCTCTCGGCCGCGGAGATGGACAGCAAGATCCTCAAGTCGTCGATCATGAACGGCGCCATCGAGCTGCTGCCGGAAAACCTGTCGACGCTGGCCATCATTCCGCTGCAGATGCGGCTGGTCTACCAGATCGGGCAAAGCTATGGCTATGAACTCGACCGCGGCCACATCAAGGACCTGCTGGGCGCACTGGGCGTGGGACTGACTTCGCAATACCTCGAAGAAGCCGGGCGCAAGCTGCTGGGCGGCTTGCTGGGCAAGGCCGGCAAGGGCCTGCTGGGCGGCCTGGGTCGGCAGGCGGTGAGCAGCGGCATGAGCTTTGCCGCCACCTACGCGCTGGGCCATGTCGCAAACCAGTACTACGCGGGCGGCCGCACGCTGTCGACGGCCATGCTCAAGGACGCCTACCAGCATGTGATGCAGGACGGCCGCGCGCTGCAGTCGCGCTATCTGCCGCAGATGCAGGAGACCGCGCGCGGCCTGAACACGGCCAAGATCATGGCCATGGTGCGCGGCGCCTGAGCCAGGGGGCAGCCGCGCAATGGATTGGACGCCGCTGGAACATGCAGCCATTGCGGTCGGCCTGCAGTTGGCCGTGGGCATGCGCCTGCGCAACTGGTGGCTTGGCGGACTGCTCGGCTGCTGCTGGTTCCTGGCCCGGGAGCATACCCAGGCCGAGTACCGCTGGATTGCGCAGTTCGGCGCGGGTCTGCGTGCCAACCTGCCCTGGTGGGGTGGGTTCGATGCCAACGCCTGGGACCTCGGGTCGATGATGGACTGGATGGCGCCTGCGCTGGCCTGCACTGCGGTGTGGGCCTTGCTGCGCAAGCGCCGGCCGGCGCCGGCATGAACCGCGCCGCCGGCTTGCAGCTGTGTCGGCTGCATGACAATAATGCCGGATGGAGCCTTTACTAGAACAATTGTCCGCCACGGTCACCCGTGCCAAGTCGCTGGAGGAGCTGTCGCGGCCGCTGCTCGACATGCTGGCCGCAGTCACCGGCATGGAGTCGACCTATCTCACCGCCATCGACTGGCAGCGCGACCTGCAGCACGTCCTGTACGCGCGCAACAGCGGCGAGATGAACATTCCCGAGGGAATTTCCGTACCCTGGGGCCACACGCTGTGCAAGCGCGCGCTCGATGAGGAACATCTGTTTGCCAACGATGTCGATGCCCGCTGGGGTGGCGACGTGCCGGTGGCCCGGGACCTGCATATCCATTCCTACGTGAGCACGCCCGTGCGCCTGGCCAACGGTACGCTCTACGGCACTTTGTGCGCCGCCAGCTCGGCGCACCACGAGATGCCCGCGCAGGCACAGCGCATCCTGGCGCTGTTCGCGGCGCTGATTGCGCAGCAGATCGAGCGCGAGCAACTGGTGCATCAGTTGATGGAGGCCAATGCCCGCCTGAGCGCCTATGCGTCGACGGATCCTCTGACCGGGTTGCCGAACCGGCGCGCGCTGCAGGAGGCGCTCACCCGCTTGCAGGAGCAAGGACGGCGGCGCGGCATTGCGGTGCTCGTGGCGTTTGTCGACCTCGACGGTTTCAAGGACATCAACGATGCGCACGGGCATGAGGTCGGCGACCAATTCCTGCGCGCCGTGGCCGAGCGCCTGCGCGCCATGCTGCGCGCCGAGGACCTGGCGGCGCGATGGGGCGGCGACGAGTTCGTGGTGATCGCCCCGGGCCCCGAGGCCGGCGGTGCGCTCGCTGCGGCCGAAAGCGCATTCCAGCAGCGCGTGTTCGAGGCCACGCAGGGGGACTACCTGCTGGAGGCGCTGCGCATTGCCTACGCTGGCGCCAGCGTCGGCGTGCTGGGCGTGGCCCCGGGCACGCTGGGCGCGCTGCAGGCACTGGAAGCCGCGGACGCGGCCATGTACCGGGTCAAGAAGGCGCGGCGGCAGCAGCGGGTTGCGGCCGGCGCGGTAAGCACTGTCATTTCCTGAACCGAGGTGGCGGCAGCGAGCGCTGCGCGATGTCCTGCAACCGGCCGGACATTGCCTTACTTGTCGCGCGCACAAGCCCTAGAATCGGGAAAACCCTTTGCGTGCCTGAGTGACGCAAACCTTTTGCCATCAAGCCGCACGAATGATTTCCTATTTATACGTAGAAGACGACGAAGATATCCGCGAGGGCGTGGCGTCGGTCATGGAGGCCGCGCACCGCGAGATCGTCACGGTGCCGCATGCCGAAGCAGCATTGGCCCTGGCCGATACCGCGCGTTTCGATGTACTGGTCACCGACATCAGCCTGCCCGGGATGTCCGGCGTGGAGCTGGCGCGCGTCTGGCTGGAGCGCGACCCCGCGCGGCATGTGCTGCTGTTTTCGGGCTATGAGCTCAACCACGGGCTGGACGCGATCGGGCCCAACGTGCGTGCGCTGCTCAAGAGCATGGAACCCGAGGAGCTTGAAAGCATGCTGCAGTCGATCGAGCGCGCCTTGCCCTCCCGCGTCGCCTAGGATCCGGCGGCTCAGCCTTCGCCGGGCTGCGCCGGTCGCGCCAGCAGCGACTTGATCGCATCGAGCAGTTTCTGCGGCTGCAGCGGCTTGGCGAGGTGGTGATCGAAACCTGCCTCCAGCGCCAGTTGCCGGTCGGCTTCACGGCCGAACGCCGTCAAGGCAATTGACGGCACCCGGGAAAAGGCCTGCTGCGACGCGCGCACCTCGCGGATCAGATCGTAGCCGTCCTTGCCGGGCAAGCCGATGTCGCTGACGATGACGTCGGCACCCTGGGCCTGCAGCGAGGCCATGGCGGCGTCGTAGTCTCCGGCCATGGAAACCGTTGCGCCGCGCTCCTGCAGGATCAGCACCAGCAAATTGGCGGCTTCGGTATCGTCTTCGACCACCAGGATGCGCACGCCCGGCAGCATGTCGGCATCGTCGCCCAGCCCGGTCCATCCCGGTTCCTGGTGCGGCGACTCCGACTGGCCCTGCGGCAGCAGCACGGTGACGGTGGCGCCCTGGCCGAGGCCGGGGCTGGTGACCGAGATCTGTCCGGAGTGCAGGTCGACGAGGTGCTTGACGATGGACAGGCCCAGCCCCAGGCCGCCCGCCGTGCGGCTTCCGGGTGTGGCCGCCTGCGTGAACTTCTCGAAGATGCGGTCGAGGAACTGCGCTTCGATGCCCTTGCCATGGTCGCGCACCGTGAGCACCAGATCGCTGTCGCGGGCCTCGAGGCCGACTTCGAGCGCGCCGCCTTCGTTGGAGAACTTGATCGCGTTGTTGAGGATGTTCCAGAAGATCTGCTGGAAGCGGGCCGGGTCGAGGAACGCCTTGATGCCGCGCGTGTGGGTGTCGAGGCGCAGCGTCAGGCGCTTGGCCTCCATCATCGCCTTGAGCGAGTCGAGCGACGATGAAATCAGCGCCGCCGGCTCGATCCATTCGCGCTCCAGCGCCAGCTTGCCCGAGTTGATTCTCGAGACGTCCAGGATGTCGCTGATGATGCGCGCCTGGGTGCTTGCATTGCGCTTGATCGCGTCCAGGCTGCGCGCGAACTCGGGCGGCGGCGACTTGCGCAGCAGCTGGTGCACGTTCATCATGATCGCGCTCAGCGGGTTGCGCAGCTCGTGCGACAGCACGGCGACGAAGTCGTCCTTCGAGCGGCTGTAGCGCTCGGCAGCGGCGCGCGCGGCCTGCTCGCGCTCGAGCAGCAGCTTGCGCTCCTGTTCGAGCTGGATGCGGTTGGAGACGTTCGACACCGCGGCCACGCGCAGTTCGCCGTCGGCGCTGGGCGCCATGCTCCATTCGAGGTGCAGCAGATTGCCCTGTGCGTCGAGGAAAACGACTTCCTCGCGCCACAGCGGCTGCACATTTTGCGGCGTGCCGATGCGCTGGATCTGCTCCTCATGCCCGGGCGCGGAAAAGTCCGTCAGCGGGCGGCCCAGCACCTCTTCGGCGCCGCGCCCCATCATCTCCAGCATCGCGGGATTGGCGTCGACAAAACGGCCTTGCTCGTCGATCAGTGCAATGCCGCTTTGCGCCTGTTCATAGATCGAGCGGAACTTGGCTTCGCTGTGGTGGACGCGGTCCTCAGCCAGCCGGGCGCGCACCAGCGCCTGCACGGTGGCCACCAGCATTGCGGGCTCGGCCGGGTGGGTCAGATAGGCATCTGCGCCTGCATCCAGGCCGGCGACCTTGTCCGTTTCGGCGATGAAGGCCGCCGACAGATGCACGATGGGCAATGCACTGGTTGCTTCGCGCTCGCGCATGGCGCGGCAGACCTCGAAGCCGCCGATGTCCGGCAGGTGCACGTCAAGGACCACCGCGGAAATGTCGCCCAGAGAAAGATCCAGTGCCTCCTGCCCGGTGCCGGCTTCGAGCGTGCGGAATCCGGCGGCGCGCAGCGCACGCGAGGTCGCATAGCAGGTGACCGGATTGTCATCGACGACCAGCACGGTGTGCTTGGATCGGTCGATGCTGACATTGAGCCTGGCGGAAGTGGGTGGCATGGTGCTTATGAGAGGGTGCGCGGGTCGGCGGCCGTGGGCGTGACGCGGATGGGAATGGTGACGTAGAACGTCGATCCTTTCTGCGGTTTGCTTTCGACCGACACGTCGCCGCCCAGCAGCTCGGCCAGGCGCTTGCTCAGCGACAGTCCGAGCCCGGTGCCGCGCAGGCGCTTCTGGATCGGCGAATCGATCTGCGAATAGTCCTGGAAGATGGCGCCGTGGAACTCCGGTGCGATGCCGATGCCGGTGTCGGCCACGGCAAACTGCACGGATTCCTCCGAAAAGCGCCGCGCGCTGACGCGGATCTCGCCGCGCAGCGTGAATTTCAGCGCGTTGCTGATGAAGTTGCGCAGGATCTGCGCCAGCTTGCGGTCGTCGGAAAACAGCTTGGGCACATCCACCGGTTCCTCGAAGATCAAGGTCACGTCCGGGTTGAACACCACCGGCTTGAACATGCCGCGCAGCGCCGAGAACACGTCGACCATCTCGAACCAGTCCGGCGAGACCTCGATGCGTCCGGCCTCGACCTTGGCCAGGTCCAGCAAGTCATTGACCATCTCGGCGAATTCGGCCGAGGTGGTCTGGATGAAGCGCACCTGCTTTTCCTGCTCCTCGGTCAGCGGTCCGTCTACGCGGTCCTGCAGGATGCGCGCAATGCTCTGGATGGCGCCGATCGGCGTGCGGAACTCGTGGCTCATATAGGCCAGGAAGCGGCTCTTGAGCTCGGTGGCCTGGCGCAGGTGCTCGGCCTGCGCGTCAAGCTCGGCATAAAGCGCGAGCACGCCGCGGTTGGTTTCCTCGAGCTCGGTGCGCAGGGCATCGAGCTCCGCCTCGGCGGCGGCCAGCGCCCGCGCCAGGTCTTCGCTGGCGACAGGGGCGCCCTCAGCTTCTGTTCGGGTCATATCGTTCATGGGAGATTCCTAGTCGCTGCGGCGCACCACGAGCACGGTGACATCGTCGCGGCCGCGGCCGAAGTCGCGCACCAGAACCGCCGCAGCCAGCGTGGGATCGTGCCCGATCAGCGGCTCCACTGCCGCGGGAGGCCAGCGCGACTGCAAGCCGTCGCTATGGCACACCACCAGTGCATGCGGTGGCCAGGCCATCCGGGTTTCCTCCACGCGCCGCATCTGGACACCGACGGTGCCGTATTGCGCCAGCATGGAACGGTTGAAAGTGCCGCTGACCACGCGGACCGCGACATTGCCCGCGCCGACCGACAGCAGGGTGTCGCTTTCGGCATCGATGAGCGCGCGCGTCACTGCCGCGCCGCGCGTCATGCGCAGGATCACATGCGCTTCATCCAGCGCACTCCTGAGCTCGGCAAACGGCTTCTTGACGAACTGGTCGGCTGCTGCCTGCGACGCCTGCGCGGCGTGCACGCCGTGTCCGAGGCCGTCGGCCACCAGGATGGCTGCGCGCTGGCCGTCAAAGGCCACCCCCCAGCTGTCGCCGCAGACCGTCTCGCCCGGAGCGGGCAGGGCGACCACGCCCCACTGGAACGCCTGCTTCGGGCGTGGACTGGCGCGCAGGCGCGCCAGGATCACGGTGCCCTTGCCGACTTCGGAGTGGATGTCGAAATCCGTGGCAAGCCGCTGCACCGCGCCCAGCCCGGTGCCGGGTGAGCCGGCCGTGGAAAAGCCGTCGCGCATGGCCAGCGACAGGTCGCGTATGCCCGGGCCATTGTCCACCGACAGGATCTCGATTTCCGGGCCATCGGCCTGGCGCGATGCAATCCACAGCTGGCCCTGCTGCGCATGCTTGCACAGATTGGTGCCGAGCTCATTGACCAGGATCGCGGCCTGGCCGCAGGCCACTTCGCCAAATCCCAGCTCGCGGCACAACGCTGCCACATGCCTGCGCGCTTCGCCCACACAACTCGGATCGCCCATCGGAAACGAGGTGTGGCTGGATCCTTGAATTATTTCCACCGTGTCACACTGACGCATGTACCTACACCCACGGTGGATTCGAGTTCGAACTCATGAACCAACCTCTTGCTGCCGGAAAGTCCCAGGCCCATTCCCTTGCCCGAGGTCCAGCCGTCCTTGAGAGCCAGCGCCATGTCGGGAATGCCCGGGCCCTGGTCCTTGAAACGCAGGCGCAGCCCCTGCTTGAGCATGTCGGTGACCAGCTCCCATTGCATCTCGCCGCCGCCGCCATACACCAGCGTGTTGCGCGACAGTTCGCTGGCCGCGGTGATCATCTTGGTCTGGTCGACCAGCGAGAATTTGAGCTGAACCACCAGCTTTCTCACCATCTGGCGGCAGGTCACGATGTCGGCCTCGCTGCGCAGCGGCACTGAACCCTGGGTGTCATTCGACAAGGAATTCTCCCTCGGCAGCGGCTTCGAGAAGCGCCATTCCACGGCTGACGTTGAGGGCGGTCTTCACGCCGTCGAGCGACATGCCCAGTTCCACCAGCGTGATGGCCACCGCGGGCTGCATGCCCACCACGACCGTAGTGGCATCGAGGATGCGGCCGATGCCGGAAATTGCGGCCAGCATGCGGCCGACAAACGAATCGACGATTTCCAGCGCCGAGATATCGATGAGGACGCCATTGGCGCCGGTGGCAGCGATCTGCTCGGCAAGATCGTCTTGCAGCGCCATGGCGGTCTGGTCCTCCATGTCGTACTGGATGGTCACGAGCAGCGAGCGCCCCATGCGCAGGATTGGAATGCGGTACATGGCGTCGGGCTCAGCGCGGCTTGGTGACGACGTAGCCGTTGCGCTTGAGCGCCAGCGCCAGCGCGTCGGCCAGCGTGGCTTTCGAGGTCACAGTCTGCAGATCGATGCCCAGGTGGACGATGGTCTGCGCGATCTGAGGACGGATGCCGCTGATGATGCAGTCCGCGCCCATCAGGCGGATCGCGGTGACGGTTTTGAGCAGATGCTGGGCCACCAGCGTATCGACCGTGGGCACGCCGGTGATGTCGATGATGGCCAGCGAAGCCTCCGTCTCGACGATGCGCTGGAGCAGCGTTTCCATCACCAGCTGGGTGCGGTTGGAGTCGAGCGTGCCGATCATGGGGACCGCCAGCACCCCGTCCCAAAGCTTGATGACCGGGGTCGACAGCTCCAGCAGTTCTTCCTGCTGGCGCGCGATCAACTGTTCGCGGGTGCGCTGGTAGGCATCCACGGTCCATTGCGCCATCGCATCGACCAAGCCGGTGACTTCGGCAATGGCCTGCACCAGACCCTGGCTGTCGGACGCCAGGTCCTTTTGCAGTGCGGTGAACACCGGCTGCTTCAGCGCCAGCACGAAGGCGCTGGTGCTACCGGCACTGGTGCCTTGCGCCGCGCGCGAGGCAGACAGCTGCTCCAATGCGGATTTGACCGGTTGCCAGCCATTGGAGCCGGAGTCATGCCGCGTTTCGGATTGAATGGCTGGCAGCAAGGTTGCCAGGATGTTGACGGCCTCGGCGCGCACTTTCGGCGAGGCATTGACGCCGCCAGCTGCCGAAACCCAGCCGTCCACGATTTCGGACGATTCGCGTTGCAACAAACGCGCCAAAGTGTCATAGCTATTGCTCACTGCAACCTCTTTAAGTTACTTCTATTTACCCCGGAGGATTATGGGGCAAGCGCATTGCCTGCCGGCCTCGAAGCGTGGCGACCGAAGTAACTCGGCATGTTGGCCTACAAGCGGAAATTGATTTCACTCACTCTAAAGCTGCTTTCAGTGCCTTGGGCAGTGGCGTGTTGCCCGTAGCCAGCCAAAAGCGGCGCGGCCCCCGGTGCCAGGCAACCGGGGGCCGCGCGATCAGAAAGTGGACGCTATATGCGGCCCATCAGCAGCAGCACGATCAGTACCACGACCACCAGGCCCAGCACGCCGCTGGGCGCATAGCCCCAACTCCGGCTGTAGTTCCAGGATGGAAGTGCTCCGATCAGGAGCAGGATGAGGACGATCAGCAAGATGGTGCTAATGGCCATAGTCAACCCTTTCTAGGTGGTTAGTGGAATTGAAGGCGATCTCAGCGCTTGTCGACCTGGTTGCCGATCACGCCGCCCACGGCGGCGCCGCCCACCGTGCCCAGAGCGCTGCCGCCCGAAAGCACCGAACCGCCCACGGCGCCGACGCCTGCACCGATGGCGGTGTTGCGGTCGCGGGTGGACATGCCGCTGCAAGCGGCCAGGCTCATAACCATGGCGGCGGTCATCGCGGTGAGGGTGATTCGTTTGATGGTGGTCATTGGCGGGCCTCTTTGTTGTAGGTCATGGCTTTGGCGGCCATGGGGTTGGATGGATGTTTCCTCGACTGTCATGGTCCGGGGGGCATCCCTTTGTGGACCACCCGTGCAGCAGGCGCATGCAACATGCACTCTGTACGGGCCTGCCCGGCGGCAATTGCCGGCCGGGGGGGCGCACCGCAGGCGGTGAACCCATGGTGCCGGGCATGAAACCCAGCTCCTGGCAGCGTGGGCCGATCGATCGCGATAGCAGCAAATTCCGTGAACGACAAGCCGGTTTTGGTCGCTTGCGCCGACATTGCCGGCTTCATGCATCCCTGGTGCAAACCATAGCGCTTGGACGCAGGCGCCAAGGTAGGAGGCCGCCGCATCGATGCGCGCGCTTCCTGGAAGTACGGGGACAGCGCCATGAAAAAAGGGCCCGCAGGCCCTTCGAATGGCCGGGCGCGAGAACGCCTGCCACTCACGACATCGGGGCGCAAGCCCCTAGTGCATCACTGTCCCGTGCGCTGCTGGCCGGGGTTGTTGCCGCCCGGCTGTTGCTGGCCTGGGTTGGACTGCTGCTGCTGCCCGGGATTGTTGGAACTGCCAGGTTGTTGCTGGCCTGGATTGGTCTGCTGTTGCTGACCCGGGTTGTTTTGCTGTTGCGCCTGGCTTGCATTGCTGGAACTGCCGGGCTGGTACTGGCCGGGATTGCTTTGCTGCTGCTGGCCCGGATAGTTGCTGCCGGTGCGCTGCTGACCGGGATTGCTCTGCTGCTGCTGGCCAGGGGTGTTGCTGCCGGATTGCTGCTGGCCCGGGCTGCTTTGCTGTTGCTGGCCTTCCCGATTGGGATTGCTTTGCTGCTGCTGGCCCATGCCCGAATTGCGGTTCTGGTCTTGCTGTGTCATTTCCATACTCCTTGAGGGTGTTGGCGATGTTGCTCAGTGATCGGCTGCCACTGAACCCTTACTATGCGCGCCGGTCCAAAGATGAGGTGTAGGACGGTCCGGCTCTTACCTTTTGTTGCTCCCTTGTCAACTTGGGCAAACGCCAATGATGTGTTTTTGCTCAAAAAACCACGCTGCTGGAAGCGGGGATCTGCAGGCATTGGAACTTGAGCACCGCAACCGCCACTCATGGGGGCTTGCATCGGCGAGCGGCGTTATGCATCGCAGGAGTCCCAATTGCTTGATGATCCCTATTTCCGTTTGCTGGAAGCATTGGCGCAAGGCGTGCGCGGGATGGACCCGGCGGCTTTTCGCAGGGCCCAGACCCTGGAAGTGCGCGGCCGGCGCGTCGATTTTTTTCTCGAGCGCGATCTCCATGATCGCGCGGAGGACCGGATCGTGTTGCGCTGCGACGTGACGCATCTTCCTGCCAGTGCGTCGGAGCCCCTGTGCCGCCTCCTGCTGCACGCCAACAACCTGTGGTCCGGCACGCGCGGCGCCACGCTGGGTCTGCGCGGCGAAGAAGCGGTCATGCTCAGCGTGGCGGCACGCGTCGGCTCGCTGGATGCCGCACGGCTTGCCACTGCGATCACCGGATTGCTGCGCCAGGCCGAGCGCTGGACCGAGGAAATCGCGCGTTCGGCCCTGTCGGCACCCGATGCGCCGTCCCATTCCCTTCATCTGCGCGCCTGAGCGTGCCCCCAAACTGCCATGCCAAGTCCCATGACCTACCGCGAGGCGCTCGCCGCGCTGGCACTGGAGATCGGCGTCGATCCGGACGCGTTTGCCGAACGCGAGGAACTGCTTGTGAACGATGTTGCACTGGCGTTCTCGGCGGTGCAGCGCACCGGCACGCCCGCGATACAGGTGGCCTGCAGGATAGGCAGCTTGTCTTCCCAGGCGCCGTTGTCCTTGCTGCGGCTGCTGCTGCAGGCCAACACGCTGGGGGCCGCCACCGGGGGCGCGACACTGGGCCTGCAGCAGGCCACCGATGACCTGGTGCTGTCCAGCACGCATGCGCTGGAGACGCCTGCACCCGCGTTGGCACGCGTCTGCCGCGTGCTGGTCGAAGCGGCCGCCCTGTGGACCTCGGCGCTCGAACGCGGCCTGGGTCAGCCGGGCGCCACTGCGGCGCTGTCCTGACCGATCCCTGTCTTGTTGAAGGAGCCACCATGACCCGCTACCAGCATCTGCTTGAAAACTACGCCCGGCTGATGGAGATCGAACCCGCCTCCGAGCTGACCGCCGTCCAGGAGGTGCAGGTTGCAGACCTGAGCATTGGATTCAATGTCGAAGGCGACGAGGAAAACGGCAGCATCATGCTGTTCACCAGCCTGGGCCTGCCAGCGCCCGAAGTGCCGCGCGAGCGCCTGATGCAGCTGATGCTCGAAGCCAACGCCTTCTGGGTTGGCACGGGTGGCTGCACGCTGGGCTTGCAGGCGCATACCGGCGCGGTGCTGGTCTGCGCGCGCGCGCCGCTGGCGCTGTGCGATGCGCCGGCGCTGGCGGTCGTGGTCGAGGCATTCGCCGAGGTGGCGCTGCTTTGGCGCGAGATCGTGCAGGGGCGCGAGACGGCCAATATGGCAACACTGGCCGTTTGAGGAAAGCGCAGACTCATGGCCAACGAATCCATCTCCGCGCGTACCGGCAGCCCGCAACTGCCGTCCCTCGATGTAATGCATGAGAGCACGCCGCAGCTGCTTGCAAAGCCGGGGCAGGGCAGCAGCGCCGGAAAGGGCGCGATGCAAGGTTGCGTGCTGGAGGTGCCCAGTGGCCCCAAAAGCGCGCCCCTGGGCGGTTTCGACACGGAGGTGGAGGAGTATTTCGAGCTCCATGAGGCCAGCAACGAGGACGTTTTCCGGGCCCTGTCCGCAAGCCGCGACACGCCCGGGAGCTGGCAGCCCGTGGCGGCCGACGACGAGTTCTTCGATTGCGAACCGTTCGCGGAAACCGGGTTGCCCGACTCCAGCCCTGTGCCGTTGCCAGGGTCTTCAGACCATGGCGGTGCCACCACCGGGACCGAGGTGATCCAGGGCATCAAAGACCGGCAGGCGCAGCGCGCGGAACACGAAAAATCCAATGCCCTGGGCGGGGTGCGCAAGGAGACGCCTCCGGTGACGCAGCCCGATACCTCCGGGCAGCGCGACCGCGCCGAAACCCAGACCGAGCAGCAGCAGCGCAGCGTGACGGACCAGCTGTACAGCCTGGCCAGTACCGGGCTGAAAGCCGCGATGTGGATGGGACATACGATCAACCACGGGCCGGACCTGCTGGGCCGAGGCCTGCTGAATGCCGGAGGCAGCGTCCTGGATGGCGCCTCGAAGCTGGTGCGCAGCCCGCCCGCGCCTCAGTCCCAGGCGGAGCAGAAAACGGCGCGCGACGAGGGTTTCGAAAAGATCGTCGCGCTGACGGCAAATTTGAGCCACATGGACCAGGTGCTCGATGCACAACTCGCAGGCAAGACCGGAAAGCCTAAGAATTCCTCCACGACCTTGCTGACGCCGGCGAAGCAGGGCCTGGGAGACCACATGTTCAACGCCTGGCACACCGCCGGCGGCTATGCGTCCGCAGCGACGTCGGCCCTGGGCTGGGCCTCCGTGTCCATGGCGGCTCCGGTGGTGGCCGGTGCGGTGGCTCCCATCTTTGGCACTGTCGCAGGGGTGTTGTTGCAGGGGGCGGCGTATACGGGGGGGACCTATCTGCTCTCCAAGACGGTGGCGGGTTTGCCATCCGACGGCAATGAACGGGGGATTCAGAGCCTCAAGGATGGCACGGAGCAAAGCCGCAAGCCATTGCAGCAGCAGCTCGACACGCTGAAGGAGCAGGAGCGCGCGCGCCTTCGGGCCGACGACCGCATCGTGCTGTCCGGCGGCAGCCGCGGGCTGCAGATCAACGCGCTGCAGGCGCAGCTGGCTGTGGTCAGGAAGGCATTGGGAGCCGATGCCTTGCCCGGTGCGGTGCCGTCCCGGCGCATCAGCGTCACGCTGGGCAAGGGCGAAGCGACCCGCAAGCTGGTGCAGGAAGCCCAGGCCACACGCGGGTTGTTCTCCCGCCTCTTCAGCCGGGTGGCCGATTTCTTCCTGGGCCGCCGCCGCGCGGCCAGCCAGGAGCTTGACCAGATTGCCGCAAAGAAGGACATGTTCGCGGCCCTGGGCCAGGTTGCGGATCCCGTCAGGCTGGATGGTCTCGAGGACTCGGCCGAGCAGCGGCGCGTGCGCACCGGCCAGCCCAGGCTCGATGCCAACGTGCTTCGGCAGCAACTGTGCCAGGGCGAGAACCTGACGCATGCGCTGCGGGCTTCAAACCAGCACAATTTTGGTGTCGCGGCGTTCGATGGGGGGGCGCTCCATGGCGTGCATGCCGTGCATGCCACGCTGACCACGGCGCGCGCGCTGGCCGCTTATCTCGACGCGCTGGCGGATCTGTCGCCGGCGCAGCGCGCGCAGCATCCGAACGCGCCGCAGGTGGTGCGCCACGACGATGGCAGCCTTACGGTATCGGATCCGGGGCGCAAGCTGCACAGCTTTCTGATGGGTGCGCCCACCGCGTATTCGCCCTGGATGCAAGGCGCAGGCGCCACGCCGTCGGGCGCCATGGTGATCGACGATCACTCGCCCGGCATGCCGGGCGGAAAGTACGGAATGCAATTCGAGGCCGGTGTGGAGCAGGCCGGCGATGTGCTGCGGCTGTCTTTTGTTCCCAGGAGCGTCAGCCAGGTGTTCACGCCGCTGGCCAACGAAAAGGGCGCACTGGACCGGCTGCGTATCGCACTGCGCGGCACGGACGCGACGGCCGGGCCCTCACCCAGTGCGCTGGCAAAGATGTCGCCCGAAGCCTTGCGCGCCCGGGAGGCCCAGCTGGAGACGCAGCTCGCTCCGCTGCTGGCGCTGCACAAGGCCGACACGGCGCAGCGCGAAGCGCTGGAGAACTGGCGCGGCCCGGCGGCAGGCTGAGCCTGGGGCGCCGACGAAACGTCGCGCGCGAAAGCCGCAGGCGCGGCCTTATGGCGCGAGAATGGCGCTTTTGCACCATCGAGGCGTTTATGAACCATCCGGCCCATGCCGATCTGTTGAACCGCTACCGCAAGGCGGCGGCCGAAGCCGCGCAAAAGGAGCAGCTGGTGCGCGTCGTCGCGGCCAAGGGCCCGCGCGCCATCGCGCTGGCCAGCGAAACCGCGGCCAAGGCGGTGCGCCGGCGCAAGGTGCTCGAGACCCAGCTGGAGCAGTTGGGGATCGAGGAGCGCTAGGCCACGGCGGGCGGGTTTGACGGCCTTTGACGGGCTCGGTCCGAACGGCAAGACGCAGTCCGAACGGACAGGCGCAGTCCGAACGGCAATGGAGTTCAGGCCCAGGCCTGCAGCGTGCCGGCTTCGAGCGGCGTGCGGTCCATCCACTGGGCAAAGCTGCGCGCGCAGCGCACCACCTCGCCGACCACCAGCACGCTGGGGCTGCCCAGCTGCTTTTGCGCGACGACCTGCACGAGCTCGTCCAGGCGCGCGATCGCATGGCGCTGGTGCGGCAGCGAGGCATTCTGGATCACGGCCACGGGCGTGCCGGCGGGCAGGCCCTGCGCCAGGCCGTGCGCGATCTCGGCCACGCCCTTCATGCCCATGTAGACCACCAGCGTGAGCCGCGCGGCCGCGGCCGTGGCCGCCAGTTGCGGC
This sequence comes from Comamonas antarctica, assembly GCF_013363755.1. Classification (NCBI taxonomy): domain Bacteria; kingdom Pseudomonadati; phylum Pseudomonadota; class Betaproteobacteria; order Burkholderiales; family Comamonadaceae; genus Comamonas; species Comamonas antarctica. Next base: position 1,630,546 of record NZ_CP054840.1, read on the forward strand.
CAGTCGACGGGCGCCGCGCCGGGACGCGTATGGCCGGTGATGAAGAGCACGCCATGCGCATGGTCGCGGTGCGTCAGCGGCGCGCCCAGCTGGGTCATGCCGGCCAGGCCCGCAGTGATGCCATTGACGACCTCGACGTCGATGCCCGCGGCGCGCAGGTGTTCGGCCTCCTCGCCGCCGCGGCCGAAGATGAACGGGTCGCCGCCCTTGAGGCGTACTACGTGTTCGCCCGCCAGCACATGGCTCAGGATCAGTTTTTCTATGAAGGCCTGGGGCGTGCTCTTGCAGCCGCCGCGCTTGCCGACCCAGACGCGGCGCGCGCCGCGCGGCGCGAGCGCCACGATGGCTTCGCTGACCAGATCGTCGACCAGCAGCACCGTGGCGGCCTGAATGGCCTTGAGGGCCTTGATGGTCAGCAGTTCCGGATCGCCCGGGCCCGCGCCCACAAGTGTGCAACGGCCGAAGCAAGAGGAGGGTGGCAAGAAGGTGGACATGGCGGGGCCTCAGGCGTGGGTGGTTTCCGGCGTCGGGGCCACATCCGTGGCCTGCACCAGGCGTTTGAGTTCGGGAATGCAGGAGCCGCACTGCGTGCCGCAGCCCAGGCGCTGCTGCAGCTGCGCCAGGCGCTCGCCGGCGCTGCCCGCGCATTGCGCCAGTGCCTGCGCGATGCTGTCGGCGCGCACATCCATGCAGCTGCAGACCTGGGGACTGCGCGGCGCGGCGCCCCCAGGCGGCCGGGCTCCCTGCGTCAACAGCAATTGCAAGGGCTGGGGCGGGGCCAGCTCCTGGGTCAGCAGCTGGGCCAGCCAGGTGCCCGCGGCGGTGTCGCCGGCCAGCAGCAGGGCTTCAAGGCGCAGCGCGCCCGCGTCGGTGCGCTGCAGTTGCAGCGTGCGGCTTTGCTGGCGCCGCTTGTCTACGTAGCGGATCACCTCCAGGCCGTCCAGGCCCAGCAGCTGCTCGACGCGCTGCAGCACTTCGGGCGCGGGTGCCTCATGGGCCGCGGCGCGCAGCAGCACGCCGCTGCGCGTCTGCGCAGCGTCGCTCAGCGGCACCTGGTTGCTGAAGGGCACGCAGCTGGCAAACCCGAAATGCCCCATCAGCGTCGCCAGCGCCTGGCGGACTTCGAGCACGCGTTCCGCGGGCAGCCAGGCCATGGCCAGCAGCGTCCAGGGAAGCTCCACCTTGGCAATCTTCACCGCCGTGTGCTTGAGTTCGGGCTGCTTGGAGACCGGGCAGAACGCGGGTTGGGTCAGCGCGTTGATGCCCAGCAGCGGCTGGCCGTCTTCGCCGCGCCCGCCCAAAAACTCGCTGCCCCAGTGCATGGCCATGAACAGCCGCGTGGGCGCGAGCTGGTCGTCGGCCTGCAGCACCACGCGCAGCGCGCCGCGCCGGCTGCTGACCTGCACCAGTTCGCCGTCCGCGAAGCCGCGGCGCTGCATGTCCTGCGGGTGCATGTGCATGCGCGGCTCGGGCGCATGCGCAAACAGCCGGCCCAGCGTGCCGGTGCGGCTCATGCCATGCCATTGGTCGCGCAGGCGGCCCGTGGTCAGGCTGAAGGGATAGCGCGCATCGACCGGCTCGGACAGCGGCCGGTAGGGGCTGGCATCGAATCGGGCCCGGCCATCGGGCGTGGAAAACACGCCGTCTGTGTAGAGACGCGACTGGCCCTGGGCCGCGCCGTGCGGCATCGGCCATTGCTGCGGGCCTTGTTCGAGGCGCTCCCATGACAGTCCCGTGATATCGAGATCGCGGCCTGCGGTGCTGGCGCGATGCTCTTCCCAGAGCGCCTGTGCGCCTGCGCTTGCGGGCTCGATGGCATACGGAAACAGCGTCGGCCGGCCTGGGCGCAGCCGCGTTTCAAGGCGCTGCGCGAGCTGCACCGCGATCTGCCAGTCATGGCGTGCCGCGCCGGCCGCGGGCACGGCGGCGCGCACGCGCGAGATGCGGCGTTCGCTGTTGGTGACGGTGCCGATCTTCTCGCCCCAGGTCGTGGCCGGCAGCAGCAGGTGCGCGTGGCGCGCGGTTTCGGTGGTGGCGAAGGCTTCCTGCACCACCACCAGTTCGGCGCGCTCCAGCGCGCGCTGCACGGTGCGCTGGTCGGGCATGCTTTGCGCGGGGTTGGTGCAGGCAATCCACAGGGCCTTGATCTCGCCGTCCGCCGCGGCCTCGAACATCTCCACCGCGGTCTTGCCGGGAGCCGACGGCACCGCGGGAATGCCCCACAGCGCCGCGACTTCGGCGCGGTGCGCGGCGTTGGCCAGGTCGCGGTGGCCGCTGAGCAAGTTTGCCATGCCGCCGACTTCGCGCCCGCCCATCGCATTGGGCTGGCCCGTGAGCGACAAGGGACCGGCGCCGGGCCGGCCGATCTGGCCCGTGGCCAGATGCAGGTTGATCAGCGCGGCGTTCTTGGCCGTGCCGCTGCTGCTCTGGTTCAGGCCCTGGCAGTACAGGCTCAGCGTGGCCGGCGACTGCGCGAACCAGCGCGCGGCCTGCAGCAGGTCCGCTTCGCGCAGGCCGCATTCCTGCGCCACGCGCTCGGGCGTGGCGTCGCGCACCAGGCGCTTGAGCGCATCGAAGCCCGTGGTGTGGTCGGCAATGTAGTGGTGGTCGATCCAGCCTTCCCAGAGCATCAGATGCAGCAGGCCCTGGAACATGAGCACATCGGTGCCGGGAGCCACCGGCAGGAACAGGTCGGCAAGGCTCGCGGTATCGGTGCGGCGCGGGTCGGCGACGATGATCTTCATCGCCGGGTTCGCAGCCTTGGCGGCTTCGAGGCGGCGAAACAGGATGGGGTGCGCCCACGCGGCGTTGCTGCCGACCAGGAACACACAGTGCGCGCGTTCGATGTCCTCATAGCAGGCCGGCGGCGCATCGGCGCCCAGCGTGGCCTTGTAGCCCGCCACGGCGCTGCTCATGCACAGCCGCGAATTGGTGTCGAGGTTGTTTGTGCCGATCAGGCCCTTGACCAGCTTGTTGAACGCGTAATAGTCCTCGGTCAGCAACTGGCCGCTGAGGTAGAAGCCCACGGCATCCGAGCCATGGTCGGTGATGATCCGCGCCAGTTGCTTGCTCGCCTGGTCGAGCGCCGCATCCCAGCCGATGGGCACTGGCTGCGCGCCACGCGCCAGGCGCTGCAGCGGCTGCAGCAGCCGCGCCTGGCGCGTGACTTCGGCCGTGGCCGTGAGGTGCAGCGTGCTGCCCTTGGTGCAGAGCTTGCCGAAGTTCGCGGGGTGCAGCGGGTCGCCCTGCACGCCCGTGATCCGGCCGTCTTGCGCCTCGATGATCACGCCGCAACCCACGCCGCAATAGGGGCAGGTCGAGCGCGTTTGCGTGACGGGGGCGGCGCGCATGCTCAGGCGGGCGCGCAGGCCGGTTTGCGCGAGACCGGGCCGGCCACCGGGCGGGTCTGGGTGATGGCGTGTTCGGCCAACTCCCCGGCATCGAGATAGACCTGGCCTTGTTCCAGCTTGACGCGAAAGCCCGGCGTGCAGCCCTCGTCGGGCGCCGCGGCCTGGCCGTCGCAGCCAATGGTCCAGTTGTGCAGCGGGCAGGCCACGCTGTTGCCCAGCACGATGCCCTGGGACAGAGGCCCGCCCTTGTGCGGGCAGCGGTCGAGCAGCGCAAAAACGCCATCGGCTTCGTTGCGGAAGATGGCGACATCGAGGCCGCGCGCGCGCGCCACGCGGCGCGCGCCCAGCACCGGGATGTCGTCCAGGGCGCAGATAGGGATCCAGTCGGACATGTTCTTTCCTCTCAGGCGGGCAGGGTGGCGGTGGCGGCCGAATGGGACACCTGGGCGACGGGCGTGAACTGGCGTTCGTCCACGGCCGCCTTCTGCAGCTCGAACCAGGGATCGGGCTCGCCGTCGAGCGCGAACTGCAGCCGCTCCCAGAGTTCGGCGCGGCCCGTGTGGTCCTCGAGAATGCGCTGCTTGACATAGTCGAGGCCGACGCGGTTGACGTAATGCACGGTGCGCTCGAGGTACCAGCCTTCCTCGCGGTACAGCTGCATGAAGGCGCCCGTGTACTCGAGCACCTCGGCCGCGGTCTTGACCTTGGTGAAGAAGTGCGCGACCTCGGTCTTGATGCCGCCATTGCCCGCGATGTGCAGCTCCCAGCCGCTGTCGACGCCGATCACGCCCACGTCCTTGATGCCGCTTTCGGCGCAGTTGCGCGGGCAGCCCGACACCGCGAACTTGACCTTGTGCGGGGCGTACATGCGCCACATCGCGCGCTCCAGGTCCTTGCCCATCTGCGTGCTGTCCTGCGTGCCCATGCGGCACCATTCCGAGCCGACGCAGGTCTTCACGGTGCGCAGCGCCTTGGCATACGCGTGGCCGCTGGGCATGCCGATGTCGCGCCAGACGTTGACCAGGTCTTCCTTCTTCACGCCCAGCAGGTCGATGCGCTGCCCGCCCGTGACCTTGACGGTGGGAATCTGGTACTTGTCGACCGCGTCGGCAATGCGGCGCAGCTCGTCGGCCGTGGTCTCGCCGCCCCACATGCGCGGGATCACGCTATAGGTACCGTCCTTCTGGATGTTCGCGTGGCTGCGCTCGTTGATGTAGCGGCTTTGCGGGTCGTCCTGCGCCTCCTTGGGCCAGGTGCTCAGCAGGTAGTAGTTGATCGCCGGGCGGCAGCTCGCGCAGCCGTTGGGCGTGCGCCACTCCATGAAGCGGTAGACGGCCGGGATGCTCAGCAGCCTATTGGCGCGGATGGCGTCGCGCACCGCCTGGTGGCCGTGGTCGGTACAGCCGCACATGGCCTTGAGCCTGGGCTTGGCCGAATAGTCGCCGCCCGCGGTGAACATGATGATCTGCTCGACCAGCCCGGTGCACGAGCCGCAGCTGGCGCTGGCCTTGGTGTGCTTGCGCACTTCCTCGAGCGTGAACAGGCCCTTGTCCTTGATGGCCTGGCAGATGCTGCCCTTGGTGATGCCGTTGCAGCCGCAGACCTCGTCGCTGTCGGCCATGGCCGCGGCCTTGCTGTGGCCCTCGTGCCCGCTGTCGCCGAGATTCGATTCGCCAAACATCAGCCGGTCGCGGATGCCGGCGATGCTCTGGCCTTCGCGCAGCAGCTTGAAGTACCAGCTGCCGTCCACCGTGTCGCCATAGAGGCAGGCACCGACCAGTTTGTCGTTCTCGATGACCAGCTTCTTGTAGACGCCGCCGATCGGGTCGCTGAGCACGATTTCCTCGGTATCGGCCGAGCCCTGGAAGTTGCCGGCCGAAAACAGGTCGATGCCCGTGACCTTGAGCTTGGTCGAGGTGACCGACCCTTCGTAGCGGCTGATGCCCAGCTCGGCCAGGTGGTTCGCCAGCACCTTGCCCTGCTCGAACAACGGCGCGACCAGCCCATAGGCCACGCCGCGGTGGGCCGCGCATTCGCCCACCGCATAGATGCGCGGGTCGGTGGTGGTCTGCAATGTGTCGTGCACCACGATGCCGCGGTTCACATGCAGCCGCGCCGACTCGGCCAGCGCGGTGTTGGGGCGGATGCCCACGGCCATCACCACCAGATCGGCCGGCACTTCGCTGCCGTCCTTGAAGCGCACGGCGCGCACGCGGCCGGCGTCATTGCCCAGCAGCTCCTGCGTCTGCGCGCCCATGAGGAAGCGCATGCCGCGCTCCTGCAGCGACTTGCGCAGCAGCTTTGCCGCGGTTTCGTCGAGCTGGCGCTCCATCAGCCAGTCGCCGACATGCACCACCGTGACCTGCATGCCGCGCTTCATCAGCCCGTTGGCGGCTTCGAGGCCCAGCAGCCCGCCGCCGATCACCACCGCATGCGGGTACTGCGTGGCGGCATCGATCATGGCCTGGGTGTCGGCAATGTCGCGGTAGCCCAGCACCCCTTGCAACTGGCTGCCCGGAATCGGCAGGATGAAGGCATTCGAGCCCGTGGCCATGATCAGCCGGTCGTAGGGCGCGCTCAATGGCTCGCCCGCGGCGTTGACCGCATGCACGCTGCGCGTCTGGCGGTCGATTTTCGTGACCGTGCAGCCGGCGTGCAGCGTGATGCCGTTGTCGGTGTACCAGTTCCAGTCATTGAGCACGATCTGCTCGAGCGTCTGCTCGCCCGCGAGCAGCGGCGACAGCATGATGCGGTTGTAGTTGGGATGCGGCTCGCTGCCGAATACCGTGATGTCGTACAGGTCGGGCGCGAGCTTGAGCAGTTCCTCGAGCGCGCGCACGCCTGCCATCCCGTTGCCGACCATGACCAGTCTGGATTGCTTCATCTTCCGTCTTTCGTGGGCAGTGCTGAAAACAAAAAAGGCGTCCGTCCCGGCACAGCAAAGCTGCGGGGAAAGACGCCTTCGTCATGGGTTCAGGTCCACCGTTGCACCGAAACCCTGTGGCCGTCGGTGGCCACGCAGCGTATGAAGCAATTTGCGGGCCAGCCTGACGCCAGAGCGCCGCTGGCCGCTCGCGGCGGATCGGTGCACCGCGATGGTGAACCGCCCGCCGCATTCGGGTGCATGGCCCGGGGCGACTGGCCAGCGCGGTGCGCGCGCAGGCCGATCACTGCCCCACGGATTCAACCCTCCACATGCCGCGCCACGAAAGGCCGGGCCAGCGCCGCCAGCAGTTCGATCCGCAGTTTGTCCAGCACGCTCCACTGCGCCACGGTGCCCAGCACGTTGAAGGTCGCAAAGCAGCGGCCATCGGCGCGCACCAGCGGCACGTTCAGCACCGACTGCAGTCCCATCGACAGGATCAGCCGGTGGTCGTCGAAGACCTGCTGCAGCGCCGCCTGGCCTTCGCCAATGAAGATTTCACTGTCCAGCAGCAGCTGCCGGGTCCAGGGCGTGAGGGTCTTGCGCTTGCGGCCCGCGACCGGATACTCGGCCGGGCGCGAGGACCAGATGCGCTGCAGCTCGATGGCCTCGGGCGCGCCGGCGGCATCGGGCCACAGCACATGGTTCACGGTGAGCAGGCCGTCGCCCAGCAGCAGCTGGCGCTGGGCCTCGATCAACTGCATCGCGGCCGTCAGATCGGCCGCGCGCGGCAGTTCGCGGCACAGCGCCGTGGCCGCGGCCGCCGGCAGCCTCAGGTCGCGGTCTTCACTCACCCTTGATACCCAGTTCGCGGATGATCTTGCCGTAGCGTTCGGCATCGGACTTGAGCACCGCGGCAAACTGCGCCGGCGTGGTCTTGACGACCTCGACGCCCAGGCTGTCCATGCGCGCCTTTACGGCGGGATCGGCCATGGCGGCGTTGGCGGCCGCGTTGAGCCGGTCCACGAGCTCCTTGGGCATGTGGGCCGGGCCGAACAGGCCGTACCAGACGCCGAGCTCGTAGCCGGGCAGCGTCTCGCCGACCGTGGGCACGCCTTCGGGCATCAGCGCCGAGCGCTTGGCCTCGGTCACGGCCAGCAGCTTGAGCTTGCCGCTCTTGACATGCGGCAGCGTCTGCGTGCCGGCCGAGAACAGCACCTGGGTCTGGTCGGCCACGGTGTCGACCACGGCCGGCGCGCCGCCCTTGTAGGGCACATGCACCATCGAGATGCCGGCGGCCTTTTCAAACAGCACGGCGCTCAGGTGGTTGGTCGAGCCCTGGCCCGCGGTGGCGTAATTCAGCTTGCCGGGATTTGCCTTGGCGTAGGCAATGAATTCCTGCAGGTTGTTGGCCGGCACCGAGGTGCTCACCACCATGGTGTTGATCACGTTGGCCAGCTGGGCGATCGGCGTGAAGTCCTCGACGCCCTTGAAGGGCATGCTGGCCATCAGCGCCGGATTCATGGCATGCGTGCTCATCGAGCCCACCAGCAGCGTGTAGCCGTCGGGCCGCGCCTTGGCCACGAGGTTCGAGCCGATGTTGCCCGAGGCGCCCGCGCGGTTGTCGACGATCACCGTCTGGCCCAGCGACTTGGACATGCGCTCGCCCAGCGCGCGCGCCAGGATGTCGGTCGATCCACCGGGCGCCCAGGGAACGATCAGCGTGATGGGCTTGTCGGGGTAGGCGGCGGACGCCGCGCCGGCAACGGCCAGCAAGGCGGTGGCGCACAGGGCGCGGATACGGCGAGAGATCATGGAAGCTCCAGTGGTTGAAAGAGGAAAGGGGGTCAGCGGCCGACGGCGTAGCCCTGCATGCCGCGCGGGTTGGCCGCGGCGCGCAGCAGCAGCCGGCCTTGCGCGTCGCGTTCGCGGCTGCAGGCGGACATGCGGCTCTCGGACCAGGCGTCGCCGACCTTGACCTGGTGGCCCGCAGCGCGCAGCGCGGCGATTTCCTCGGGCGCGAAACGCGATTCGACGGTCAGCTGGTTGAGCCGGGTCTGGCGCGGCCAGAACGACGCCGGGAAGTGGTCGACATGCCAGGCGGGCGCGTCGATGGCCTCCTGCAGGTTCATGCCGTGCACCGCGTGGCGCAGGAAGAAGGCGGGCGACCATTGGTCCTGCTGGTCGCCGCCGGGCGTGCCGAACACCATGTAGGGTTCGCCGTCGCGCAGGGCCAGCGAGGGCGACAAGGTGGTGCAGGGCAGCACGCGCGGCGTGACGGTATTGGCCAGGCCCTCGTCCAGCCAGGTCATCTGCAGCCGGGTGTTGACGGCGAAGCCCAGCGCGGGAACCACCGGGCTGGACGACAGCCAGCCGCCCGATGGCGTGGCGGCCACCATGTTGCCGTGCCGGTCGATGACATCGATATGGCAGGTGTCGCCGACGAACACTTCGCGCTCGGCCCATTCCGACACCGGGGGCAGCGCCGCAAACGTCGGCTCGCCGATGCCGAAGCGGGTGTCGGCCGTGCGCAGCGTGCGCTCGGCCACGTCCAGGTCGGGCAGCTGCGGCGCGAGGCCCAGCGGCGCGCCCGCGCGCAGCTCGGCCGAGGCGCGTGCGCTGGTCTCGAGCCAGCGCGCGCGCAGGTATTCGTCGGACAGCAGCGCCAGCTGCGCGTCGCGCCGCGCCCCGGGGGCGTCGCCATACCAGGCCAGCCGGTCGGCCATGGCCAGCTTCGCGGCTTCGGCGATGCGGTGCACGAAGCCCGCGGTATGCGGCGCATGCCGGCCCAGGTCGGCGTGGCGCAGCATGCCGATCTGCTGCAGGAAGGCCGGGCCTTGGCTCCAGAAGCCGCACTTGGCCAGCGTGTAGCGGCCGAAGTCCAGCGTCAGCGGGGTCTCGACCGTGGCCTGCCAGTGCGCCATGTCGTCGTAGCGCAGCAGGCCGCCATGGCGCTCGCCGCTGCTGTCTTGTACTTTTTCCGTGCGGTAGTAGAGGTCGATTTCCCGGGCCACGAAGCCGCGGTACCAGATGTCGATGGCGGCGTCGATCTGCGCCGTGCGGCCGGTGGCCCGCCCCTGTGCTTCCTCGAGCAGGCGCTCGAAGGTGTCGGCGAGCCGCGGCAGCTGGAACAACGCACCGGGCTGGGGCACGCGGCCTTCGGGCAGCCATACCTGGGCCGAGCTGGTCCATTGCTCGCGGAACAGGTCCTGCACCGCATAGATCGCCTGCACGGCGCGCGCAATCAGCGGAAAGCCGTCGCGCGCATAGCCGATGGCAGGTGCCAGCACTTCGGCCAGCGACCAGGTGCCATGCTCGCGCAGCATGGTCATCCAGGCACCGAAGGCGCCGGGCACCGTGGCCGGCAGCATGCCTATGCCCGGCACTTGCTCGAAGCCCATCCGGCGGAAGGCTTCGGCGCTGGCCTCGGCCGGCGCCACGCCCTGGCCCCTGATGGCCTGGGTCTGTCCCAGCCGTTCGCTCCACAGCAGGATGGGCACTTCGCCGCCCGGGCCGTTGAGGTGGGGCTCGACCACCTGCAGCACGAAGCCGCCGGCCACCGCGGCGTCAAAGGCGTTGCCGCCGCGTTCGAGAACGCCCATGGCGGTTTGCGAGACCAGCCAGTGGGTGGACGAGACCACGCCGAAGGTGCCGGTGATTTCTGGACGGGTAGTGAATGCGCTCATGAGGTGCGTTGGGCTAGGGTTGGATGAGCCTGGAACTATAGAAGCACGGAATAGGCCAGGGTGAATGTCTTTGCATCGGTATATGTACTGGAGGCTATAGTTGGAGCATGACTCTTCCGCTGCCCGATGTGGCGCGCGCTATCGATGCGCGCCTGAAACTGCGCCATTACCGGCTGCTGGTCGCGCTCGACCGCTACCGCTCGGTCACGCGCGTGGCCGAGATCCTGGGCAGCAGCCAGCCCACGGTGACGCGCGCGCTGGCCGACATCGAAGCGATCTTCAATGCCGTGCTGTTCGAGCGCACCGGGCGCGGGCTGGAGCCCACGGCCGCGGGCCGGGTGGTGATCGCGCGCGCGGCCTATGCGATTGCCGAGAATGACGAGTTGTTGATCGAGCTCGACGGCGTGCGCGCCGGGCGCCAGGGCCGGCTGCGCGTGGGCGTGCTGCCCTATGCCTCGACCCGGGTGCTGGACCCCACCTGGTCGTACCTGTTCGCGCTGCGGCCGAAGATTGCCACGGTATCGATGGAAGATGTCACCGGCAATCTGCTCGCGGCGCTGCGCGCGCGCACGCTGGACTGCGCGATCTGCCGTTTTTCGCCGAACGGCCTGGAGGACGAGGCCATCGAGCAGGTGCTGCTCTACCAGCAGCAGCCGCGGCTGGTCGTGGCCCGGCCCAGCGCCGCGCTGCTCACGCGCTTTCCCGAAGTCGACATCGCCCGGCTGTCGGAGATGGACTGGATCTTCCCGCCTGCCGATACGCCGATCCGCGGCATGATCGACGCGATCTTTTCCGCCGCGGGCCAGCGCGTGCCCGTGCCCACGCTCGAAGCCTATGCGGTGCGCACCATTGCCTCGGCGCTGCGCAACCTGCCGCGCGGCATCACCGTGCTGCCCGACGACATTGCGCAAGCCGTCTGCGTGGGCGGCGCGGCCGAGGTGCTGGAGCAGGCGCTGCCCTGGAGCCTGCCGCCCGTGGGCCTGGCCTGGCTGCGCAATTCACCGAAGATCGAGCTGATAGACGGACTGAGGCAGGCGATCCTGGCGCGTCCGGACTGAGGGCTGCCGCGGCTAGATACCCGAGGCGTCCAGCGCCGGCGGGCGCAGCAGGTCGTTGTCCACGCCCATCACTTCGCTGGCGCGTTCCACGGCGGACCAAAGCGCCGCGGGCATCTTGAGGATTTCCTCGGGCGAGTCGGCGTTGGCGATCCAGGCGCCGATGTCGCGGTGCTGTTCGGGAGTCAGCAGGTCGAGGTGCAGCATTTCATCGATGGTCTTCATGGGGTCGCCTGCTAGGGTTTGCGCAAAGAGGCTGCGCGGCCTTGACCTCAATATACCGCCGATTCCGGGCCGCAAAAGCGAACCCGGAGCCGGGTTCAGGCGGCTTTTTCCACGTGGCTCTGGCGCGTGTACAGAAAGTCCATCACCGCCTGGCGGCAGCGCAGGTACTCGGGGTCGGTGGCCAGTTCGACGCGCTTGCGCGGGCGCGGGATGTCGACATGCAGCACTTCGCCGATATGCGCGGCCGGGCCGTTGGTCATCATCACGATCCTGTCCGACAGCAGCACGGCTTCGTCGACATCGTGCGTGACCATGACCACCGTGCTGCGCGTGCGCGCCACGATCTCCAGCAACTCGTCCTGCAGCTTGGCGCGCGTGAGCGCGTCCAGCGCGCCGAACGGCTCGTCCATCAGCAGCACCTGGGGTTCCATCGACAGGGCGCGCGCGATGCCCACGCGCTGCTTCATGCCGCCCGAGATCTCGCCCGGGCGCTTGCCTTGCGCATGGGCCAGCCCGACCAGGGCCAGCGCCGCCTCGGTGCGCTGCTTGAGCTGGGCGCGGTTTTCGGCCTGGCCGAACACGCGTTCCACGGCCAGGTATACGTTCTCGTAGCAGGTCAGCCAGGGCAAAAGCGAGTGGTTCTGGAACACCACGGCGCGCTCGGGCGCGGGACCCTGGATCTCGCGGTTGGCGCACAGCAGCACGCCCGTGCTCGGCGTGGTGAGGCCGGCAATCAGGTTGAGCAGCGTCGACTTGCCGCAGCCCGAGTGCCCGATCAGCGCGACGAAATCGCCCTTGGGAATGCGCAGGTCGATGTTGTCGAGCGCCAGGAACTGGCCCTTGGCGGTCTTGAAGCTTTGCGAGACGCCTTGCAGCTCGATGAATCGGTCGTTCATGACTTCACCTCCTCATAGGTAAACGCCTTGGCGATCTGCACCAGCAGCAGCTCCAGCCCCAGCCCCACGACACCGATCACGCCGATCGCGATGATGATGTTCATGACATTCAGGTTGTTCCATTCGTCCCAGACCCAGAAACCGATGCCGACGCCGCCGGTGAGCATCTCGGCGGCGACGATCACCAGCCAGGCCGTGCCCACCGCGAGGCGCACGCCGGTCAGCATGTAGGGCAGCACCGAAGGCAGCAGGATCTTGGTGGCGATCTTCCATTCGGACAGGTTGAGCACGCGTGCCACGTTCATATAGTCCTGCGGCACGCGCTGCACGCCGATGGCGGTGTTGATGACCATGGGCCAGATCGAGCAGATGAAGATGGTCCAGATGGCCGCGGGATTCGCTCCTTTGAACACCAGCAGGCCGATCGGCAGCCAGGCCAGCGGCGATACCGGCTTGAGCAGGCTGATGATCGGGTTGAACATCTTCGACAGGAAGCGGAAGCGCCCGATCAGGAAGCCCGCGGGAATGCCGACGATGGCCGCGAGGCCGAAGCCGATGGCCACGCGCTCGAGCGAGGCCAGCACGTTCCAGCCCACGCCCTGGTCGTTCGGGCCGTTGCGGTAGAACGGGTCGCTGAACAGCTCCACGGCCTGGTCGAAGGTCGCGGCCGGGCCGGGAATGCTGCCGCTGGTGGCCATGGAGATGCCGGCCCAGGCCAGCACCAGCAGCGCCAGGCCCAGCAACGGCGGCACCGCGGCCTGCACCCACTGGCCGGCCTTGGCGGACAGCGGGCTGGGAGTCCGTGGGGAGGAGGGGGCGGCAACGGGTATCGCCGCCGATAGCGTGGGCTCGGCAGCGGGTTCCACGGATTCCACGGGGCGGGCCGGGCGCGCGCCCGGCGGCGCGGCGGCGGGCAGCAGGGTCTGAGTGTTCATCGTGCGTTCTCTCTGTGGATGTGGGCCGGGCTCAGGCCTTGATCTTGAAGCTGTCGGCGTATTTCTGCGGCTGCGTGCCGTCCCAGACCACGCCGTCGATCAGCTTGCTGCTGCGCATGTCGCTCTTGGGCAGCGGCGTCTTGGAGGCCGCGGCGGCCTGCTTGTAGAGCTCGATGCGGTTGATGGACTTGGCCACGCCCAGGTAGTCGGGATGCTCCTTGAGCAGGCCCCAGCGCTTGTGCTGGGTCAGGAACCACATGCCGTCCGAGAGATAGGGGTAGTTGACCATGCCCTCGTTGTAGAACTTCATGTGGTCGGGGTCGTCCCAGGTCTTGCCCATGCCGTTCTGGTAGCGGCCCAGGATGCGCTGGTTGATGGCGTCGACGCTGGTGTTCACATAGGACTTGGCGGCAATGGTCTCGGCCATGCGGGTCTTGTTGGCCAAGCTGGCATCGATCCAGCGGCCGGCCTCGAGAATCGCGGCCGTGACCGCGCGCGCGGTGTTCGGGTACTTGTCGGCGAACTCGGCCGTGGTGCCCAGCACCTTCTCGGGGTGGTCCTTCCAGATCTGCTGCGTCGTGGCCGCGGTCACGCCTATGCCGTCCATGATCGCGCGGTGGTTCCAGGGCTCGCCCACGCAGAAGCCGTCCATGTTGCCGACGCGCATGTTGGCCACCATCTGCGGCGGCGGCACGGTGATGACCTTCGCATCCTTCATCGGGTCGATGCCGTTGGCCGCGAGCCAGTAGTAGAGCCACATCGCATGCGTGCCCGTGGGAAAGGTTTGGGCAAAGGTGTATTCGCGCTTCTCGCTGGCCATGAGCCTGGCCAGGCCCGGGCCGTCGACCGCGCCTTTGTCGGCCAGCTTCTTGGCCAAGGTGATCGCCTGGCCGTTGTTGTTGAGGTTCATGAGCACCGCCATGTCCTTCTTCGGCCCGCCGATGCCCAGGTGCACGCCATAGACCAGGCCATAGAGCACATGCGCGCAGTCCAGCTCGCCATTGACCAGCTTGTCGCGCACGCCGGCCCAGCTCGCTTCCTTGGTCGGAATGATCTTGATGCCGTATTTCTGGTCGATGCCCAGCACCGAGGCCATCACCACGCTGGCGCAGTCGGTCAGCGGAATGAAGCCGATCTTCACCTCCTTCTTCTCGGGCGCATCCGACCCCTGGGCATGCACCAGTGCGCGCAGCGCGGGGGAGATTCCCGCGGCGCCCACGGTGGCGGCTTGCAATACGGTGCGGCGCTGGAGTCCGGTTTTCATCAGGTCGGGCATATGCAGTCTCGGCGAAAAGGTGGCAAATAAAAAAGGCGTCCACATCCTGGGCCGGGCATCGAGCCGGGCTGGTGGATGGGGACGCCTTTGTCCGGTGGCGCGCAGTCAGTCGTTGCTTGCACGCCGTGGGGTCTTCGTTGACCTTGCCGGATATCAAGCAAGTTCGGTGCCAGCGGATTCGGCGTTGCAGGCCGCTGCGGCTGCGCCATTTGGGTGCGGATGCGCTGAATCAGGGCATGCGGGTCGGACATGGGTCGACAGGCTCGCCATGAACGGGGAGCTCACCATGAACGGGAAGTTCACCATGAACTGGAGGCTCGCCCCGAATGGGCGGCTCAGCATGAACGGCCCGCTCAGCCGAGCAGTTCGGCGGCGTCGATCATGCGCTGGGCGATTTGCACCATCTTGACGCCCTTGTCCATCGCGAGCTTGCGCAGCCGGTCATAGGCCTGCTTCTCGCTCAGCGCCTGGCGCTGCATCAGGATGCCCTTGGCGCGGTCGATGGTCTTGCGGTCCTTGAGTTCGTCGCGGGCATCCTTGAGCTCGGCGCGCAGCGCCTGCTCGTGTTGAAAACGCGCCATCGCGACCTGCAGGATGGGGCGTATGCGCGGCGGCGCCAGCCCTTCGACGATATAGGCGCAGACGCCCGCGGCCACGGCATCGGGCACATGGGTGGTGTCGGGGTCGTTGGTGAACAGCACGATGGGCCGGCGCTCGTCGCGCGTCGCCAAGACCACATGCTCGAGCGCGTCGCGCGCCTCGCTTTCGGCGTCGACGATGATCAGGTCGGGGCGCAGCTGGGCGATGCGCTCGTGCAGGAATACGTCCGCGGGCAGCGTGGCCACCACATCGTATTGCGCCTCGAGCAGTCCCATGCGCAGCGCGCGCGAGCGCTCGAGTTGCTGGCGCACATGGTCTTCCTGGTCGTCCATGACGGCCAGGTCGGGAATGATGACCACGATGCGCAGGGGTTGGCTCATGGGTAAAGTGATGCAAGAAAAATGCCAGTGGTGGCGGGAGGGAAGGCGCAAGCGCTGGATGATTGCCCTGGGCAACGCCGCGTGGGATGAATGTAAGGTGAACATGACTTATTGACAGGTTCTTTTGACATCGATACAGTCAGGTTTGCTTTACATCGCCACGACCATGCACTCTCCAGCTCCGCACACGCCGGTCCCCTCCCCAGGCCGCAGCTATCTGCTTCACACCGCGATCCTGATGGCGATCTACGTATCGATCCATCTGGCCGCCATCCTGGGCGTGTTCGACGGCATGCTCGGTCAGCCCGCGGGCTGGGGCGTGGCGCTGCTGCTGGCGCTGACCGTGGCCGGCCAGATCCGCGCGACCCTGCGGCTGATGGCGCAAAGCGACGAGTACCTGCGTGCCATCATCGCCAAATGCTTCATCCTGGCGTCGGGTGCGACGCTGGCGCTGTGGACCGCCTGGGGCTTTGGCGAGACCTACGCGGCCGCGCCCCATCTGCCGGGCTGGCTTTGCTATCCCTTCTTCTGGGCCGCCTATGCGCTGGTGGCCCCCTTCGTGCGCCAGAGCCGCTGATGAAGAACCAGTTGCGCGTGCTGCGCGCCGCAGCCGGCTGGACCCAGGCCGATCTGGCCGAGCGCCTGGGGGTCTCGCGCCAGGCGGTCAACGCCGTGGAAACCGAAAAGCACGATCCCTCGCTGGATCTGGCGTTTCGCATCAGCAGCGTGTTCCAGCGGCCAGTGGACGAGATCTTCGAGAATCCGCACGCGGCCCGGTCCCGCTGATGCGCGTGGCACGCCTGCGTCTGGCGTGCTAATTGCTTGCCGGGTGCGGCGATGACCTCCGCCGCCTTGCCCTCTCCCGTGCCGCTGAATCTGCGGCAGATCGAAGTCTTCCACGCCATCATGATGGCCGGCACGCTCAGCGGTGCGGCGCGCATGCTGTGCGTCTCGCCGCCCGCGGTGAGCCGCATGCTGGCGACGGCCGAAAGCCGGCTGCGCATGCTGATGTTCGAGCGCGTGCGCGGCCGCCTGCAGCCCACGCCCGAGGCGCGGCGGCTGTTTTGCGAAGTGCAGGGCATCATCGACGGCGTGCGCCACTTCAACACGCTGACCGCGGACCTGGTGGCAGGCGCGCAGGGCGAGCTGTCGCTGGTGTCGAGTCCGAGCTATGCCGAATGGCTGATGCCCATGGCGATCCGGCGCTTTCGCGCGCGCTATCCCGAGGTGCGCATCAAGTACCGGCCATTGCTCTTCGATGCGCTGCTGCCGCATGTGCTGCTGGGCCATGCCGACCTGGCGATCTCGTCCATGCCCGCGCCGCCCAGCGCCAATGTGGTGGCGCGCGCCATCGGCCAGGGCTTCATCGAGTGCGCGGTGCCCGAGCGCCACCCGCTGGCGCAGGCCGCATCGGTGGGCGCGGCCGATCTGCTGGGCCAGACCTTCATCAGCTATGGCGGCGACACGCCGTTCGGCAACCTGGCTGTTGTTCGAGAACATCACCTCGATTGCGCCGCACCTCAAGGGCGACAAGCTGACGGCGCTGGCCGTGACCGGCGCCGCGCGCGACAGCCGCCTGCCGCAACTCCCCACGCTGGCCGAGTCGGGCCTGACCAGCTACCAGGCCGTGGCCTGGAACGGCTATGTCGCGCCCGCAGGTGTCGACGCGAAAACGCTGGACTTCCTGAATGCGGCCTTCAGCAAGGCGCTGTCGTCGCCCGCGGTCAAGCAGCAGTTGAATGCGCAGGCCTACGACGTGCATGTCGGCCCGCGCCAGGCATTGTTCGAGCTGGCGAAAAGGGAACGCCCGGTCTGGGCCGATGTGATCCGGCGCTTGGGCGCGAAACTGGATTGAGCCCCGGACCGGCACCCGCCGTCGCTGTGCGGGTCCCCGTCACGCGCATAGCGCAGTTCTTTGGATGCAGCTTACATGTAGGTGGTGGGAGTAACAGTCTTGGGCTTTGATCGCCCAAGGGCGCCCGTCCCGCTGGCGGGGCGGGAATTGCATGGCAGCAAAGTTTTTTGATTTTTTTCAACCATCTCGCCGGAAGCGCATTTTCGCGATGCTATGATTGCGGTATTGCAGGGGAGTCGCCAAGTTGGTTAAGGCACTGGATTTTGATTCCAGCATGCGAAGGTTCGAATCCTTCTTCCCCTGCCACGATATCTACCCCGGTTGCGTCAAGCAGCCGGGGTTTTTTCGTTGTGCCGCTGAAATGCGGTGCCTCCATGATCCTGGGGTATACCCGAATTGACCGCGCTGCAGCCATGGATGAGCGCTTGTCGTCACAATCGCCGGCTCATTAGGATGGCGGGCTGCGCCGCGCGCGGGCAGGCCGACAACCCATTCTCTGGAATTGGAGTGATCAATGGAAAAACAAAAATCCTCAAGCATTGGCGGCTGGCGCGCCTGGCTTCTTGCGCTGGCCTTGCTGCTGCTGGCCACCGGCCTGTATTTCGTGATTGGCGGCGCCGTGCTGCTGTCGCGTGGCGGCAGCTGGTACTTCGTGATTGCCGGCGTGTTCTTCGTGGCGTCTGCAGTGCAGATCGCGCGCGCCCGCGCTTCAGGCGCCTGGCTCTACCTGTTGGCGCTGGCCGGCACGGTGGCCTGGGCGCTGGCGGAAGTCGGCTTTGATTTCTGGGGCCTGATCTCGCGCCTGCTGGCGCTGGTGTTCATCGGTGCGCTGGTGGCGTTCACGCTGCCGTTGCTGGGCCGCGCCGAAGGCCGGGCTGCAGCGAGCCGCCCAGGCATCGTGATCGGCGCGGTACTGGTGGTGCTGGGCCTGTGGGGCTTCGTCGGCATGTTCCAGAAGCACCCCGAGGTGGCGGCAGCCGCTCCCGCGGCAAACCAGGTGCCGATTGCTCCGGGCACCGAGCAAAAGGACTGGGCGCACTATGGCAATGACGCCGGCACGCAGCGCTTTGCCGCGCTCGACCAGATCACGCCCGAGAACGTCAAGCAACTCGCCGTGGCCTGGACCTTCCAGCACGGCGATGTGCCGCAATCGACGGGCGCGGGCGCCGAAGACCAGCTCACCCCCATGCAGATCGGCGACAAGCTGTTCATCTGCACGCCGCACAACAATGTGATCGCGCTCGATGTCGACAGCGGCAAGCAGCTGTGGCGCCGTGATTTCAACGCATCGGTGGGCGGGGTCTGGGAACGCTGCCGCGGCCTGGCGTACTTCGATGTGAACGCCGCAATTGCCGCGCCCACGGTGGCCGGTTCGACGCCCGTGACGCCGGTGTCGCTGCCGGCTTCGGGCGGCTGCGAACGCCGCGTGGTCATGAACACCATCGATGCGCGCCTGGTCGCCATCAACGCCGACAACGGCGAGATGTGCGCCGAGTTCGGCAATCAGGGTGTGGTGGATCTCACGGCCAACATGGGCGCCGTGGCCAACAAGGCCTACTACACCATGACCTCGGCGCCCACGGTGGCCGGCACGACCATCGTCGTGGGCGGCCGGGTGGCCGACAACGTGCAGGTCGACATGCCCGGCGGCGTGATGCGCGGCTTCGACGTGGTGACGGGTGCGATGCGCTGGCACTTCGATCCGGGCACGCAGGATCCAAATGCGCAGCTCGAGCCAGGCAAGGACTTCCACCGCTCCACGCCCAATGTCTGGGCCGGCATTTCGTACGACCCGGCCATGAACACCGTGTTCCTGCCCGTGGGCTCGGCTTCGGTCGATCTCTATGGCGGCACGCGCACCGCGCTGGACCGCAAGTACGGCGCATCGGTGCTGGCGCTCGATGCCTCGACGGGCAAGGAAAAGTGGGTCTACCAGACCGTGCACAACGACCTCTGGGACTTCGACGTGCCGATGGCGCCCTCGCTGATCGACTTCCCCAAGGCCGACGGCAGCAAGGTGCCGGCCGTGGCGGTCGCCACCAAGGCCGGCCAGATCTATGTTCTCGACCGCGCGACGGGCAAGCCGCTGACGGCCGTCGAGGAGCGTGAGGTCAAGCCGGGCCATATCGCCAACGAGGCGTATTCCAAGACCCAGCCGTTCTCGGTGGGCATGCCGCAGATCGGCGCGCAGACGCTGACCGAAGCCGACATGTGGGGCGCGACGCCGTTCGACCAGCTGCTGTGCCGCATTGCGTTCAAGGGCATGCGCTACGACGGCCTGTACACCGTGCCCGACACCGACAAGTCGCTGTCTTTCCCCGGCTCGCTGGGCGGCATGAACTGGGGCGGCATGTCGACCGACCCGAACAACCACCTGCTGTTCATCAACGACATGCGCCTGGGCCTGTGGGTGACCATGGTCGAGCAAAAGGAAAAAGCCAAGCTCTCGGACGGCGGCGAGTCGCCGAACGCCGGCATGGGCGAGGTGCCGCTGGGCGGCACGCCTTATTCGGTGGTGAAGAACCGTTTCCTGTCGCCGCTGCAGATTCCCTGCCAGAAGCCGCCGTTCGGCACGATGACCGCC
Organism: Comamonas antarctica; assembly: GCF_013363755.1. Classification (NCBI taxonomy): domain Bacteria; kingdom Pseudomonadati; phylum Pseudomonadota; class Betaproteobacteria; order Burkholderiales; family Comamonadaceae; genus Comamonas; species Comamonas antarctica. The sequence goes on from NZ_CP054840.1 coordinate 1,650,251, forward strand.
GTGGACCTGAAGACGCAAAAGGTGGCGTGGCAGGTGCCGCTGGGCACGGTGCAGGACACCGGCCCGTTCGGCATCAAGATGCTGCTGCCCATGGAAGTCGGCATGCCGACGCTGGGCGGCTCGGTGGCGACGCAGGGCGGCCTGGTGTTCTTTGCCGGCACGCAGGACTACTACCTGCGCGCGCTGGAAAGCGCGACCGGCAAGGAGGTGTGGAAGCAGCGTCTGCCCGTGGGCAGCCAGGGCACGCCCATCACCTACAAATCGCCCAAGACGGGCAAGCAGTACGTGGTGATCTCGGCCGGTGGCGCGCGCCAGTCGCCCGACCGCGGCGACTATGTGATTGCGTACGCGCTGCCTGACAAGCGCTGAACGCAGCTGCCGCATGCCGGCGCCCACGCAAAAGGCCACCCTCGGGTGGCCTTTTTCGTTGCCGCAGGGGCGCGGAGTTATTCCGCGAGCAGCGAGCGCAGCATCCAGGCGGTCTGCTCATGCACCGCCAGGCGCTGCGTCAGCAGGTCGGCGGTGGGTTCGTCCTGGGCTTCGTCGGCGATGGACAGCAGCGAACGCGCGGTGCGCGCCACGGCTTCGTGGCCGTTGACCAGGATGCGCACCATGTCGAGCGCCGCGGGCGGCGTGGTGGGGGCGTCGTCCAGCGACGCCAGCTGGCCGTACTGCGCGTACGAGCCGGGCGCGAAATGGCCCAGCGCGCGGATGCGCTCGGCAATCGGGTCGGCCGCATTCCACAGCTCGGTGTACTGCTCCATGAACATCTGGTGCAGGCTGTTGAACATCGGGCCGGTGACGTTCCAGTGGAAATTGTGCGTGGTCAGGTACAGCGTGTAGTTGTCGGCCAGCAGGCGCGACAGGCCGTCGGCAATGGCCTGGCGGTCTTCGGCCGAGATGCCGATGTTGATGGCGCTGGAACGCGCTGCGGTGGCTGGAACGGACTTCTTGGGCATGCTGACTCCTTTGCAATGAAACCAGGGGTGGATGAAATCGGACGCATGAACGCGACGCCTGCGACTTTATCGCGTCGCGTCATCGCGCTGCGTCCTCACGCTCCATCGTCGCACGGATTTCACCCTGCGAAGGCGTCGGATGCGGGCAGCCATTGTCGGAATGTGCCGCGCGTGCGTTGGGCGGCAGGAACTGGATGCGCGTGCGCTGCACCAGCTCGGCGTAGCTGATGGGCGGCAACACGCGGGTGTCGGGTGCGTTGGCCAGCCAGTGCGCCCAGCTCCTGCCCGTGCAGGGGTCGTAGACCAGCTTGAACAGATGGCTGGGCACCTGCACCCGGTTCGGGCCTATCGCCGGCGCGCCGGCCGCAAATACCGGGCCCGTGAAGACGTAGACATCGGCGCGCGCACGCAGCACGTACTGGCGCGTCTCCTGCTCGACCTGCGCCCAGGCGCCGCCGTTGAAGATCTGGTCCTGCGGCACCATGTTGGCCAGGCTGAAGCTTTGCGCCATGGCATCCGGCGTGCTCATGTCGCCGGCCGGCGCCATGTGGCCGCGCGAGTAGCCCGAGCCGCGGTAGTCGGCCAGTTCGGCGCGCTCGCCCCGGGGCAGGCGCGCATCGGCAAAGAAGCGGTTGCTGCGCTGCTGTGCGCGTGCCGCGTGGATCATGGATCGGTCGAGATGCTCGGCAACGAACACCGGGGTCTTGGTTTCGCCGCTGTGCAGGATCGCAAAGGCGCTGTAGCACAGTTCGCGCAGTTGCGGCGCGCGCGGCACCACGGGCGCGGTCTGTGCCGGAAAGAACTGCGGGCATTCGGCAAACCGCGTATCGACGATCGACAGCTGCGGCGCCGGGCGCAGCGCGCAGCCGGCCAGCAGCGCCAGCAGGCTTGCGGCCGCACAGCAATGCAGCGCGTTGCGCCACGCGGCTTCAGCCGCTCCCGCCCGGACAGCGTGCATGCATCGATCCTTTCGGCGCTGGGCCGCATGGCTGCGCGCATGGCGACACGGCAGTGTCTGGCATGGCGCAACCGGTGGATTTTTATCATAGGAGGCAGAGGTTTCAGCACCGGGGAGAAACCATGCACCAATGTCCGCTGCACACCCTGGCCGGCGTCGCCACGGCGCTGTTGCTCGTCGCCTGCGCGCCACAGCCGCCCCGGCCCGCTGGCCTGGTCAATCCAGCCACCAGCTACTGCCATGCGCGCGGCGGACGCACGCTGCTGGGCTACACGGCCGATGGCCGCGAAGGCCTGTGCTTTCTGCCCGATGGCGCGCTGGTCGACGAGTGGCAGCTGTATCGCGGCGATCACCCCTGCCGATAGCGCTGGCGCCGCAGCAGGCCCGTGCAGGTTCTGCGGTCTTCCCATGGCAGGCAGAATGCGCGTCTGCGCCGGCCACCCCTGCTGGTTTGCTGTTTGTGATCGATCGATATGAATACCACGACTCTCCATGCCGCTGCGGCCTCCTTCGAGGCGGCGCGGCAACTAGGCCAGTGCGCGCCCGCGCACCCGGCATCCCGCCTGCATGGGCATGGCTTCACGGCGCGCGTGCAGTGCGCCATTGCCCCGGACTGGGCCGATTTCCCGGGCGGCGAAGTCGACAAGCTCCAGCAACGGCTGGCCGCAGTCCTTGCGCCGCTGGACTATCGCTGTCTGAACGAGCATCTTGCCGAGCCCAGCGACGGCAACATTGCGCGCTGGCTGGCGCAGCAACTGGCCGATCCGGCATTGGGCGCGCTCGAAATCGGCGTGGACAGCACCGACCGGCAGGGCGCGCTGCGCGATGCGGCGGGCCGGATGCATGTCTGGCGCCGCTATGTTTTTCAGTCCGCGCACCGGCTGCCGAACGTGCCCGCGGGCCACAAGTGCGGGCGCATGCACGGCCATGGCTTCGAGGCCATCGTGCAAGCCGGTGAGGAGGACGGTGCCGTCGATTACGAGCGGCTCGATGCGCTGTGGGCGCCGCTGCAGCAGCAATTGCACTACGCCTGCCTCAACGAGATCGAGGGGCTGCAGAACCCGACCAGCGAGATGCTGTCGAGCTGGATCTGGCAGCGGCTGCAGCCTGCGCTGCCCTCGCTGTCGCAGGTCACGGTGTTCGAGACCGCGTCCTGCGGCGCGCGCTTCGACGGCACGCACTACCGCATCTGGAAGGACATGACGCTGGACAGCGCGCGCCGCCTGCGCCGCGCGCCCGAAGGCAGCGCGCACCGGCGCCTGCACGGCCACACCTATACGCTGCGCCTGCACCTGAGCGCGCCGCTGGACCAGGTCATGGGATGGACGGTGGACTTTGGCGATGTGAAGCAGCTCTTCAACCCGCTGTTCCAGGCGCTCGACCATCAGCCGCTGCACGAGATCGGCGGCCTCGAAGACTGCGACACCGCCAGTCTTGCGCAGTGGATCCTGGCCCAGGGCCGCGCCGGGCTGCCGCAGCTCGCGGGCGTGGATCTGTTCGAGACCCGCGGCTGTGGCGCGCGGGTTGCGGTGCAGGAGGGCTGGGCATGACCTACTCCGTCAAGGAAATCTTCTACACGCTGCAAGGCGAGGGCGGCCAGGCCGGGCGCGCGGCGGTGTTCTGCCGCTTTGCCGGCTGCAACCTGTGGACCGGCCGCGAGAAAGACCGCGCCAAGGCCATCTGCCAGTTCTGCGATACCGATTTCGTCGGCACCGATGGCGAAGGCGGCGGCAAGTTCGCGACGGCCCAGGCGCTGGCAGCCAAGGTGCGCTCGCTTTGGCCCGACACGCCGTCGGGCAAGCCGCTGGTGGTCTGCACCGGCGGCGAGCCGTTGATGCAGCTCGACCAGGCGCTGGTCGATGCGCTGCATGCCTGCGGCTTCGAGATTGCCGTCGAAACCAACGGCACCCAGCCCGCGCCGCGCGGCCTGGACTGGATCTGCGTGAGCCCCAAGGCCGGCGCGCCGCTGGTGCTGACCGAGGGCGCGGAGCTCAAACTGGTGTTCCCGCAGCCTGGCGCGATGCCCGAGCAGTTTGCGCATCTGGCATTCACGCACCATTTCCTGCAGCCCATGGACGGACCCGAGCAGCAGCGCAACATGCGGCTGGCGGTCGAGTACTGCATGGCGCATCCGCAGTGGCGGCTATCCATCCAGACCCACAAGGTCGTCGGCATCGCCTGACACGCCTTGTCGGGCCGTGGTCTTGCTTACCGCGGCAAGCAGAAACGGCTACGCTGAAGCCCAGGTTCCACTCTCCAGGAGGGCGGAGGCAGCCCCGGCAAGGCCCTGGGCTGCGTCTGCAAAGCCATGCTTCATGCCGATACGACCCCTGCCTTTGCGCCGCGCGCAATCGTGGACGGCCCGCTGCGCCAGGCGATTGCCCAGGCACAGTTCTTGAGCGAACCCGAAGCGCTGGCGCCGCTGCTGGCACAGGCGCGCGTGCCGCCGGCGATGGAGCAGGCCATCGAAGCCACCGCAGCGCGCCTGACACGCGGGCTGCGCGCGCGCAGCGGCGGCTTCCACAGCGGGCTGGTGCAGGGCATGCTGCAGCAGTTCTCGCTGTCTTCGGAGGAAGGGATCGCGCTGATGTGCCTGGCCGAAGCCCTGCTGCGCATTCCCGATGCCGAGACGCGCGATGCGTTGATCCGCGACAAGATCGGCGGCGGCCAGTGGCAGGCGCACCTGGGCAAGAGCCCGCTGCTGTTCGTCAATGCCGCCGCCTGGGGGCTGCTGCTCACGGGCAAGCTGGTGGAGCCGCCGGCGCAGGAAAACCTGGGCGCCGCGCTGCACCGGCTGGGCGCCCGGGGGGCCGAGCCGCTGGTGCGCGCTGCTGTGGATACGGCGGTGCGGCTCATGGCGCGGCAGTTCGTGGCCGGCGAAAGCATTGAGCAGGCGCTGGTCCGTGCGCGGGCGCGCGAAGCGCAGGGCTTTCGCCATTCCTACGACATGCTGGGCGAAGCCGCGCTGACCGAGGCGCAGGCGCAGCACTATCTCACCGCCTACTGCCACGCCATCGATGCCATCGGCCGCGTGGCCGCGGGGCGGGGCCCGCTGGACGGCCCGGGCTTGTCGATCAAGCTGTCGGCGCTGCATCCACGCTATGCGCGCGCGCAGCGCGAGCGCGTCATGGCCGAGCTCTACCCGCGGCTGCTGCGGCTGGCCGTCGCGGCGCGGCGCTACGACATTGCCATCCACGTCGATGCCGAGGAATGCGAGCGGCTGGAGCTGTCGCTGGACCTGCTCGAAAAGCTGTGCCATGCGCCCGAGCTGGCGGGCTGGAACGGCCTGGGTTTCGTGCTGCAGGCCTACCAGCGGCGCTGCGCGCGCGCCATCGACTTCGTGATCGATCTCGCGCGGCGCAGCCAGCACCGGCTGCTGCTGCGCCTGGTCAAGGGCGCGTACTGGGACAGCGAGATCAAGCGCGCGCAGGTGCTGGGCCTCGACGACTACCCGGTGTTCACGCGCAAGGAGCATACCGACGTGGCCTATATCGCCGGCGCGCGCCAGCTGCTGGCCGCGCCCGATGCGGTCTATCCGCAGTTCGCCACCCACAATGCGCACACGCTCGCCACCCTCTACCACCTGGCCGCGGCCGAGCATCCTGACTCACCCTATGAGTTCCAGTGCCTGCATGGCATGGGCGAGCCGCTGTACGAGCAGGTCGTGGGCAGCCGCGGCGGCCTGGGGTGCAGCTGCCGCATCTATGCGCCCGTGGGCAGCCACGCGCATCTGCTGGCCTATCTGGTGCGGCGTTTGCTGGAAAACGGCGCCAATTCCTCGTTCGTGAACCAGGCGGCAGACCCCTCGGTGGCATTGCAGTCGCTGGTGCAGTCGCCGCTGGCACGCGTCGAGGCCGCGGCGTGCGATGGCGTGGCCGGCACCCCGCATCCGCGCATCGCGCTGCCGCGCGAGATGTTTGCCGGGCAGCGCGCCAATTCGCGCGGGCTGGATCTGAGCGATGAAGCCACGCTGCAGGCCTTTGCGAACACGCTGGCGCTGGCCGGGCCGGCGCATGCGCGGCCGCTGCTGGCGCAGGCACCCGCCACCTCGTCGGGACCGGCGCGCGCCGTGTGCAATCCCGCGCAGCGCGATGACGTCGTGGGCAAGGTGCACGAGACCGATGCGGCGCATCTCGAGGCTGCGTTGGCCGAAGCCAGCGCCGGTTTCGCGGCCTGGTCGGCCACGCCCGCGGCCGAGCGCGCCCAGTGCCTGCTGCGCGCGGCCGATGCCTACGAGGCGCAGGCCCTGGCGTTGATGGCGTTGATGGTGCGAGAGGGCGGCAAGACCGCGGCCAATGCGTTGGCCGAAGTGCGCGAGGCGGTCGACTTCCTGCGCTACTACGCAAGCCAGGCGCAGCGCGATTTCGCCGAGGGCACGCATGTGCCGCTCGGGCCCGTGGCCTGCATCAGCCCCTGGAACTTCCCGCTGGCGATCTTCACCGGGCAGATCGCGGCGGCGCTGGCCGCGGGCAACACGGTGCTGGCCAAGCCCGCGCAGCAGACGCCGCTGGTTGCCGCGCGCGCCGTGGCGCTGCTGCTCGAAGCCGGTGTGCCGGCGCAGGCCCTGCAGCTGCTGCCCGGCGCGGGCGCGGCCGTGGGCGCGGCGCTGGTCGCCGATGCGCGCGTGATGGGCGTGGTGTTCACCGGCTCGACCGAAGTCGCGCGGCAGCTGGCGCAGACGCTGGCGCAGAGGCTGCGCCCCGATGGCCAGCCCGTGGTGCTGATCGCCGAAACCGGCGGACAGAATGCCATGCTGGTCGATTCGTCGGCGCTGCTGGAGCAGGTCGTGCCCGATGTGCTGGCGTCGGCGTTCGACAGCGCGGGCCAGCGCTGCTCGGCGCTGCGCATCCTGTGCGTGCAGCAGGACTGCGCCGATGCGCTGCTGCAGATGCTCGATGGCGCGATGCAGCAGCTGCAGATCGGCGACCCGCGCCAGCTGGCCACCGACGTCGGGCCGGTGATCGATGCCAAGGCCAGGGACGCCATCGAGCAGCACATCGCGGCGTTCCAGGCCAAGGGCTACGCCGTGCGCCGCTGCGCGCCGACGTCGCGGCGCAGGGCAGCTTCGTTGCGCCCACGGTGATCGAGATCGAGCGCATCGCCGATCTGGGCCGCGAAGTCTTCGGCCCGGTGCTGCATGTGCTGCGTTACCCGCGCGCGCGTTTCGACACTGTGCTGGCCCAGGTCAACGGCACCGGCTATGGCCTCACCCAGGGCCTGCACTCGCGGCTCGACGCGACCGCGGCCCAGGTCACGGCGGCCTGCCGTGCGGGCAATCTCTATATCAACCGCAACACCATTGGCGCCGTGGTCGGCGTGCAGCCGTTTGGCGGCGAAGGGCTGTCCGGCACCGGGCCCAAGGCGGGCGGGCCGCTGTACCTGCGCCGGCTGCTGGCACGGCACCCGCATGACGCGCGCGCCATCGTGCTGCGCGCCGCGTCCGCCGCCGAAACGGTGCCCGAGCCGGCGCACCGCCCGGCGCTCGCGGCATTGCAGCAATGGGCCGCGGCGCAGGAAGATGCCGCGATGCAGCAGCTGGCGCTGCGCTGCGCGCTCTACGCGCGCGCGTCGCCAGCCGGACTGGAAGTGCTGCTGCCCGGACCCACGGGAGAGCGCAATCAGTACCGCCTGGTGCCTCGTGCCGCCACGCTGTGCCTGGCCGGCACACCCGAAGGACTGCTGCTGCAACTGGCCGCCGTGCTGGCCGTGGGCGGCAAGGCGCTCTGGCCCTCCGAGCACCTGGCGCTGCATGGGCGCCTGCCGGCCGCGGTAACGCAGCAGCTGGTGCTGGTCGGCGCCTGGGCGCAGGCGCTGGCCGAGAACCGCTTGTCGCTCGATGCGGTGGTGCACGCGGGCCCGGCCGACGCGCTGCTGGCATTGCAGCGCCGGCTTGCGGCGCGCAGCGGTCCGTTGCTGGCATTGATTGCGCTGGAGCGCGAAGACGCGGTGGTGCCGCTCGAGCGCCTGCTCATCGAGCGTGCGGTCAGCACCAACACGGCCGCGGCGGGCGGCAACGCGTCGCTGTTGGCCCTGGATGCGCCTGGCATCTGAACGTTCAAGCCTGCCTGAATGCAATCCACGCGCTCCAGAACAGGCTGGAGAAAAAGCGTGCGGGCGCCGCGAAGCCGGCGTCGCGCAGCAGGGTTTCGACCTCGGTCTCGGACGCCGGCGGCACCGCGCCCGCGCGTATCTTGCCCAGCTTGGCTTGCACCTCGGCGTCGCCCGCGCCCGCCATGCGCCAGCGCTCGGCTCAGGCCGCCAGAAACAGCGGCTGGGACGCGTAGGCGCAGCGGTTGCAGGCGAGGATGAAGGGGGCGCCAGGCAGCAGCCGCTGGGCAACGGCCTGCAGGATCTCCAGCTTGGCTTGCGGCGAGGGGATGTGATGGAGCACGCCAATCAGCGTGGCGGCGTCGGAGAGAGGGCTTGGCGGCAGTGCCTGCAGCGTGCCCGCGAAAGGCTGCACGCGTTCGGCCAGCCCGGCGTGCGCGATGCGCTGCAATGCCGCTTCGAGCATGGCCTGCGCGGGATCGGCGGCGACGAACTGCCAGTCGGGCTGCAGGCCTGCGATGGCGATGATCTCCTGGCCCGTGCCGCCCGCGCCGCCGACCAGAACGCGCCGCGGACCCGCGCCCAGCTGCGCGGACAGCAGGCAGGCCGCGAGTTCATGGCAGGCGTCGTAGCCGGCCAGCGCGATGCGGCTTTGCGTGGCGTACTCCCGGGCACGCGAAGGGTCGAACTTGCGGATGGATTCTTCGTTGGTCATCGGCCGATGTTAGGCAGCGACTGCGCGCACAAAAAGCCGTCGTGTGCGATCGGTCCCATCGCCGTTGCCGAGTGCATGCGACGCTTCATCCAACAATAAGCGTTGGCTTGGCGGCATCCAGGGCGGCGCGGCGCCATAATGCCCAACCATGCAAGCCCTGCGCAACTCCCTGTCCCTGACCCGCCTGGTAATGGCGTGGTTTGCGCTGACGCTGGGCATTGCCGTGGCGTCGCCCATCGTGCAACCGCAGCATCTGGAGATGATCTGCGGAGCGGGCGGCAGCATGCAGATGGTCGTGCTCGATGACGAGGGCGAGCTGGTCGCGGGCGCGCACCATTCGCTGGACTGCCCGCTGTGCCTGTCCATCACCACGCCGCCGGTCTACTCGACCCCGCATCTCACGCAGCCCCAGCCGCTGGGACATGCGCTGCAGCCGGTGGCGGCGGCGCGCATTGCCGCGCTGGTCGGGGCGCCGCTGCCCCCGCGCGGTCCGCCCGCGCGCGTGTAAGTCCTGCGCTGCCGGCCCGCCGGCCGCGCCATCGCTGCCGGGTCGTCCTGCCCGGCCGATTCCACTTGCACGCAGATTGCCATGAACCGTCTTCTTTCCGCTGCGGCGCCGCGAGGTGCTGCCCGTTTTTCCTTGCCCGCCGTGCCCGGCCTTGCGGCCGCGCGCCCCTTGCCCTGGCTGGTGGCCCTTGCACTTGCCGCGCCTTTGCCGGGCCGGGCCCTGGCCGATGCGAGCCTGGACGCCGTGACCGTGCACTCGTCAGGCGAGAGCTCGCTGCGTCAAGCCGTGGACATCGGCAGCCGCCTCGATCTGAGCGTGCGCGACACCCCGGCCAGTGTCGAGGCGATCACGCGCGCGCAGCTCGAGGCGCGTGGCGACACCGCCGTCGTCGACGCGATCACGCGTTCGACGGGCATCACCAGCCTGGGCCATCCCGGCAACAGCGGCAGTTCGCTGTCGGTGCGCGGCTTCACCGACACCGCCTCGGTGATGCGCCTGTATGACGGCGCGCGCCAGTATGGCGGTGTGGGCGTGAGCTTCCCCTTCGATACCTGGTCGATAGAGCGCATCGAGGTGCTGCGCGGACCGGCCGCGGTGGTCTACGGTGATGGCGCCATTGGCGGCGTGGTCAATGTGATTCCCAAGAAGCCCACGCGCGGCGCGGTGCGCAATGAGGTCCAGGCAACGCTGGGCACGCAGGGCAAGCGCGCGCTGGCGTTTGGCAGCGGCGGCGCGATCGATGAACAGTGGTCGTACCGTGTCGATGCCAGCGGTGTTGCGTCGGACGGATGGGTCGAGCGCGGCGAATCCAGCGCCGGCACGCTGTCGGCCGCGCTGCGCTGGGACCCGAATCGGGATCTGAGCCTGCAGCTGTCGCATGCCGAGGGCCGGCAAAAACCGATGCGCTACTTCGGCACGCCGCTGATCAACGGCGCGCAGGACCCGGCGCTTCGCGAGCGCAATTACAACGTCGCGGACAGCCGCATCGAGTACCGCGACCGCTGGACCGAACTGGCCGCGCAATGGGCGCCGGGCAGCGGCGTCATCGTGCGCAGCAAGCTCTACCACATCCGCAGCGCGCGCCAGTGGCGCAACGCCGAGGCCTACGCGTTCAACGCCGCCAGCGGGTTGATCGACCGCTCCGACAACACCGAGATCGGCCATGACCAGACGCAGACCGGCAACACCACCGATGTCAGCATCGACGGCACTCTGTGGGGCCGGCCGAACCGCGTATCGCTGGGCTTCGACATCAACCGCGCGCAATTCCAGCACAGCAACAATACCTATGCCGGCAGTTCGGGCCCGGTGGACCGCTACCAGCCCGACCCGGGCTACTTCAGCAGTGCCGCGCCCTTCATTCCCCGCTACCGCAATGAAGCCGAGCAGTACGCGCTGTTTGCCGAGAACCGGCTTGAATTGAGCGCGCGCTGGTCGGTGGTGGGCGGCGTGCGTTTCGACCACACGCAGCTGTCGCGCCAGGACCTGCTGGCGGGCAGCCAGGCCTTCTCGCGCAGCTATGCCAACACCGGCTGGCGGCTGGGCACGGTGTTCCTGGTCAATCCGGATCTCGCGCTCTATGCGCAGGCCGCCGAAGCCGCCGACCCGGTCAGCGGGCTGCTGATGCTGTCGGCCGCGAACGCTGAGTTCGATGTATCGACGGGGCGGCAGTTCGAGATCGGCCTCAAGCAGGCGTTCTGGCAGGGCCGCGGCGACTGGACGCTGGCCGCGTACGCCATCACCAAGAACAATCTGCTCACGCGCGACCCGAACAACCCCGCGCTGCGCATCCAGGTCGGCGAGCGCTCGTCCAAGGGCATCGAAAGCACGCTGTCGCTGCAGGCCGGCAAGGCACTGCACATTGATGCCAATGTGGCGCTGCTCAGGGCGCGCTACGACGATTTCAGTGAAGCGGCGGGCGGGCGCAGCGTCTCGCGCAACGGCAATGTGCCCACCGACGTGCCCGAGCGCGTGGCCAATCTGTGGGCCGGGTGGAAGTTCCAGCCGGCCTGGACGCTGTCGGCTGGATTGCGCTATGTCGGCAAGCGCTATGCCGACAATGCGAACACGCTCAAGCTGCCGGCCTACACCACGGCCGATCTCGCGCTGCAATGGCAGGCCGATGCCGACACCACGCTTGCGCTGCGCGGCTTCAATGTCTTCGACAAGCACTATTTCTCGACGGCCTATTACACGACCACGCAATGGCTCGCGGGCGAGGGCCGGCGCGTCGAAGTCACACTGAACCACCGCTTCTGAGCGCGCGCTGCGGCCGTGCGCGGGAGCGGCGGCGCGCCTACATGCCCGCCGACGCGACGAACGCCTGCTCCACGGCGTCGAGATTGCGCATGCCGGCATCGGCGCCGCGCCGCACCATGCAGATCTGGCGCACCGGCGCGCCGCGTCCGAGGGGGATTTCGCGCACGCCGTAGGCATCGCGCAGCTGGTAGCGGATCCTGGGCAGCACCGACACGCCCAGGCCCGCGGCCACCATGGCGACGATGGCGTCGATACCCGGCACGTCGAGCAGCGGCTGGCGCTGCGGCAGCAGCTGGTTGACGTAGCGCGCGGCCATCTGGCCCGCGACCACCGAGCGGTGCAGGCGTATCCAGGGCGAGTTGCTCAGGATCTGCTTGGCGGTGCCGGGCGCCATGCCCGCGGGCACCACCAGCACGAACTGCTCGCGCAGCAGCGGTGTCCACAGCAGGCGGCTCGAGCCGCCCGACAGCGGCCGCACCACCAGGGCCGCGTCGACGCGGCCGGCCTTGAGGCTTTGCAGCAGGTCGGGCGTCGTGCCGCGGTCGATCTGCAGTGCAATGCCGGGCGCATTGCGCTGCAGTTGCGCAAAGGCTTGCGGCAGCAGGGTGGTCATGGCCGACTCGGTGATGCCCAGGCGCACATTGCCGGCCGGCGCGGTATCGCTGGCGTGGCGCATGGACTCCAGCTCGGCCAGGCTGCGCTCGACCACGGCCGCCAGTTCGATGGCAAACGCCGTGGGCCGCGCATTGCGCGCCGAGCGGTCGAACAGCGGCTGGCCGAAGTACTGTTCGAGCTGCTTCATCTGCAGGCTCACGGCGCTGGGCGTGAGATTCACCTGCTCGGCGGCCTGCGCAAAGCTGCCTTGCTGCACGACCGCCGACAGGGTGGCAAGCAGTTGCATTTTCATGAGTTTTTCTCGTGGATCGAACGACGAATGATCAAGCTACGACGCAGTATTGTCTCCTAGCATGGTGGCTTGTTCCATGCTTTTCGGCTGTTCCATGCAACCCACTTTCCGCCTCGAGGATTACTCCGCGCCCAGTTCCTCCGCGCCCGCCGGCGCGAGCGCCCCCCGGCCGCCGCGCCGGCTGCGACGCATGTTGTCGCTCGATGATTTCGAGCATGCGGCACGGGCCTTTCTGCCCAGGCCGATCTTTGCGTATGTATCCGGCGGCTGCGAGACCAACCGCTCGCTGCAGGGCAATCGCAGCGTGTTTGCCGACTACGCGTGGCAGACGCGCATTCTCACCAGTACCTCGGCACGCACGCTGGCCACCAAACTGCTGGGCCAGGACTGGGCCGCGCCCTTCGGTATCGCGCCCATGGGCATCAGCGCGCTGTCGGCCTACCGCGGCGACCTGGTGCAGGCGCAGGCCGCGGCCGCGGCCGGCATTCCGATGATCCTGAGCGGCACCTCGCTGATTCCCATGGAGGAGGTGGCGCGCGCCAATCCCAAAGCCTGGTTCCAGGCCTATGTGCCGGGAGAGCCCGAGCGCATCCTGCAGCTGCTCGACCGCGTCGAGCGCGCCGGCTTCGGCACGCTGGTGGTGACGGCCGACACGCCGGTATCGGGCAACCGCGAGAACAACATCCGCGCCGGTTTCTCCACGCCGCTGCGCCCCAGCCTGCGCCTGGCGTGGGATGGGCTGACGCACCCGCGCTGGCTCTGCGGCACGGCGCTGCGCACCTTGCTCCGGCATGGCATGCCGCACTTCGAGAATTCGCAGGCACAACGCGGCGCGCCCATCCTGTCGTCCACGGTCACGCGCGACTTTGGCGCGCGCGACCATCTGGACTGGGGGCATTTCGACCTGATCCGCGCACGCTGGAAGGGCCAGCTGGTGCTCAAGGGCATATTGCACCGCGACGACGCGCTCAGGGCGCGCGAGCACGGCGCCGACGGCATCATTCTCTCCAACCATGGCGGCCGCCAGCTCGATGGCGCGGTCTCGCCCATGCAGGTGCTGCCGGGTGTCGTCGAAGCGCTCGGACCCGACTACCCGGTGATGATCGACAGCGGCTTTCGCCGCGGCAACGATGTGCTGCAGGCGCTCGCGCTGGGCGCGAAGTTCGTGTTTGTCGGCCGGCCCTTCAACTACGCGGGCGCGGTGGCGGGCGAGGCCGGCGTGCGGCATGCGATCGGTATCCTGGGCGCGGAAATGCTGCGCAACATGGCGCTGCTGGGCGCCACCAGCCCGGCCAGCCTGCACCGCGACATGCTGGTGGCGAAAGTTTCTGGCGCCTGAAGCAACGCACGCCGGCATCCTCGGGATGCCGGCGTGCCGGGTGCGATGCGGGACGCGTCACTCGAGCCTGATGTTGGCCTCGCGGATCAGATTGCCCCATTTCGTGTGTTCGGCCTTGATGAACGCGGCGAACTGTTGGGGCGTGCCGGTCGTGGGAATGCTGCCTTCGAAGGCCAGCTTCTCCTGCACATCCTTGCGGCCCAGCATCGTGACGACTTCCTTGTTGACGCGCGCCACCACCTCGGCGGGCAGGCCGGCGGGGCCGACCAGCCCCAGCCAGGTGCTGGCATCGAAGCCCGGGAAACCCTGTTCGGCCACTGTCGGCACCTGGCCGATCACCGGCAGGCGCTGGGCCGAGCTCACGGCCAGCGCGCGCACGCGTCCGCCAGTCATCTGCGACATCACCGAGATGCTGTTGCCAAAATACAGCTGGACCTGGCCGCCGAGCAGCTCGTTCATGGCCGGCCCCGCGCCCTTGTAGGGCACCTGCAGTACTTCGATGCCCGCGCGGCGCGCCAGCATCTCGCCGGCCAGATGGCCCACGGTGCCGTTGCCCGCATGCGCGATGCTGAACTCGCCAGGCTTGGCCTTGGCGGCCTTGATGAAATCGGCCAGCGTCTTGAACGGCGAATCGGCGCGCACCACCAGCACCACGGGCTGCACCGCGATCTCGACGATGGGCGTGAAGTCCTTGAGCGGGTCGAAGGGCATCCTGGCGTAGAGCGCCGGGTTGATCGACAGGTTCGAGGCCTGGCCCATGCCGATGGTGTAGCCGTCGGCAGGCGCCTTGGCGACCGCGTCGAGGCCGATGTTGCCGGCCGCGCCCGGGCGGTTCTCGACCACGACGGTCCACTGGTTGAGCACGGTGAATTTCTCGGCCATCAGGCGCGAGGTGGCATCGGTGCCGCCGCCCGGCGGGAAAGGCACGATCAAGCGGATCGGCTTGGACGGCCAGTTGGGTTGGGCGCGCACGCCGGCGGCGGAAGCCGCCAGCGCCAGGGCGCCGGTCTGGAGGAAGTGGCGTCGTTGCATGGAATGTCTCCTTGTGTTTTGTTGTTCCTGCGGGGCGGGTTTCAGATGGGTAAACCTTTTTCGCGCAGCACGGCGTCGAAGCGTTCGGGGTCGGCTGTGCCGGTGCGGTTGGTTTCGCGGATCTTTGCTTCCTTCGCCAGATGCGCGCGGGTCTTGGCCAGCACATCGGCGGCGTGCTCGGCGGGAATGGCGATCACGCCGTCGGCGTCGCCCACGACCAGATCGCCGGGCATCACCACCAGGCCGGCGCACGACACGGGAATGTTCACTTCGCCCGGGCCGTCCTTGCTTGGGCCGCGGTGCGTGTGGCCCTTGGCAAAGATCGGCATGCCGTCTTCGGCCCATTCGCACAGGTCGCGCACGGCGCCGTCGATGACCAGGCCGCCAAGCTTCTTGGCCACGCAGGTGGTGCGCATCAGGCCGCCGACCAGCGCCTGCGAGACATCGCCGCCGCCGTCGATGACCAGCACGTCGCCGGGCTCGACCATCATCAGCGCCTTGTGGATCATCAGGTTGTCGCCGGGCCGCACGCGCACCGTGACGGCCGGGCCGCACAGCACGGTGTCGAGGCGCTGGTGGTATTGGCGCAGGCCCACGGTGCCGACATTGCGGCTCATCGAATCGCCAATCGCCGCGACCGGCATCTCGCGGAAGGCGGCGACGGTTTCGGCGTCTGGCCCCGCGGCGCGCGGGTTGATGCGATAGCCCGCGGGCCAGGATTTGTGGTCGCTCATGCGATGCTCCGTTCGTTCTGGGAAAGCACCTGCGGGTTCACGCAGGAAAGGGGATCAGGGTGGCGGCCGGCGAGGAAGCCCAGCACGTTGTGCGCCGCGCCCGTGGCCATGCCTTCAAGCGCCGCGGGCGTCGAGCCGCCGACATGCGGAGTCAGCACGACGTTGGGCAGTGCGGCCAGCGCGCTGCCTGCGGGCAGCGGCTCGACGGCCATGGTGTCCAGGCCTGCGGCAAACAGCGCACCCGAGCGCAGCGCGTCGATCAGCGCTGGCTCGTCGATGACTTCGCCGCGTGCGGTGTTGACCACAATCGCGCCGCGCGGCAGCAACGCCAGGCGCTGCGCATCGAGCAGGCCGCGCGTGTGCGCGTTCAGCGGGATGTGCAGGCTCAGCACATCGGATTGCGGCAGCAGCGCTTCCAGCGATGCGTGCAGCACCACGCCCTCGACGGGGCAGGGGCCGCGCAGGGCGGGATCGAAGGCATGCACCTGCATGCCCAGCGCCCGCGCCACGCTGGCCACGCGCTGGCCGATCTGGCCGAAGCCGACCAGGCCCAGGCGCCGGCCCGACAGCTGCAGGCCGTCCTGCGCACGGGTCCAGCGGCCCGCGCGCAGCTCGCCGTCCATCCAGGCGAGCTTGCGCGCCGCGGCCAGCATCAGGCCCAGCGTCAGTTCGGCCACCGACTGCGCATTGGCGCCCGGCGTCACATAGACCGGAATGCCCGCCGCAGTGGCCGCGGCCACATCGATGTTGGGCACGCCCACGCCATGCTTGGAGATCACCTTGAGCGTGGGGCAGGAACGGATCGCGGCGCCCGAGAGTTCGACGGTGCGCGAGATGACCGCGTCGACAGGCTCGCGCGCCAGGATGCCTTCGACTTCGGCGGCGCTGTTGCCATCGCGCAGGAAGAGCACGCGGCAGCCCGCGTGTTCCAGGATGCGCAGGCCCGCAGGTGCCAGGCTGGTGGCGGTGACAAGAATCGTGAATGGCATGTTGTCTCGTGTTGGTTCCCGATGAAGACGCATTCTGCGCAGCGGCATTCATTCGGTCCATTCGATAATGTTCATTCATTCATTTCTTTTGGTAATTGAACGAGGCCTGCCATGGACTTGCATCTGCGCGATCTGCGCTACTTTGAAACCGCGGCCGAACTGGGGCATTTCGGCCAGGCCGCGGAGCAGCTCGCGCGCAGCCAGCCCGCGCT
Source organism: Comamonas antarctica (assembly GCF_013363755.1). Lineage (NCBI taxonomy): Bacteria > Pseudomonadati > Pseudomonadota > Betaproteobacteria > Burkholderiales > Comamonadaceae > Comamonas > Comamonas antarctica. Next base: position 1,666,911 of record NZ_CP054840.1, read on the forward strand.
CACCAAATGCATCCAGCGGCTCGAAGATGCGTTCGGCAGCCCGCTGTTCGAGCGCGACGGCCGCGGCGTCAAGCTCACGCCCGTGGGCGAGATGCTGCTGGCGCGCGCGCGCCTGCTGCGCAACACCGCCGACGAACTGGTGCGCCAGGTCAATGAATTCGCGCAGGGCCATGCGGGCCATGTGCGCGTGGGCAGCGGGCCCGTGGCCGCCGACCACCTGCTGCCGCAGCTGTGCAGCCTGGCGCTCGCGGACGGCCACAGGAACACGCTCGCCATCGTGGTCGGGCCCAGCTGGGAGTTGCGCGAGCAGCTGCGCGAAGGCCGCATCGACCTGCTGATCGGGCTGACGATAGAGGGCGATCCAACGACGATTTCCTATCCCATCATGGAGGACGTGGTGGTCGTTGCCGCCAGCCGCACGCACCCGGTGTTCGACGAGCCGCGCATCACCATGCAGACGCTGCTGGACTATGAATGGGCCTTGCCCGCGCCCAACATTCCCAGCCGCGCCTGGCTGGACATGGCGTTTTCCAACAAGGGCCTGGCCACGCCCAGCGTGCAGATCGAGGCCAGCTCGATTGCGCTGCTGCCGCGCATGATCGCCAGCACCCATCTGCTGAGTTTCGTCTCGCGCCATACCTTGGAGCTGCACCGCGGCGACCAGCTCAAGGAGGTGCCCCTCAAAGCCACGACGCTGCGGCGCAAGCTGGGCGTCACGGTGCGTGCGAATGGTGAATTGTCTCCTGCCGCGCGGCGCATCGTGGGCCTGCTGCGCGGGGAGGCCGGCTCAGGCACGGCGCCGCGTTCGCAGCGCGGCCGCTGATCAGGTGCTCCGGCCTGGTGCCGCGCGCCGCGAGAGACAATGCAATGCACCACAGGACTTTCTTGTCCAGACCCAGGAGACCCGATGAGCGTTCCCCAGATCCGCATTCCCGCCATCTACATGCGCGGCGGCACCAGCAAGGGCGTGTTCTTTCGCCTGCACGACCTGCCGCTCAGCGCGCAGCAGCCCGGCGCCGCGCGCGATGCCATCCTGCTGCGCACGCTTGGCAGCCCCGATCCCTATGGCAAGCAGATCGACGGCATGGGCAATGCTTCTTCCAGCACCAGCAAGGCAGTGATTCTTTCGGCCAGCACGCGGCCGGGCCATGATGTCGACTATCTGTTTGGCCAGGTGTCCATCGACCAGCCATTTGTCGACTGGAGCGGCAATTGCGGCAATCTCTCGGCTGCCGTCGGGCCGTGCGCCATTCAGATGGGACTGATTGACGCAGCGCGCCTGCCGCGCGACGGCACGTTCACGGTGCGCATCTGGCAGGCGAATATCGGCAAGACCATCGTTGCCCATGTGCCGATCACCAACGGCCAGGTGCAGGAAACCGGCGATTTCGAGCTCGATGGCGTGGCGTTTCCAGCGGCCGAAGTGGCGCTCGAGTTTCTCGACCCGGCCGACGAAGGCGGGCAGGGCGGCGCGATGTTCCCCACGGGCAATGTGGTCGATGAACTCGAGGTGCCCGGCGTGGGCCGCGTGGCCGCGACGCTGATCAATGCCGGCATTCCCACCATCTTTCTCGATGCGCGCGACCTGGGCTACACCGGCTGCGAACTGCAGCAGGACATCAATGCCGACCCCGGGGCATTGGCGCGCTTCGAGGCGATACGCGCCCAGGGCGCGCTGCGCATGGGCCTGATCCAGTCGCTGGCCGAGGCGGCGCTGCGCCAGCACACGCCCAAGATCGCGTTTGTCGCGCCGGCCGCGGGCTATACCGCGTCAAGCGGCAAGCGCATCGAGCCCGGCGATGTCGATCTGCTGGTGCGCGCGCTGTCGATGGGCCAGCTGCACCACGCGATGATGGGCACGGCTGCCGTGGCCATAGGTACGGCGGCGGCTATCCCGGGCACGCTGGTGAATCTGGCCGCGGGTGGCGGCGAGCGCGCCGCGGTGCGCTTTGGCCATCCCTCGGGCACGCTGCGCGTGGGCGCCGAGGCGCGCGAGGTCGATGGCCAGTGGCAGGTGACCAAGGCCTTGATGAGCCGCAGCGCGCGCATCCTGATGGAAGGCTGGGTGCGGGTGCCGGGCGATTGCTTCTGAGATCCCAGTGATTGCCCGCGCAGCCTAGAACACGCCCATGGCCAAACCCGCCGCCATGGCTTCTCCCAGCGCTCGGCATTGCGCCAGGTCGGTGGCGGCAATCTGCTTCGTCGCGAGAATCGCTTCGGGCGTCTGTGCATGCGTGCAGACGATCAGCGGCTCGGCCACGGGCTTGAGGCGCCAGCCGGTGGCAATGCGCGCGATCTGGCGCGCGGCGTTCTGGCCGTCGCTGCCGGCGCAGACCAGGCTTGCATAGGGCCGGCCGTTGATGCGCTCCAACGCGCCGTAGTAGCTGCGGTCGAAGAAATCCTTGAGTTGCCCGCTGATGGCGGCCAGGTTTTCGGGCGTGGCGAAAAGATAGCCATCGGCCGCCAGCACGTCGCCTGCTCCGGCCTCGCGCGCATGCAGCAAGCGCACGTCGACGCTGCCCTCGGCGGCGGCGCCGTCCTTCGCGGCCTGCGCCATCTGGCGCGTGCCGTCGGTGAGCGAGTGGTAGACGATCAACAGGGTTTTGCGCGGCATGGGCCAAGCATAGCGCGCGAAAGTGTGCGCTTTCGCGCAATGAGGAAATGCCGAAAATGCAAACCGTTCGCAAAGTGCAAGCCGCTGTAACGTGGACGGCGGCTGACCGGATGGGTCGATGGATCCGGCTTAGCATGGCCGGCTTCTGTCACGACCATGGAGCAAGAATGATTTGGGAAAACAAGATCCGTACCGCACTCGGCATGGTGGCCCTGTCCGCACTCGCAGCCTGCGGCGGCGGTGGCGATGGTGATGGAACCGACGAGAGCGCGAGCGGATCCACCCCGGTGGCCACGGCCGAAGGGCTCTACACCGGCACGACCGACATCGGCCAGAGCATGACCGGGCTGATGCTCGACAACGGCAACTACTGGGTGCTGTATTCCGAGCCGAACAACAGCGCGGCGGTGGGCGGCGTGATCCAGGGCACGAGCAACTCCAGCAGCGGCACCTTTACTTCCTCCGATGGCCGGGATTTCAACTTCGAGGGCCTGGGCATCAACAATGTGTCGATCGCCGGCACCTACGCGGCAGGGCAGTCGATTGCCGGCAAGCTGGACTACGGCCGCGGCCAGCCGACGGCCTTCACCGGCACCTATGACGCGCGCTATACCCAGCCGGCAACGCTGGCTGCCATTGCCGGCAGCTACAGCGGCCAGTCGGCCACGGCGGGAGAGAACGAGCCTGCCAGCTTCACCGTGTCCCCGACAGGAAGCGTGAGCGGCGTGGGCGCCACCGGCTGCCGTTTCACCGGCAACGTGTCGCCACGCGGCACGGTGGCGGTCTACGACCTGAGCCTGTCGTTCCTGGGCGGCATCTGCGAGCAGGGCTCGGCCACGATCAATGGCGTGGCCTATCTCGATGCCGACGGCAAGCGACTGTTTGCCGCGGCGCTGGACGCATCGCGCAGTAACGGCGCGGTCTTCGTCGGCGCGAAGGAAGCTGCGGCCACCAATGGCGGCAGCCACATCCAGTAACGCGGGCGCGAATGGCGGGCGGCAGCCTATGCCAGCGGGATCGGCTCGCCGTTGACCGCCCAGCTCACGCCGAAGCGGTCCGTGAGCATGCCGAAGGTCTTGGCCCAGAACGCGGGCGCGAGCGCCATCGTGACCTGTCCGCCTTCGGCGAGCGCCGCAAATGCCGCTTCGGCCTGCGCCGTGGTGTCGTACTGCAATGCCAGCATCGCGCCTTCGATGCCCTTGAACGGCACGCCGGGCGGCACGTCGCCCGCAAACAGCATCGCGCCGCCGGGCAGCTCCAGGCAGGCATGCATGATGCCGTCGCCCGAGGGCTGGGGCTGACCGCCACAGCCGTCGGCCGCGCTGCCTTCGGGGGGCGCGGGCATATCGGCATGGCGCAGCATGGCCTGGATCTTCGCGCCCAGCGCTTGCTCATAGAACGCAAATGCTTTCCGGGTCGTGCCCGCGAAGCTCAGGTAGGGGGTGAGGGTGGTGGCCATGCAGTGCTCCTGGGTGGGTTGAAGGCGTTGGCATGAAGTGCAGGCGCGGGCAGACCTGTCATTGTCCACTGCCGCCTGGCTTTTGCAATCCCGGGCCACTCCGGCTGAGCACCGTCCACACCGGCGGCGTACGCGTGCAGGCGCCACGGGCACGAATGCCCTGCCGGCATCCTGCCCCTGTCGCCATTTCTCAGGTGCGCTGCGAATCCAGCTGCTCGCCGTTCCTGGCCACTTCCTGTGCCTTGGCGTAGCTCTCGATCAATAGCTGGTACGGGGGAAACACCGCGCTGTAGGCCTCAGCCCATTGCAGCGCATCCTCGCGGTTCCAGGTCTTTTGCACCTCGGAGCACACGGCGGCGGTATCCATCGGCACCACACCGGCCTGAACAATCCGCGCGAGCGTGATTTCCTGTGCCATCTTCGAGTACGTGCCCGAGGCATCGATGACGGCGAAGACCTGGTAGCCGTCGTGCACCGCCGCGATGCTCGGAAATGCCATGCACACGCTGGTGATGGTGCCGGCGATGATGAGCTGCCTGCGGCCCGTGGCCTTGACCGCGGCGACGAATTCGGGGTTGTCCCAGGCGTTGATTTCACCCTTGCGCGCCACGTATTGCGCATGGGGCGCGTATTTGTGGATCTCGGGAATCAGCGGCCCATTGGGCCCCTGGGGCACGGAGGCCGTGGTGATGACCGGGATTTTGGCCAGGCTCGCGACCTTGGCCAGCGTGGTGGCGTTGCTGCGCACCTCGGTGAAGGGCATGTCCTTGATGGTCTGGAACAGACCGCTCTGATGGTCGATCAGCAGCATCGCGGCATTGTCTGGATCGATGATCGGGCGAGCGCCGTTGAAGTTGGCGATGGTGTTCGGTGTGCTCATGGTCTATCTCCTTGGCTTGCAGAAATGCCCGAAGCGGGCGGGTGGGACGCAGGCGTGTCCCCGGTGCGGCGGAACCGAACCGCAGCCTGCGTCGGAAAAGGCATGCAGGCGTCCACTTGGAAGGTGGGCTGGCGCTCAAGCGGGCATCTGGCCAAAGCGTCCGCTGTTGAAGTCGCCCATGGCCTGCCGGATTTCGGCTTCACTGTTCATCACGAACGGGCCATAGCCCACAACCGGCTCGTCGATTGGCGCGCCGGACAGCCACAGCACGGTGGCATCGCTGCTGGCCTCGATCTCCACTGCGCTGCCGGCGCGGTCAAGATGAAGCAATTGCCCTTCGCCCGCCGCGGTGCCGTTGACCAGCACCGTGCCATGCAGCACCACCAGCGCGAGCGTGTGACCTTCGTGCGCTGCGAACCGGCCCACGCGGCCCTGGCGGATGCGCAAGTCCCAGACGTCCATTGCCGTGAAGGTGCGCGCCGGACCCTGATTCCCATCGAACGCTCCGGCGATCACGCGCACGCGGCCCGCGCCCTCGGGCAGATCCACCGAAGGGATGTCCGCATCCAGCAGCGTCTGGTAACCGGGCTCGGCCATCTTGTCCTTTGCCGGCAGGTTGACCCAGAGCTGCACCATCTCGATGGTGCCGCCGCGCTCGGTGAAGGCCTTCGAGTGGAACTCCTCGTGCAATATGCCGGCGCCAGCGGTCATCCATTGCACATCGCCCGGGCCTATCCGTCCGCCCGCTCCGGTGGAATCGCGGTGCTCGAGTTCGCCCTGGAACACAATCGTCACGGTCTCGAAGCCGCGGTGCGGATGCTGGCCTACACCGCGCGGACGCACCGCGGGCTCGAAGGACGTTGGCGCCGCGTGGTCGAGCAGCAGGAACGGGCTCAGGTGCCTGCCCAGATCGTTGTAGCCGAACAGGGAGCGCACCGGGAAGCCATCGCCCACCCAATGCGGACGCGGGGCGCTGTAGATACCGAGCACTTTCTTCATGTTCATCTCCTTGCATTGCCGAGACAAAGGTCTTGGCCTATGGATAGAGAATATGATTTGAACGATGAATGCGGTAGAGGCCAATTTTTGGCTTCAGCGTTCCATTTGAAGAACGATAGGTTTTTGCTGATGAGAGACCTGAACGATCTCTATTACTACGTGCAAGTAGTGGACCATGGTGGTTTCGCGCCCGCGGGCCGGGCCCTGGGCATGCCCAAATCCAAGCTGAGCCGGCGCATCGCGCTGCTCGAAGAGCGCCTGGGCACACGCCTGATCCAGCGCTCAACGCGGCGCTTTGCCGTCACCGAGACGGGTCAGACCTACTATGGCCACTGCAAGGCGATGTTGGTCGAGGCCGATGCCGCCGACGAGGCCGTCGCGCTCACGCACGCCGAGCCGCGCGGCATCGTGCGCATGGCCTGTCCGGTGGCGTTGCTCGATGCGCGCATCGCCCAAATGCTGGCGGCGTTCATGGCCGCGCACCCACGCGTTGAGATCCACCTCGAAGAAACCAACCGGCGCGTGGACGTGGTGGGCGAAGGCATCGATGTGGCGATCCGCGTGCGGCCTGCGCCGCTAGAAGACAGTGAGCTGGTGATGCGCGTGCTCGCCGAGCGCGGGCAATGTCTGGTGGCGAGTCCCACGCTGCTGGCCGGAGGCGTTCCTCAGGTGCCCGCCGATCTGGCCGGTTTGCCGAGCATGGACCTGGGGCTGCCGCAGCATGAGCACGTATGGAATCTGTTCGGCCCCGATGGCGCGCAAGCGGCCATCCGCCACAAGCCGCGCCTGATCACGCGCGACATGCTGGCGCTGCGCGCGGCGGCCGTGGAAGGGGTGGGTGTGGTGCAGTTGCCGATGATGATGGTGCGCGAGCAGATCGAACGCGGTGAGCTGGTGCACGTGATTCCGGGCTGGGCGCCGCGCAGCGAGATCATCCATGCCGTGTTCGCCTCGCGCCGAGGCCTGCTGCCGGCCGTGCGGGCGCTCGTGGACTTCCTGGTGGTGCGTTTCGAGGCGTTGCAGGAGGATTGATGCGCTTGCATCGACGCCCGGCTCGCGGTCATCGACATCATGAACTGCGGTGCGCGCGCTTGCACCGGGTTCGGATCAACGGCTAGCGGCTCGTCATCCGCCGCATCTCAAGCCAGACGCAAAAAAGCCATCCCGAAGGATGGCTTTTGTTGCTTGATATTGCTATCAAATTTTGGTGCCGGAGAGATGAATCGAACACCCGACCTTCTCATTACGAATGAGCTGCTCTACCGACTGAGCTACACCGGCTGAAGAATTAAATTATATACCAGAATGATAGCTGGTCACGCGATCGACTTCATTTTTTGAGCCAAGAATCACGCTGACGCGTTCATGCAGCTGCGTGGGCTTGATGTCGAGGATGCGTTGCTTGCCGTTGGTGGCCGCGCCGCCCGCCTGCTCGATCAGCCAGCTCATGGGGTTGGCTTCGTACAGCAGGCGCAGCTTGCCGGGCTTGTTGGGCTCGCGCTGGTCCCAGGGGTACATGAAGATGCCGCCGCGCATGAGGATGCGGTGCACGTCGGCCACCATCGAGGCGATCCAGCGCATGTTGAAGTTCTTGCCGCGCGGGCCGTCCTCGCCGGCCAGGCATTCGTCGACGTAGCGCTTGATGGGGGCGTCCCAGTGGCGCATGTTCGACATGTTGATCGCGAATTCCTTGGTGTCTTCCGGGATGCGGATGTTCTCGCGCACCAGCACGAACGAACCCTGCTCGCGGTCGAGGGTGAACATCGCCACGCCGTCGCCCACCGTCAGCACCAGCGTGGTCTGGGGGCCGTAGATGCAGTAGCCCGCGGCAACCTGCTCGGCGCCGCGCTGGAAGAAGTCTTCGTCATGCACGCCGGGATGGCCCTCGGGCTTCTTGAGCACGCTGAAGATCGTGCCGATCGAGACATTGACATCGATGTTCGACGAGCCGTCGAGCGGATCGAACATCAGCAGGTATTCGCCCTGCGGGTAGCGGTTGGGCACCACGTAGATGCCTTCCATTTCCTCGGAGGCCATGGCCGCGAGGTGGCCGCCCCATTCGTTGGCTTCGATCAGCACTTCATTGGCAATGATGTCGAGCTTCTTTTGCACTTCGCCCTGCACGTTCTCGGAGCCGGCCGAGCCCATGACATCGCCGAGCTCGCCCTTGTTGACGGCAAAGCTGATGCGCTTGCAGGCGCGTCCGACGACTTCGAGCAGCAGGCGCAGCTGCGGCGGGATGCGGCCGTCGACGCGTTGCTGCTCGACGAGATAGCGGGTGAAACTGGGACGTTTGCTCATGGCGGGAATCCTTGGGATATCAAAAAGGGGGAGGGCAGATGCCGCAAAAAACCCGGACGCCGGCCTTTCCGCCTGCGCCCGGGCGATGGCTTGCGGTCAGTCCGCCAAAGCGCGGGTCACGACCTCGCGGACATCGTTGCTGAGGTCCGGGCGCGCGGCCACGCGCGCGATCGCCTCGCGCGCGGCGCTGCGGTAGGGCTCGGCCAGCTTCTTCCAGCGGTCGAGGGCGCGCGCCAGGCGCGCCGCGACCTGTGGGTTGATGGCGTCGAGCTCGAGCACGCGTTCGCACCAGAAGCGGTAGCCGCCGGCATCGGCGCGGTGGAACGCGCCGGGATTGCCGTTGCAGAAGCTGAAGATCACGCTGCGGGCGCGGTTCGGGTTCTGCAGCTGGAAGTCCGGATGCAGCATCAACTGCTTGACGGCGGGCAGGATCTGGCCGCCGCGGTCGGTGGCCCCGGCCTGCAGCGCAAACCACTTGTCCAGCACCAGCGCTTCGCCCTTGAACAGCGCGTGAAAGCGCGCCAGCGCGTCGTTGGCCAGCGGGTGGCCGCTGTTGACCAGTGCCGACAGCGCGTTGAAGCGGTCGGTCATGTTGCCTGCGTCCTTGAACGCCTGGTAGGCGCGGCCCGGCCACACGGCATCGCCGCTGCGGCGCGCGTCAAGGCACAGCATGTGCAGCGCCATGCCGGTCAGCGCGCGCCGGCCCGACGAGACCGGATCGGGGCGGTAGGCGCCCGAGTCGCGGTGGTTTTCCCAAGCCCAGGCCCAGTCGCCCTGCAGCGCCGCGGCCAGCTGCTGGCGCAGGGTCTCGCGCACCGCGTGCACGCGCTGCGGGTCGACGACTTCGAGCTGCTCGGACAGATAGCTTTCCGAGGGCAGGGTCAGCACCAGTTCCTTGTAGGCCGCGTCCAGCGTGGGATGGCGCAGCACCTCGCGCATGGCTTGCGCGAAGCGCTCTGGCAGCAGGTTCTCGGCGATCTCGCCGTTGGCGTCGACGATGACCGCCGGGTTGTTGATCGCGCCCAGGGCAATGCGCTGGGCCAGTTGCTGTCCGGCTTCCCAGCGGTTGAACGCATCGCTGTCCTGCGCCAGCAGCGTCAGCAGCGCGTCTTCGCTGTAGTCGTAATGCAGCGCGACCGGCGCGGTGAAGCCGCGCAGCAGCGAGGGCACGGGCTCCAGCGCCACGTTGCTGAACTGGAACGACTGCTCGGCTTCGCTCAGCACCAGCAGGGAGCTGGCGGCGGGGCTGCGGGCCACGCCCGCGGCATCGAGCAGCTGCACGGTCTGCGCTTGCCCGTCCTCGGTCAGCAGGCCGACTTCGACGGGAATCACGAACGGCAGCTTCTCGGGTTGGCCGGGCGTGGGCGCGCAGCTCTGGCGCAGCGTCAGCGTATAGGTCTGGGCGGCGGCGTCATAGCTGCCGCTGGCCGCGACCTGGGGCGTGCCGGCCTGGCTGTACCAGCGCTTGAACTGCTCCAGGCGCTGGCTCAGTTCGCTGCCGGGGTTGGCGTCGGCAATGGCCTGGGCGAAATCGTCGCAGGTCACGGCCTGGCCGTCGTGGCGCTCGAAATACAGCGCCATGCCCTTGGCAAAGCCTTCGCGGCCGACCAGCGTGTGCATCATGCGCACGACCTCCGCACCCTTCTCGTAGATCGTGACGGTGTAGAAGTTGTTGATCTCGAGGTAGCTGTCGGGGCGCACCGGGTGCGCCATCGGGCCCGCGTCCTCGGCGAACTGCACGGTGCGCAGCACGCGCACGTCCTCGATGCGCTTGACGGCGCGCGCCGAGGGCGTGCCGGCCAGGTCCATGCTGAATTCCTGGTCGCGAAAGACCGTGAGGCCTTCCTTGAGGCTCAGCTGGAACCAGTCGCGGCAGGTGATGCGGTTGCCGGTCCAGTTGTGGAAGTACTCATGGCCGACCACGCTCTCGATGTTCGCGTAGTCGACATCGGTGGCCGTGGCCTGGTTCGCCAGCACATACTTCGTGTTGAAGATGTTCAGGCCCTTGTTCTCCATCGCGCCCATGTTGAAGTCGCTGGTGGCGACGATCATGAAGCGGTCGAGGTCCAGCGGCAGGCCGAAGCGCGCTTCGTCCCAGGCCACGCTGGCCATCAGCGAGTTCATCGCATGTTCGGTTTTCTCGAGGTCGCCAGGGCGCACGAAGACCTGCAGCAGATGCTCCTTGCCGGCGCGGCTGGTGATGCGCTGCTCGCGCGCCACCAACTGGCCCGCGACCAGCGCGAACAGGTAGCTGGGCTTGCGGTGCGGATCGACCCACTTCGCGAAGTGCCGGCCCTCGTTGCCCGCGCCGGCCAGATCGCCGCTGTCGACCAGGTTGCCGTTCGACAGCAGCACCGGGAACTGCGCCTTGTCGGCGCGCAGCGTCACGGTATACATCGCCATGACGTCGGGGCGGTCGAGGAAGTAGGTGATGCGCCGGAAGCCCTCGGCTTCACACTGCGTGAAGAACGTGCCCTCGCTCACATACAGGCCCATCAGCTTGGTGTTCTTGACCGGCGAGCAGGTGGTGAAGATCTCCAGCTCGACGGGCTCCTCGCCCGCGGGCAGGTTCTCGAGCACCAGCGCGCTGCCATCCATCTTGAATGACGTGCCGCCGCCGTTGACCATCACGCGCGCGAGATTCAACTCGTCACCGTCGAGACGCAGGGCCTGGGCCGGCACGCCGGGGTTGCGGCGCACGCGCATGCGGTTGAGCACGCGGGTCTTGGCCGGGTCGAGATCGAAAGTCAGGTCCACCGTGTCGATCCACCAGGCAGGGGCCTGGTAGTCGGCACGTTGGGTCGGTTTCGCTTGTCCTTCACGCAGCATGATGTTCCTCCCTTAGATGCCTTGCTTGAGCGAGGCTTCGATGAACGCGTCGAGGTCGCCGTCGAGCACTTTCTGCGTCGCGGAGATTTCAACGTTGGTGCGCAGGTCCTTGATGCGGCTGTTGTCCAGCACATACGAACGGATCTGATGGCCCCAGCCGACGTCGGTCTTGGTGTCTTCGAGCTTTTGCTGCTCTTCCATGCGTTTGCGCATCTCGAAGTCGTAGAGGCGCGAGCGCAGACGTTGCCAGGCCACGTCGCGATTGCTGTGCTGGCTGCGGCCGTCTTGGCATTGCACCACGATGCCGGTCGGGATGTGTGTCAGACGCACTGCCGAGTCGGTCTTGTTGATGTGCTGGCCGCCCGCGCCCGAGGCGCGGTAGGTGTCGGTGCGCACGTCCGACGGGTTGATCGTGATCTCGATCGAGTCGTCGATCTCGGGATACACGAACAGCGAGGCAAAGCTGGTGTGGCGGCCGCCCGAGGAGTCGAACGGGCTCTTGCGCACCAGGCGGTGCACGCCGGTTTCGGTGCGCAGCAGGCCGAACGCGTACTCGCCTTCGACGCGGATGGTCGCGCTCTTGATGCCGGCAACGTCGCCTGGCGTTTCTTCCTGGACTTCGGTCTTGAAGCCCTTGCGCTCGGCGTACTTGAGGTACTGGCGCAGCAGCATGCTGGCCCAGTCGCAGGCTTCGGTGCCACCGGCGCCGGCCTGGATGTCGATGAAGCAGTTCAGCGGATCGGCCTCATGGCGGAACATGCGGCGGAATTCGAGTTCCTCCACCAGCGGGCGCAGCTTCTCGGTTTCGGCTTCGATCGTGCGCAGGCCGTCCTCGTCGTCCTCCTCGCGGCTCATCTCGAACAGCTCGGTGTTGTCGGCGAGTTCGTTGGCGAGCTTTTCCAGCGTCAGCACGACGCCGTCCAGCGACTTCTTTTCCTTGCCCAGTTCCTGCGCCTTCTTCGGATCATTCCAGACGGCGGGGTCTTCGAGCGAGGCGTTGACGGTTCTCAGGCGTTCGTATTTGGCATCGTAGTCAAAGATACCTCCGTAGATCTGCCGCGCGCTGCGTCAGATCTTCGAGGGTGTTGCCGATGAGGTTGATGCGTTCTGCTTCCATGATGCGTCCTGTGTGTTCTTGAGAATGAATCGGCGATTTTCTCATGCACAGGGCATGGTTCGGCGCAAAGCCCCGGGAGCGGGACATTTATGCGGGAAAAAACGCGGGGCGCGGCCGCCCCGCGCGGCTCAGAAGCTTTCCCAGTCGCTTTCGTTGCCCAGTGCCTTGGGCGCGCGCGGCGCGGCGGCCGGGGCGGGCGCGGGCGCGGCGCGCACTGCCGGGGCCGGGCGCACCGGGGGCGCCACGGGCTTGGCGGCGGGCTCAATGGCCACGGCAGCGGGTGCAGCCACGGCCGCAGCCGAGGCGGGCAGGGCTGCCGCGCCGCCCAGGTCGAACACGCTGACCACCTTCAGCAGCGCCGAGGCCTGGCCCTGCAGCGCATCGGTGGCGGCGGCGGCTTCCTCGACCAGCGCAGCGTTCTGCTGCGTCATCTGGTCCATCTGCGTGATGGCCTGGTTGACCTGCTCGATGCCCTGGGTCTGCTCATGGCTCGCGGCCGTGATCTCGCCCATGATGTCGGTCACGCGGCGCACGCTCAGCACGATTTCCTCCATGGTCTTGCCGGCCTGCTCGACCTGGCCGTTGCCTTCCTCGACCTTGTGCACCGAGTCGTCGATCAGCTGCTTGATTTCCTTCGCCGCCGAGGCCGAGCGCTGGGCCAGCGTGCGGACTTCGGAGGCCACCACGGCAAAGCCGCGGCCCTGGTCGCCGGCGCGCGCAGCCTCGACGGCGGCGTTGAGCGCAAGAATGTTGGTCTGGAAGGCAATCGAGTCGATGACGCCGATGATGTCGACGATCTTGCGCGACGAGGCATTGATGTCGGACATGGTCTGCACGACCTTGGAGACTGCGTCTCCGCCGCGCACCGCGACCTGGGATGCGGCGCTGGCCATCTGGTTGGCCTGCTGCGCGCTGGCCGCGTTCTGCTTCACGGTGGCCGTGAGCTCTTCCATCGATGCCGCGGTCTGCTCGAGCGAACTGGCCTGCTCCTCGGTGCGCGAGGACAGGTCCTGGTTGCCCGAGGCAATCTGGCTGCTGGCCGTGGCAATCGAGTCCGTGCCCTGGCGCACCTGGCCGACGATCTTCAGCAGGCTGCCGTTCATGTCCTTGAGGGCCTGCAGCAGCTGGCCGGTCTCATCGCGCGAATGCACCTCGATGCGGCTGCCGAGGTTGCCGGCGGCAACCTGCTGCGCCAGCTTGACGGCATGCTGCAGGGGGCGCGAAACCGCGCGGGCGATGCCCAGCGCCAGCGCCAGGCCGATCACGATCGAGCCCAGGAGCAGGCCGCCGATCCACCAGCGCGCGGCCTCGTAGAGGTCGTCGCCGCGGGTGTTGATGGCCTCGGTGCGTTCGTTGTTGATCTTGTCGAGCTGGTCGAGCTTGTCCTGGATCGCCAGCGTGACCTTGAGCGAGTCGCCGCGCAGCTGGTAGGCGGCCTGCTCGCTTTGCACGTCGCGCGACAGCTGCAGGATGGTGGCGGCATGGGCGGCGTAGCGCTTGAGGTCGGCGCCGATCTCGGCGAGCAGTTCCTGCTCCTTCGGCGTCTTGGCAAACTGCGCGTAGGCGGTGTGCTCCTTGTTCACGATGTCCCAAAGCAGGGGCATGGACTTTTCATAGCCGGCGGCCTCGTCGGGCGTGGCGGCCAGCAGGTGCTGGGTCATCTGCGCGCGGTGGCGTTGCAGCTGGTACTTGATGTCTTGCAGCGAGCGCGCTGCGGGCAGGGCCTGGCGCGTGAGGTCGGTGGAGGTCTGGTTGACGCTGTCGAGCTGGAACAGCGCGAACAGGGCGACACTGGCGGACAGCAACAGCACGGCTGCAAAGGAAAGCAGCAGCTTGTTGGCCAGCTTCAAGTTAGGAAAGAACTTCATGGAGGAGGAAATGGCGGCCAGGCCGCGGCGCGGTTCGGTAAGGGTTGGGGACCGGGGAAATGCGGCCGATGGCTTTCCGCTCCGGCATCTCCTTGTAGGACTTATCGGACGTTACCAGCAAACCCTTAAGGGAAAATGAATCCGGGGCGCGCGTTTGGGAAATGACGCGGGTCAAGAGCCGCCCGCGGGATGCTCCGTGTGTACCCTGAGCTTGTCGAGGAGTGTCGTATCCGCAGCCGTCGCCCGTTCATCCTTCGACAGCTTGCCCTGCGCCAAGCTCAGGACGAACGGTTGATGCCGGGCGCCCCTCGCCGGGCGCCCCTTTCACCGGCTCAGCTGCCGCGCGTCACCGGCACGTCCGCGTCCTTGCCATAGCTGCCGTATTTCCCCAGCTCCCATTTGGCCAGCGCATTGCGGTGCACTTCGTCCGGGCCGTCGGCAAAGCGCAGCGTGCGCGCGGTGGCGTAGGCATAGGCCAGCGGGAAGTCGTCGCACATGCCGCCGCCGCCGTGGACCTGGATGGCCCAGTCGATCACCTGGCAGGCCATGCTGGGCGCGACCACCTTGATCATCGCGATCTCGTTGCGCGCGACCTTGTTGCCCGCGGTGTCCATCAGCCACGCGGCCTTGAGGGTGAGCAGGCGCGCCATGTCGATCCGGCAGCGCGCCTCGGCAATGCGCTCCTGCGTGACCGACTGCTGGGCCACGGTCTTGCCGAAAGCCGTGCGCGAGCTGGCGCGCTGGCACATCAGCTCGAGCGCGCGCTCGGCCAGGCCGATCAGGCGCATGCAGTGGTGGATGCGGCCTGGGCCCAGCCGGCCCTGCGCGATCTCGAAGCCGCGGCCTTCGCCCAGCAGGATGTTCGCGACCGGCACGCGCACGTTCTCGAAGTACATCTCGACATGCCCGTGCGGCGCGTCGTCGTAGCCCAGCACGTTGAGCGGGCGCACGATGCGGATGCCGGGCGTGTCGGCCGGCACCAGCACCATGCTCTGCTGCGAATGCTTGGCGGCTTCGGGATCGGTCTTGCCCATCACGATGAACACCGCGCAGCGCGGATCGGCCGCGCCCGAGATCCACCACTTGTGGCCGTTGATGACGTAGTCGTTGCCCTGGCGTTCGATGCGCGTGCCGATGTTCGTGGCATCGCTCGACGCGACCTCGGGTTCGGTCATGGCGAATGCCGAGCGGATGCGGCCTTCGAGCAGCGGCTTGAGCCAGCGCTGCTTGTTGGCCTCGTCGCCGTAGCGCGCAATGGTTTCCATGTTGCCGGTATCGGGCGCCGAGCAGTTGAAGACTTCGGACGCCCAGGGCACGCGCCCCATGATCTCGGCCAACGGCGCGTACTCCTGATTGGTCAGGCCCGCGCCCTCGTAGCCCGATGCCGCGGCGCTGTCCACGGGCAGGAACAGGTTCCACAGGCCCGCGGCCTGGGCCTTGGCCTTGAGCTGCTCGATGGTCTGCAGCGCGCTCCAGCGCCGGCCCGCGGCGGTGTTCGCCGCCAGTTCGGCCGCGTAGCCGGCTTCGGCGGGATAGATGTGCTCCTGCATGAAGCGCTGCAGGCGCGCCTGCAGGTCCTTTGTCTTGGCCGAATATTCGAAGTCCATGGAGAGCTCCTCGTGGTTGCAATGAAGATCGCGCGCGCAGCCCGGCCCGCGCCGGGCGCGTGGGCTAGCCGTCGGTATGTCTGAGAAAAGGGTTCAGGCGCCGCTTTTGCGCGCAAACGACCAGGCCAACTCCGCCATGGGCCGCGCGGTGTCGCCTGAGGCCTTGGCCTGGGCGCTCGATGCGGTGCCGGCCTCGACGCGCTTGGCAATGCCTTGCAGGATGGCGGCAATGCGGAACAGGTTGTAGGCCAGGTAGAAGTTCCAGTCGGCGCGCAGCGACTCGGGCGAGGCGATGCCGGTGCGCTCGCAGTAGCGCCGGATGTAGCTTTCCTCGTCGGGAATGCCCAGCGCGGCGATGTCGAGGCCGCCGATGCCGCGCCCCAGCGTGGCCGGGATGTGCCAGGCCATGCAGTGGTAGCTGAAGTCGGCCAGTGGATGGCCCAGGGTGGACAGCTCCCAGTCCAGCACCGCGATCACGCGCGGCTCGGTGGGATGGAACATCAGGTTGTCGAGGCGGTAGTCGCCATGCACGATCGACACCTGCGACATGTCGCGCGCGCTGGCCGGCATGTGGGCCGGCAGCCAGGCCATGAGCTGGTCCATCTCGGGGATGGGCTGGGTCACCGAGGCCAGGTACTGCTTGCTCCAGCGCGCGATCTGGCGATCGAAGTAATTGCCTGGCTTGCCGTAGTCGGCCAGCCCGCGCTCGGCATACTTCACCGAGTGCAGCGCCGCGATCACGCGGTTCATCTCGTCGTAGATGGCCGCACGTTCATCGGGGCCCATGCCCGGCAGCGACTGGTCCCAGAGCACGCGGCCTTCCATGTATTCCATGACGTAGAACGCGCGGCCGATCACCGATTCGTCCTCGCACAGCGCGTACATGCGCGGCACGGGCACGTCGGTGCCATACAAGCCCTTCATGACCGCGAACTCGCGCTCGATCGCATGGGCCGAAGGCAGCAGCTTGGCCACCGGCCCGGGCTTGGCGCGCAGCACGTAGCTGCGGCCGGGCGTGACCAGCTTGTAGGTCGGATTGGACTGCCCGCCCTTGAACAACTCGACGCTCAGCGGGCCGGCAAAGCCCGTGACATGGCGCGACAGCCACTCCGACAGCGCCGCAGTGTCCAGCGCGTGCTGCTCCGAGAGGGGACGGGTACCTACGAAGTGGTCGAAATTGCTCATGGCTCAGCGGGTCCTTGTAGTCAATGGTCGGTTTCTGCGATGCGCAGCAGCGTCGGCCGGTCGCGCACCACCAGGCCGCCGGGCTCGATGCGGATGATGTCCTCGCGCTCCATCGCCTTGAGTTCCTGGTTCACGCGCTGGCGCGAGGCGCCCAGCAATTGCGCCAGCTCCTCCTGCGCAAGCTGCAGCCCGATGCGGATCTCCTGCGCCTCCGACAGGCTGGGCACGCCGTAGCTGCGCACCAGGTGCAGCAGCTGCTTGGCGAGCCGCGCGCGCAGCGGCAGGGTGTTGAGGTCTTCCACCAGGCCGTAAAGCTGGCGGATGCGGCGCGCATGCAGGCGCAGCATGGCTTCGGAGAACTCGGCATGCGTGGCGAGGATCTTCTTGAAATCGGCCTTGGACACGCACAGGATGGTGGTCTCGCCATGCGCATAGGCATCGTGCGTGCGCCGGTCGCCGTCGAAGATCGCGACATCGCCGAACCAGATGCCCGGCTCGACATAGGTCAGCGTGATGAGCTTGCCCGAAATCGAGGTCGAGCTCACCCGCACCGCGCCCCTGGCGCAGGCAATCCATTCCTCGGGCGGCTCTCCGCGTGCGCAGATCAGCGTGCCGTCCTTGTAACGTTTGACATAGGCGCATCGGAGAATGTCGTGCCTTAGTGAAGGAGATAGAGACGTGAACCAGCGACCGGAGTTGATCGCTTCACGTTCTTCGATAGTAAGAATCGGGTCGTCCATGGCCTGTCTTTTGCGTGACTGATGACTGGGATGATTGTCGCGTGCGGGACCGGGGGTGGCGGGCCGGACCGTCGGCTTGCTTGTCGCATGGGTGTCTGCGCAGCGACCGGGCGGTGTGACGCCCCAAGGATAACTGCGCCGGCGTTTGCTGCGCGCAGCGCGCGCGTGCTGGCGGGCGGGTGTTTGTCCGCGACAGGTACCGTTCAGGACGGCAGCAGCGCTGCTTTTGCCGGAAAAAGCCGCAAAAATGCGGCTTGGGGCGCCGCGGCATCCGTATATGCCAAAATTCAAGCCAGGGGGAAAGCTGCTTTGAAAATTCGTAACACGTTTGGCGGGGTGGGACTGTTCGCGCTGTCGTTGACCGCGTCAGCGTTGTCGCTGGGGCAGAGCCAGGGCCAGGCGGTATTGGGCGCGCCGCTGGATCTGGTGTTCCAGCTCGAGCCGAACCCCGGCCTCGATGCAGCTTCTTCCTGCGTGGCCGCCGAAGTGGTCATGGGCGAACGCCGGGTGGATGCCAGCCGCATCAGCGTCCGGCCGCTGTCGACGCGGGCGGGCCAGCCCGCGGCGGTGCGCGTGCGCGCTGCGGTCGTGATCGACGAGCCCGTGGTCGTGGTCAGGCTGACGGCCGGCTGCGACGGCCAGATGTCGCGCAGCTATACCTTTTTTGCGGAACTCCCCGATGCCGTGGCGCGCAGCGCCATGCCGCTCGATATTGCACAACTGAGCGCCACGCCACCCGCCGTGGCGGCGCGCGAACCCGCGCGGCGTGCGCGCCCGCCGGCGCCAGCGGCCGCCAGCGCCAGCGCCAGAAACGAAGCGGCGCCCGCGCCCGCACCGCGCCCGCGCAAGCCCGCGCCCAAACCTCCCGCTGCCCCCGCCGTGCCCGCAGCGTCGGCTGCGGCCCCGGCGACACCCGGCGAGTCGCGCCTGCGCATGGAGCCCCTGGATGCCTGGCTGGGGCCCAATGCGGCGGATGGGGCGGCAACGGGCCGAACTGCGACGGCACGGCCCACACCGGCGGCGTCTGCAAGCCCTGCGACCAGCACTGCCGCGGCCGCTGCCCCGGGGGCCGCTGCCCCGGCGGCCGTCGCCGCGGGGGCACCAGCCCCGGCGGCCCCCGTCGCCGCGCCTGCGGCCCCGGCCATGGCCGCGAGCCCGGCGCCGGGCGCAGACGCTGCCGCCGTGGCAGCGCCCACGGATTCCAGCGCGGCCGGCGCCGACCCGGCGCTGCTGGCGCTGCAGGCCGAGATGAAGGCCCTGCGGGCGGCCGAGGCACGCAACAACGCCCAGTTGGCGCAGATGCGCAGCCAATTGGAGGCCTTGCAATCCGACCAGGGCAGCAGCTGGACCATTCCTCTGCTGGCGGCGCTGGCCATTGCACTGCTCGTGCTGGCGTGGCTGCTGATGCGCCTGCGCAGCCTCACGCAGGCTCCGCCGGCCAGCGCCTGGCTGCATTCGGTCAGTGGCGGTGCGCGCGGCGACGATGGCGGCAGTTCTCCGGGCGTCTTCGCTCAGGGCGCGTCGGTGTCGGGGCCCGTGACCGTGACCTCGCTGCCTTCGGCCTTTGCGGCGGCCAAGGAAGATTTCGGGCAGTCGACGCTGCACGCTTCCGAGGTGCACGACTACCACCCCATGCCCGTCCACCATGCGCGTGAACTGGTCAAGCCCGAAGACCTGTTCGACGTGCGCCAGCAGGCCGAATTCTTCACCTCGGTGGGCGAATACGAGCAGGCCATTGCAGTTTTGCGCAAGCATATCGACGAACACCAGGATTCCTCGCCGCTGGCCTACCTGGAGCTGCTGGGCCTGTTCTACCAGCTCAGCCGCCGCGCCGACTACGACGCGCTGCGCACCCAGTTCGAGCAGTATTTCGCCGCGCATGTGCCCGAGATGGCGCAGTTTGCGCAGCGCGGCCGCTCGCTCGCGCATTACCCTGAACTGCTGGCGCGCATCGAGGCGCAGTGGCCCACCGAGCAGGTCTGCGAACTGATCGAAGGGTATCTGCTGCGCAATGCCGGCCAGCCGGGCGGCGTGCTGTTCGACCTCGAGGCCTTCGATGACCTGATGCTGCTGCAGGCCGTGGCGCGCACCACGCCGGCGAGCGCGCGCGGCGTGGCCGTCGGCCGCATCCGCACCACGCCCGACGCCGCGCCCGAACCCGAAGCCGAAGCACAGCCCACACCACCGTCTGCGCTCGCCGACGTGGCCCTGGCCGCCGCGGCGGTGAGCACGGGTGTGGGCCAGGTGCCGCCGGATGCGCCCTGGGCCACGCTCGAGCGTGCCCAGACCGCCGTGCCGACGCTGGTGCCGGTGCCGCCGGTACTGGCGCCGGAGCCGCTGTCGCTGGATATTCCATCCACGTTCGACGTCCCCGAGGGCGCGTTCGCGCGCTCGGCACCGCTGTCGACGGAAAGCACCGACACCGCGCAGCCGCCCGTGCCCTCGCTGCTCGATATCGACCTGAGCGATGTCGGCCGTTTCGAGCCGCTGGACCTGCCCGAGGTCGAGGCCCTGCCGTTCGATCTGGAGGAGTTCCCCAAGCGCAGCATCGTCGGCTCGGGTGTCGATCAGGTGCCTGGTTTCAACGCCGCCGATCCCAAGCTGCCGCCCGCGTCCGGCCTGGAGCTCACGCCCTGGGAAGAGGACGAGTCGCCCGACAGCATCTTCTCGGCCTGGAATGCGGCGCGCACCGACCGGGTGATCGCCAAGCCGCCGGCCGATGACGGCGACAAGGACAAGCCCGAACCCGGCCGCGGTTGAACCCGGCGCTCAGCCCCAGGCGGCTTGCAGCGCGCGGGCTTGCGCTTCGGGGTCGGCGGCGTTGACCAGCGCGCGCACCACGGCAATCGAGCCCGCGCCCGTGGCCAACACCTCGGGAAACTGCTCCGCGCCAATGCCGCCAATCGCCACCAGCGGGTATTGCTGCATCAGCCGCACGTAGGCCGCCAGCCGCGTCAGGCCCTGCGGCGCCGTGGCCATGCGCTTGAGCGTGGTCGGGAACACCGCGCCCAGCGCGACATAGCTCGGACGCACCGCCTGGGCACGCACCATCTCGGCGTAGCCATGGGTACTGACGCCCAGGCGCAGGCCTGCCGCGCGGATGCGCGCCAGGTCCTCGGCCTGCATCGCGTCGAGATCCTCCTGCCCCACGTGCACGCCATAGGCGCCGGCGTCGATGGCCGCCTGCCAGTGGTCGTTGATGAACAGCAGCGCGGGCGTGCCCTGCACCGCGGCCACCGCGGCGCGCACTTCGCGCTCGACGGCGACCGGGTCTTCCGACTTGAAGCGCAGCTGCACCGTCGGCACGCCGGCGCGCGCCATGCGGCCCGCCCATTGCGCGTCGGGCAGCACCGCATACAGTCCCAGCGAGCGCGGGCAGGCGGCAAATGCCGGGGGCAGGGCGGCGCCGGCCTCGACCATGCCGAAGTCGCGCGGGTCGTCCGGCCAGTGCGTGGCGTCGAAATGCCCGGTGCGCTCGGTCTGCGCCTGCCAGGCCCGGGCCAGGCATTCGGCGTCGACGGCAATGAAGCCCAGCGCGCTGCAGGCCTGCAATGCGGCCAGATAGGCGGGCTGCGCCTGGCTGGGAGACGGCACGGGCTGGGGCGGCAGCGCGCCGCGCTCGCTGCCTGCGGGCGCGAAGTCCGGGGCGTGGTGCTGGACGATGGCGTGGGCCAGGGCGTCGATTTCGGCAGGGGTCATGGCGGCGGCTTTCACTGGCTGTCATGGTGCCAGAACGGCGTGCCCAGCACCGGCGTGCTGGGCTGGGCGGAATGCTGCTCGGCCATCGCGCCCGCATGCCAGGCCGCGCGGCCCGCATGGGTGGCGTCGGCAAACGCGCCGGCCATGGCCACCGGGTCTTGCGACAGCGCCACCGCGGTGTTGAGCAGCACGCCATCGAAGCCCCATTCCATGACCTGGCAGGCATGGGACGGACGGCCCAGGCCGGCGTCGACGATCATCGGCACCTGCAGGCGCTCGCGCAGCGTCTGCAACGCATAGGGGTTGACCGGGCCGCGGCCGGTACCGATGGGCGCGGCCCAGGGCATCACGGCCTGGCAGCCAACATCGACCAGGCGCTGGCACAGCACCAGATCCTCGGTGCAGTAGGGCAGCACCTGGAAGCCGTCCTTGATCAGGATCGATGCGGCCTCGACCAGGTTCAGCGTGTCGGGTTGCAGCGTGTAGTCGTCGCCGATCAGCTCGAGCTTGATCCAGGGCGTGTCGAACACCTCGCGCGCCATCTGCGCCGTGGTCACGGCCTCCTGGATGCTCAGGCAGCCCGCGGTGTTGGGCAGCACCGGCACGTCGAGGCGGCGCAGCAGTTCCCAGAAGCTCGCGCCGGTCTCGGCCGGCTGGCTGCCCTGGCGGCGCAGCGAGGCGGTGAGCATGGCCGGGCGCGAACGCTTGACGGCGGCTTCGAGCACGGCGGGCGAGGGATAGCGCGAGGTGCCCAGCAGCAGGCGGCTATGGAAGGTCTGGCCGTAGAGGACCAGCGGATCGGCGGTGGTGGCAGTGGCGTTCATTTTTTGAATGGGTGGATACAGGGGTCAGCCGCCGGTGACGGGAGAGACGACCTCGACACGGTCGCCTTCCTGCAGCGGCCGGGCCGCATAGTGCGTGCGCGGCACGAACTGCGTGTTGAGGGCCACCGCATAGGGCGGGCGCAGCGCCAGCTGCGCGAGCGCGTCGGCCAGGCTCGCGCCTTCGGCCAGGGCCAGGGGCTGTTGGTTGAGAAGAATGTTCATGGTGGGCTCGTCAAGGGGCGGGGGCGGTATGCACGGGAACGTCGAAGCGGCGCGCCAGCGCGGAGTCGCCCGTCGCCAGCAGCTCGAGCACGATGTCGAGCATGGCTGGCGAGATCATGAAGCCGTGGCGGTACAGGCCGTTGACTTCGAGCACGCGCTCGGACAGGCGGCGCACCGCGGGCAGGTTGTCGGGCAGGGTCGGGCGGCACTGGGTGGCGATTTCCACGATGCGTGCCTCGGCAAAGCCCGAGTGCACGGTGTAGGCCGCGCTCAACAGCTCCAGCGTGGAGCGCACGCTCGGCGGGGACATGTCGTCGGACTCGATTTCCGTGGCGCCGATCACGAACAGATGGTCTTCCTTGGGCGCGATGTACAGCGGGTAGCGCGGATGCACCAGCCGCGTCGGGCGCTGCAGCGTGACCTCGGGCGCATGCACGCGCACCACTTCGCCGCGCACGCCGCGCAGCTGCGGCCAGGCGCGGCGCGCGCCCAGGCCGCGGCAGTCCAGCACCCAGTCGGGCTGGCCCGCGCCGCCGGGCGTGAAATCGGCCAGTTCGCGCGGCGCCTGCCAGTGCATCTCGACGCCCAGCCGGGTCAGCGTGGCGAGCAGTGCATCCAGCAGCTGGCGGTTGTCGAGCTGGCCTTCATCGGGCAGGTAGGCGCCCTGGGCGAAGCGATGCGTGGTGGCGGGCTCGATGGCATGCAGATCCTGGCCCGACAGCATCTGCAGGGCCGGCAGCGTGGAATTGATGCGGCGGTTCTTCTCGAACAGCCCGCACAGGCGCTGCGCGTCGCCCGCGTCCTGGCGGTGCCACAGCACCAGCGTGCCGTTTTGCTGGAAGAACACCGGCGCGTCGAGTTCGGCAATCAGCTGCGGCCAGCGCTGCAGCGCGTGCTGGCCCATGCGCACCACGCCGGGCTCGGTGACGGCCGATTCGGCCAGCGGCGCGAGCATGGCCGCCGCCACGCGCGCCGCCGCGCCATCGGCCTGCGGCCCCTGCGCGTCGTACAGCGCGATGCGGTGGCCCTGGCGCGCCAGCGTGCAGGCCAACAGGCGGCCCATGAGACCCGCGCCCATGATGGCAATGCGCGAGGAAGGTTGAAGGCAAGGCATGGGAGTCCCGTCGATTAGTCCCGTTCGATACGGCAGGACAAAAAGGCGTGGCCACGCTTTGCAGGAAACTCCCCACGCCAGTATGACCTGGATCGGGTGTCGGGGCCGCGGCTGCGCACAGCCGGGGGCGCATGCGCCCGTGCCCCAGGGTGTTTCTCAGTCGCGCGCTGCGCG
Source organism: Comamonas antarctica (assembly GCF_013363755.1). Taxonomy (NCBI): domain Bacteria; kingdom Pseudomonadati; phylum Pseudomonadota; class Betaproteobacteria; order Burkholderiales; family Comamonadaceae; genus Comamonas; species Comamonas antarctica. The sequence goes on from NZ_CP054840.1 coordinate 1,690,543, forward strand.
ATCCGTTTGCGCTAAGGCAAGCGGCGGGCAGCGGGACACCCCTGTTTCGTCCGTTGAACCTGAATTACAGCACAGGCGCGGCCATGCTGCGTCGATCCAGGTCAACATCCTCGCCCGCTATCCGGCTGCACCGGCAGCAGGGTTTTGCGGGAGTCTTGGTAAAAAGCAATGGTCCGCGCCGCGCGCGGCCCTGGTGGCGCCGCCGACAGCGCAGCCCTTGCATCCACAACCCCCTCTCGAACCATGCGCAATTTCGAACTTCCCGGCCGCTCTCTGGTCATGGCCCGCAACGGCATGGCCGCGACCTCGCACCCGGCGGCCACGCTCGCAGCCGTCAACGTGCTGCAGGCCGGCGGCAACGCCATGGACGCCGCCATCGCCGCGTGCGCCGTGCAGGGCGTGGTCGAACCCGGCTCGACCGGCATTGGCGGCGACTGCTTTGCGCTCTACGCGCGTGGCGGGCGCGACGATGTGCTGGCCTTCAATGGCTCGGGCCGCGCGCCGGCCGCGGCGACGCCCGCGGCGCTGGCGCAAAAGGGCGTGACCGAATGGACCCGCCATTCGGCGCATGTGGTGAGCGTGCCCGGCGCGGTCGATGCCTGGGCGACGCTGGCCGCCGACCATGGCACGCGGCCGCTGGGCGAGCTGCTGCAACCCGCGATCGCGTTGGCCGAGCAGGGCTTTGCGGTGGCGCCGCGCTGCGCCGCCGACTGGGCCGCGAATGCCGCGCTGCTGCGCCAGGACCCCGAGGCCGCGCGCATCTATCTGCGCGGCGGCCAGGCGCCCGCCGCGGGCGATGTCCACCACCTGCGCGAGCTCGCGGCGACGCTGCGCGCGATTGCCGCCGGCGGGCGCGACGCGTTCTACGAGGGCACGATCGCCGACGGCATGGTCGGCTTCCTGCAGGCGCGCGGCGGGCTGCACACGGCCGCGGATTTCGCGGCGTGCCGCGGTGAATACGTCACGCCGATCCGCACGCGGTTTCGCGGCGTGGACATCCTCGAATGCCCGCCCAACGGCCAGGGCCTGATCGCGCTGCTGATCATGAACATCCTGTCGGGTTTCCCGGCGGATGGCGATCCGACCTCGCCCGAGCGCCTGCATCTGGAGATCGAGGCCACGCGCCTGGCCTATGCCGCGCGCGATGCCTGGCTCGGCGATCCGCTGCACGGCCCGGTCGATGTGCAGCGGCTGCTGTCCATGGAGTTCGCGCAGGAGCTGCGCGCGCGCATCGACCCTGAGCAGGCCGCGCCACGCGTCGACATGCCCGAGCCCGCCGCGCACAAGGACACGGTCTATATCTGCGTCGTCGACAAGGAGCGCAACTGCGCGAGCTTCATCAATTCGATCTTCCAGCCGTTCGGCAGCGGGCTGGTCGCGCCTGGCGGCGTGCTGCTGCACAACCGCGGCCAGAGCTTCTCGCTGCAGCCCGGCCATGCGAACACCATCGCGGGCCGCAAGCGCCCGTTGCACACCATCATTCCCGGCATGGCGGTGCAGGACGGCCGGGTGCGCATGCCGTTTGGCGTGATGGGCGGGCACTACCAGGCCATGGGCCATGCGCACCTGGTGGCCAAGGTGTTCGACTACGGCCTCGACCCGCAGACGGCCATCGACCTGCCGCGCGTGTTTCCGGTGCCTGGAACCCGCCAGGTCGAAGCCGAAGCCACGCTGCCCGAGGCCACGCGCGCGGCGCTTGTGCGCATGGGCCATACGCTGATCAAGCCCGGCATGGCGATCGGCGGCGCGCAGGCCATCCTGATCGACTGGGAGCGGGGCGTGCTGCAGGGCGGCTCCGATCCCCGCAAGGACGGTTGCGCGCTGGGCTATTGATTGCGGCCGTCTGCCCTTGCGCCGGCCGCCAGGATGCCGACAATGGACGCATTCCCTGGAGGAGGGCGCTTGCCGATATGACCGTTTACCACCAGACCATAGGCGCGCGCCGCCATGTCTTCGACGGCCTCGCGCAGCTGCTGGCGCGGGCCTCGCCCGAGCGTTCGGGCGACCAGCTCGCGGGCGTGGCCGCGCGCTCGGCCGAGGAGCGCGTGGCCGCGCAGCTGGCGCTGGCCGACGTGCCGCTGGCGCGCTTCCTGCAGGAAGCGCTGGTGCCCTACGAGTCCGACGAGGTCACGCGGCTGATCATCGATGGCCATGATGCAAAAGCCTTCGCCGCGGTGGCCCATCTGAGCGTGGGGGGCTTTCGCGACTGGCTGCTGTCCGACGCCGTGGACGGTGCCGCGCTCACCGCGCTCGCGCCCGGCCTCATGCCCGAGATGGCGGCGGCGGTGTCCAAGCTGATGCGCCACCAGGACCTGATCCAGGTGGCGCGCAAGTGCCAGGTCACCACGCGCTTTCGCAACACCATCGGCTTGCGCGGGCGCCTGTCGACGCGGCTGCAGCCCAACCATCCCACCGACGCGGCCGCAGGCGTCGCGGCCAGCGTGCTCGACGGCCTGATGTACGGCGCGGGCGATGCGACGATAGGCATCAACCCGGCCACCGACAGCGTGCCGCAGGTCATGCGCCTGCTGGAGATGCTCGACGCGGTGATCCAGCAGTACGGCATTCCCACCCAGTCCTGCGTGCTGACCCATGTGACCAACACCTTGCAGGCCATCGAACGCGGCGCGCCCGTGGACCTGGTGTTCCAGTCGATCGGCGGCACCGAGGCCACCAACCGCAGCTTCGGCATCGACCTGGCGCTGCTGGCCGAGGCGCAGGCCGCAGCGCTGGCGCTGCAGCGCGGCAGTGTGTTTGCCGATGGCGAGCGCGGGCGCAACGTGATGTATTTCGAGACCGGGCAGGGCAGTGCGCTGTCGGCCGACGGCCACCATGGCTGCGACCAGCAGACCCTCGAGGCGCGCGCCTATGCCGTCGCGCGGCGCTTCGATCCACTGCTGGTCAACACCGTGGTCGGATTCATCGGCCCCGAATACCTGTTCGATGGCCGGCAGATCATCCGCGCCGGGCTCGAGGACCATTTCTGCGGCAAGCTGCTGGGCCTGCCCATGGGCTGCGACATCTGCTACACCAACCATGCGCAGGCCGACCAGAACGACATGGACGTGCTGCTGACGCTGCTGGGCGTGGCCGGCTGCACCTTCGTCATGGGCATCCCGGGTTCGGACGATGTCATGCTCAACTACCAGAGCACCTCGTTCCACGATGCGCTCTATGCGCGGCGCGTGCTCGGGCTGCGGCCCGCGCCCGAATTCGAAGCCTGGCTCGAGCGCTCCGGCATCTTCGTGCCTGGCGCCACGGCGCGCCTGGCGGACGCGGGCGCGGGCCCGTTTGCGCACCTGCTGCGCTGAAGGAGAAGCGGACCATGCCTGATGAAGTGATTGCCAGCCCCTGGGAGCGGCTGCGCCGGCACACGCCCGCACGCATCGCGCTGGGCCGCAGCGGCATCAGCGTGCCGACGGCCCAGCATCTGGCGTTCCAGCTGGCCCATGCGCAGGCGCGCGACGCGGTGCATCGGCCGCTCGATGTGCGCGCCGTGGCAGACGCCATCGAAGCGCTGGGCGTGCCGACGCTGCGCGCGCACAGCCAGGCCAGCGATCGCGCGGCCTACCTGCAGCGCCCGGACCAGGGCCGCAGGCTCGATACGGCATCGGCCACGGCCCTGGAAGCCGAGCGCCAGGGCCAGCCGCAGGACCTGTGCATCGTGGTGGCCGACGGATTGTCCGCGCTGGCGGTGGAGCGGCATGCGGCGCCGTTGCTCGCGGCCTTGCTGGCCGAACTGCAGGCCGATATGCGGGCTTGGCGCCTCACGCCAGCCGTGCTCGTGGAGCAGGGGCGGGTGGCCATAGGCGACGATATCGGCGAGCGCCTGGGCGCGCAGCTGGTGCTGGTGCTGATCGGCGAACGCCCGGGCCTGAGTTCGCCCGACAGCCTGGGTCTCTACCTGACCTGGGCGCCGCGGCGCGGCCGCAGCGATGCCGAGCGCAACTGCATCTCCAACGTGCGGCCCGAGGGCCTGGACTATCCCGGGGCCGCGCGCCGCGCCGCCTGGCTGCTGCGCGCGGCGCGCGAACGCGGGCTCACGGGCGTGATGCTCAAGGATGAAAGTGCGCCGCTGCCGCGCCTCGCGCATGAGAACGCCTCGGACTTCCGCCTGGCATAGCGGCGCGGGCCGCGGCGGCATGGCGCACCGGCCGAAGGGCTTTGGCGATGCCAAGATCAGCCATAATTTTGCCCCATGACCAACCCTCACCCGGCGGCCTGCGCCCCATCCGCTCCCGCCCCCGTGCGCCCGGCGCACTATCTGCGCGTGCTCTCCATTGCCGGCTCGGACAGCGGCGGCGGCGCCGGCATCCAGGCCGACCTCAAGACCTTCAGTGCGCTGGGCTGCTTCGGCATGACGGCCATTGCCGCCATCACCGCGCAAAACACCTGCGGCGTGCGCGCGATCCACGCCGTGCCCGCGGAAATGCTCAAGGCGCAGATCGATGCCGTGGTGCAGGACATCGGCGTCGATGCCGTGAAGATCGGCATGCTGGCCACACCCGAGACGGTGCGCGTGGTGGCCGATGCCATCCGCGCATACAAGCTGCCGCATGTGGTGCTCGATCCGGTCATGGTGGCGACCAGCGGCGACCGGCTGATCGCGCCCGAAACCGCCGATGCGCTCAAGAGCGAGCTGTTTCCCCTGGTCGAACTGATCACGCCCAACCTGGACGAGGGCGGCTGGCTGCTGGGCCGGCCCATCGACGGCCTCACGGCGCTGGAAAGCGCGGCGCGCGAACTGCTGGCGCTGGGCGCGCCCGCGGTGCTGCTCAAGGGCGGGCATCTGCCCGGCGACTGGGTCGTGGACCAATTGGTCGACGGCAGCGGGCTGAGCCAGCGCTTCGAGTCGGCGCGCATCTTGACCCACAACGGCCACGGTACCGGCTGCACCCTGTCATCGGCCATTGCCGCCGAACTGGCCACGGGTGCGCCGCTGGCCGAGGCCGTGGCGCGCGCGCGCAGCTACATCCTGGGCGCCATTGCCGCCGGCGCCCATGTGCGCACCGGCGCGGGCCATGGCCCGTTGAACCATGGCTATGCGCCGGTGGCGCAGAAGATCGTCAACCGCTGAACTGCGGCCGCGGCTGGCCTGGCTTACCAGCCCCAGCCCAGACTGCGTGCCACCCAGCCCTGCTGGCCGTTCTCGCGCCGCACCTGGGCCCAGTTGCCGGACTTCTTCAGCGTGCGCACCACTTCATGCTGCTCCAGCCGGGCCACGCGCTTGAATTTCTGGCCCGGACCCGAGCGCAGGTTGGCGGTGCGCGCGGTGATCACCATGTGCGGCGTCTTGGCGGTCAGCGGCGCATGCACCCAGCCCAGGCTTGACTCGAAATCGCGCACCTTGAGCCATTTGCCCTGGCGCTGCGTCACCTGCAGGGGGTAGCCCCGGCCCAGTTCCCACAGCGTGGCCGAGCGGGTGCTGGGTTTCTCGCGTACGTTCACCGTGCTGCCCTTGATGCTGACGAATTCGGCGGCTTGGGCCAGGGTGGGAGCCAGTGCCACGAGGGACAGGCTGGCAGCGGCAAGGAAATGCGAGAAACGGCGGGTCAAAGACAGCACGGAAACAGCTCCAATCTCAGAGTCGGGGGGTGGAAAGAGCCTGTGGGAGTGCTGGCTTTGGAGCGAAGTTCCGCGCGACGCCGGAAACCGCGCGGAATTCGGCATCGCCGGCTCGGCATCGTGCCGTTGCGGCGCCGGCGTGCGCCCGCAAGTCCAGTTACAAACCGAGGCCGCGGGTACGCAGCAAACGGCCAACTGGATTAGATCCCGGCGTGGAAATGCCCTGAAGTCACCATTGTTACCATCTGGTTACATCGTCCTTTTTCGCTTCCGGTAGGGCTGTGCGTGTCTCCAGCGCGGGGCTCAATGCGAGCCGCGTGCCGGCCGCGGATCTTCGATCGGCGGGGCTGTCGCCGGGCTGGGCGGAGGATCTCCAATCGGTGTCTCCTCCGGGCCGGCGGGTGGAGGGGGGGCAGGAGTCGGCGGATCGGTGGGCTGCGGACGGTGCATGCGAACTTCCTTTTCACTGTCTGGTTTCACCCTGCCCACCATACAGCGCCGGTTGCAAATCCCGGATGTAAATGAAACCGGTTGAAACTTACGTTGACGTTACTCGACAGACGGCAGTCCGGTCTGTTAGAACAGACGCACTGACGACTATTCGTAACCCACTGGGGCGAAATCGGCTTACATATCAGGAGGTCAGATTGTTTTACGAGTTCGAGCGCCGTGCAGTCGCCTTCCTCAAGCGTGTCGAGGCCATGGAGCCCTGTGCTTCGCGCCAGCAGGCCTATGAAAGCCTGCTCAAACACTGGCACGCGGTCGAATCCAGCTACCACGACGACAAAGACTACCTCGATGCGCTGCTGCACAAGACCATGTCGGAAGAAAACGACTGGCATTGCCTCGACAGCAACCCCTGCTACTGGCAAAGCCCCAAGGTGCCGCAGCTGCGCATCTATGTGCATGACGATGGCGCCATCGTGATCCAGCGTCTGGGCGGCACGCGCGAAGGGCGTATTCTGTTTGCGCTCAATTCTGCCCAGCCCGCGTTCCATCCCGCCAGGCCGGCGCAGGAAATCACCGGCTTTGCCAGCGCCGTGCAGACTGCGGCCATGCCGCGGCCAGAAAAATCCCTCTCCAAGCTGTAGGCAGCGTCCGCGGCTTCAGCGCGGGACTACGCAGCAGCCGTCTCAACTGTCTCCGCCGCCGCGCCCACGGCGTTATTTTTGGGGCTTTCTTTCAATGCCTCCAGGAGGATTCCATGGAAAAGAGCGTCAAGGAATACGTGCACGAACTGATCACCTATGACGATTCGCGCGCCAGCGCCCCGTATGAGCACTGCACCACGGCCGTGCTGGGCGCGGGTCTGCTTCTGTGCGCGCTGCGCGCCCATGGCCGCGGCCGCGCAGTGCTGCACGCGACGCTGGCCGGCATGCTGCTGGCGCGCGCCGCGGCGGGCACCGACGGTTTGCGCAAATGGGCCGACGCGCCGCGTCCCTGATTCGCGCCGCTGAAACGCAAAAAAGCGGCCGAGGCCGCTTCTTTTGCATTGGCGCAGCGCAGGCGCTGGCCGGTCTTACTCGACCTTGGCCTTGGCGCGCAGCCCTTCCTGGAATTGCATCAGCTTTTGCTGTTCCAGTTGCTGGGCCACTTGCGGCTTGACGTCTTCGAGCTTGGGCAGTTCGGCCTGGCGCGTGTCGTCCAGGCGGATCACGTGATAGCCGAACTGGCTCTTCACGGGCGTCTGGGTGTAGCTGCCCTTTTGCAGCTTGATCATGGCTTCGGTGAACTCGGGCACGAAGCTGTTGGCATTGGCCCAGTCGAGGTCGCCGCCGCGGGCGCCCGATCCAGGGTCCTTGGACTGCTTCTTGGCGATCTCGGCGAAGTTGCCGCCCTTCTTCAGCGAGGCGATGATGGCCTTGGCTTCGTTCTCGGTGGGCACCAGGATGTGGCTGGCGCGGTATTCCTGGCCCTGGTTGGCGGCCACGAACTTGTCGTACTCGGCCTTGATCTCGGCGTCGGTGACCGGGTTCTTCTTCTTGAAGTCCTCGAACAGCTCGCGAATCAGCACGGTCTGGCGTGCGAGTTCCATCTGCGACTTGTATTCGGGCGAGGCTTCGAGGCCCAGGCGGTGGGCTTCCTGCATGAAGACTTCACGCGCAATGACTTCTTCCTTGATCTGTCCTTCGATCTCGGGAGAGATGGGGCGGCCCGAGCGCTCGATCTGCTGCTTGAGGATTTCCACGCGTTCCTTGGGAACGGGCTTGCCGTTGACCACGGCCAGGTTTTGCGCCGCAGCGCCAAAGGCAGCGCCACCCAGGACGGCAGCCGTCACCAGGCTGGACAGGATCTGTTTATTCATGCGAGATTCCGAAAGAAAAATAAGAGACGTTTGTTGTCTTCAACCTTGCCATGCAGCTTCAGGCATGCATGTCGTCAAAGCGCTTCAATGGCGATGGCATGAACACCCTGGTCAATGAAGTCTTGCAGCGCATCATACACAAGGCGATGGCGTGCAATGCGCGTGCGGCCCGCAAATTCCGGCGTGGCGATGCGCACCCGGAAATGCGTGCCGAAACCGGTGCCGTTGGCGCCCGCATGGCCGGCATGCAGGCCGCTTTCATCGATGACTTCGAGCTGCGTGGGCGCCAGGCGCGCGCGCAGCGCGGCCTCCATGGCGGCCGCGCTGATGGAGGGCAGCGCGCTCATGGCAGTTCCTTGGGCGCGGCCGCTTCGGCGGTGTCGTCCTTGAGGTAGCGGCTCAGGTACAGCGCCTGGGCAATCACGAACACCAGCATCAGGCCCAGGCCGCCAAACAGCTTGAAGTTGACCCAGGTGTCGGTGTCGAAGTGGAAGGCGATCCAGAGGTTGAGCGCGCCCATCACGGCAAAGAAAGCGGTCCACGCCCAGTTGAGCTTGAGCCACACCGCTTCGGGCAGCTGCAGCTGCGCGCCCATGACCGAGCGCAGCAGGTTCTTGCCAAAGATCAGTTGGCCGAACAGCAGCGCGCCGCCCATGAGCCAGTACAGCACCGTGGGCTTCCACTTGATGAAGGTTTCGCTCTCGGCCAGCAGCGTCGCGCCGCCGAACAGCACGATCACGCCCAGGCTGACCCATTGCATGGGCTCGACCCGGCCGTTGCGGATGCGCAGGTAGGCGATCTGCACCACCGTGGCGGCAATCGCCACGGCAGTGGCGGCATAGATTCCCCAGACCTTGAAGGCCACAAAGAACAGGATGATGGGGAAGAAGTCGATCAGGAGTTTCATGGGGCTCGCGGGCCAAGGAACAAAAGGGCAGGGCCGCTGCGGTCACAGCGGCCCGGGGTTCAGGACGTGCTGGGCGTGAAGTCCAGCGACGCCGAGTTCATGCAGTAGCGCAGGCCCGTGGGCTGCGGGCCGTCTTCGAACACATGGCCCAGGTGGGCGCCGCACTCGGCGCAGACGGTTTCGGTGCGTGTCATGCCATGGCTGTGATCGATGATCTCGCGGATGGTTCCAGGAATGGCCTGCGAAAAGCTGGGCCAGCCGCAACCGGCGTCGAACTTGGTGCCCGAGGCAAACAGCTTGGCGCCGCAGCAGATGCAGTGGTAGCTGCCGTCGGCCCAGTGCTGCTCGTACTTGCCGGTGTAGGGGCGCTCGGTGGCCGCGTGGCGCGTGATCTGGTAGGCGCCGGGTTCGGCGCCCTTTTCCTGGAGCACGGCATGCCACTGGGCGTCGGTTTTCTGGGTAGGAAAGCTCATGATGAACAGCTGATGGCGATGGATGAGGCCCATTCTGGCGCAAATCCGGACCACTGCGTGTGTTCCGGATGGATCTCGTAGGGACGTTCGAGCACCTGCTGCAGTTGCTCCAGCACGCTGAAGTCGCCATCCTGGGCGGCGCGGATGGCCAGTTCGCCCAGGTGGTTGCGCAGCACATAGCGCGGGTTGCTGGTGCGCATGACCGCGACGGCGCTGGCGCCATCGGTCTGCACCAGGCGCGCCGAATAGCCGCGCAGCCAGTCGTCCCAGCCCTCGCGGTCGAGAAACAGGTCGCGCACGGGCGTGAAATCGCCGCTGTCGACGGCGTCCGTGAGGCGCAGCCAGAACACCGTGTAGTCGACGCGGTTGGCGGCCAGCAGGCCCAGCAGCTGCTCGACCAGCGCGCCGTCGCTGTCGCTGTGCTGCGCGTCGTCCTGGCGGTACACCAGGCCCAGCTTGGCGCGCATGCGCGTGAGAAAGGCCAGTGCGTAGCGGGATTTGTAGACCGCGAGCGCGGCCAGCGCCGCTTCCTCGTCTTCGATCAGCGGCAGCAGGGCCTGGGCCAGGCAGAACAGGTTCCAGTAGGCGACCTGCGGCTGGCGGTTGAACGCATAGCGGCCCTGGGCGTCGCTGTGGTTGCAGATATGCCCCGGGTCGAAGGTGTCGAGAAACTGGAACGGGCCGTAATCGATGGTCAGGCCCAGGATGCTCATGTTGTCGGTATTCATCACGCCATGGCAGAAACCCACGGCCTGCCATTGCGCCAGCAGCTCCGCCGTGCGCTCGCTCACCGCCTGCAGCAGCGCGGCGTAGGGCGTGGCGTCGGCGCGGCAGCCCGGGTAGTAGCGGTCGATCACGTAATCGGCCAGCGCGCGCAGTTCGGGCTGCATGTCGCGCGCGGCGAAATGCTCGAAATGGCCGAAGCGGATGAAGCTGGGCGCGAGGCGCGTGACCACGGCCGCGGTTTCCAGCGTCTCGCGCCGCACCGGCAGCGGCGAGCCGGTCACGCACAGCGCGCGCGTGGTCGGGATGCCCAACGCGTGCATGGCCTCGCTGCAGAGGAACTCGCGGATGCTCGAGCGCAGCACGGCGCGGCCGTCGCCACCGCGCGAGTAGGGCGTGCGGCCCGCGCCCTTGAGCTGGATTTCCATGCCTTGCGCGGTTTCGCCCAGCAAGATCGCGCGCCCGTCGCCAAGCTGCCCGGCCCAGACGCCGAACTGGTGGCCGCTGTAGACGGTGGCCATCGGCTGGCTGCCCGCGAGCAACTGGTTGCCGCTCAGCGCCTGCAGCGCCTCGTCGCTGTGCAGCCAGCCGGGCGGCAGCGCCAGCAAGCGGGCCGCGGACGCGCTGGTGCCCACCCAATGGGGCGTGGGCACGGGCGTGGGTTGCAACGCGGTGAAGAACGCCGGGCCCAGCGCGGCAAAGCCGGGCTGCCAGCCCCAGTCGGGACGCGCGGCGGGATCGGAGTGGGCGGGGTCGAGCGAATTCATGCCGGGATTGTCACCCACGGCGTTCAGCCCGGGCGCGTGTCGGGCCATCGCCGCATTGCCCGCGCGCCTTGGTGACACTCCGCTGGCCCGAGGTCAAAATGGCACGTTAGGATGAATGGATAAAACCTGAGTACTAGGAGACCACCCATGTTGGGACTGATGCAAAGCCAACCGCTGCTGATTTCATCGCTGATCGATTTTGCCGCGCGCCACCACGGCGATGCCGAGATCGTCTCGCGCCGCGTCGAAGGCGATATCCACCGCTATACCTACCGCGATCTGTCGGCGCGCTCCAAGCAGCTCGCCAACGCCATCGAGGCCATGGGCGTGGCGCACGGCGCGCGCGTGGCCAGCCTGGCGTGGAACGGCTACCGCCACATGGAGATGTATTTCGGCGTGAGCGGCGCGGGCCGCGTGCTCCATACCATCAATCCGCGCCTGCATCCCGATCAGATCGCGTGGATCGTGGGCCATGCCGAGGACCAGGTGCTGTGCTTCGACCTCACTTTCCTGCCGCTGGTGCAGGCCGTGCATGCGCGCTGCCCCACGGTGCGCCAGTGGGTGGCACTGTGCGACGCCGACCGGCTGCCCGCGGACTCGGGCATTCCCGGCCTGATCAGCTACGAGGACTGGATCGGCGCGCAATCGGCGGAGTACGACTGGCCGCAGTTCGACGAGAACACCGCCTCGAGCATGTGCTACACCAGCGGCACCACGGGCAACCCCAAGGCCGCGCTCTACAGCCACCGCTCGACCACGCTGCACGCCTACGCGGCGGCGCTGCCCGACGTCATGGACCTGTCGGCGCGCGACTCGGTGCTGCCGGTGGTGCCGATGTTCCACGTCAATGCCTGGGGCGTGCCCTATTCGGCGGCGCTCACCGGCGCCAAGGTGGTCTATCCCGGCCCGGCGCTCGACGGCAAGTCGCTCTACGAGCTGATCGAGGCCGAGAGCGTGACCTATGCCGCGGGCGTGCCCACCATCTGGCAGATGCTGCTGGGCTACATGCAGCCCAAGCATCTGCGCTTCAGCACCCTCCAGCGCACCGTCATCGGCGGCTCCGCATGCCCGCCGGCGATGATCACCACCTTCCAGAACCTGGGTGTCGAGGTGCTGCATGCCTGGGGCATGACCGAGATGAGCCCGCTGGGCACGCTCAGCACGCTCAAGAACAAGCACCAGGACCTGCCTGAAGAGGAGAAGATGAAGATCCGGCAAAAGCAGGGCCGGGCCATCTATGGCGTGGACATGAAGATCGTCGGCGACGGGGGCAAGGAGCAGCCCTGGGACGGCAGGAGCTATGGCGACCTGCTGGTGCGCGGGCCCTGGATCATCGACAGCTATTTCAAGGGCGAAGGCAGCCCGCTGGTCTATGACGAGCAGGGCCGCGGCTGGTTTCCGACGGGCGATGTCGCGACCATCGATCCCGACGGCTACATGCAGATCACCGACCGCAGCAAGGACGTGATCAAGTCCGGCGGCGAATGGATCAGCTCGATCGACATCGAGAACATCGCGATGGCGCATCCGGCCGTGGCCATGGCCGCCTGCATCGGCATGAGCCACCCCAAATGGGACGAGCGCCCGATCGTGGCCGTGGCGCTCAAGCCCGGCGCGCAGGTGAGCCGCGAGGAACTGCTGAAGTTCTACGAAGGCAAGACCGCCAAGTGGCAGATTCCCGATGACGTGGTGTTCGTCGACGCGATTCCGCTGGGGGCGACGGGCAAGATGCTCAAGACGCGCCTGCGCGAGCAACTGGCGGACTACCAGCTGCCTGGTCTTTGATTCCCGCGCCTCGTGCTTGCAAGCAAGCCTGGTCCCTGCGGACCAGGCTTTTTTTTGCATTTTCCGCCAGCCTGCCGACAGGTAGTTTTGCGCTGGAAAAGCCATGGTTTTGCGCGAACCGTTCGCAGCCAGTCACCTAGGCGATAGGGGCTAGGGCATTCCCCATCCAGAGCTTCAGGTGGAGCCGCTACGCTGCATTTGCTCATCCATCAACAAGGAGACAAACAATGAAGTTCGCTTTCAAGGCAGTGGCGGCAGCGGTGATCCTGGCAGGCGCGGGCGGGGCGTTTGCGCAGCAGGGCGAGACCGTGAAGATCGCGTGGCTGGACCCGCTGTCGGGACTGATGGCGGCGCTGGGCTCGAACCAGCTCAAGAGCTTCCAGTTCCTCGCCGAGGAGTTCAGCAAGAAGAACCCGGCCGGCGTCAAATTCGAAGTGATCGGCATTGACAACAAGCTGAGCCCGCAGGAGACCACCAGCGCGCTGCGCTCGGCCATGGACCAGGGCGCGCGCTACGTCGTGCAGGGCAACGGCTCGGGCCCGGCGCTGGCCATCATGGATGCGCTGGAAAAGCACAACGCGCGCAACAAGGGCAAGGAGGTGGTCTACCTCAACTACGCCGCCGTGGACCCCGACCTCACCAACAGCAAGTGCAGCTACTGGCACTTCCGCCTCGACGCCGACACCTCGATGAAGATGGAGGCTCTGACCACCTACATGAAGGACCTTCCCGATGTGAAGAAGGTCTATCTGATCAACCAGAACTACGCGCATGGCCACCAGGTCTCGAAGTACGCCAAGGACATGCTCAAGCAAAAGCGCCCCGACGTCGAGATCGTCGGCGACGACCTCGCGCCGCTGGCCCAGGTGCGCGACTTCTCGCCCTATATCGCCAAGATCAAGCAGTCGGGCGCCGATTCGGTGATCACCGGCAACTGGGGTTCGGACCTGGCGCTGCTGATCAAGGCCGCCAACGATGCGGGCCTGAACAACGTCAAGTTCTACACCTACTACGCGATTGCCACGGGCGCGCCGACGGCCATGGGCGCGGCCGCGGCGGGCAAGGTCTATGCCGTGGGCTACGGCCACCTGAACCTGCCTGGCGACATTGGCCGCATCGTCACCGACTTCAAGAAGCGCTTCAACGAGGACATGTACACGGCCTCGGTGTTCAACACCTACGCCATGCTGACCGAAGCCTTCGTGCGCACCAAGTCGACCGACCCGGTCAAGGTCGCGGCGGCCATGGAAGGCATGAAGTTCAAGGGCTTCAACGGCGAGGTCGAGATGCGCAAGGCCGACCACCAGCTGCAGCAGGGCCTGTACATCACGCGCTGGGAAAAGGCCGGCGGCAAGTACCCGATGGATTCGGAGAACACCGGCTACACGCTGGCGCCGGTGAAGTATTTCGAGCCCTATGTGGCCAGCACGCCAACTTCCTGCCAGATGAAGCGCCCGTCTTGAGCCCCCGTGGCTAGGTGACGCCGAGGGGGCCGGGGCCCCCTCATTTTTTCCGGCTTTTTCTCCCTGGGTCTTGCGATGAATGCTGAATTCTTGACGATCTCGCTGCTCAACGGCGTGAGTTACGGGCTGCTGCTGTTCATGCTCAGCTCGGGCCTGACGCTGATCTTCAGCATGATGGGCGTGCTCAATTTCGCCCACACCAGCTTCTACATGCTGGGTGCCTATTTCGCCTATACGCTCAGCGGCGTGGTGGGTTTCTGGCCCGCGCTGTTCATCGCGCCGCTGCTGGTCGGCGCGCTGGGCGCGCTGTTCGAGCGCTACAGCCTGCGCCGCGTGCACAAGTTCGGCCATGTGCCCGAGCTGCTGGTCACGTTCGGGCTGTCCTATCTGATCCTCGAGATCGTGCAACTGGTCTGGGGCCGCGGCACGGTCCCTTACGCGCTGCCGCCGCAACTGCAGGGGCCGCTGTTCACGCTCTACGGCACGCAGTTTCCCAAGTCGCGCTCGTTCGTGATGCTGGTGGCGCTGCTGATGCTGCTGGCCGTGTGGCTGATCCTCACGCGCACGCGCATCGGGCTGGTGATCCAGGCCGCGCTCAAGCACCCCGAGATGGCGCAGGCGCTCGGCCACAACGTGCCGCGCGTGTTCATGCTGGTGTTTGGCGGCGGCTGCGCGCTCGCGGGCCTGGCCGGCGTGATCGGCGGCAACACCTATGTGACCGAACCGGCGATGGCGATGTCGGTGGGCTCGATCATCTTCGTGGTGGTCGTGGTCGGCGGCATGGGCTCGCTGGCCGGCGCCTTCCTGGCCTCGCTGCTGATCGGCATCGTGCAGAGCTTTGCGGTGGCCATCGATTATTCGCTGGTCAATTTCCTCGGCGCGCTGGGCACGCAGGTGACGGACCAGACCTTTGGCTATCCGGTGCTGCGCCTCACGCTGTCGCAGGTCGCACCCATCCTGCCTTACCTGTTTCTCGTGCTGATCCTGATTTTCCGGCCCAAGGGCCTGCTGGGCACCAGAGAGGATTGATATGAAGTACCCCCTGAGCCGCTGCGCCGGATGGCCGGCCCCGTCTTCCCCCTCTCATCCTTCGGTGGAGGGGGACGGCAGCCTCGCTGCGGGGCGGCCCTTGCTCGCTGCCCCCCTGCCGGGACGCGCCGGTTTCTTACGCCGCGCATGTGGCGAACGCCGAATGGACAACTGAGATCATGAATACATCACCAAGCACTCTGGCTGCCGGTCACGCCGTTCCCATCGCCGCGCGGCCCGCCGACGCCGATCATGCGTACCGCTTCAAGCCGCTGAATATCGGCCGCTTCGTCATCTGGACACTGTTCGCGCTGGCGCTGGCCGTCGCGCCGCATCTGTTCACCAGCAGCCTGGCGCTGACCATGCTGAGCCAGATCGGCTACCTGATCATCATCTGCCTGTCGTACAACATCCTGCTCGGGCAGGGCGGCATGCTGAGCTTCGGGCATGCGGTCTATACCGGCATGGGCTCGTTCATTGCGATCCATGCGATGAACAGGATCGGCGGGCTGGAGATTCCGCTGGTGCTGATTCCCATCATCGGCGGCCTGGGCGGCATGTTCTTTGCGATCCTGCTGGGCTATGTGACCACGCGCAAGTCGGGCACCACCTTTGCGATGATCACGCTGGGCATAGGCGAGCTCGTGGCCTCGATGGCGCTGATGTTTCCCGAGTTCTTCGGCGGCGAGGGCGGCATCACCACCGACCGGGTCTACGGCCAGCCTTTCCTGGGCATGACGTTCGGCCCGGCCATCGAGGTCTACTACCTGATCGCGGTGTATTGCTTCGTCTGCACGGCGCTGATGTTCGCGTTCACCGGCACGCCGCTCGGACGCATGCTCAACGCGGTGCGCGACAACCCCGAGCGGGTCGAGTTCGTGGGCTACAACACCCAGCGCGTGCGCTACTTCTCGTTCATCATCGCCGGTTTCTTCGCGGGCATCGGCGGCGGGCTGGCGGCGATCAACTTCGAGATCATCGCCGCGGCCGACACCCTGAGCGTGATGCGTTCGGGCAGCTACCTGCTGTTCACCTTCCTCGGCGGCGCGACCTTCTTCTTCGGGCCGATCATCGGCGCGGTGCTGCTGGTGTTTGCCTCCATCTTGCTGTCGGAGCTGTCCAAGGCCTGGCTGCTGTACCTGGGCCTGGTGTTCCTGTTCATGGTGATGTATGCGCCCGGCGGCGTGGCCAGCCTGGTCATGATGAACCTGCGCGTGGCGAAATTCGGCAAGCTCACGCGGCTGCTGCCGGGCTACGCGGCGCTGGCCGTCTGCGCGCTGGCGGCCATCGTGGGCCTGGCGGCCATGGTCGAGATGATTTACCACCTCCAGCTCAACGCCGCGCTCGGCGACCACCTGCGCTTCATGGGAGTGTCGCTCGACACGCGCAGCGCCGGCAGCTGGATCGGGGCGCTGGCGCTGCTGCTGGTCGGCGGCGCGGCCTTCGAGCTGGTGCGCCGGCGCTTCGTGCGCCAGTGGAGCCAGGTCCAGGAAGAAATCGAACTGCAGATCAAGCGCGCGGAGGCATGACCATGACACAACCCACTTATGCGCTCGAGCTCAAGGACCTGCGCAAGCGCTTTGGCAAGACCGAGATCATCCGCGGCGTGAACCTGGCCGTCGAGGCCGGCGAGCGCGTGGCCATCATCGGGCCCAACGGCGCGGGCAAGTCGACGCTGTTCAACCTGATCAGCGGCCGCTTTCCGCCCAGCAGCGGCGAGGTGCTGCTGCACGGCCAGCGCATCGACGGCAAGAAGCCGTTCGAGATCAACCGCCAGGGGTTGTCGCGCAGCTTCCAGATCACCAACATCTTCCCCAAGCTCAGCGTGTTCGAGAACCTGCGCTGCGGCGTGCTGTGGAGCATGGGCTATGGCTACAGCTTCCTGCGCTTCCTGTCGCGGCTGCATGACGCGAATGCGCGCGCCGAGCAGCTGATGCAGATGATCCAGCTCGACCGAAAACGCGACGTGCTGGCCATGAACCTGACCTATGCGGAGCAGCGCGCGCTCGAGATCGGCATCACCATTGCGGGCGGCGCGAGCGTGATCCTGCTGGACGAACCCACGGCCGGCATGAGCAACAGCGAGACCGCGCGCTTCATCCAGCTGATCAAGCAGGTCACCGAAGGGCGCACGCTGCTCACGGTGGAGCATGACATGGGCGTGGTGTTCGGCCTGGCCGACAAGATCGCGGTGGTGGTCTATGGCGAGGTGATTGCCTTCGACACGCCGGACCGGGTGCGCGCCAATGCGCGCGTGCAGGAAGCTTATCTGGGATCGGCCGTGGCCGATCAGCAGGCGGGAGCGCACTGAAGATGCTGAAGATTGCCAATCTGCATGCCTATTACGGCAAGAGCCATGTGCTGCATGGCGTGGATTTCGATGTGAATCCGGGCGAAATCGTCGCGCTGCTGGGCCGCAACGGCTCGGGCCGCTCGACCACGGCCAAGGCCGTGATGGGCCTGGTCGACTGGGAGGGCACGCTGGAGTGGAAGGGCGAGAAGCTGCAGGGCCGCAAGGCCTACGAGATCGCGCACCGCGGCATCGGCTATGTGCCCGAGAGCCGCGATGTGTTTCCCAATCTCACGGTGCACCAGAACCTGCTGCTGGGCCAGAAGGGCAAGGGCCGCGGCAGCCGCTGGAGCTTCGACGACATGTACGCGATGTTCCCGCGCCTCAAGGAGCGCCAGCACACCGAGGCCGGCGTGATGTCGGGCGGCGAGCAGCAGATGCTCACGCTGTGCCGCACGCTGATGGGCGACCCCGACCTGATCATCATCGACGAACCCACCGAGGGCCTGGCGCCGAAGATCGTCGAGCTGGTCGGCGAGTACCTGCAGACCATCAAGTCGCGCGGCATCGCGGTGCTGCTGATCGAGCAGAAGCTGACCATTGCCATGCGCATTTCGGACCGGGCGCTGGTGATGGGGCATGGGGCCATCGTGTTCGATGGGACGCCGGACGGGTTGCGGGCGGATGAGCGCGTGCGCAAGGAGTGGCTGGAGGTGTAGGCACCGGGCGCGATGTACAGACCCGTTCGTGGCGAGCCGGCCTGCGCGGCCCGGTCGAACCATGGACGGCCTGTTCTGAAGTGCTGGCAAATCCTTCGCTGCGTTCTCCTGTTTCGAGGACAGGCCGTCCATCCTTCGACAAGCTCAGGACGAACGGGATTTTTTGAGTTTGCTGTCCGGTCAAGTGACAAACGCGGCGTTTGCAAGCTCACTGTCCTTACCCTCCGTTCGCCCTGAGCCTGCCTGCGCGGCCCGGTCGAAGGGCCTTGTCCCTGGCGAGACAAACCCCACTGGTCATTTGGGCGCAAGTTTCTACAATGAAAAATCGCACGATCGTTCTTTTCCATTCACAAGGGACAACCGCATGAGCGCTGACTACCAGAAGGACGGGCAGATTGCCGTCATCACGCTGAACAATCCGCCGGTCAACGGCCTGGGCCTCGCCACGCGCCGGGCCGTGGTCGAGGGGCTGAACCAGGCCAATGCCGATGCGGACATCACGGCCATCATCATTACCGGCGCGGGCAAGGCGTTCTCGGGCGGAGCCGACATCACCGAGTTCGGCACCGAGCGCGCGACCCAGGAGCCGCATCTGCTGTCGGTGATCCGCGCCGTGGAACTGTCGGGCAAGCCGGTTGTGGCAGCGATCCACTCGGTCTGCATGGGCGGCGGCCTGGAGCTGGCGCTGGGCTGCCACTACCGCGTGGTCGCACCGGGCACCGCGGTGGCGCTGCCCGAAGTCAAGCTGGGCCTGCTGCCCGGCGCCGGCGGCACGCAGCGCCTGCCGCGCTTGCTGGGCCTGGAGACCGCGCTGAACATCATCGTCAGCGGCGAAACCGTGCAAAGCGAAATGCTGGCCGCGATTCCCGGCCAGAAGCTGTTCGACCTGGTGGCGGCGTCGGCCGAGAGCCTGCGCGAGGAAGCGGGCGCGTTTGCGCTGAAGATCGCGGCGCAGCGGCCGCTGCCGCTGGTGCGCGACCTGCCCTGCAAGCATCCGCAGGCCGAAGCCTACCTGCAGTTCGCGCGCAATATGGTCAAGGGCATGTCGAAGAACTTCCCCGCGCCCGCCAAGTGCGTCGATGCGGTGGCCGCGTCCGTCAAGGGCAAGTTCGATGCCGGCATGCAGACCGAGCGCGAGCTGTTCACGCAGCTGATGTTCACGCCCGAGTCGCGCGCGCTGCGCCACCTGTTCATGGCCGAGCGCGCGGCCTCGAAGATCGCCGACGTGCCTTCGGACACGCCGGTGCGCGAGATCCGCAGCGTGGGCGTCATCGGAGCCGGCACCATGGGCGGCGGCATTGCCATGAACTTCCTCAACGCCGGCATTCCCGTGACCATCCTGGAAACGAAGCAGGAAGCGCTCGACCGCGGCCAGGCGACCATTCGCAAGAACTACGAGGCACAGGTCAAGAAGGGCAAGCTCAAGCAGGAGAAGTACGAGGAGCGCATGGCGCTGCTCACGCCCACGCTGTCCTATGACGACCTCAAGCACGCCGACCTGATCATCGAAGCCGTGTTCGAGGAACTGGGCGTGAAGGAAGCCGTGTTCAAGCAGCTCGACGCCGTGGCCAAGCCCGGCGCGATCCTGGCCTCCAACACCTCGACGCTCGATGTCGACAAGATCGCGGCCTTCACCCAGCGCCCGCAGGACGTGGTCGGCATGCATTTCTTCAGCCCGGCCAACGTGATGAAGCTGCTCGAAGTCGTGCGCGGCAAGCAGACCCCCAAGGACGTACTGGCCACCGTGATGAAGCTGGCCAAGAAGATCAAGAAGACCGCTGTGGTCTCGGGCGTCTGCGACGGCTTCATCGGCAACCGCATGATCGAGCAGTACAGCCGCCAGGCCGGTTTCCTGCTCGACGAGGGCGCCACGCCCCAGCAGGTCGACAAGGCCATCGAGAAGTTCGGCTTCGCGATGGGCCCGTTCCGCATGGGCGATCTGGCCGGCAACGACATCGGCTGGGCGATCCGCAAGCGCCGCGCGGTGGAGCAGCCCGGCATGAAGTACAGCGCCACGGCCGACAAGCTCTGTGAGCTGGGCCGCTACGGCCAGAAGACCGGCGCCGGCTGGTACGACTACGAGGCCGGCAAGCGCGATGCGATTCCCTCGGAACTGGTCAACAAGATGATCGAGCAGCACCGCAAGGACCAAGGCATCACGCCGCGCAAGATCTCCGACGAGGAAATCGTGCAGCGCCTGGTGTTCTCGCTGGTCAACGAGGGCGCGCACATCCTGGAAGACGGCATTGCCGGCAAGTCCGGCGATATCGACATGGTGTATCTGACGGGCTATGGCTTTCCCATCCACCGCGGCGGCCCCATGCACTATGCGGGCGAGGTCGGCTTGGTCAACGTGGTGCAGGCCATGAACCGCTTTGCGCAGAACCCGCACGACGACGCCGCGTTCTGGCAGCCCGCGCCGCTGCTCGCGCGCCTTGCCGCCGAAGGCAAGTCGTTCAGCTGAAGCGCCGCCCCGTACAGAACCGAATCAAGGATATTCCATGACATCCGCAGTGATTGTTTCCACCGCCCGCACCCCCCTGGCCAAGAGCTGGAAGGGCGCGTTCAACATGACCCACGGCGCGACGCTGGGCGGCCATGCCGTCAGGCATGCCGTGCAGCGCGCCGGCATCGATGCCGCCGCCGTCGACGACGTGATCATGGGCTGCGCCACGCCCGAAGGCGCGACCGGCGCCAACATCGCGCGCCAGATCGCGCTGGCCGCGGGCCTGCCGGTGAGCACCTCGGGCATGACCATCAACCGCTTCTGCTCCTCGGGCCTGCAGACCATCGCCACCGCGGCGCAGCGCATCATTGCCGGCGAAGGCGATGTCTATGTGGCCGGCGGCGTCGAGTCCATCTCCTGCGTGCAGCAGGAGATGAACACGCACATGCTGCAAGACCCGGCGCTGCTGCGCAGCAAGCCCGAGATCTACTGGAGCATGCTGCAGACCGCCGAAACCGTGGCCCAGCGCTACGGCATCGGCCGCGACGCGATGGATGAATACGGCGCGGCCAGCCAGCAACGGGCCTGCGCGGCGCAGGCCGCGGGCCTGTTCGACGCCGAGATCGCGCCCATCACCGTCACCGCCGGCGTGGTCGACAAGCTGCGCGGCCTGATCACGCGCGAAGTCACCGTCGCCAAGGACGAAGGCACGCGCGAGGGCACGACCAAGGAAGGCATCAGCGGCCTGCGCAGCGCCTTGCCCGGCGGCCTGATCTCGGCCGGCAACGCGAGCCAGTTCTCCGACGGCGCGGGCGCCTGCGTCGTGGTCAGCGAGGACTATGCGGGCCGCAACGGCCTCCAACCCCTGGGCCGCTTCCTGGGCTTTGCGGTGGCGGGCTGCGAGCCCGACGAGATGGGCATCGGTCCGGTGTTTGCCGTGCCCAAGGTGCTCAAGAAGCTGGGCCTCACGGTGCAGGACATCGACCTGTGGGAACTCAACGAGGCGTTTGCCGTGCAGGTCATCTACTGCCGCGACAAGCTGGGCATTCCAGCCGACCGCCTGAACGTCAACGGCGGCGCGATTGCGCTGGGCCACCCCTATGGCGTGTCGGGCCAGCGCCTCACGGGCCACGCGCTGATCGAAGGCAAGCGCCGCGGCGCCAAGCGCGTGTGCGTGACGATGTGCATCGGCGGCGGCATGGGCGCGGCCGGCATTTTCGAAGTGCTGTAAGCGCGGATACGGGCTGCCTGTCCCTGGATCTCTCGAAGTTCACCCTTCGTCAGGCTCAGGGCGAACGGGTCAGGGCCGCTTGCTGCGGCCCATTTTTTTCGACGCTCGAGGAGTGGATCATGGGTTTGCGCGCAACGCTGGATTTCCTTTTGTATGACTGGCTCGAAGTGCAGGCGCTGAATGCGCGCCCGCGCTTTGCCGACCATTCGCGCGAGACCTTCGATGCGGTGCTCGACACCTGCGAGCGCATCGCGCGCGAGAAGTACGCGCCGTTCAACCGCACGGTCGACACCGAGGAGCCGCGCTTCGACGGCGAGAAGGTGATCCTGCCGGCCTGCACCCACGCGGCGCGCCTGGCCTATGCCGAGTCGGGCATGCTGGGCGCGGCGCAGGACTACGACATCGGCGGCATGCAGCTGCCCTATGTGCTCGAGGCCGCGGCCAACAGCTTCTTTGCCGCGGCGTCCGTGAGCATCGGCTCGAACATGCTGACCTCGGGCAATGCCAGCGCGCTGATGGCGCATGGCAGCGCATTGCAAAAGCAGGTCTTCGCGCTCAATGAATTCAACGGCCGCTGGGCCGGCACCATGTGCCTGTCGGAGCCGCAGGCGGGTTCGTCGCTGTCCGATATCGCCACGCGCGCCACGCCCGATGGCGCGGGCGCGCAGGACGACGCGCTGGGGCCGCGCTTTCGGCTCAAGGGCCACAAGATGTGGATCTCGTCGGGCGACCACGAACTCACCGAGAACATCGTGCACCTGGTGCTGGCCAAGATCCCCGACGCCGAGGGCCGCCTGCCGCCCGGTGTCAAGGGCATCTCGCTGTTCATCGTGCCCAAGCACCTCGTCGACACCGAAGGCCGGCTCACGGGCGAGCGCAACGATGTGGCGCTGGCCGGCCTCAACCACAAGCTCGGCTGGCGCGGCACGACCAATACGCTGCTCAATTTCGGCGAGGGCCGGTATCCGGTGCGCGGCGCGGCCGGCGCCATCGGCTATCTCGTCGGCGCACCGGGCCAGGGCCTGCAGTGCATGTTCCACATGATGAACGAGGCCCGTATCGCCATCGGCATGGCCGCCACCATGCTGGGGCTGGCGGGGTATTACGCCAGCCTCGACTATGCGCGCGAGCGGCCCCAGGGCCGGCCTACGGGTGCCGGCGGCAAGGATGTGACCCGGCCCCAGGTGCGCATCATCGATCACGCGGATGTGCGGCGCATGCTGCTGGCGCAGAAATCCTATGGCGAAGGCGCGCTCGCGTTGAACCTGTACTGCGCGCGGCTGGTCGACGAGCAGCACACCGGGCAGGGCGAAGCCGCGGACGAGGCGCGGCTGCTGCTGGAAGTGCTGACGCCGATCGCCAAGAGCTGGCCGAGCGAGTTCTGCCTCGAGGCGAATTCGCTGGCCATCCAGATCCACGGCGGCTATGGCTACACGCGCGACTTCCAGGTGGAGCAGTACTGGCGCGACAACCGGCTCAACATGATCCACGAAGGCACGCATGGCATCCAGGCCATGGACCTGCTCGGACGCAAGGTGCGCATGGAAGGCGGCCGCGGCCTGCAGCTGCTGGCCGCGCGCATCGAAGCCGGCATTGCCGCCGCAGCCGCCACGCCGGGACTGGACGCAGAAGCGGCCGCGCTGGCTGATGCGCTGCAGCAGGCGCTTGGCGCGACCGACGCCGCGTGGGCCACGGGCGAGCCGGGCGAGGCGCTGGCCAATGCCGTGCCCTACATGCAGGCGCTGGGCCATGTGGTGCTGGCGTGGATGTGGCTGGATGTGGCCCGGGCCGCGCTGCGCGGCGATGGCGCGCAGCCGGCAAATGCGGGGCGCCTGGCGGCCGCGCGCTATTTCTTCCGTTACGAGCTGCCGCGCATCGGCGCCTGGCTCAAGGTGGTGCGCGAACGCGACCTGACCTGCGCCGAGATGGACGAATCGGGGTTCTGATCAGTTTCGCATCAGCTTTGTGCGTTAGGGTGCAGGGATGCGCCTCCTCCTGATCGAAGACGACCCCTCGCTGGGCAATTCCCTGCAATCGTGGCTGCAACTCGACGGCTATGCGGTCGACTGGCTGCAGCGCGGCGACCAGGCCGCGGCTGCGCTGGCCACCCATTCCTACCAATGCGTGCTGCTCGACCGCGGCCTGCCGGGCCTCGACGGCGATGCAGTGCTGCAGGCGCTGCGCGCGTCAAGCGCGCCGAGCGCCCCGTTGCCCGTGATCGTGATCACCGCGCGCGACACGCTTGCCGACCGCGTGCAGGGGCTGGACCTGGGCGCCGATGACTATCTGGTCAAACCCTTTGATCTGGAGGAGCTGTCGGCGCGCGTGCGCGCGGCGCTGCGCCGCGGCACGCCGCAGCAAGCGCCCGCGCTGCGCCATGGCAGCGTGGCGCTGGACCCCGCCGCCAAACGCGTCGAACTCAACGGCACACCGGTCACGCTGACCGCGCGCGAATTCGCGCTGCTGCAGGCGCTGATGCGCCATCCCACGCATATCCTGAGCCGCGCCCAGCTCGAGGAAGCGCTCTATGGCTGGGGCGAGGAGGTCGAGAGCAATGCCATCGAGGCGCATGTCTACAACCTGCGCAAGAAGCTGGGCAGCGGCTTCATCGTCACGGTGCGCAACCAGGGCTACGGGCTCGCGCCGGCATGAAGCCGCGTGACTGGCGCCAGTGGCGCCCCCGGGCCGGCAGGCCGCGCGCCACCGGCTGGTCGCTGCGCCGGCGTCTGCTGCTGATGGTGATGGGCACCAGCATCACGCTGTGGCTGGTGAGCCTGGCCATCGTGATTGGCGTGGCCTGGTTCGCGACCAGCGATGTGTTCGACGATGCGCTGGAGGAGGGCTCGCGCCTGGTGCTGCAACTGGGCTCCGAAGCCGACGCGCACGCCAGCGCGGGGCGCGGGCTGCATGACCGGCGCGGCGAGGAAATGAAGCTGCGCATGTATTACCAGATCGTCGCGCCCGACGGCCGCGTGCTGCTGCGCGGCGAGGACACGCCCGAGGCCGCCTTCGTGCCCCGCGTGGAGCGCAGCAAGGGCTTCGCCAATGTCTGGGTCGGGGGCGAACTGTGGCGCGTGCACACGCGCCGCGGCGCCGGCGGCAACACGGCGCAGGTTGCGCAGCCGGTCGAGGAGCGCCTGGAGCTGCTGGGCGACATGGCCGAGAACCTGGCCTGGCCCGCGCTGGCGCTGCTGGTGCTGCTGGGCCTCGTGAGCTGGTGGCAGATCCGCCGGCTGCTGCGGCCGCTCGAGGACACCGCGGGCCGCATCGGCGCGCGCACGCCGCAGGACCTGTCGCCGATTGCCGTGCCCGATCCGCCGCGCGAGCTGCAGACCATTCTCGATGCGCTCAATGCGCTGCTGGCGCGGCTGGGCGTGGCGCTCGACAGCGAACGCCGCTTCACCAGCGACGCGGCGCACGAGTTGCGCACGCCGCTGGCCGCGCTGCGCATGCGCGTGCAGCTGATAGAGCGCGAACTGAAATTACCCGGCCACCATCTGCAGCAGCTGCGCGCGGACCTGGACCGCTGCACCGCGTTGATCGAAAGCCTGCTGGCGCTGGCGCGCCTGGAGCCGCAGGCCGAGGCGCTGCCGCGCGAAACCGTGGCGCTCGAGGCGCTGATCGACACGCTGGACCTTGCGCCCGCACACGCCAAGGGCCTGCAGCTGGAACGCGCGCTGGCCGTGCCCACCATCGAGGCCGCGCCCGCGCTGCTGGCCAGCGCGCTGCGCAATCTCGTCGACAACGCCGTGCGCTATGGCGGCCCAGGCGGCCGGGTGCGGGTTGAATCGGCGCCGCTGCCGGGGGGCGGCGTGCGGCTGGCGGTGCGCGACGACGGGCCCGGCGTGCCGGCCGGGCAGCGCGCACGCCTGGGCGAGCGTTTTTTCCGCGTGCTGGGCACGGGCCAGCCGGGCAACGGCCTGGGCCTGTCCATCGTGGCGCGCATCGCGGCGCTGCATGGCGCGGCGCTGCGTTTCGAGTCCGGCCTCGATGGGCGCGGACTCGGGGTGGTGCTGGATTTCCCGCCGGGCTGAGGCATGCGCATCAGATTGCCTTCAGTTTCGCCGGCTCCAATGGCTGCATGGCGATTGCAACGACGATGCGTAGGTGGAAAGCAAGGTGGATGAATTGGCTGCCGGTTGAAAAATCGTGGCCGGCGCCGGATGCCGGCGATGCGCTGCTGCAGGCCGCGGCTGCCGGCGATCTGGCCGCGGTCCGTTGCCTGATCGGCACCGGCGTGGATCTGGAGACGAGAGACGCCGCGGGCCGGACCGCGCTGATGCATGCCGCGCATGGCGGGCACACGGCCGTCGTGCGCGCCTTGGCGGCGGCGGGGGCCGACATCGAGGTCAGGGACGCACGCAACTGGTCGGCGCTGATGATTGCCGCGCACGAAGGACGCCTGCCCAGCGTGCGGCTGCTGGCGCACGCGCGCGCCAGGCGGCTCAACCCATGCGCCGGCGCAGCCACGCGCTGACCTGGTCGACGGCCATCGACAGCAGCAGCATGGCCGTGATCACCGTGGCGGCCTGCGCGTAGTGGAACAGCGACAGCTCGAAATAAAGCAGCTGCCCCAGCCCGCCCGCGCCCACGAAGCCCAGGATCGCGGCCATGCGGATGTTCATCTCCCAGCGGTACAGCGTATAGGCCAGCAGCTGCGGCGCCGCGCCGGGCAGCGTGCCGTAGAGGAATGCCAGGCCCTTGCCCGAGCCGCTGAGCACCAGCGCCGAGGCCGGCGCGCGCGGCGCATTCTCCAGCGCCTGCGCATACAGCCGGCCGAGCACGCCGCTGGTATGCAGCGCCAGCGCCAGCGCGCCGGCAAACGGCCCCAGGCCCACGGCCAGCGCGGTGATGGTGGCCCACACCAGCTCGGGCACAGAACGCAGCAGGTTCAGCACGAAGTGGCTTGCGGGCCGCAGCGGCGCCAGTGCCAGCAGCAGGCCCAGCACCGCGGCCAGCAGCGTGCCGACCACCGAGATCGCGAGCGTCTCCCAGGTGCCCATGGCCACGCGGCGCAGCCAGTCGGCGCCCAGGTCCATGGGAAAGAAGCTGGCAATGAACTCGCCCATGGCGCCGGCCGACTCGCGCGACAGCAGCGCCGCCAGGTCCATGTCCAAAAGCCGGAAACTGGCCCAGACCGCCAGGATCAGCGCCAGCAGGCCGCCGGCGCTGCGCCAGCCCCAGTGCGAGGGCCGGGCCGCGGGCGGTGTATCAAGTGCGCGGCGCAAGCCCTGCGACAGCGCGTCGGCGATGAACACCAGCACCAGAAAGCACAGCAGGATGCTCGCGGCTTCGCCGCCGTTGAGCATCTTCATCGACTGGTCCATGAGCTGGCCCAGGCCGCCTGCGCCGACAAAGCCCATCACCACCGAGGCGCGGATCGCGCATTCCCAGCGGTATACGGTGTACGACACCAGCTCCTTGGCCGCCTGCGGCACCAGGCCGTAGAGCAGCGCCAGCGGCCGCCGCGCCCCGCTGCGCAGCAGCGCGCGCGCGGGCGCCGGGTCGGTGGATTCGAGGATTTCGGCATAGACCTTGGCCAGCATGCCGCCATAGGTGAGCCCCAGCGCCAGCACGCCCGCGGCCGGGCCCAGGCCGAACACGCGCACGAACACCAGCGCCCAGACCAGTTCGGGAATGCCGCGCAGCACCGTGAGCACACCGCGCGTGAGCGGATTGAGCGTGGGCCGCTCCCGCCCCGCGGCGCTGGCCAGATACGCGAGCGGCACGGCCAGCGCGCAGGCCAGGGCCATGCCGGCCGTGGCGATCGCCAGGGTCTGCAGCGTGGCCTGGCCCAGATAGCCCAGGAACTCGCGGCCCGTGGCGGGCGGCAGGAAGGCGCCGAGGAAGTTGCCGATCACCGTGAGATTGCCCGCCTCGAACAGCGCGCCCGGCCGCACCTGGGCGGCAGCGAACAGCGGCCAGAGAACGACCAGCGCCAGCATTCCGTATGCGAGGCGCGCACGGGCCGCAGGGTCGCGCAGCGCGGGATCTAGCGGCATGCGTTCATCGGCGGCACGGCGGCGGACGGCTGCGGCGCCTGCGTGGGCTGCGGCAAGTCTTCGCCCGCATAGAGGGCCTGCAACTGCGCCTGGCTGACCTGCGTCGCGGGCAGGTCGAACGCGATGCGTCCGCCGCGGATGCCGACGATGCGCGCGAAGCAGCCCAGCGCCAGATCGACCGCATGCAGGCTCGCGACCAGCGTGGCATGGCGCTGTGCCGCGTCCTCCACCAGCAGCTTCACCGTGGCCAATGCCAATGCCGGGTCCAGCGCCGATACCGGCTCGTCGGCCAGCACCAGCGCCGGCTGCTGGTACAGCACGCGCGCAATGCCCACGCGTTGCAGCTGGCCGCCCGAGAGCTGGTCGCAGCGCGCAAACAGCTTGTCTTCGAGTTCGACCCGCGCCAACGCCGCGCGCGCGCCCGCACTGTCCATCGGATAGGCCAGCGAGGCCAGCGCCTTCCAGGCCGGCCATTGGCCCAGCCGGCCCGCCAGCACGCTGGTGACCACGCGCTGGCGCCCGGGCAGCGGCGGAGCCTGGTGCACGCTGCCGATGCGGGCGCGCAACGCACGGCGCGCGCGCGCATCGAGGGCCCGCAGTTCGCTGCCCAGCAGTTGCTGCGTGCCCGTGGCCTGATCGGCCCAGGCGGTGCCCAGTACCGACAGCAGCGAGGTCTTGCCCGCGCCCGACGGACCGATCAGCGCAATGCTTTCGCCCTGGCGCGCCGCGAGCCGGATATCGGCCAGCGCAGTGCTGCCATCGGCATGGGTCAGGCCCACGCTCTCCAATGCAAAGCTCATGCGGGGTGGCGGGGCGCGGTGATTACTTCAGCAGGCCGGCCGACTTGGCCGCGTCTTCGATGCCGACGTAGTTCTTCGCCTCGGTCGGGATGAACTTCGACGCGCGCTGCAGGCCCAGGATGGCCTTGTGCTCGGGGTTGGCCGGATCGAGCTGCAGGAAGGCTTGCGTGAGCTTCTTCACCAGCGCCGGGTCGAGGTCGCCACGCACCGTCCAGTTGTAGTCGAAATAGGGCGGCGTGGTGGCGAAGACGCGCACCTTGCTGGTGTCGACCTTCTTTTCCTCGACCAGCTTGTCCCACACCGACGCATTGAGCACGCCGGCTTCGGCGCGGCCCGCGGCCACGAACGCCACCGTCGCGTCATGCGCGCCCGAGAATGCGACGTTGCGGAAGTCCTTTTCCGGGTTCAGGCCCGCCTGCTGCAGGAAGAAGCGCGGCATCAGGCTGCCCGAAGTCGACGAGGGCGCGCCGAATGCAAAGCTCTTGCCCTTGAGGTCGGCCAGTTCCTTGACCTGCGGATTGGCGGTGATGAACTTGGAGGTGAAGCGTGCATCTTCCTCGCGCTGCACGATGGGAATGGCCGTGCCGTTGGTGCGGATCTTGGCTTGCACGAAGGTGAAGCCGCCAAGCCAGGCCAGATCGAGCTTGCGCGTGGCCAGCGATTCGACCACGGTGGCGTAGTCGGTCACGGGCGTGAACACCACCTTCATGCC
Source organism: Comamonas antarctica (assembly GCF_013363755.1). Taxonomy (NCBI): domain Bacteria; kingdom Pseudomonadati; phylum Pseudomonadota; class Betaproteobacteria; order Burkholderiales; family Comamonadaceae; genus Comamonas; species Comamonas antarctica. Next base: position 1,719,760 of record NZ_CP054840.1, read on the forward strand.
GGTCTGCGCCTCGAGATACTTGCCCAGCGGCGCGAACTTGCGCTGCAGCTCGGTCGGGGCTTCATCGGGAATGGCCGACACCCGCAGCACATTGTCCGCGGCCAGCGCGGGAAGGGTGGACAGGGAGGCGGCCGCCAGGGCGCAGGAAATCGCCTTGAGCGCAAGGCGGCGTGCGGAAAGTGTGGTCATGGAGGTCCAATTCGGTTGCGGGCATTCTAGCGACGGCGCCCACCGCCGGCGGACCACGCGGCGTTTGCCGCAGAAGACGGCGCGGGTAAGCGCGGCATGGAGAATATCCGCTGCGCATCAGATTGCCTTCAGCTTCGGATCGTCAAATACCTCCATGCCGCAAACCGCGGCACCGATCGACAACCCTGAAGGAGTATTGCCATGCGTGCCATCGTTTCCACCCTGACCCTTGCCAGTCTGCTGGCGTTCGGCGCCACCGTGGCCACGGCCCAGCCCGCGGCCTACACCGGTCCGAGCCAGACGCCCCAGGCCGGCAGCCATGGCAGCTACAGCGGCCCGAGCAATGTGCCGCTGATGACCGTCAAGCAGCTGCTCGATACCGGCCGTGACGACCAGCATGCGCGCCTGCAGGGGCGCATCGTGTCGCACGACGGCGGCGACAACTACAGCTTCGAGGACGCGACGGGCCGCATTGCGGTGGAAATCGACGACAAGGATTTCCCCGCCGGCCAGACGGTGAGCGCCGAGCAGCGCGTGGAACTGCTGGGCGAATTCGACAAGGGTCTGCGCAAGACCGAATTCGAGGTGGACCGCATCACGCTTTTGCGCTGATCCGGAGCACGCGCGGGCATGGCTGGGATGCCCGCGCGTTTTCATGCGGCTATATGGGGTGTCTGATGGGCACCACGTGAGAAGAGACCGTTCAATGAAATGCTTGAATTAATAGTTAAAAACTATCAAAGTTTCAGCAGTTCAATGATTCTTCATCGGCCACTGGGTAGCACCATGGGTGCCGGTCCGCGAGTTCCATGCCAATCTCTCCGAACGAAAAGGTCGCTGGCAACTTGCCTGCCAATGCGGTCAATGCCCCGGACGCCCGCGGTTTCACGCGCCTGATGCATGCGGCAGGAGATGGATCGCTGGCGCGGGTGAACGCGTTGCTGATACTGCAGGCGGCGGTCGATGCCACCGCGCCCGATGGCACCAGCGCGCTGATGTGTGCCGTCGCCAGCGGAGTGGCGCAGGTGGTGTGGGCGCGGGGCCGCGCGCAGGCCCCGGTCAATGCAGCCACCGACCGGGGCTTGACGGCGCTGATGCTGGCGGCGTCGAAGTCCAATGGGACCATCGTGTCCGTGCTGTGTGCCCTGGGTGCCGACACCGAGGCACACGACACGGTCTTGGGATGGACTGCCTTGTTCCATGCCGTGCTCTTCGGCCAGTCTTCCATGGTGGCGCTCCTGCTGGCGTTGCATGCGGACATCGATGCGCGCGCACTCGATGGCAGCACGCCGCTGATGCTGGCGGTGCGCGAGAAGAACCTGGCGGTGGTGCAAATCTTGGGGGCTATCCGGCCGCGGTGCAGATGCTGCTGCAGGCTGGTGCAAACATCCATGCCCTCGATCGGCAAGGACTCAACGCCTTGATGCTGGCATCCCTACAGGGGCACCCGGAAGTGGTCGAGATGTTGCTGGCCGCGGCGCTGGAGCAGTCGGCTCCCGAAAGCCGGGCGGACCGCGGGACCGAAGGCGATTCGGACCCCGGCTCGGAAGGGGGCCATGGCAATGGCCTGCAGGAATCCGGTTCCGGCAGCGACCGGCACGGTGGCTGCGACCATGCTGCGGGAAGGCACGAGGGTGGGACGACGTACGGCAACATGGAAACCGGCGCTCGCTCGGATCACCACGATGCCGCGCCCGATGCCCGAAGCCATGCCCGCTGCAGGGAACTGCTGCCGGGCCCGGGCCTGGGCATAAGGTCGGACCTGCTGAATGTTGTCCTACTGTCCGAGCCGCAATTCACCGGGATGGCGCTGCCGGCAAGCCTCTACAGCCAGTGACCCGCCACCCAGGGAAGAACCGGGCCTCAGCTGAAGCGCACCTCGAAGAAGCTGCTCTCGCCATCGCCCAGCCCCTGCATGCCGGCCTGAATGGCGGCGTTGCTGGCCTTGGTCCAGCGCGCGAACAGCGCCTTGGCTTCCTCGGTGATTTCTTCGGGCGGCGTGTCCTCCAGGCCCAGCACGCATTCCAATGCCAATGCCACCTGCTCGGCGCCGCCCAGCTGGCGCTCCATGACGCGCGCATAGCGCGCTTCGGCACGCTGGCGCTCCTGCTCGGGCAGGCCGGGATAGTCGCACAGGGAAACGGTGTAGAAGGTTTCAACAGTGTCCATGGTGGTCAGGTAAGAAAAGTTGACTGGGAAAATGTACAGTAGATTTCAAGCATCAACTGTTGTTTTTCACAGGTATTTTTCAGCCTGGGCGGCTCACGGCGCAGGCAAGGGCCGTACCAGCCGTACCAGCAGCAGATTTGCGCGGCCGGTCTCGCCATCGGCCCGGCCGGTGGCCCAGTCCACGGCCCAGGCCTGCTGCGCCGCCAGGCGGTTTCTCGCCGGGCCGGTCTGGTCATAGCTGTACGGGTTGACGGCCGCGGCATTCACCGCGGCCGTGCCCGTCCAGTGCCAGTCTCCCGGCACGCCGGGCAACAGTGTTGCCTCGTCCCCCGGCGCCGCTTGCTGGCGCAGCCGCTGCAGTTCCTTCGCGCGCGGCAGCCGCCAGCGCAGCCCGTCGGCCTGCTGCAGCGACTGCGCCAGCTTCTGCGCCTCACGGTAGGAAAGGCGTTGCGGCGTGCCCTCGCAGCGCTGCTGGCGCCATTGCATGCCCTGCAGGCAGCGCGGCCACGCGAGCCGCGCGCGCAGGTCATGGACTTCGCTGCCATCGGCCGAGAGCTGCAGCTGCGGCGTGGCGGCGCCAGTGGCGGTCTGGGCGTGCAGCGGCGCGCCGGCAAGAAGGCTCCAAAGGAGCAGGCGAGGAACGCGCAGGGAAGTGGCAGGCAGCATGGGAAGTTCGGTATGGCAACAGCAGCCGGCATTGTGACCTGCGCGCGCAGCCGGCGATGCCTTGCCTGCTGGATCGAGATGCCGCAGCGTGGCGGCGTGCGACGTATGCTCGGCAGCGGGGGCCGCAAGCCACTACCATCGCCCCCTGGGCGCGCACAGAGCCGCCCCAGCCAGCCAGGGAACGCCATGCGAGAGTCCGCCGAGAAGCCACAGCCGATAGCCGCCACAGATCCAACCATTCCCACCGATGCCGCACCCGACGGCCTGCCCGACGGGCGGCGCGCGGGCGCGATGCTGGTGATCCTGCTGGGGCTGGCGGTCGTGGTGCTCGACAGCAGCCTGCTGAACCTGGCGCTGCCGGCCATTGCGCGCTCCTTCGCGGCGCCGGCCTCGCACACCATCTGGGTGGTCAATGCCTACCAGATCGCCACGCTGGTCATGCTGTTGCCGCTGGCCGCGGTGGGCGAGCGCATCGGCTACCGCAACGTCTATCTGGCCGGCATGGCGCTGTTCGCGCTGGCGGCGCTGGGCGCATTCTTCGCGCCCTCGCTGGAAACGCTGATCGCTGCACGCGCGCTGCAGGGCCTGGGCGCGGCCGGTGTGCTCAGCGTGAACGCGGCGCTGGTGCGCTTCATCTACCCGCGCGCCCATCTGGGCCGCGGTCTGGCGCTGAATTCGGCGGTGGTGGCCGGGGCCTCGGTGGCCGGGCCGACCCTGGCTGCCGCGATCCTGTCCGTGGGTTCGTGGCCGTGGCTGCTCGCACCCAACGTGCCGCTGGGGCTGCTGACGGTGTGGCTGGGGCGCAAGACCCTGCCCGAGACGCCGCGATTGGCCGCCGAGCCGGGCGCGCGCGCGTTTTCCGCGCTGGACCTGGTGCTCAACATGGCGATGTTCGCGCTGGTGTTTCTCGGCGCGGATGCGCTGGGCGTGGCGCGCAAGGACCAGGCCGGCTCGATGCTGTCGGGGGCGCTGATGCTGGGCGCGGGGCTGCTGATCGGCGCCTGGCACCTGGCGCGCCAGAGCCGCAAGCCGCGGCCGCTGTTTCCGGTGGACCTGCTGCGCATTCCGGTGTTCGCGCTGTCCATGGCCTCGTCGGTCAATGCGTTCTGCGCCCAGACGCTGGCCTTCCTGGCCTTGCCTTTCCTGCTGCTGGAAACCTTTGGCCGCAGCGCGATCGAGGCGGGCCTGCTGCTCACCGCCTGGCCCGCGGCCATCGTGACCATCGCGCCGCTGTCGGGGCGGCTGATCGGCCGCTATCCCGACGGCCTGCTGGGCGGACTGGGCATGGCGGTGTTTGCCGCCGGGCTGTGGCTGCTGGCGCTGATGCCGGCCCATCCGTCGGATCTCGACGTGATCTGGCGCATGGCGCTGTGCGGCGCGGGTTTCGCGTTGTTCCAGTCGCCCAACAACCACACCATCGTGCGCTCGACGCCGGTGCAGCGCAGCGGCGCGGGCAGCGCGATGCTGGGCACGGCGCGGCTCACGGGGCAGACGCTCGGGGCGGTCATTCTCGCCACGCTGTTCGCCGTCTGGCCCTGCCATGACGGCACGGCCGAGATGGTGGCGCTCGCGGGCGCGGGCCTGTTCGCCGCGGTGGCGGGCGTCTGCAGCAGCCTGCGCGTGCGCCAGCCGCTGCACTGAGTCGCGCGACACGCTGGCGACACGGGCCGGCGGAGCGTCATCGCACAATGTGCCAGCGGCCCTTGCGGCGCGCGAACCACAAAATCCAAGGAGACAGCGAGATGACGCGTAAGGTGCAAGAACTGTTTGATCTCAGCGGCAAGACGGCGCTGGTGACCGGAGGCTCGCGCGGCTTGGGGCTGCAGATGGCGCAGGCGCTGGGCGAGGCCGGCGCGAAAATCGTGCTGAGCTCGCGCAAGGCGGCCGACCTGGAGCAGTCCGCGGCCGTGCTGCAGGCCGCGGGCATCGAGGCCAGCTGGATCGCGGCCGACTGCGGGCAGGAGGAAGACATCCTGCGGCTGGTCGAGACCACGCTGGAGCGCGTGGGGGATGTCGACATCCTGGTCAACAACGCCGGCGCCAGCTGGGGCGCGCCGGCCGAGGAGCACCCGACCGCGGCCTGGGACAAGGTCATGAACCTCAACGTGCGCGGCTACTTCCTGCTGAGCCGCGAGATCGCCAAGCGCAGCATGATCGCGCGGCGCTCGGGGCGCATCATCAACATCGCCTCGATCGCGGGCCTGGCCGGCAATCCGACCGAGATGAAGACCATCGCCTACAACACCTCCAAGGGCGCGGTGATCAACTTCACGCGCGCGCTGGCGGCGGAGTGGGGCGTGCATGGCATCAACGTCAACGCGATCTGCCCGGGCTTCTTCAAGACCAAGATGGCGTCGGTGCTGATCGAAACCCTGGGCGAGGAGAAGATGGCCGCGCACGCGCCGCTGCGCCGCCTGGGCGACGACGAAGACCTCAAGGGCATCACGCTGCTCTACGCCTCGGCGGCCGGCAAGCACATCACCGGACAGTGGATGGCGGTCGACGGCGGCGTGAGCGTGGTCACCGGCGGCTGAACAGCCCCGATCTGCGCCGACAATAGGGCCGCCAGCGCGCGCCCCGCGGCTGGCCCCGCGTGGGCGGGTGCCGCCCCGAATCCAAGAAAGGCCTTTCCGGTGTTGAGTTTTGAAGCAGACATTCCCTTTGTGACCGAGCTGGGCTTCACGCTGCACAAGCGTGCCGGCGGCGAGTCGGAGCTGCATTACACGCCGCGCCCCGAACACCTGAACTCGTTTGGCGTGACGCATGGCGGCGCGCTGATGGCGCTGCTCGACGTGACGCTGGCCCAGGCGGCCAGCAGCGTTGCGCCCAACACCGGCGGGGTGACGATCGAGATGAAGACCTCGTTCATGCAGGCCGCGCGCGGACCGCTGGTGGCCAAGGGCCAGCTGCTGCACAAGACCCATGGCGGCATGGCCTACGTGGAAGGCGCGGTGTACGACGCCCAGGGCCTGCTGTGCTGCAAGGCCTCGGGCACCTTCAAGCTCAAGCGCCGCGACCCGGTTTAGCGGGAGCGCCGGCGCCCGCGGCCTGCGCTTTCCATGGCATTGCAATTATCAACAGGAGACCGTTCATGACCCGCAATCAGCAGATTCTTCTCGATAACCGCCCGCAGGGCGAAGCCACCGAAAGCAACTTCCGGCTCGTGACGGCTGAGGTGCCGGCGCTGCAAGACGGCCAGGTGCTGGTGCGCCACCACTATCTGAGCCTTGATCCGTACATGCGCGGGCGCATGAACGACAGCAAGAGCTATGCCGACGCGCAGCCCCTGGGGGAAGTGATGATCGGCGGCACCGTCGGCGAGGTGGTGGAAAGCCGCAACCCGAAATTCGCCAGGGGCGACCAGGTCGTGGGCATGGGCGGCTGGCAGGAGTACAGCGTGGTGGACGGCGACGCGCCCGGCATGCTGCGCAAGGTGGATACGACCCATGTGCCGCTGTCGCATTACCTCGGCGCGGTCGGCATGCCCGGCGTCACCGCCTGGTACGGGCTGGTGAAGATCATCGCCCCCAAGGCCGGCGAGACGGTCGTCGTGAGCGCTGCCACGGGCGCGGTCGGCAGCGCGTTCGCCGCACTGGCCAAGGCGCGCGGCTGCCGCGTGGTGGGGATTGCGGGCGGACCGGACAAATGCCGCTATGCCACCGAGGAACTGGGCTTCGATGTCTGCATCGACTACCGCGAGCATGGCGACATCAAGGCGATGTCGCGGGCCCTCAAGGAGGCCTGCCCCGACGGCATCGACGGCTACTTCGAGAATGTCGGCGGCTACATCCTCGACGCCGTACTGCTGCGCGCCAATGCGTTCGCGCGCGTCGCGGTCTGCGGCATGATCGCCGGCTATGACGGCCAGCCGCTGCCGCTGCAGAACCCGGCGCTGATCCTGATCAACCGCATGAAGATCGAAGGCTTCATCGTCAGCGAGCACATGGAGGTCTGGCCCGAGGCGCTCAAGGAACTGGGCACGCTGGTGGGCTCGGGCAAGCTGCGCCCGCGCGAGACCGTGGCGCAGGGCCTGGCGGCCGCGCCCGGCGCCTTCCTGGGCCTGCTCAAGGGCAGGAACTTCGGCAAACAACTGGTAAAAATCACCCCCTGAGCCGCTACGCGGCTTCCCCCTCTCAACCTTCGGTGGAGGGGGACGGCACCCTCGCTGCGGGGCGGCCCTTGCTCGGCGCCCCTGAGCTGAGACATGCCAGTTTTAGAAGACAGATGTTTCTCAAATAATGTTGAGAAGTGGCCGACTGGCCCGCAGGAGACGACAAGATGATTCAGGACTTTCAAGGCAAGACCGCGGTGCTGACCGGCGCGGGCTCGGGCTTCGGCCTGGAGTGCGCGCGCATCGGCGCGAAGCTGGGCATGAACCTGGTGCTGGTCGATGTGCAGCGCGAGGCGCTCGAGGCCGCGACCGAGGAGATGCGTGCCGCCGGCGTGCAGGTGCTGGCGCAGCGCGTCGATGTGTCCAACCGCATGCAGATGGAGGTGCTCGCGCGCAGCGTGCAGGAGACGTTTGGCGCGCCGCACCTGGTGTTCAACAACGCCGGCGTGGGCGCGGGCGGGCTGATCTGGGAGAACTCGGTCGCCGACTGGGAGTGGGTGCTGGGCGTGAACGTCTGGGGCGTGATCCACGGCGTGCGCCTGTTCACGCCGATGATGCTCGAGGCGGCGCAAGCCGATCCGGCCTGGCGCGGCCATATCGTCAATACCGCCAGCATGGCCGGCCTGCTCACGCCGCCCAACATGGGCATCTACAACGTGAGCAAGCACGCGGTCGTGAGCCTGACCGAAACCCTGTTCCAGGACCTGTCGCTGGTGTCCGATCAGGTCGGCGCGAGCCTGCTGTGCCCGTACTTCGTGCCTACGGGCATCAGCCACAGCGAGCGCAACCGGCCCGAAAACCGGCCTGCCGAGGAGCAGACCGCAAGCCAGAAGATCGGCCAGGCGATGACCGACAAGGCCGTGTCCTCGGGCAAGGTCACGGCCGCCGAGGTGGCGCAGAAGGTCTTCGACGCGGTGGCCGCCAACCAGTTCTATATCTTCAGCCATCCCCAGGCGCTGGGCGCGGTGCAAAGCCGCATGGAAGATGTGGTGCAGGGCCGCAATCCGTCGGACCCGTTCGCGCACAAGCCCGAACTGGGCGCGAGCCTGCGCGCCGCGCTGCGCACGCCGGGCTGAATACGCCGCGCCTGCCATCCAGGGCCGTTGCAACGGCCCTTTTTCATGGGCGCGCCAAAAATGCATCCGCGGCGTGGGCGCGGCGGGAACTCGGGGGTTGCGGCTGCGCTCCATGTTGCAGTGATCCCCGGCTCGGTGACTTCCCGAAAAAACGTCGTTTGCATGCTGAAAACGCCTGCGGCGAATGTAACCAGTCGCTACCTGGTGGCATGATCCAGCGGCTGCATGCGCGTCCACCGAGGTCGTGCCTGCTTTACAAAAAGTAAATATTAGGCTTGCACAATGGTGCCTGCCTTCCAATTCAAGTTGCACCCCATGACGTCTGCCCTGTCTTTCGCGCTGCGCAAGCGCCTGCTGCCCGATGGTCTTTCCCCCGGTTCGAGCGCAAGGTGTACGGCATGGCGCATGGCGGCGCTGGCCACGGCGGCGGTGGTGGCCACCGCGGGCTGTTCGCCCAAGGCCGCGCCGGCGCCCGCCGCCAAGGCACCGACCAAGGTCGGGGTGGTGACGCTGGTGGCGCAGAGTCAGCAGCTCGATGCCAGCCTGCCGGGGCGCACGCGCGCCTTCATGACCGCCGAGGTCCGGCCGCAGGTGTCGGGCATCGTGCAGAAACGCTTGTTCACCGAGGGCGCGCTGGTCAAGGCCGGCCAGCCGCTCTACCAGATCGACTCCGCTTCGCTGCGCGCCACCCAGGCCAGCGCCGAGGCCGCGCTGGCCAAGGTGCGCGCGAGCCAGCGCACGCTGCAGGCGACGGCCGCGCGCAATGCCGAGCTGGTGAAGATCGACGCGATCAGCCGCCAGGCCAACGAGGAAAGCCAGGCCGCGGCCGCGCAGTCGGTGGCCGACGTGGCGGCGGCGCAGGCGGCGCTGGAGAACGCGCGCATCAACCTGCGCTACAGCAGCATCCAGGCGCCTATCAGCGGCCAGACCAGCCTGTCGACGGTGACGCCCGGCGCGCTGGTCACGGCCAACCAGGCCGATGCGCTCACCACCATCGTGCAGCTCGACCCGATGTATGTCGACTTCACGCAGTCCAGCACCGAACTGCTGCAGCTGCGCCGCGACATCGCCGAAGGCCGCTTCCAGAAGCTCGAGCGCGATGCCATGACCATCCAGCTCAAGCTCGAGGACGGCCGTACCTATCCGCACCCCGGCAAGCTGCAGTTCGCGGGCGTGATCGTCAACCCGAGCACCGGCGTGGTGACGCTGCGCGCGGTGGTGCCCAACCCCGAGGGCCTCCTGATGCCCGGCATGTATGTGCAGGCGCAGCTGCCCACGGGCATTGCGCCTGAAGCGCTGCTGGTGCCGCAGCAGGCCGTGACGCGCGACATCGCGGGCAAGGCCAGCGTGCTGGTCGTCGGCGCCGACTCGAAGGTGCAGCGCCAGCCGGTCGAAGTCGACCGCGCGGTAGGCAGCCGCTGGATGGTGACGTCCGGGCTCAAGGGCGGCGAGAAGATCGTGGTGGACGGCTTCCAGCGCATCAAGGTCGGCGACGCGGTCGAGCCGCAGGAAGTCGACCTGCGCGCCAAGGCCAGGGCGGCCGACGCGGCCACGGCCCAGGCCAACGGCGCCGCCATGCCGGCCTCTCCGTCTGCCGCGGCATCGGCCGGCGCAGCCCCGGCTGCCGCGGCATCGGCCGCCGCACCCAAGCCCTGAGAGAGCCGCACGCCATGGCACAGTTCTTCATCAACCGGCCCATCTTCGCGTGGGTCATCTCCATCGTCATCATGCTGGCGGGCGCGTTGTCGATCTTCACGCTGCCGCTGGAGCAGTACCCCGACATCGCGCCGCCGCGCGTGACGATCACCGCGACCTATACCGGCGCTTCGGCCGAAACCGTCGAGAACTCGGTGAGCCAGCTCATCGAGCAGCAGCTCAAGGGCATCGACAACCTGCTGTACATGGATTCGGTCAGCGACCAGTCCGGCCGCTCGCGCACGACCTTGACCTTCAGCCCGGGCACCAACATCGACGTGGCCCAGGTGCAGGTGCAAAACAAGCTGCAGTCGGCCATGAACCGCCTGCCCGAGGCCGTCAAGAGCCGCGGCGTGTTCGTCAACAAGGGCGGCAACGACTACCTCACGACCTACAGCTTCACCTCGCCCGACCCGAACGTGAGCCAGGTCGACATCGGCGACTACCTGACCAGCAACATCGTCGACGTCATCGGCCGCGTCGACGGCGTGGGCGACATCCAGGTGTTCGGCACCGGCTACGCGATGCGCATCTGGCTCGACCCGGCGAAGCTGCAGAAGTACGCGCTGATGCCTTCGGACGTGATCGCCGCGCTCAACAACCAGAACGCGCAGGTCTCGGCCGGCCAGCTCGGCGCGCTGCCCGCGGTGGCCGACCAGCAGCTCAACGCGACGATCACCGCGCGCACCAAGCTCAAGACCGTGGACGAGTTCGAGAACATCCTGCTCAAGTCCTCGCCCGAGGGCGCGGCCGTGCTGCTCAAGGATGTGGCGCGCGTGGAGCTGGGCGCGGACAACCTGAGCATCACCTCGCGCCTCAACGGCCGCCCCGGCGCGGGCATGGGCATCGTGCTGGCGGATGGCGCCAACGCCACGGCCGTGTCCGACGCCGTCAACGCCAAGCTGGCCGAGATGCAGCCGTTCTTCCCGAACGACCTCAAGCCCTTCATCAGCTCGGACTCGACGCCCTTCGTGCGCGCGTCGATCGAGGAGGTGGTCAAGGCGCTGTTCGAGGCCATGCTGCTGGTCGTGGTGGTGATGTTCCTGTTCCTGCAGAACCTGCGCGCAACGCTGATTCCGGCGATTGCCGTGCCGGTGGTGCTGCTGGGCACGTTCGGCGTGCTGTCGGTCGCGGGCTTTTCCATCAACACGCTGACCATGTTCGGCCTGGTGCTGGCGATCGGCCTGCTGGTCGACGATGCGATCGTGGTCGTGGAGAACGTCGAGCGCGTGATGAGCGAGGAGGGCCTGTCGCCCAAGGAAGCGACGCGCAAGTCGATGGCCGAGATCACGCCGGCGCTGGTCGGCATCACGCTCACGCTGTCGGCGGTGTTCATTCCCATGGCCTTCTTTGGCGGCTCGACCGGCGTGATCTACCGCCAGTTCTCGATCACCATCGTCTCGGCGATGGTGCTGTCGGTGTTCGTCGCGCTGACACTCACGCCGGCGCTGTGCGCGACGCTGCTCAAGCCCGTGGAAAAGGGCCACGGCCACGGCCATGCCGGCGCGCCGCGTCCCGGCCTGCGCGGCGGCATCGACCGCTTCTTTGGCGCATTCAACCGCGGCTTCGACTACAGCTCGCACAAGGCGCAAGGCGCGGTCGACCGCCTGCTGTCGCGCAGCAAGCGCATGGCGCTGGTGTTCCTGCTGATCTGCGCCGGCACGGCCTTCCTGTTCTCGCGGCTGCCGACGTCCTTCCTGCCGACCGAGGACCAGGGCTACATGCAGGTGCAGATCACGCTGCCTTCGGGCAGTACCAACGCGCGCCTGCAGGCGGTCATCGGCGAGGTGCAGAAGTACTTTGCCGAACAGCCCGATGTCGTGAGCTTCAACTCGATCACCGGGCTGGGCGGCGACCAGGCATCGGCACGCGGGTTCGTGCGGCTCAAGAGCTGGGAGGAGCGGCCGGGCAAGCATCAGACGGCCGATGCCATCGCGCGCAAGGCCACGCAGGACCTGCGGCGCCTGCGCGACGCGCGCATCTTCGTCATGCTGCCGCCCGCGGTGCGCGGCCTGGGGGCGAACGCCGGCTTCAACTTCCAGCTCAAGGACCTCAACGGCCTGGGCCACGAGGCACTGGTGGCGGCGCGCGACAAGCTGCTGGCGCTGGCGCCCAGCGAGCCCGATATCCAGAACCTGCGCAGCAACAACCTCGAAGACAGCTCGCAGCTGGGCGTGACCATCGACGACCGCAAGGCCGCGGCGCTGGGCGTGAGCACGGCCAATATCAACAGCGTGCTGTCGGCGGCGATGGGCGGCGTCTATGTGAACGACTTCCTGAACCAGGGCCGCGTCAAGCGTGTCTACGTGCAGGGCGACGCGCCGTACCGCATGCTGCCGCAGGACATCGGCCAGTGGACGGTGCGCAACGACAAGGGCGAGATGGTGCCGTTCTCGGCATTTTCCTCGACGCACTGGACCTATGGCTCGCCGCAGCTGCTGCGCTACAACGGCAGCCCGGCCTATGAGTTCGTCGGCGACGCGGCGCCGGGCGTGAGCTCGGGCGCGGCCATGGATGCGATCGAACGCATGATGAAGCAGATGCCGGTGGGCATCGGCTACGAGTGGACCGGCGCGTCGTACCAGGAGCGGCTGTCGGGCGCGCAGGCGCCGCTGCTGTATGCGATCTCGGTGCTGTTCGTGTTCCTGTGCCTGGCCGCGCTCTACGAGAGCTGGACCGTGCCGCTGGCCGTCATTCTGGCGGTGCCGCTGGGCGTGGTGGGCGCGCTGATCTTCACCGGCCTGCGCGGCATGAACAACGACGTCTACTTCCAGGTCGGGCTGCTGACCACGGTGGGACTGGCGTCGAAGAACGCGATCCTGATCGTCGAGTTCGCGACGCAGCTTCAGGAGCAAGGGCGCGATCTGCGCGACGCGACCGTCGAGGCGGTACGCCTGCGCCTGCGGCCGATTCTGATGACCTCGCTGGCGTTCGGCTTCGGCGTGCTGCCGCTGGCCATCGGCAGCGGCGCGGGCGCAGCCGGCCGCCAGGCGATCGGCACGGCCGTGCTGGGCGGCACGGTGTTCTCGACGGTGCTGGGGATTTTCTTCGTGCCGGTGTTCTTCCTGCTGGTGCGCAGCTGGTTTGCCACGCGCAGCCGCAGCGACGCACCCGCAGCGGAGCGGGTGGAAGGCAGGGGCGTTGCATGATGATGGAAACCACCAACCCGGGCCGGCTCGCGGCCCTGGCCGGCGCCGCGGCGCTGGCCGCAGCCTTGGCCGGCTGCGCGAATTTCGCCCCGCCTCATGTGGCGCCCACGGGCATGGTGCCCGCCGAGATCGGCGTCGGCGCCGCGCCCGCGCAGGCCACGCCGGCCGGGCTCGATGCGGCGCAGGCGCAGGCCTGGGTGCAGTCGCCGGGACTGCGCGAGGCGATCGCGCTGGCGCTGTCCAACAACCGCGACCTGCGCGTGGCCGTCGCCACCATCGAGCGTGCGCGCGCGCAGTACGGCATTGCGCAGGCCGATCTGCTGCCTGGCGTCAATGCCAACGCGCAAGGCAGCCGCAGCCGCACCGCGGCCGATCTCAACAGCTCGGGCCGTTCGGTGACCAGCAGCCAATACACCGCGCAGCTGGCCATGACCAGCTACGAGATCGATTTCTGGGGCCGGGTACGCAATCTCAACGACGCCGCGCTGCAGGCCTTCCTGCAGTCGGGCGAGAACCAGCGCAATGTGCAGCTCAGCTTGATGGCCGATGTCGCCAGCGCCTGGCTCACGCTCGCGGCCGACCAGGCGCGGCTGGCGCTGGCGCAGCAGACGCTCGAGACGCGGCGCCAGTCGTTCGCGCGCACCGAGCGCATGCATGAGCTGGGGTCCACCTCCGGACTGGTGCTGGAGCAAAACCGCACCACGGTCGATGCCGCGCGCACCGATGTCGCCGGCTTCAGCAGCCAGGTGGAGCGCGGGCGCAACCTGCTGCAGCTGCTGGTGGGCGGGCCGCTGCCCGAGAGCGCGCTGCCCGCGCCGCTGCAGCTGTCGGCGGCCGCACCGGCCGCGGCGCTGCAGCCGCTACCCGTTCCCCTGCCGTCCAGCGTGCTGCTGCAACGCCCCGACGTGCTGGCCGCCGAATACCAGTTGCGCGCGACGAATGCCAATATCGGCGCGGCGCGCGCCGCGCTGTTTCCCACCATCAGCCTCACGGCCGCGGTGGGCACGGGCAGCAACGAGCTGTCGGGACTGTTCGGCAGCGGCAACGGCACCTGGAGCTTCGTGCCGCTGGTGCGCCTGCCGATCTTCGACGGCGGGCGCAACCGCGCCAACATTGCCGTGGCCGAGGCCAACCAGCAGATCGCGCTGGCGCAATATGAAAAAGCCGTGCAGACCGCGTTCCGCGAGACCGCCGACGCGCTCGCCGACCGCGCGCACTGGGCCGAGCGCCTGGACGCCCAGGCCTCGCTCGTGACCTCGACACGCAAGGCGTTCGAGCTGTCGGAAGCGCGCTTCAAGTCGGGTGTCGACAACTACCTCGCGGTGCTCGATGCGCAGCGCAGCCTCTACGCGGCCCAGCAGACGCAGATCAGCTTGCAGTTGCTGGAGCAGATCAACCGCGTGACGCTGGTCAAGGTGCTGGGCGGCGCGCCCGCGCCCGCGCAGGCCGTGGCAGCCACGCCGCTGCCGCGCTGAACGGCTTCGCAGGCGCCGCGCCGCGCGCCTGCCGGCTACCGGGTGCCGGTGGAAGCTTGTTTTTCGGCGAGCAAGCGCGCCAGGTCGCCGGCAATGCGGGTGGGCTGCTAGGAAGCGTCGTTCTTCAGCAGTTCCTCGGCCAGCAGCGCAATCGAGCGCGGTGCACAGCCTTCGGCATCGTTGCTTACCGTCACATAAGCCCGCTGGCCCGCGCCGGTGATGCCGGCAATGGTGCGCGCCAGCAGCGCGCGGGTATGCGGATCGGGCGAGACGATGGCGTTGAACGGTGCATGCGCCTTCTGTGCATCTTCATAGCCATAGGGGCCGAAGCGCCGGTTCAGGTTCCAGCGGCAGACCAGCGGCCCGGGCCACAGCGAGCGCAGCAGCGGCAACTGGTCCTCGATGGGCGGCATCTTGCCGTGCAGGCCCAGACAGAACGTTGCGCCAGCGGCGCGCAGCGCCTGTGCAAATGCCGGCACCAGCAGCTCGGGGTCGCGCACCTCGACGGCGACAATCACCTCGGGGTGATCCACGAGCTGCGCCTGCACCGCTTCCAGCAGCGCCTGCAGCCGCGCAAAGAGATCCTTTGGTCGGGTAAGCCAGTCCCAGGTCAGCGGGCTGAGCTGGAACACCAGCACCCCCAGCCGCTGGCCCAGGCCCTCGAGCGTGGGCTGCACGAAGGCGCTCACGGCCAGTTGCGCGTCGAGGAAGGCGGGATTGGTTTCGCGGCCGCGGCCGTCCTCGGCGCGCACCAGCGCATCCGTGACCACCGACGGACACTTCACGACGCAGCGGAAATCCTCGGGCAACTGCCCGGCGTACGCCAGGTACTGGCTCACTGTCAGCGGGCGCCAGAAGCTGCGGTCGATGCAGACCGTGCGCAGCAGCGGATGCTGGGCATAGGCGGCGAGTCCATGTTTTGCCAGCACGCTGGAGTCATAGGGACCGTCCCACACCAGGTCTTCCCAGCCCGGATACGACCAGGTCGAGCAGCCCATGCGCAGCAGCGGCGGCAGTTGCGCGGCAATCCCCGACAGCTGCGCCGCAGATGCGGCGACGCCGGGGCGCGATTCTGGCGGCTTGGCTGCGGCCCGCGGCTTGGCGCCAGCCGTGGGACGCTGCCGCGCCGCGGGTTCGGGAGCCGGAACCGGAGGAAGATCGTCAAAAAGCCCGTCTTGCATGGAGTGGTGCAGGGTGGTTCAAAGGCCCATTCTGGGCCGGGGCAGCAGCTTGCGCTCGATGCCGCACGCTTGACGGTGCGCCCGGAAGGGGAACTTCGCTTTCCCGCCGTTACCAACACGCCATCGGAACATTTCAAGGAGCCGGTGCGTGCCGACGTCCATTGCCTATGCGGCCCTGCTTGAAGCACTGGCTGCGCAAGCCGGCCTCGATGCCGCCGAGTTGCTGGCCCAGCAGGAAATCGTGATCGACGGCGTGGTGATCGTGCTGTCTGCGACCGACGCGGCCCTGGAATGCGTGTGCGAGGTCGCCACGCTGGCGCGGGAACCCGCGCCGGCGCAGTGGCGCTGGCTGCTGCAGGCCAATACGCTGGGGCCGGCCACCCGGGGCGCGGCGCTGGGGCTGCTGGGCAGCCGGGATGCGTTGGTGCTGGGACAACGCGTTCCACTCGACGCGCCCGCTGCCGAGGTCCTGCGCAGCTGCCGCGACCTCGCAGCAGCGGCACTGGCCTGGAAGGCCTTGCTGCCGCCGGCGGAGCAGGGCGGACCGCTGCCGCCGTGAGCGCGTTCCGCGCCCGGGCCGCGGTGGAACTTTCACGCGTGCGGGTTACATAGTTAGTGTGCAGGGATTGTGAGGGAAGGGGGCGCGGGAAATGGAGTGGCAGCACTACACGAATCTGCTGGCGGCCATCGGCTGCCGCCGCAGCGCCACGGCCGGGCGCATCGGCTGGGAGCAGGAGATCCAGGTGGACGCTCGGCGTATCGCCTTGTGGTTGATACCCGCGCGTGACGGCGTGGACGCCCGGCTGATGGCGCGCACCGACGTAGCGCGGCTGGACGCCCCGGCATCGCCCGCGCTGTGCCGGCAACTGCTGCGGGCCAATGCCTTCTGGTCCGGAATCCATGGCGGCGCGATCGGCCTGCGCGGCCCGGACACCGTGATGCTGAGTGTGGCCCAGCGCCTGGAATCGCTGGATGCTTGCGGCCTGCAGGCCTTGCTGGAGCGCATGGCCGAGGATGCGCGGCGCTGGGCGGCCACCCTGCACGGCCGCACGCCTGCGGCGCCGAAGCGCGCGCCGGCGCATGGCTTGCGCGCCTGATGGCAGCGCTGCGCCCATGAGGGCAGACACTGGAACACCATGAGTGCCCTCTTTCCGCTCGACGCCTCGCGCCGTGCCGGCATTGCGGCCGCAAGCGGTGGCGAGGCGCCGGCGAAGGCCGCGCCATCGGCATTGATGGTGGACCTGTGGCCTCTTGGCAGCCTGCATGTGGCCGTGGGCGATGGCACGACGAAGCACGGGCTGGCGCAGGATGCCTGCGCCTTGCAGCGCATCGGCGCCACGGGTTCGCCAGCGGCAATGCCGCGCGCCGTCGAGACGCTGGATTCCGTCGACGCAGCGCTCGCGGCGCCGACGCAAGAGGCGCGTGCAGGCGGATCGCTGCCTGGCAGCGCAGATATTCCGCGCCAAGCCGCGGCGGCGGAGATCGCCCTGCAGCAGCAGGGATTGCAGGCGTGGTTGCAGCAGGGCGTCTCCACGGCCTGGGGTATGGCAGCTGACCTGACGAACACCGTGTGGCAGAACCTGGATCAGGTCTTGCGCCGGGCATGCGTGCATGCCGTCAGATGCGAGCTGATGGAGATTGCGCCCTGGCTGGGGTTCGATGCGGCCGAAGAGATCGCCACCGTGCTGGTGCCCTTGCTCGAATGGACGACCCGTCCGCTGCAGCAGGCGGTACGCGACATTGCAACCTCGCTTGCCGGCGGCGATGCGGCTTCGCCGCCAGCGCAGCCGCCCGGCGGGCAGCGCGACGTCAGGGCGTTGGAGCGCGAGTTGAACGCACTGTTGACGGCCAAGGGCTTCAAGCAAGGCACCAAGACCTTGACCAACATGTATCTGCGCCGAATCCTTCTGGAGGCAGTGCCGGAGTTATCCGAGAACGTTGCCAATGATGTGACGGAACTGCTGGTGGATGTCGGCATCGGGAAATGGAAGTCCATCTGCAACCAGGCCGCGCAGACGCTGTTGAAGAACTCCAATGTGGCGCTGCTGAGCTACCTCGATGTGGACCTGAGCACCTATTGGAAGCGCACGATCTGCAAAGCTCTGATTTCGGTTGCGGCCGAGGGTGAAAACCAGGTGAAGAAACAGGGCGAGAAACTGGCAGGCATCGGCTTGACGGCATTGATGGCCTGGACACTGCGTGCCGCGGTGCCCGGGCTGCACCCTTTCACTGCCTGCGATGTCGCGGATGCCCTGTGCCAGGGGCTCAAGCCAAGGCTTGCGGCGTGGAGTGACTCCGGCGTGGATTGGGTCAGGGATGCGCTGCTCGGCATGGTACTGGCCGACCTGGTGTCCGACATCGACTTCTCAGACGGCGGCGGCTGGTGAGCGCTCTCGCCGGCCGTGCGGCCGGCGTGAACCCGGTTGCACTTTTCGGCCTGCGCGCCTATGGCACACTCGCAGGCTTCCCTTGATCCATCGCCGTGGGGCGAGCAACGCATGCAAAAAATCATCGGGCAAATTGCCGCAGAAATCAAAGTCAGCCAGCAGCAGGTCACAGCGGCCGTGGAGTTGCTGGACTCGGGTGCCACCGTGCCTTTCATTGCCCGCTACCGCAAGGAAGTGACGGGCGGGCTCGATGACGTGCAGCTGCGCGAGCTCGAAGCCCGGCTGTCGTATCTGCGCGAACTCGAAGACCGTCGCGTCACGGTGCTCAAGAGCATCGACGAGCAGGGCAAGCTCACCGACGCGCTGCGCGCCGCCATCGCGGGCGCGCCGACCAAGCAGGAACTCGAAGACATCTATCTGCCGTTCAAGCAAAAGCGCCGCACCAAGGGCCAGATCGCGCGCGAGTTCGGCATCGAGCCGCTGGCCGACAAGCTGTTTGCCGACCCCACCCTCGATCCGCATGCCGAAGCCCAGGCCTTCTGCCGCCCGGCCACGCTGCTCGACGACGGCAAGCCCGGGCCGGATTTCTCGCATACGCTGGCGGTGCTCGACGGCGTGCGCGACATCCTGTCCGAACGCTGGGCCGAAGACGCCGTGCTGGTGCAATCGCTGCGCGAATGGCTCTGGGACGAAGGCCTGCTGCGCAGCAAGAAGGTCGACGCCAAGGATGAAAACGATCCTGAGGTCGCCAAGTTCCGCGATTACTTCGATTACGACGAGCCCATCGGCCGCGTGCCTTCGCACCGCGCGCTGGCGGTGTTCCGCGGCCGCGCGCTGGAAATTCTCGAAGCCAAGCTGGTGCTGCCGGTCGAGCCCGAACCCGGCCAGCCGAGCCTGGCCGAAGGCCGGATCGCGCTGCACCTGGGCTGGAGCCATGCCAAGCGTCCCTCGGACGACCTGCTGCGCAAGTGCGTGGCCTGGACCTGGCGCGTCAAGCTGAGCCTGTCTACCGAGCGCGACCTGTTCTCGCGGCTGCGCGAGGATGCGGAGAAGGTCGCGATCAAGGTGTTTGGCGACAACCTGCGCGACCTGCTGCTGGCCGCGCCTGCGGGCGCGCGCACCGTCATGGGGCTGGATCCAGGCATCCGCACCGGCGTCAAGGTGGCCGTGGTCGATGCCAACGGCAAGCTGGTCGATACCGCCACCGTCTACCCGCACGAACCGCGGCGCGACTGGGACGGCGCGCTGCACACGCTGGCCAAGCTCTGCGAAAAGCATGGCGTGAACCTGATCGCCATCGGCAACGGCACCGCCAGCCGCGAGACCGACAAGCTCGCGGGCGAGCTGATCAAGCTGATGGCCAAGGTCGAGCAGAACATCCAGAAGGTGGTGGTGAGCGAAGCCGGTGCTTCGGTCTATTCCGCGAGCGAGTTCGCCTCGCAGGAAATGCCCGATGTCGACGTGAGCCTGCGCGGCGCGGCCAGCATCGCGCGGCGCCTGCAGGACCCGCTGGCCGAACTGGTCAAGATCGACCCCAAGAGCATCGGCGTGGGCCAGTACCAGCATGACGTGAACCAGAGCGAGCTCGCGCGCACGCTGGACACCGTGGTCGAGGACTGCGTGAACTCGGTCGGCGTGGACCTGAATACCGCGAGTGCGCCGCTGCTCGCGCGCGTGTCGGGCCTGTCGGGCAGCGTGGCCAAGTCGGTGGTGCGCTGGCGCGATGCCAACGGCAGCTTCAAAAGCCGCAAGCAGCTGCTTGAAGTCAGCGGCCTGGGCGCCAAGACCTTCGAGCAGAGCGCGGGCTTCCTGCGCATCCGCGGCGGCGACAATCCGCTGGACATGACCGGCGTGCACCCCGAAACCTATCCCGTGGTGGAGAAGATCATCGCCACCACGGGCAAGGCCGTGTCCGAACTGATGGGCCGCGCCGACATGCTCAAGACGCTCAGGCCCGAGCTGTTTGCGAACGACCAGTTCGGTGCGATCACCGTGCGCGACATCCTGGGCGAGCTCGAGAAACCGGGCCGCGACCCGCGTCCCGACTTTGCCGTGGCGCGCTTCAATGACGGCGTCGACGACATCAAGGACCTCAAGGAAGGCATGACGCTCGAAGGCACCGTGAGCAACGTGGCGCAGTTCGGCGCGTTTGTCGACCTGGGCGTGCACCAGGATGGCTTGGTGCATGTGAGCCAGATGAGCCACAAGTACATCGGCGACGCGCGCGAGGTGGTCAAGACCGGCCAGATCGTCAAGGTCAAGGTGCTGGAGGTCGATGTCGCACGCAAGCGCATCAGCCTCACCATGAAGCTCGATGCCGCGCCCGCGCGCCGCGACGGCCCGCGCGACAACCGATTCGAGGGCGCAGGCCGCGGATATGCGGCGCCGCGGCGCAGCGAACCCGTGGCGCAGAACGCCATGGCTTCGGCTTTTGCCAAACTGCAGCGCAAATAGCCTGAGGGAGGTCTGGGGGCGGCCATAATGCCCCCACCATTCCCACGCTATCAGAAGGGCTGCCACGCCATGGATTTGTCGGACCTGCTGGCCACGCCCGTATTCCTGCCGGGCTCGCCGCGCGCAGTGGCGCTGCTGAGCGCCGAGCTGGCTGCGCCCGCGCCCGGCCTGCGCCGGCTGGCCCAGCTTTTTGCTGCCGACCCCGCGCTGACCGCGCAGCTGCTGCGCGAAGCCAATGCGCCGCTGTACCAGCTGTCGGGCCGCATTGGCGGCATTGCCGAAGCCCTGGTGGTCATTGCGCCGCAACGCCTGCAGGCGCTGGTGGCCGCAGCGCGCAGCGGCGGGGGCGCGCGCGCCGTGCCCGGCATCGAGCTGGCGCAGTTCTGGAGTTACAGCCAGCAGACCGCGCGTCTTGCCCGCGCGCTGGCCGCGATGGTGCGCTACAACCCCGCGCATGCCTATGCGGCCGCGCTGGTGCACGGGCTGGGTGAATGGGTGATCCACCTGCGCGCGCCGCTGAGCGCGGCCGCGCTCAACCAGCGCAGTGCGCTGCTGGACCCGGACCGTGCCTTCGAGCAACTGGCGGCCTGGCACCTGACCTACGCGCAGGTCACGGCCGGTCTGGCGCGCGATTGGCAATACCCCCAGGCGCTGGTGGACGGCTTGCGGCAGATGCACAACCCCTTGCAGGGCGAGGCCAGCGAGCCGCTCGCGGGATTGCTGCATCTGGCGGCGTGGTGCGTGCGCGCGCGCCGGGCCGAGCTGGGCGAGCGTGAGCTGGCGGTGTCGTTTCCGGCGCAGGTGGGACTGGCGCTGGGGCTGGACATGGACATGGTGCTGCAGCAGCAGCCCATCGACTGGTCGCGGCCCGCATCGCAAGCCGACGACGATTGACCGCGGCGCCGCGCACCGGCATCAGCGCCACTGCGGCGGCACCAGGTCGTAGAGCGGTGTCGGATCGTGCGCGAACGCGTGCGCGCCGGCAAGCGTGTCGGGCACCGCCTGGCCCTGCGCATCGAGGTTCATGCGCGCGAGTTTTTGCATCCAGCTGATGTCGAGGCCGCCGTCGGGAGCGCGGCGCGAGAAGATGGTCTCCACCATGCGCCGGGCTTCGGCGTTGCCGGCATTGGCCGCGCGCTGGTACAGCCGCAGCGCTTCGGCGTAGTTGGCGGGAACGCCGTCGCCGCGGTGGTAGCGCCGCGCCTCGGCCAGCCAACGCGCGCCCGCGGCGCCATCGGCCACGCCCTCGGCACCGGCCTCGCGGTTGCTCAGCCACTCGGCATTGGCTGCCGCCGCGGGAGAGCGCGCTGCGGCCTGGCGAAACTGCTTGAGCGCCGCCGCGCGCTGGTTGTTCTCCAGCAGCGCCAGTCCGTAGTCGACCTGGGCCGCGGGATTCCCCCCGGCGGCGGCCCGCGCCAGCAAGCCATCGGGCGGCGGTGGCCGCGGGGTGCCCTGCAGCGGCGCGAGATGCCGGGCGCGCAGCCATTCGAGATAGTTGGCGCGTGCCGGGTCGCTGCGCCGCAGCGCGGCAATCCAGGGCGTGGCGGCCACGGGCTGCGGCGCCGAGCCGCAACCGTCGATCGCGCACCAGGCCAGGCCGGCCGCCGCCAGCGGGTGCCCCAGTTCGTGCGCGCGCTGGAACCATTGGCGCGCGGCCGCGGGGTCGGCCGGGGTGCCGGCGCCGTGCAGCGTCAGCAGTGCCAGCAGCCAGGCCGCGTCGCGCTGCGCCGTCTTGCGCGCGGCGGGCGGGCCCTGGCTGGCTTTGCCGCCGCCCTCGGCCTGGGCGCGCAATTGTTCCAGCGCCGCATGCTGCTGCGGGCGGCCATTGCCCCCCAGCGTCGGCGGCGCCGGCTGGACATGCGCGCGGTCGATGCTGGGAGAGGCGGCGGTGGGAGGACTGGACGCGGGGCGCTGCAGCCCGCGGTCATCGGCAATCGGGCCCGTGGCCAGCGCCTGCGCGCAGGCGCCGAGCTGCAGGCCCAGCGCGAGCAGAGTTCCCAGCGCCGGGCGCAGGCCGCGCAGGGCGGGGCTTCGCGGTGCGGTGCGGCGTGTGCGCATGCCGTTCACCGTGCGGCGGAGGCGGCGGCTGCGGGTGCGGCGGCCGCGGCACGGCGCGGCACCACCTGCCAGTTCACGCGCTGGCTGGCTACCGGCTCCGCACCGGCGGCTTGCTGCAGCGCGGCGGCGACATCGTCCAGCGTGCGCATTCCGGCAATGGGCACGAAGGGTGCGCCACGGAATGCCGCAGGCAACTGGGCGCTCAGGTCGGTGCCGGCGGCAAAGCAGGCCACGCCTTCGCTGCCCGGGCTGCCCGCGTCCATCACGAAGCCCGGTTGCGGGCTCATCCAGTCGGGAATGCGCAGCGCCTGGTTGGCCGACACCCAGCCCGACGGATTGGTGGCGTTGGGCAGCAGCCGGATCACGCTGTTCTGGGCGCTGACCATGTAGCAGCTCATATAGGAAGTGCGCGAGACCGTGGCCGACAGGAAGATCTGCTCGCCGACCTCGAACGCCGTGCGGTCCAGCATGATGTTCTCGATCTGCATGTCGATCACGCGCTCGGCCACCTTCACCTGCGTGCCGCTGGCGTCGACCGCGCCGGGCAGCTCCAGGCTCTGACCGTTCTTGCTGGTCCAGCCGACGCGCGCCAGCCTGCCGTCTTCGCCCACGCCGACAAAGCCGCTGAGCGCGCGCTCGTAGGTGCTGAAGTCGATGACGCCATTGACCACCATGCCCTGGTCGGCCTGGAAGCGCGCCAGCGCGGTGCGCAGCGCCGGACTTTGCGGGCCCAGCACCTGGGCGGAGTTCGCGAGATAGCCCTTGCGGATCAGCGAGCGCTGCACCAGCTGCTGGCGCGCCTGCGGGTCGGATTCCTCGTACCAGTCGCGCAGCTGGCGCTGGAAGTCGGGATGGTTCTGCTCCAGCGTCAGGCACTGCCAGTAGGGCACGCGCGCCCACTTGCCCAGCAGCTCGATCATTCCCAGCTCGACCAGCGTGCGCACCGCGGGGCCCGAACCCTGGGCGTAGTCGCGGCCCACGGTGAACTGCACGCCGTAGTCGCCGATGCGGCCCGCGAGGTCCAGCCCCTGTCCGCCGCTGCCGATGATGATCTCGTTGGCCGAGTCGAGGCCGGGAATCAGGGTGCGGTTGCGGAACTCGCCCAGGTGCATCTCGAGCCCGATCACCGTGGCATTGTGGTTGCGGCTGTAGCCGGTCTCGAGCCGGCTTGCGGAGGTGCCGGCGTCGAACTGGTTGCGCAGCACGTTCTGGTCGACAAACGCGATGGCGCCCGAGATATACAGCGCCGGGCGCTGCAACTGCATCTGGTTGTTGTTGAGCAGGATGGTGGTGAGGTTCTGCACCGTGTCCTGGCGCGCGATATCGACTTCATAGTCGACATAGCGGAAGGCATTGCTCAGCCGAGACATCTGCGACAGCGCGGTGACGACCATTTCCTTGGTCGCCACGGCCACGCGCCCCGAGTAATCGGGCAACTGCTTGCTGGTGATCAGCGTCGTCGGCATGCCGGTCTCGCGCAGCAGCCGGTCCATGCACATCAGCGAGTCCGAGAAACTGGAAATCGAACGCACCGGGCGCACCGATGGCCGGTCGGCCGCGTAGCCGTGGCTCTGGAACTGCGCATCCTTGCGCGCGTCGAGCGGCGTGCTGCAGCCGGCCAGCAGCACGCTCAGGGCCAGCGTGGCGTTGAGCAGGCCGCGCCACCCTCGCGGCTTCTGCGGCCGTGCCGGGGGGGAGGGCAGCGCCATCGGGTGCGTGAGGCAGGAGGGGTATTGCATGGTGCGGCTCCGCAGGGGCAGTCGGTCAACGCCGGGAAACAAGGGATTCAGCGGCAGGCATTTATCAGGTCGCCGCGCAGCACCACGACCTGCGGGCCATTGGTGGTGACGCCATTGCCGCCGGTGGCGGTGTTGCTGGCGATTTCCTGGGTGCAGGTCTTGCGCATGCCCTGCACGGTGTTGGTGGTGACCACATCGGCATCGGTGTGGATGCCTTCGGTATTGGTGGACATCGACTTGGCCAGGTAGCGCGTGACCTTGGCCTGGATGCCGACCGGTATGTCGGTCATGGTGTCGAGACCCTTGGAAGGCGCGGCCGCGGCCCACGGCATGTTCAGGTGCTCGACACGGCCCTTGAGCACCAGCGGGTCTTCGCCGGGGGCGCCCGGGACCTGCGCGCCGGCGGGCGGCGCGGCCAGTGCGAGAAGCGCCGCGGCCGCAAGCAGCGGCAGGGTCCATGGCATGCACGCGCGGGCGCGGATGGTGGTGAATCTCATGGCAAGCCTCCATTCAAAGAAAAGGCCGGGGTTGACGTTGCGATGGCAACGTACAACCGCCGGCCCGGGCTGCTGGCAGCCGGTTCAAGCCTGGATCAGTTGCAAGCCTGGCAGCCGTTGTTGCTCGACACGTTCTGCACGGCGCTGGAAGTGCCCGAGGCAGAGTTGCCGATGTAGGAGTTGCGTGCCGCCACCAGTTGCAGCTGGCCGCCGTTGACGTTGACCTTGCCGAGGTTGGAGGCCAGGCTCTGGGTGGCAGCCGAATTGTCGGTAGCCGAGTTGGAAACGCCGCTGCTGCTGATCGAGGCGACCTGCAGCGACAGGGCATCGATGTTCACGTTGCCGGAGTTGCTGGCCACGTTCTGGCGTGCCGAGGCCGTGCCCGACGAGCTGTTTTGCAGCGAGGAGTGCGACAGCGAGGTGATCTGCACCGAAGGCGCGTCGATGTTGATCTGGGGCGTGGTGGAGCCGCTGTTGCCAGGGCCGCCGTTGCCGGGGCCGTAGCTGGGGCCTGCGGCAAATGCAGCTGCGGAGATCAGGCTCAGGGAGAGGAGGGCAAGCTTTTTCATGACAGATTCCTTGGTTGCAAAGAGCGGTGTAATGCTCGGGCGGTTACGGACAAAGCGCTGCTGGTTCCGGGAGGAATCAGCGCCATTGCGCTTTGCCTGGTCGCTACTGTGCAGCCCGGCGCGGGTTCGGGGTATCGCTCGTTGACGGTAGCCTTTCCGGGGCCAAAACGCCGATGCGAAGCTGCCGATGCGGTGTGCAAGACGGGCGGCGGCGTTGTCCGAAGATGCCGGCGATAGATTTTGCAAAACGGTAGTAACTAAATGCAACCAAAGCAACATTGAAGATTAAATATCTATTGGAGCGTGTGAAATGAAAATTATTTTGGTTTTTGTAATTGGATTTGTCAGCGCTTTGTCAATGGACGGCGGACTATTCGAATGACGGATATGCGGCATAAGCCATCTTGATGCGAGCGTGAGTGCCAGGGCCTGCGCCCCGGCCCGCTTTCCCAAGCGCGAGGTGCCTAACTGATCCAGCCTAAACCCCTGGTTTGCTTGGGTTACAGGCGGCAGGCGCGAGCGGCATGGGTGGTTGCCGAACCCGTGCATCCGCGCGCTTGCTCCCGCGTACCTTATGAACTGTGCTCAGACCATAGACCAAACCCGGCTTTTTGCCCCGTCGCCACATCAAAATGCACCAGTACCTCGTTTGGTCGTATCAGAAAGTAAATTTGGTAATGAATTGATGTTTACACAACGTAATGTAGATATTTGTTTCATTATCTTTTTCATGTCTGATTTGTTTCTCGGTGCCCTAGGTTTGTAAGCCGATGGCGCCTGTTTCTCTGGAAGGTGATTGCTATGTCCCTCGACAGTCCTACCGTCAAGCAGGCCCCCTCGGCCATTCCTCCCGCTGCGGCCTCGATGTTGCAGCCGCTGTCTTTTCCCGCCATGCCGGGCTATCCAGGTGCGCGCATCTGGCCCAATTTCCTCGTGGGCCAGATCGAAAAGCCCGTGCGCGTGCTGCTGGTCGATGACGATGCGCACATCCGCATGGTGATTGCCCAGGAACTGATGGCCGACGAGCGCACCTTGCTGGTGGCGCAGGCCGGCAGCATCAAGGAAGGGCGCAAGGCCATCCGCCAGCATGCATTCGACGTGATGCTGGTGGACATGCACCTGGGCGACGGCGAGGGGCTCGATCTGATCGACTTCATGAAGACCGTGCACCCGTCGGCCGAAGCGGTGGTGGTGTCGATCATGGAAAGCGACGATCTGGTGCTGCGCGCTTTCGAATTGGGCGCCACCGGCTATCTGATCAAGAACTCCTGGTTCGGCAACTACCCGATGGCTGTTTTGCAAGTCGCCAACGGCGGCGCATCGATCACGCCCAATCTGGCGCGCCGGCTGCTTCAGCGCTTCGACAAGACCGCCGTCGAGGAGTCGCGCCGGCGCCAGCCCGACGAGGCCGAACGGCTGTCGGCGCGCGAGCGCGAAGTGCTGCGCATGGTGGCCGGTGGCTACACCAGCGTCGAGATCGGCGTGCGGCTGTCGATCAGCAGCATGACGGTCAACACGCATATCAAGAACATCTACCGCAAGCTGCAGGTGCGCACGCGCGCCCAGGCCGTGCGCTTCGCATCATTGCGCGGAATGTTCTGATGCCCGCGCCACAAGCCCGCACCCGGTGCTTGCCGGGGACGCCTCCTCGCCGTGCGTACGCTGCACCGGGCTGACTGGGCCGCTGCGCTGGCCCTGCTGGTGCTGCTGCTCTGGGGAGTGCCGTTCGCGCTGCTCTGCTGGCTCATCGGCAGCGACCGGCTGGAGGCGCCGCGCGAAGGCGTGTCCGGGTTGCGTGCGTGGTGGTGGGCCAGCCTGGCAGCCGCGGTGCTGGTCGGCTGCTGGCTGGCGCTGCAGGCGCGCCGCGCCTGGATCTGGCGGCGCCGGCGCAATCCTCGGCCCTCGCGCGAAATCCAGGCCGAGCGCCAGCGCCTGGCGCGTGCGCTGCACGATGCCGTGGGTTCGCAACTGGTCAATGCATCGATGCTGCTCGATGGTTCCGACGCGCGCCAGCGCGAACTGCAGTCGGTGCTGGAGAACTGCCTTCTCGACCTGCGCCTGCTGGTCGACACCATGGATGGCGACCATTGCGTGCTGGTCGACCGCCTTGCGACGCTGCGCCACCGCCTGCACCCGGTGCTGGCGCGCCGCGGCCTGGCGCTGCATTGGCAGGTGCCCGACCAGCACCAGGCGGGACTGCCCACGGGCGAGGCGGCACAGCACATTGCCGCCATCGTGCAGGAGGCATTGAGCAATGCGCTGCAGCACGCCCAGGCGGGACGCCTGGAAGTCACGCTCGAGCATGCGCAAGGCCGCTGGCATCTGCGCGTACAGGACGATGGCGTGGGCATTGCGCAGGCGCGCAACCCGGCGGCGTCCGGCAACGGCCTGCAGGGCATGGCCTACCGGGCCGCGCGTGCCGGTGCGCAGTTTGCCTGCGGGCAGGGCGCGGGCGGGCGCGGTGTATGCGTGCACGTGCACTGGCCTGTGCCGCCAGCGCGTGGATGAGGAACCGGCGCCAGCGGCGACGGTTTCGCGGTCCTGGCTGACAGGATGGCCACCGGGTTTGGGATGCAATTGACGCCAGGCGCCACGTCCTCCCATTTCTTTTTCCTGCCATGCCCGATACCTCCAACGCCACTGCCGCGGCTTCCACATCCGGGGCGGTGCCCGCCGCGCAGCCCGTGCCGGGAGGATCGCGCCGCGGCCCGGCGCCCGAGCCGGCCGCCGTGGAGGCTCCCATGTTCGCCCAGCTGGCCGCGATGCTGCCGGCGCTGCGGGTACTGGTGGGCATGCTGATTGCCGCGCTGGTCATCGTCGGGCTGTATTTCGGCCGCGACCTGCTGGTGCCGCTGGCGCTGGCCTTGCTGCTGGGTTTCCTGCTCGATCCCGCGGTCAGCCGCCTCAAGCGCTGGGGACTGTCGCGCCTGGCTTCGACGCTGGTGGTGGTGGCCATCACCTTGTGCGCGCTCGGGGGCATGGGGGCCTACCTGGGCAACCAGGTGAGCCAGCTCAGCGCCGACCTGCCGACCTACCAGAACACCATCCGCACCAAGCTGCGCGACCTGCGCAAGTATGTCTCCGGCCCGAGTGTCTGGGATGGGGCGCGCAAGACCTACGACACCGTGGAAAAGGAAATCGTCGGCCCGGTCGGACGCGCCGCGGCGCCGCGCGTGCAAAGAGTCGAGATCCAGCCCGTCGAGCTCAAGCCGCTGGCACAGTTCACGGCCTGGCTGGACCGCGTCAGCGAACCCGTGCTGATGGCCGGCATCGTGCTGCTGTTCGTGGTGCTGATCCTGCTGGACCGCGACGACCTGCGCGACCGGCTGGTGCGGCTGATGGGCGGCAACCTGCATCTGGCCACCAACGCCCTTGACGAAGCCTCGCAGCGCATCGGCCGCTATCTGCGCATGCAGTTCATCGTCAACGCCAGCTATGGCATTCCCATGGCGGCCGCGCTCTGGTTCATCGGCGTTCCGGGCGCCATCCTGTGGGGCGTGGTGGCCGCGATCATGCGCTTCGTTCCTTACGTGGGGCCGCTGATTTCCGCGGTGTTTCCGCTGGCGCTGGCCTTCGCGGTCGATCCCGGCTGGAACATGTTTCTCTGGACGCTGGGCCTGATCCTCGTGCTCGAGCTGGTCAGCAACAACGTGATCGAACCCTGGCTCTACGGCACCAGCACCGGCTTGTCGACGCTGTCGATCATCCTGGCGGCCACCTTCTGGACGGCGCTGTGGGGTCCCGTGGGGCTGATCCTGTCGACGCCGCTGACCGTCTGCCTGCTGGTGCTGGGACGCTATCTGCCGGCGTTGCAGTTCATGGAGGTGCTGCTGGGCAACACGCCGGTACTGGATGCGCCGCACCGCCTCTACCAGCGTCTGCTGGGCGGTGATGTCGAGGAAGCCATCGAGCTGTGCACCGAGACCGTGGAAGCGCTGGTGCCGGCCAAGCCCACGCCCACCCAGTGGAGCGATGCCGTGACCCGGATGTATGACGAGGTCGTCATGCCGACGCTGCGCGTGGCCACCAGCCACCATACCGGTGCGGCCACGGCCGCGCACCGGCTGCGCCTGGCGCAGGGAATGGACTTGCTGCTGGCCGAGCTCGCGGAGCAGTACCCGGCCCGCCCCCATCCTGACGCCGCGCCGGCGCGCCGCGCGCGCGTGCATTGCGTGGGCGCGCGCTGGGAGGTCGATGCGCTTGCCGCCACCGCCATGGCGCATGCCCTGGCGCTGGCCGGCCAGGACGTGAGCCACTCGCCGCATGCACTCACGCCGCGCGTGCAGGCCCCGGATGAACGCAGCTGGGACAAGGTCGAGCTGCTGTGCCTGTCGGTCTTCACGCCGCAGCCCCAGGCCCAGGTACGCCAGATCTGCCGGCGCTTGCGCCGGCGCTGGCCGGACCTGCGCATCGTGCTGGTGCTGTGGAATGCTCCGCCGGAACTGCTGGCCGACAATGCGGCTGCGCAGCTCGGCGTCGACGCGATCACCACCAGCGTGCGCGAACTGCTGCTGCGCATCGACGCGCTGCTCGCGCCGGCACCCGGGGGCGGCCCGCGCCCCGCGCCGGTCGGCGAGGGAGATGCGGCGCGGGTCGCGGCGCTGCATGCGAGCGGGTGGCTGCAACCTGGCCACACGGACGATATCCGCGACATGGTGGTCCAGGCAGCCAACGCCTTCCACGTGCCCTTCGCCCAGGTGTCGCTGGTCGATGCCGACTGGGTGCATACGCCGGGCAGCCTGATGCCCTCGCTGGGCGGAGATCCCGATCATCCCGGGCTCGAACGCGCGCTGTCGGTGTGCTCGTATGTAGTGCACGATGGAGAGGAAATCGAGGTCGAGGACATCGCGCGCGATCCGCGGTTCGCGGACAACCCGGTGCTGCAGGCCGCGAAGATCCGCTTTTATGCCGGCGTGCCGCTATGCGACCGGCATGGCGCGGTGCTGGGCAGCCTTTGCATCATGGACACCGAACCGCGCAGCCTCGCCGACAGCGAATTCGAGCTGCTGCACGACATGGCACGCCAGTTGCAGGCTGCGCTGTCGACGCCCGCCGAGGTGCCGCCGCCGTCCGATGCCGGTCCCAAGGCTCCGGCGCAAGAACTGCCCTCCGACCCCTTGCTGGGTCCGCCGCCTGGCGCGGCAATGGTCTGAGGCGATTGGCTGCAGCGCAGGGCGCTGACGCACCGGCTGGCAGCGCGGCATGGACCGCGCATTGCGCCAGTTGTTGCAAATCGAGGACAACGCGCGCGGGCACTGCATTGTCCTGACGCATTCCTGCCTGCTTTAGCTTGCCAGAGGCAAACCGCTTGCGGCGCTGCCTTGCCGCAGCGGATTCACGCGCCGGGCGAAGCCAATGCCGGCAGCAGTCTTACTGCTTCTTGCGTCCTCGCCGCTTCCCATACTGCAAATCACGCGCCGTGCCTGGTGGCAGCCACGCGTCCGGTCTGCACTGCACCCGCAGCCGTGGTGCCGGGCCATGGCCTTCAAGCCGGTGTCCGTGAATTGCGGGCGCCGATGTCCTTGGGTCACGGTTTCATTCATGCCCGGCGTGGCGACGCGCGACCCGTGCCCGCCGGCTTGGTGATTGCAAAGGAGGTCCCATGAATCGCAACACCCGACGTTTTACCGCTAGCACCGTGGGCATTGCCGCTCTCGCGGCTTCGGCCGCTGGCATGGCCTGTTCGCTCGTTCCCTCCGACCCAGACCGCATCAAGCAGATGATGGCGCGCGAGATCGCGCACCGCCTGGGTATGAGCGCGGCGCAGTTTCCGCTCGGCGCCATTTCGGCGCCGCATCTGCATACCCCGTACCCGCTGGGGGCGGATTGCAGCGGACTGGGCGCCTACCACCACAGTGCGGGCTTTCGCTGGTCCGTGGCCGAACGATCGGGATATGGGCCGCTGCCATCGCCCCCCGCGCTCCAGCCGGTCATCGGCGCCGAGCCGGAAGTGGCGCGGATGCTGCCCGGCAGTGCGGCCCGGGCCCCAGCGCCGCGGCAATGTGTCTACGAGGGGGTCGCGGTCGTCCTGGGTTTCGACTACTCCAGCCCCGTAGCTGTGCACTTCAGCCGGCGCTGCCGTTGAGCAGGAGGGCTTGCTATGCACTCTTCCATCCAATCCATCGCGGGCGCGATGCTGGGCGCAGTTGCCTTCGCCGCGCCGCTGTGCGGCATGGCCTGTTCCCCAGCCGCTCCCCCGGACGCCGAGGTGCTCAAGAAGATGATGGCCAAGGAAATCGCCTTCCGGCTGGGCGTAGGCATCGAGCAGGTGCCGTTGCACGACATCACCGCGCCGGCGCTGCACTGCCCCTTGGCGCCGGAAGCCGATGGCAGCGGACTTGCAGCGCGGCATTTCAGTGCGGGCTTCAGGATTGCGCTGGCGACACGGCAGCGTGGATTTGCCACCATGGCGGGCCCGTATACCGCTGCAGGTGCGGGCTCCCGGGCGCGCAAGCGCATCGGTTCAGGTTTCTACAACCGCTTTCCCTGGGCCGGCGTACGGCCCGACTTCTGGCGTGCGCCCAAACCTCGAGCCGCGCCACAGCCGGACTATTCAGGCTATATCCGATGGCCGGAATATGCGACCGAGAGCGATCTCGCCGCAGCCGTGCCCGACCCAGACATGCCGCAGCGTTGGCCGCAGTTCGCGCAGGATCCGGCTTTCTTGCTGCAGCCGCGGTCCACGCTGAGCCTGCGGCCGGCCGAAACGTCGCAAGGCTTTTGCCGCTATGAGGGTGTGGCCGTCGTGCTTGGCGACGATGCTTCGAGCCCGGTGGCCGTGAACTTCACGCAAGGGTGCGATTGAGCGATGAATGAGGCCTGGGGGACAGCTGCCGGCGCCCTCCAGTCCCGCACGGCGCGCAGCTTGCGGCATGATGGCGGCTGCCGGTGTCGGCTTATCCCTTGTCCGCATGATCTGCTGCACCTGCCTGGTGGCGCGCGGCAGCATGCCCCTTCTTACCGTGACTGCTGCCCAAAACCTGTTGACCGCGCCCA
Organism: Comamonas antarctica; assembly: GCF_013363755.1. NCBI lineage: Bacteria > Pseudomonadati > Pseudomonadota > Betaproteobacteria > Burkholderiales > Comamonadaceae > Comamonas > Comamonas antarctica. The sequence goes on from NZ_CP054840.1 coordinate 1,752,171, forward strand.
TGCGCGATGTGATCCGCCGCATGGAGCGTGCTGCGCGCCCGCCCTCGCACAGCCTGTCGCCTGACGCCGCGCGCGCCGCGTATGCCGCTGGCGCCGGCGTGCTGGAAATCGCCAAACCGGCGCTGCCCCGCGTAGAAGACCTGCGCGTGCCGGCACGCGACGGCCAGCCGCTGCCAGCGCGCCTGTATTCTCCGGCGCCTGCGCCGCACGCTCCGCTGCCGGTGCTGCTGTACCTGCATGGCGGCGGCTTCACCATCGGCAGCATCGAGACGCACGACGTGCTGTGCCGCGAGCTTGCGCGCCAGGCTGGCTGCATGGTGCTCTCGCTGGACTACCGGCTTGCGCCCGAGCACCGCTTTCCCACTGCCAGCAATGACGCCTGGGATGCGCTGCAATGGCTGGCGCAGAACGCTGCCGCATTGGGAGCCGACCCCGCGCGCCTGGCCGTCGGCGGCGACAGCGCGGGCGGCACGCTGGCCGCGGTGAATGCCATCCTGGCGCGCGATGCGGGCATCGAGCTGGCGCTGCAACTGCTGATCTACCCGGGCACCACCGCGCACCAGGACACCGATTCGCACCGCCGCTTCGCGCATGGCATGGTGCTCGAGGAAGCCGGCATCACCTGGTTCTTCGACCAGTATGTGCGCAGCCCCGCCGACCGCGACGACTGGCGTTTCGCGCCGCTGAATGCACCCGATCTCGAGGGTGTCGCGCCGGCCTTCGTGTGCCTGGCCGAATGCGATCCGCTGGTGGACGAGGGCGTGGCCTATGCCGACCGCCTGCGCGCCGCTGGGGTGGCGGTGGACCTCGAGATCTACCGCGGGGTGACCCACGAATTCATCAAGATGGGCCGCGCGATCCCCGAGGCGCTGCAGGCCCATGCGGACTGCGCGCGCGCCTTGCGCCTGGCTTTTTCAACGGAGAACTAGATTGATGCTGTGCCAAGAATCGTTTCGCTGCTTCGACCGCCTGCGCGTGCGCTGGGCCGAGGTCGATGCCCAAAAAATCGTGTTCAATGCACATTACATGATGTACGCTGACACCGCGATCAGCGCCTATTGGCGTGCGTTGGCGCTGCCCTACGACAGCGGCTTCGCGCGCCTGGAGGGCGAGCTGTATGTCAAGAAGGCCACGGTGGAATACCACGCGTCGGCACGCTATGGCGACGTGCTGGACGTGGGCGTGCGCTGTGCCGGCATTGGCAACTCGTCGCTGCGCTTCGAGATCGGCATCTGGAACGGCCAGGCCTTGCTCAGCAGTGTCGAGCTGGTGTATGTGTTTGCCGATCCCGCGCAACAAACTTCGCGCCCTGTGCCTGCGGCGCTGCGCGGACTGATCGACGACTACGAGGCGGGGCGCAGCGTGAGCGAAGTGCGCACCGGCGACTGGAATGCGCTGGGCCGCGATGCGATGCGGCTGCGCATGGACGTGTTCGTGCGCGAGCAGCAGATCGACCCGGCCATCGAAGTCGACGGCCGCGACGAGGCCGCGCGCCATGTGGTGCTGTACAACCGCCTCGATATGCCCGTCGCCACGGGCCGGCTGATCACCGAGTCGCCAGGCGTGGGCCGCATCGGCCGCATGGCCGTGGAAAAGGACTTGCGCGGCAGCGCGCTGGGCCGGCAGGTGCTCGATGCGCTGGTGGCCGCCTCGCAGGCACGTGGCGACCGCGAAGTGCAACTGCACGCCCAGCGCAGCGCCGAGGGCTTCTACCGCCGCGCGGGTTTCAGCGTGCTGGGCGAGGCTTACGAGGAAGCCGGCATTGCGCACATCACCATGGTGCGCAGCTTCTGAGGCATGCCCTTCATTGCATGCGCTGTTCGGAGCCGTTCGTCCTGAGCTTCGTCGAAGGATGAACGTCCTGGCCTAGATATCTTCCAGCAGCGCGTAAGGCAGCGCTTGCACCGCCAGCACCGGACCGCTTGCGCTGCCCGCATGCAGCGCTTCTTGCGCCGAGGCGATCTGCATCGACACCAGGGCCAGCCAATGGCCGTCCGGCGTGGGCGCGGCCTGCACCACGGTGCCCGTGGCCTGCTCGGCGTCGCTGGCGGCGAATACTTCCATGCCCGGTGTGAGCGCGGCATCGGCCTGCACCAGATAGGCGCGGCGCTTGAGGGTGCCGCGGAACTGGCTGCGCGCCACGACTTCCTGTCCTGGATAGCAGCCCTTCTTGAAGTTCACGCCGCCCACCGATTCGTAGTTGAGCATCTGCGGCACGAACAGCTCGAACAGCGGCGCGCTCAGCGTGGCCACGCCGCTTTGCACTTCGCTCAGCAGCCAGGCTTCGGGCGGCAGGGCTGCGGCCTGGGGCAGGGGTGTGCCTTGGGGCGCGACCCACAGCGCGCGCGGCTGTCCCGCCGCGGGATACAGGTGCACCAGGCTGACTTCGCCCACGTCCTGCTTGTCCCAGGGCGCGGCCTGGGGCTGGCCGCCCGCCGCCGGACCGCCGGCCGCGGCCACGGCGTCGCCGATCAGACCGTACAGCGCAAACTCTGCCGTGGCGTCGCTGAGCTTGGCCTTGGCGCGCATGACGAACATCGACAGGCGCTTGAGCGTGGTGGCCAGCAGATCCTGGCTGCAGACCAGCAGCACTTCGGTGGCGCTGCGCTTGAAGCCGATGAAGCTGGCCTGCATGCGGCCCTTGGCCGACAGAAAGGCGGCCAGGCGCGCATGCTGCAGATCCAGCAGCGCGAAGTCCTGTGTCAGCTGGTTGTGCAGGAAACTGGCGGCGTCATCGCCTTGCACGCGGATCACGCCGAGATGGGAAATGGGGGCAATGCCATGAAGGGACTGGGTCATGGGTGAATTATGATGCCCGGTCATTTTCAAGGGGCGGTAAAGGTTGTGCGTAGATTCTTCAAGGGACTGCTTTTTCTGCTGGTGATGGCGCTCGTGGCCGGGGGCGCGGCAGCTTGGTGGCTGCTTCGGCCGCTGCCGCAGGGCGCGCCCGTGCTGGAGTTGGAGATCGAGCCCGGCACCACGCCGCGCGGCGTTGCGCGCAATGTCGTCAAGGCCGGCGTGCAGACCGATGCGCGTCTGCTCTATGCCTGGTTCCGGCTCTCGGGGCAGGACCGGCAGATCAAGGCCGGCAATTACGAAATTCCTGCGGGCACGACGCCTTACGACTTGCTGCAGAAGCTCGCGCGCGGCGAGGAGTCGCTGCGCGCGCTGACGCTGGTCGAAGGCTGGAACTGGCGCCAGGTGCGCGCGGCGCTGGCGCGCGAGGAGTTCCTGCGCCAGGATGCGGCCGCGCTCAGCGACGAAGCGCTGATGGCCGAGCTCGGCCGCCCCGGCGTCGCGCCCGAAGGCCGTTTCTTCCCGGATACCTATGCCTATGCCAAGGGCAGCAGCGACGTGGCCGTGCTGCGCCGCGCCCTGCATTCGATGGACCGGCGCCTGCAGCAGGTGTGGGAAATGCGCGCCGCCGACCTGCCGCTGCGCACGCCCGACGATCTGCTGATCCTGGCCAGCATCGTCGAGAAGGAAACCGGCCGCGCCGCCGATCGCGCCGAGATCGCGGGCGTGTTCATCAACCGGCTGCGCATCGGCATGCCGCTGCAGACCGATCCCACGGTGATCTACGGCCTGGGCGAAGCGTTTGACGGCAACCTGCGCCGCAGCCACCTGCGCGCCGATACGCCGTGGAACACCTATACCCGCAGCGGCCTGCCGCCCACGCCGATCGCCATGCCCGGCAAGGCCTCGATGATGGCCGCGGTGCAGCCCGCCGCCACCAAGGCGCTGTACTTCGTCGCGCGCGGCGATGGCAGCAGCCACTTCAGCGCGTCGCTGGACGAGCACAATAGGGCCGTGAACCGTTACCAGCGCGGACGCTGAGCGCAGCGCCGCAGCTATTGAGAAAGTTTGTCGATGAGCCGTACTGGCCTGTTTATTTCCTTTGAAGGCATCGATGGCGCGGGAAAGTCCTCGCACATCAAGGCGCTGGCCGATGCGTTTTCCGCGCAGGGCCGCGAGGTGGTGCTGACGCGCGAGCCCGGCGGCACGCCGCTTGCGGAGAAGCTGCGCGCACTGCTGCTGGGCGATGCCATGGACCCGCTGACCGAAGCGCTGCTGGCGTTCGCGGGCCGGCGCGACCACCTGGTGCAGGTCATCGAGCCGGCGCTGGCGCGGGGCGACGTGGTGCTGTGCGACCGCTTCACCGACGCCACCTTTGCCTACCAGGGCGCGGGCCGCGGCTTCGACCGCGCGCCGCTCGCCCAGCTCGAACGCCTGGTGCAGACCGGCGTGGCGCCCGATCCCGCGCAGCTGCGCGAACCCGATCTCACGGTCTGGTTCGACCTGCCCGCCGAAGTCGCGGCCGAGCGCCTGTCGCATGCCCGGCTGCCCGACCGCTTCGAAGCCCAGCCGCTGGAGTTCTTCCGCCGCGTGGCCCAGGGCTATGCCGACCGTGCCGGGGCCGCGCCGCAGCGCTTTGCGCGCATCGACGCCAACCACGCGCGCGCGCTGGTCTGGCAGCAGCTCGAAGCGGTCTTTGCGCAGCGCGGCTGGCTGCCCGCCGCCGCGGGCCAGGACCCGCAATGAGCGCCGCCGTTGCGCCCTGGATCGCGGCCCAGCGCCGGGCGCTGCTGGCGCAGCGCGGCCATGCCTGGCTGCTGCAGGGCCCGTCAGGCCTGGGCCAGTACGCGCTGGGCCTGGAAATGGTGCGCGCCTGGCTCTGTGAAGCCGCCGAGGGCGGCGCGGCTTGTGGCCAGTGCGCGAGCTGCCACGCGATCGACGTGCGGGCCCATGCCGACCTGTGCGTGCTGATGCCCGAAACCCAGATGCTGGCGCTGGGCTGGCCGCTGTCGGAGAAGGCCCAGGCCGACATCGACGACAAGAAGCGCAAGCCCAGCCGCGAAATCCGTGTCGATGCGATGCGCGATGCCGTCGAGTTCACGCAGCGCACCAGCGCGCGCGGCCGTGGCAAGGCGGTGCTGGTGTATCCGGCCGAGCAAATGAATGCGATCACCGCCAACGCGCTGCTCAAGACGCTGGAGGAGCCGCCTGGCGACGTGCGCTTCGTTTTGGCCAGTGAATCGGCGCACCAGTTGCTGCCGACCATCCGCAGCCGCTGCCTGATCCACACCATGGCCTGGCCCGAGGAGGCCGCCATGGGTGACTGGCTTCAAGCCCAGGGCGTGGACGCTGCCGCGGCCCAGGCGTTTCTCAAGGCCTCGGGCGGGCGTCCCGAGGACGCGCTGGCGCTGGCGCGCAGCGGCAAGCCAGCCCAGGCCTGGACGCAGCTGCCGCGCGCGCTGGCGCAGGGCGATGCCACGGCATTTGCCGACTTCGCGCCCGCGCAGCTGATCGGCGTGCTGCAGAAGATCTGCCATGACCAGCTGGCGCGCGCCGGCGGCGCCGCGCCGCGCTACTTCGCGCCTTCGGACCTGCCCGCGCCCGCGCCGCTCGCAGTGCTTGCGGCCTGGAGCAAGGAACTCACGGCCGCGCTGCGCACCGCCGAACATCCCTTCAATGCGGGCCTGATGCTCGACGCGCTTGTCGCCCGGGGCCGAAGCGTCCTAAACTCCAGGGCATGAGGACCTGCATGCCGCGGGCCCGCGGCCCTTCATTCCAAGCATTCCCATGAGCCAGATTCCCAACACGCCGCGTCCCAGCGTCATGCAGCTGGCCATCAAGGAAAAGGCAGCCTTGTACGCCGCCTACATCCCGATCTTTTCCAATGGCGGCATCTTCGTGCCCACGCCGCGCGAGTACCGGCTGGGCGACGATGTCTACGTGCTGCTGACGCTGCCCGAGGACACCCAGCGCTACCCGATTGCCGGCAAGGTGGCCTGGGTCACGCCGGCGCGCGCCGCGGGCAACCGCACCCAGGGCATAGGCATACAGTTTCCGCCGGACGAGAAATCGAGCCAGCTCAGGGCCCGGATCGAGCAGATCCTGGGCAGTGCCATGGCTTGGGACAAGGCCACGCAGACCGTCTGACGCCTGGTGCGTGCGGCTGCATGCCGATCCGCAGTCTCCCGGTCCGGAGCTGCGGCTCGGCATTTCCTGTTTTGAGAGTTAGCAATGTTTACCGATTCCCACTGCCACCTGAACTATCCCGCGCTCGCGGACAAGCTGCCGGAAATCCGCGCCGCAATGGCCGAGGCCCAGGTCGACCGCGCGCTGTGCATCTGCACGACCATGGAAGAGTTCGGCGATGTGCATGCGCTGGCCACCACCTATGACAACTTCTGGTGCACGGTGGGCGTGCATCCCGACACCGAGGACATGACCGAGCCCGGCGTGCAGGACCTGCTGGACCGCGCCGCTTTGCCGCGCGTGGTGGCGATTGGTGAAACCGGCCTGGACTACTATGGCATGGAAGACCGCAAGGGCGGCCGTTCGGTGGCCGACCTCGAATGGCAGCGCGAGCGCTTTCGCGTGCATATCCGTGCCGCGCGTGCCTGCGGCAAGCCGCTGGTGATCCACACGCGCAGCGCATCGGACGACACGCTGGCCATCCTGCGCGAGGAGGGCGAGGACGGCTCGTCCGGCCAGGCCGGCGGCGTGCTGCACTGCTTCACCGAAACCGCCGAGGTCGCGCGCGCGGCGCTGGATCGGGGATACTACATCTCGTTTTCGGGCATCGTCACGTTCAAGAATGCGCAGTACTTGCGCGATGTCGCGGCCTTCGTACCGCTCGACCGCATGCTGATCGAGACCGACAGTCCGTATCTCGCACCCATGCCGTACCGCGGCAAGACCAACAGCCCGGCCTATGTGCCGTATGTGGCGAAGCAGATTGCCGCGGTGCGCGGCCTGCCGGTGGAAGAGATCGCGGCGCTCACCAGCGCCAATTTCGACGCCTTGTTCAAGGGGGTGGTTTCATGAACCGATGGCATACCCGCCGCCGCTGGCTGCAAGCCGCAACCCTGGCCGCCGCGACCGCTGCCGGCATGGCCCAGGCCGACGACCAGGTGGATTTCGAGCGCGCGCTGATCCGCGACAACCACCGCGCGATGCTGGATCTGATCTTCCGCGGCGTCGACCCCAACACGCGCGATTCGCGCGGGCGCCCCGGCCTGGTGGCGGCGCTGCACCGCGATTCGCTGCGCGTGTTCGACGTGCTTTTGAAGGCGCCCGGCATCCGCCTCGACGAAACCAGCGACCAGGGCGAGAGCGCGTTGATGATGGCGGCGCTCAAGGGCCATCTGGAGATCGTGCGCACGCTGCTCGACCGTGGCGCGTCCGTCAACAACGAGGGCTGGAACGCGCTGCACTACGCGACGTCGGCAGCGTTGCCAGACAGCCTGGCCATCGTGCAGCTGCTGGTGCGCAAGGGCGCGCGTGTCGATGCGCCGTCGCCCAACGGCACGACGGCGCTGATGATGGCGGCGCAGTACGGCTCCGAGGATGTCGTGGCCCAGCTGCTCAAGTATGGCGCCGACCCGCTGGCCAAGAACCAGCGCGGCTGGACGGCCGTCGACTTCGCGCGCCAGGCATCGCGCGAGTATCTGGTCGAAAGCCTCACGCGCGCGCAGCAGCGCCAGCGCAGCAGCCCGGCCCAGCCGCAGCAGCAGCAGCAGCCGCAGCAACAACCGCAGCAGCAGCAGCGCCGTCCAGGCTGGTAAGCGCGGCGCTGTCCTGTGGTCTATTCCGGCGCGATATCGGGCTCGTTTTCAAGCGAGAAGGGCGGGTGGGGCGGATCGTCGCCATCGTTGGGAGGCTGCGGCACCTGCTCTTGCTTCTGCTCCTGCTCGGGGTAGGGCTTGCCCACCGGGTCCATATCTTCATCTTCTGGAAACGATTGCGGCGGCGTTGGCTTGTTCATGGCATTCCTTTGGCGGATGGAGATGCCAGCGTGACGCAAGTTGGCCGCATCCGCTGTAGGAGTGCTGCCCCGCTTGCCGCTGGCGCGCGCCGTGCCTACGTCAGGTACTCGATCACGAAGCGCATGGCGGGAATGCCGTCTTGCCCGCCCAGCGGCATCATGTCCGTGATCGGTCCGGGCTCGGCGACGACGCGGTAGTTGCTCAGGCCCGCCTGCAGTGCATAGGCATGGGCCTCTTCCTCGGTGTTGAACGATTCGGTCGGTGTCATGGTCAGCTCCTTTGCAAGTACGCCCCATCATGCACGCGCAGCGCAGGAACACATTGGTTTTCTGTAGGAAGGTCGACCCGGCAGAGGCGATGGCACGGTCCCTCGACGGCAATCCAGCCGCGGGGCTGGTATGGATTGGTCACGCGCCCGCCGCGGGCTAGGGATTTTCCCGAAACATAGGCTCCCCGGCACCGCGCACCGAAGCGCGGCCTCGGGCTTCGCTTCTGGCGCGCGCGCGTGCCGGGGCAATTGATCCGAATCGCAGATAGATTCATTCATTCTTTCCATTTCACAGATTAACCGACCCTCCCTACATTCGCTCCAGGAGACAAAGGGACCGCCAAAAAACCACGGCCCGAGGAAGCGCCGGCCCGCGAGCGCCGCCTGCTTCTCTGCGTCCACAAAACGCTGCCTTGTCTTTACACAGACCGACGACGCCATCGGCTGACTGTGCCGAAGGCGTTCGATTTCCCATCGAAAGCAAGGAGCAATGATGAGACGCAATATCCAGCTGCCCGCGGCGCTGGCCATCTGCCTGGCGGTGCTTGCCGCCTGCGGTGGCGATGATCCGAAGCCGCCAGTATCCGAACCGGGCCCGGTGCCCGCCGAGCCGGTGCCCGAGCCTCAGCCTCAGCCTGAACCGGGCGCGGCGCCGGCCATCAGCGTGATCTCCAACCGCGCCGACCTGGTGTCGGGCGGCAATGCGCTGGTCGAGATCGTGGCCGACGCCAGCGATCTCCAGACCATGCAGGTGACGCTGGGCGGACAGGACGTGAGCCGTGCGTTTGCGCTGCGCGAGAATGGCCGCTTCATGGGGCTGGTGCAGGGCTTGGCACTGGGCAAGAACACCCTGGTCGCGCGCTCGGCAAAGAGCCGGGCAGCGACGCTGGAAATCACCAACCACCCGCTGGGCGGCCCGGTGTTCTCGGGCCCGCAACTGCCGTTCTGGGAGTGCGCCACCAAGGTCGCCGCGCCCAGCGCGGCCAACCCCGATCTTGGCGATGCGCTGGACGCGCAGTGCAATATCGCGGCGCCCGTGGTGCGCTACCAATACAGGACGCTGGCAGGCGGGTTTGCCGCGTACGACCCGGCAAGCCCACCTGCGCGGGAGCAGATTGCAATGACCACGACCGATGCCGGCAGCGCCGTGCCTTACATCGTCCGGATCGAACGGGGTGTGATCAACCGCGGCAAGTACGACATCGCGATGTTGGCCAGCCCGGGTGACGCCACTGCGCGCTGGCAGCCCTGGCAGGAAGTAGGCAACTGGAACCGCAAGCTCTACTGGAAGTTCGGCTCGGGCTGCGAGTTCGGCCGCACCCAGTCGAACCCGGGCAGTGTGCTCGATGACGTCGCGCTCAGCCGCGGTTTCATGGTGGCCAGCTCGGAGATGACGAACTACGGCTCGCACTGCAACGACGTCACCTCGGCCGAGACCGTGATGATGGTCAAGGAGCATATCGCCGAGACCTATGGTCCCATCCGCTACACGATAGGCGAGGGCAACTCGGGCGGGGCCCACCAGCAGCACCTGCACGCCAGCAACTATCCGGGACTGCTCCAGGGCATCCTCCCGTCCAATGGCTGGCAGGATACCTGGACCACGGGGCGGGAGTTTGCCGACTGCGGCTTGCTCAAGCGCTTCTACGACGGCGGCTCGGCAGGCCTGAGCTACACCGTGATGAACCGGGCGAACATCGCAGGCCATCGCTGGAACCAGGTCTGCGAAGGGCCGGCCAGCGTCAACATGGCAAGCCGCACGGCCTTCTACATCGATCCCGCGGTGGGCGGCGGCGGCTGTGGCACGCACCCCAACCGCTGGTCGCTGGCCAATCCCGCGGGGCTGCGCTGCACCTTGCAGGACTTCAACATCGCCGTCTTTGGCCCGCGTGGCGCCAGCGGCTATGCCAAGACTCCGCTGGACAACGTCGGCATCCAGTACGGGCTGGCGGCGCTCAACAAGGGTGAGATCGACGCCGAGCAGTTCGTGTCGTTGAACGAGAAGATCGGCGGCTACGACATCAACGGCCAGTGGCAGGCCGCGCGCATGCGTGCCGACGATGGCGCGGCCGAGATTGCGCATGCTTCGGGCCGGGTCGCGCACGGCAAGGGCCTGGGCGAGGTGGCGATCATTGCCGGTGTGAACTGGCAGATCCTCGAGGAGCACTACGATTTCCGCAACTATGTGATCCGAAATCGCATCCTGGAACACCATGGCAACCACGACAACCAGGTGCTGTGGCGTTACAAGGGCACGCCGCCTGAATTTGCGGATCGCAGGTTCGGTGCCATGAACGACTGGCTTGCCGCCGTCGAAGCCGACACCAGCGCGAAATCGCTGCGCGAGAAGATCGTGGCCAACAAGCCGGCGATTGCGGTGGACAGCTGCTGGAACAGCACTTCGGGATGGATCACCGACGCCGCGCGCTGCAATACGGCCGCCAATCCCCATACCCGCTCGAGCGTCACGGGCGCCGGCGCCACTGCCTTGTACGAGCCGACTGCCGATGAATGGCCCGTGTGGCGGGATACGCGCGTGGCGGCGGGCGAGGATCTCACCAGCGACATCATGCAGTGCCAGCTCAAGCCGCTGGCGGCCAGCGACTACGCAGCCAGCTTTTCGCCGGCGCAGTGGTCGCGCCTGAATGCCGTCTTTGCCGATGGCGTCTGCGACTATGCAAAACCGGGCCGCGGCCAGAACGCGCCGCCCCGGCAGTGGCTGAGCTATGCCGACGGACCTGGAGGAAGGCCGTTGGGCGCCATGCCAGTGTCGCATTGAAGCGCCCGGCGTGCAGGAGCTGCTGCAGCCGCCATGAAAAACTCCCCGAGAGCCGGACCGTGGTCCTGCTGTCGGGGAGCCGTTCAAGCCGCAGTGCCTGGCTTACAGCGCCTGCATCTCGGTGTTGGCGTTGCGTGGCTGAGGCTGTGCGGCTGGCGCCGGCACTGCCGGCTCCTGGGCAGCCGCCGCAGCGGGCGCATTCGCGGGCACCTCGACGTAGGGCAGGTTCAGCGCCTGGCTTGTCATGCCGCGGATCTCGTTGGTCAGTGCCGCGCTGTCATTGATCTTGCGGCCATAGGAGGGAACGATCTGGTTAAGCCTGGCCTTCCAGCCGGCTTCCATCTCCTTGGGGAATGCCTGCGCCAGCAGGTTCAGCATGATCGGCGGCGCGGTCGATGCGCCGGGCGAGGCGCCCAGCAGGGCGGCAATGGTCTTGTCCTTGTCCGTCACGATCTCGGTGCCGAACTGCAGGCTGGTCGTGCCTTTTTCGGGGTCGCGCTTGATGATCTGCACGCGCTGGCCGGCGGTGACCAGCTGCCAGTCCTCGCGCTTGGCGTTGGGGTAGTACTTGAGCAACTCGGCATGGCGGTCGTCGTCGGTCAGCTCGGCCTGTTGCATCAGATACTTCACCAGGTCGAGGTTCTCGCCGCCGACCTTGAGCATGCCGCCCACGTTGTCATGCGTGACCGACGACAGCAGGTCGAACCACGAACCTTCCTTGAGGAACTTGGTGCTGAACAGTGCGAACGGGCCAAACAGCACGACCGGTTTGTCGTCGAGCTTGCGCGCGTCGATGTGCGGCACCGACATCGGCGGCGAGCCGGTTTCGGCCATGCCGTAGACCTTGACCTTGTGGCGATCCGCCACGGCCGGGGCCTTGAATGCGAGGAACTGGCCGCCCACCGGGAAACCCGCGTAGTTCTTGGCTTCGGGAATGCCCGACAGCTGCAGCAGCTTGATGGCCGCGCCACCCGCGCCAATGAACACGAAGCGCGACTTGATGGTGCGCTCCTGGCCGTTCCTGAGGTCCTTGACGGTGACGTTCCAGAGCTTGTCGGCATCCTGGCGCAGGGCGGTGACTTCATGCTGCAGCTGCAGCTTGAAGTTGCTGTTGCGCTGCAGGCCTGCGGTCAGCTGGTTGGTGATCACGCCGAAATTGACGTCGGTGCCCAGTGGCATATAGGTCGCGGCCACCTTCTGGCCGGGATCGCGGCCTTCCATCACCAGCGGCGCCCATTGCTTGATCTGCGCCGGGTCGGTGGTGAATTGCATGCCGTAGAACAGCGGGTTCTTGACCAGGGCCTCGTAGCGCTTGCGCAGGTATTCGATGCGGTCCTCGCCCCAGACAAAGCTCATGTGCGGGGTCGGGTTGATGAAGTCGGTGGGCTGCGACAGGCGGCCGTTTTTGACCTGATGGGCCCAGAACTGGCGCGAGACCTCGAACTGCTCGGCAATGCCGACCGCGCGCTTGGTCTCGATCGAGCCGTCGGGCAGCTCGGGCGTGTAGTTCAATTCGGCAAAGGCCGAATGGCCGGTGCCGGCATTGTTCCAGCCGTTGGAGCTTTCCAGCGCCACGCCGTCGAGGCGTTCGAACAACTCCACATGCAGGTCCGGCTGCAGTTCCTGCAGATAGGTGGCCAGCGTGACACTCATGATGCCGCCGCCCACCAGCACCACATCCACCGGCTTCTCATTGCCGGCGGCAGGCACCGAACGCTCATGCAGCGGCCAGTACAGGAACAGCACACCCGCAACCGCACACAGGGCCAGCAGGCTGCCACCCCATATCTTGAATTTCCGCATCAGAATACTCCGTCTCTTTGGCGAATCGTTGAAAAGAAAAAACTGCGCAAGACCTGCCGCCCGCATGCACTGCGGGCATGTCGCCGGGTGAAGCTGTCGCGGGGACGACAGTGTGCCCAGCCCGCGCGCCGGCAGCAATCGCGGACATCAGTGGCATCCCGCCTTCAAGGTCATGCAGGATGGCCTTGGGTTGCGGACGCGTCGGCGCCCTCGGCGGGGATGGCCTCGTCCGCCAGCAAGTCGTCGGTATCCGGCTTGGGTTCCCCCAGCTTGCCTTCCCACTTCGCGACCGCAGCGGTCGCGATGCTGTTGCCGATGACGTTGGTGGCGGTGCGGCCCATGTCGAGAAACACGTCGATGCCCATGATGAGCAAGAGCGCGGCTTCGGGCAGCCCGAACAGCGGCAGCGTGGCCGCCACGACCACCAGCGAAGCCCGCGACACGCCGGCCATGCCCTTGCTGCTGATCATCAGCACCAGCAGCATCGACAGCTGCGTGGCAAAGGACATCTCGATGCCGTAGACCTGCGCAATGAAGAGGATGGCAAACGCCTGGTAGATCATCGAGCCATCGAGGTTGAAGGCATAGCCCATGGGCAGCACGAAGCCCGTGACCTCATCCTTCACGCCGAACTTCTCGAGCTGTTCCATGGTCTTGGGGTAGGCGGCTTCGCTGCTGGCGGTGAAGAACGCGATCAGCGTCGGCGCCTTGACCATGCCCAGCAGTGTGAAAACGCGCTTGCGCAGCACGATGTAGCCGGCGCCGATCAGCACCAGCCAAAGCGTTGCCAGCGCAAAGTAGAAGCTTGCAATGAACCTGGCATAGGTCGCCAGGACACCGAGGCCCTGCACCGTGATCGCCGCCGCCACGGCCGCAAACACGCCGACCGGTGCCAACAGCATCACGTAGTCGGTCACGCGGATCATCACGTGCACCAGCTCTTCGAAAAACGACTTGATCACGTCGCCGGTCTTGCTTTTCACCGTGCACAGTGCGAAACCAAAGAACAGCGAGAACACCACGATCTGCAGCACGGAGTTGCCGGACAGCGCTTCAAAAATGCTTTTCGGGAAGATGCCGACAATGAAATCCTTGAAGTTCAGCGAGGCCGTCTTGAGGTGCGTGGCCGTGCCGGCATCGGGCAGCGTCAGGTGCGTGCCGTCGCCAGGGCGGAACACATTGGCCCAGAGCAGGCCCAGCATCAGCGAGATCAGCGAAGCGGTGACGAACCATCCCAGCGCCTTCGCGCCCACCCGGCCCACACTTTTCGCGTCGCCCATGCTGGCAATGCCGACCACCAGCGTCGCAAACACCAGCGGCGCAATGATCATCTTCACCAGGTGCAGGAAGATCTCCGTCAGCGCGGAGAAATAGCTGGCGATTTCCTTGGCGGTGGCGGCGGGAAAGGCGGTGTGGCAGACGTAGCCGACGAGCACGCCGGCGACCAGCGCCACCAGTACCCAGGTCGTGAGTTTGTTGAATTTCATTCTGTCTCCGGGTTCTCTGCCGCACGTGCCGACAGGCGCGCATGCGTTCGCAGAGCGAAAGCGCAATAGGTAAGGGTTGGGGAGGGGTGAACACCGGCGGTGGGGCAAAGCACAGAGAGAGACTGCGGATTTAGCGCCCATATCGCGCAGTGGGGTCATTTCATAAAGCAAGCCGATGTAAGCGCGGCCTCGGAAAACATACAAAAAAAGCCTGCTATATATTGAATAGCAGGCTTCGCAACAGCAGTGATCTCCCAGGCGTGAAAGGTTCACGCAAAGGAGCGCGATTCTAGCAGGCGCTCCAGACATCCCTGGATATTCCAAGGGTTTGTTCTCTTGACAATTTCAGTGAAACAGGTGAATTGTCATTGCTGCGACTTTTGAAGCGTTGTCGCCGAAGCGCCGTGATGCTTTTGGGTTCGAGCAAATCAACTTCCAAGGGAGTCTCCATGAAATTGCATCTGCATATTCCGGCTTTGGTGGTGGGCCTGTGCTGTGCCACTACTGCTTTTTCCCAGCCAGCAACGGCTCCCGCAAAAAAACCGGACACCGCAGCGACAGCCGCCACGCCCGCGCCGGATCCTGACATAAGCACCCCCGGCACCGCGCCGAAAGCCGGTGGGGGCAAAGGAAAGGTCTGGGCCAACACCAGCACCAAGACGTACCACTGTGAAGGCACGCGGCATTACGGGAAAACCAAGGACGGCGAGTACATGGCCGAAGCCGCGGCGAGGGCCAAGGGCTACCGCGCCGACCACGGCAAGGCCTGCCCCAAGTGATGGCGCAGCCATATTCCCAAATGGGGAATAAAACAAAAAGCCTGCTATCTTTTGGATAGCAGGCTTTGCTTGTATGCCTTGGTGGGTCGTGCGTGATTCGAACACGCGACCTACGGATTAAAAGTCCGCTGCTCTACCGACTGAGCTAACGACCCCACCTGCCTCACAGAACAACTTCTCTGTTTGGCGAAGAACTCGATTCTAGCATGGATTTTGAAGCACTTTTGGCTCGGTGGACGCAATCTGGTCGAGCACCCAGCCGGCCGCGCATTGGCCGAAGCTTGCCGTCACGGCAACCACCGAGCCATAGCCGTGGCAGTTGAGGGTACCGTCGGCGCCATCGATGGCGCAGGAAGCATCGGGCGGGGCCACGGCTTCACGGCTGAAGACGCAGGCCACGCCCATTTTCTTGCCGTCGCGCGGCGCCTGGTGCTCGCGGCGCAGGCGGTAGCGCAACTGGGCGAGCAGCGGGTCGTGCGTGGTCTGGCTCAGGTCGTCGATATCGACCTTGTGCGCCAGCCGCTTGCCGCCGGCCGCGCCCACGCTGATGAACAGCTGCTTGTGGCGGCGCGCGTGCGCGGCCATCGCGGTCTTGGCCTTGACCTGGTCGCAGGCGTCGATCACGGCGGTCACACCCTGCGGCAGCAGCGCGGGCCAGTTGTCCGGCTCGACGAATTCCTCGATGCAGTGCACTTCGCAGCCGGGATTGATCTGCGCGATGCGCTCGCGCATCGCATCGACCTTGGCCTGGCCCACGGTCGAGGTGAGCGCGTGGATCTGTCGGTTGATATTGGATTCGGCGACCTGGTCGAGGTCGATCAGCGTGATGCGGCCCACGCCGCTGCGCGCCAAAGCTTCCGCCGCCCAGGAACCGACGCCGCCAATGCCGACCACGGCCACATGGGCCGCGCGGATGCGTGCCGCCCCGGCAACGCCATAGAGACGCTCCAGGCCGCCGAAGCGGCGCTGGAGATCGGGATCGGACAGCGGGTCGCTGGGCGTGCTGCTCGGGACCTGCGTCATTTCAGGCGCGAAAGCTGCTCTTTGGCCGCGACTGCGGCTTCGCTGCGCGGATAGGCCTTGACCAGGTCTTCGAGCGTCTTGCGCGCGGCGCGGTTGTCCTTGAGCTCGATCTGGCAATTGGCAATGGACAGCGCGGCCTCGGGCGCACGCGCGTGTTCGGGCGTGGCGGTGAGCAGCGAGCGGAAGTTGGCAATGGCTTCCTTGTAGTCGCGCTCCGCATACTGGGCATTGCCCAGCCAGAAGCGCGCCGACGGCAGGTAGCCGCTGCGCGGATACTGGCGGATGAAGGCAGCGAAGGACTTGTTGGCGTCGGCGAACTTGCCGGCGCGGAAGACTTCCAGCGCGGCTTCGAAGTCGCGCTTCTCGGCCGGATCGGCCGTGAATTGCTGGCCGTCGACGGTGACCGCCACCGGCTCGAACTGCTTGAGCCGTTCTTCCACACCCTGGGCAATGTCCTTTTGCCGGCGCTGCAGTTCCGAGGACTGCTGCAGCAATTGCTCATTCGAGCCGCGCAGCCGTGCCTGGTCCTGGCGCAGCGTCTCGATCTGCGCCTGCAGATCGAGCAGGCTGCGGCGCAGCTGCGACGTGTCTTCGGCGGCGCGCTGGTTTGCCTGCTGCATGGCATCGAGGCGCTGGCGCAACTCGATGATGGCTTTGCGGGCCTCGTCGTCGCCGAAGATCGCCGCCTGGCTGGCGGTTGCGAAGGACGCGGTACAGGCCAGGGCCAGCACCACCCGGGAAATGCGGAAAAACGGCATTGCGGTCATCAACGGTAGGAGATTTCAGCGCGGCGGTTCTGGGCGAAGGCTTCTTCGGTCATGCCCTGCATGGCGGGCTTCTCCTTGCCGAAGCTCACGGCTTCGACCTGGGCGTCGGACACGCCCAGCAGGCCCAGCGAGCGGCGCACGGCTTCGGCGCGCTTTTGGCCCAGAGCCAGGTTGTATTCACGGCCGCCGCGCTCATCGGTGTGGCCTTCGATCACGACCTTGCGGCTGGGCGAAGCCTTGATGAAGCGTGCATGGGCTTCGATCTGGGCTTGCGCATCGGCCTTGATGACGTAGGAGTCATAGTCGAAATAGACGATGCGGCTCACGCCCTGGGGGCCGGCCTTGTCGCCGCCCGACTGGGTCAGGTCCACGCCGGAGACGCCGCTCTGGCCCGCGCCGCTGCCATTGGCACCGGCACCCGCGCCGCTGCTGAGGGCCGAGCTGTCGGTGACAGGGGTTTCGTCGAGCTTGACGCCCGAGCTGCAACCCGCCATCAGGGCGGCAACGGTCAGGGCAATGGAAAGGCGCTTGAATGTAATCATGGAAAGACTCCGCGTTCTCGAGGAACGTATGAGCAATAGCGTTTAAGAAAGAAAAGACAAAATCAGTGTTTGAGGAACGGGCCCCAGTCCGGTTCGCGGATGTCACCACCCTGGCCGGCCAGCCGTGCCTTGATCTTTCCATCCAGGGTCGTGGTCATCAGGGATTCACGCCCTTGCTGCAGCGTCGCGTAGACGATCTGGCGGCTGTTGGGCGCAAAGCTCGGATTCTCATCGGCCGTGGTATCGGTGATCGCTGTCACGGTGCCTGAGCTCAGGTCCATTACATGCAGCTTGAAGCCTCCGCCCACGCGCGAAATATACGCGAGCCAGCGTCCGTCTGGACTGACAGTGGGAGAAATGTTGTAGTTGCCGGTGAAGGTCACGCGCTCGGCGCTGCCGCCGCTGGCCGGCACCTTGTAGATCTGCGGTGCGCCGCCGCGGTCGCTGACGAAGAAGATCGTGCGGCCGTCGCTGGAGAACACCGGCTCGGTGTCGATGCCGCTGCTTTGCATCAGGCGCCGTGGCTCGCCGCCCTGGGCGCTGATGCTATAGAGCTGCGAGCCGCCATCGCGCGTCAGCGTCACCGCCAGGGATTCGCCGTTGGGCGACCATGCGGGAGCACTGTTGGAGCCGCGGAAGTTGGCCAGCAGGCGCCGCTGGCCGCTGGCCACGTCGTGCACGTAGACCACGGGCTTGCGCGACTCGAACGATACATAGGCGACCTGGCGGCCGTTGGGCGACCAGGCGGGGGAGATGATGGGCTCGGGGCTCGACAGCGCCGATTGTGCGTTTTCGCCGTCGGCGTCGGCAATCCACAGGCTGTAGCGCTTGCCGGCCTTGGTCACGTAGGCAATGCGGGTGGAGAAGATGCCGCGCTCGCCGGTGAGCTTCTCATAGACATAGTCGGCAATGCGGTGGGCGACGAGGCGCAGGTCGCCCGTCGTGACCGCGAAGCCCTGGCCGCCCAGGTCCTGGCCGCGCACCACGTCCCACAGGCGAAAGCGCACGTCGTAGCGGCCATCGGCCAGGCGCGTCACGCTGCCCGTGACCAGCGAGTCGGCCATCTTCTGCTTCCACAGCGCAACGTCGGGACGCGAGGTTTCATCGAGCTGCGTGCCCGACGCGTCGACGCCGCGGAACTGGCCGCTGCGTTCGAGGTCGGCCTGCACGATGGCCGCGAGCTTTTGCGGCGACTGCGGCTCGCCGCGGAACGGCGCGATCGCAATCGGCAGCTGCGTCAAGCCCACGCCCGTGACTTCGACCCGGAACTGGGCCAGCGCCGGCAGGGCGGGAGTGGAGGCCAGCGCCGCCAGCAGGGTGCGGCGCGAGGGATGCGGCACCGCCGCGGAAAAGGAAGTGGATGGAGTTCGGTCAATAGTCATTGGCAACCATCATAGTGCGGGTTAATCCCGGTGCGTACGCAGCGGATGTTACACAATCCGGCCCGGGCTGACTGTAAGTGGATGAACAGGCGCGCTGTAGGGCCGTAGAATTCGCCTCTCATGCAAGCAACCCCACCCGCCCCCGATTCCGCCGGCCAGACGCCTCGGCCGCCTCTGAGCATGCGCCAGCGCCTGAAGCGCATCTCGCCCTACTTTGGCGGGCGCCGCTGGACCTGGGTGCTGGCCGTGGCCGCGATGCTGGTCGGCGCCTCGACCGAGCCGATGATCCCCGCGCTGCTCAAACCCCTGCTGGACAGCGGTTTTACCGACGGCAGCCTGGAGCTGTGGCTGGTGCCGGTGGCCATCATCGGCGTGTTCCTGCTGCGCGGCATTGCCCAGTTCGTCGGGCAATACGCGCTGGCGCGCATTGCCAACGAAGGCATGCTGAGCCTGCGCCAGGCGCTGTTCGACCGCCTGCTGGCCGCCGACATGGCACTGTTCTCGCGCCAGTCGGCCAGCAGCCTGTCGAATACCGTGGTCTATGAAGTACAGACCGGCTCGACGCTGCTGGTGCAGGCCATGATGGGCTTGTCGCGCGACAGCTTCACGCTGATCGCGCTGCTGGGCTATCTGCTGTACCTGAACTGGCAGCTGACGCTGGTCGTGGGACTGGTGGTGCCCGGGGTGGCATGGATCATGAAAACGCTGTCGCGGCGCCTGTACCGCATCACCAAGGCCAGCCAGGAGGCCACCGATTCGCTGGCCTATGTGGTCGAGGAAAACGTGCTCGCGCATCGCATGGTGCGCCTGCATGGAGCGCAGCCGTTGCAGCAGCAGCGTTTTGGCAGCCTGAGCCAGCGGCTGCGCCACCTCGCGGTGAAGTCGACCATTGCCTCGGCCGCCATGACACCGGCGACCCAGCTGCTGTCCGCGGTCGCGCTCTCGGCAGTGATCTGCATTGCGCTGTGGCAAAGCCGCCAGGCCCTGCGCACCGACGATGTCACGGTGGGCGGATTCGTGTCGTTCATCACCGCCATGCTGATGCTGGTGGCGCCCATCCGCCGTCTGGCCGATGTGGCCAACCCGATCACGCGCGGCGTCGCGGCGCTCGAGCGCGGCCTGGCGCTGCTCGACAGCACGCGCGCCGAGCAGGGCGGGGCGCACCGCAGCGAACGCGCGCGCGGCGCGCTCGAGTTGCGCGACGTGGGCGTGTCCTTCGGCGAGGACCATGCGCCCGCACTGGCCCAGGTCAACCTGCGCGTGCAGCCGGGCGAAGTCGTGGCGCTGGTCGGCCCGTCGGGCGCGGGCAAGACCACGCTGGTCAATCTGCTGCCGCGCTTTCTGTCCCCCACCAGCGGCGTAGTGCTGCTGGACGATCATCCGCTGGCCGACTGGGACCTGTCCAATCTGCGCCGGCAGTTTGCCATGGTGAGCCAGGACGTGGTGATGTTCAACGACAGCATCGCCGCCAATGTGGCGCTGGGCGCGGACATCGACGAGGCCAAGGTGTGGGCCAGCCTCGAAGCGGCCAACCTCGGCGAGCATGTGCGCCGCATGCCGCAAGGGCTGCAGACGCTGGTCGGCCACAACGCGGCCCAGCTGTCGGGCGGCCAGCGCCAGCGCGTGGCCATCGCGCGCGCGATCTACAAGGATGCGCCCATCCTGATTCTCGACGAGGCCACTTCGGCGCTCGACACCGAATCCGAGCGGCTGGTGCAGGACGCGCTGCAACGCCTCATGCAGGGCCGCACCACGCTGGTCATTGCCCACCGCCTGTCGACCATCGAGCATGCCGACCGCGTGGTGGTCATGGAGCGCGGCCATATCGTGGAGCAGGGGCCGCATGCGCAGCTGCTGGCCCAGGGCGGCCTGTATGCGCGCCTGCACGCCACGGGCGGCACGCTGAAATCGGCGCCGCAAGCCTGAGCCAGTGGCCTGAGGCCGCCGGCCTGAGGCCGCTGGCCGTCAGTCGACCACGACCTGCGCCGTGCCGCTGTCCATGCGCCCGATCACCGTGGCGTGTGCAAATCCCTGCGCGGCAAACAGTGCCAGCACCTGGTCCACGCTCTCGGGCGTGCATGACACCAGCAGTCCGCCCGAGGTCTGGGGATCGGTGAGCAAGGCCTGCAGCGGTGCCGGCACCTGCGCGCCCATTGCCACCTGCGCGCCATACGCGGCCCAGTTGCGGCCCGAGGCGCCGGTGACCACGCCCTGCTCGGCAAATGCCTGCACCGTGGGCAGCAAGGGCAGTGCGCGGCTGTCGATGCGCGCCGTGAGGCCTGCGCCGCGCGCCAGCTCCAGCGCATGGCCCAGCAAGCCGAAGCCGGTCACATCGGTCAGCGCATGCACGCCGTCGATCTGCGACAACGCGGCACCAGGGCGGTTGAGCTGGGTCGTGGTTTCCACCATGGCGCGGTAGCCGTCGCCATCGAGCAGGTTCTTCTTCAGCGCCGCCGACAGGATGCCCACGCCCAGCGGCTTGCCCAGCACCAGAAGGTCTCCAGCCTGGGCATCGGCATTGCGCTTCATGTGCTTAGGGTTGACGATGCCTATGCCCACCAGTCCGTAGATCGGCTCGACCGAGTCGATCGAGTGGCCGCCGGCCAGCGGGATGCCGGCTTCGCGGCAGATCGATTCGCCGCCCTCGAGCACCTTGGCAATGGTCGCATGCGGCAGCACGTTGATCGGCATGCCGACGATGGCCAGCGCCATCAGCGGCGTGCCGCCCATCGCATAGATGTCCGACAGCGCATTGGCCGCGGCAATGCGGCCGAAGTCATACGGGTCGTCGACGATGGGCATGAAGAAATCGGTGGTCGCAACAATGGCCTGCTCGTCGTTGATGCGGTAGACGGCGGCGTCGTCGGCGGTCTCGTTGCCCACCAGCAGATCGGGAAAGAACTGTTTAGGCAGCGCGCTCTGTCCGATCAGCTGCGCCAGCACGCCGGGAGCGATCTTGCAGCCGCAGCCGCCGCCATGGGACAAGGAGGTCAGGCGCGGAGCGGCCGGGGAAACGCTGGAGGAGTCATTCATGGTGTTTTCTCGCGGGAACTGCGTGCCGGGTGGCGCGCCGGTGGAACTGCGCCTGCCATTATGGCCAGGCGCGGCAAAGGACGGCAGCCGGGCGAGAAACTGGCGGAAAGCAGCAGGAGTCGAACCTACCCAGGAGCGGCTGACGCCCCTCACCGGGTTTGAAGCCCGGCCACACCACCGGGTGTGCATGCCTTCCATTCGAGCCCGGCGCCGTTGCGGCGCGGACAAGCAGCGCTATTGTAAGGGCGCCGCGGCGTCCTGCCAGCGCGCATCTGGGCGCAGCAGGTGCGCATCGCGCAGCCGGCGCGTGTAGCCCACGCGGTCGAAGAATTCGAGGATCTGGATCGCGCGCTTGCGGCCCAGGCCGGTGGCATCGCGAAAGGCGCGTGCCTCGACTTCGCCGCGCGCGTCGGCGGCGGCGATGGTATGCACGAGCCGGGCGAGTTCCTGCATGCGCGCGGCGCTGTAGAACAGGTCCTTGACCACCTGGAACACCTGGCCGCGGCGCGTGAGCTTGCGCAGCAGCTGGCGTACGCTGTCTTCGGCCACGCCGGTGGTGGCCGCCAGATCGCGCACCCAGGGCGGGTCGTAGCGGCCTTCATCGAGCAGCGGCAGCAGGCGCTCGGCCAGCGCGCTCTCGGGCGCGCTCAGCTCGGCCGTGTGCCCGGGCAGATGCAGCCAGGCGCCGCTGGTCGCCAGTTCGCCATCGCGCAGCAGGCTGTCGATCAGTCCGCGCCAGAGCGCATCATGCGCGGCTTGCACCAGCCCCGGCCAGGCCATGCGGCGCAGGCGCGCGGCATTGAGCCCGGGTTCATCGGGCTGCTTTTCATGGAACTGGGCCAGCGTGTCCAGCACCTGGGCGCGCAAGTGCTGCCAACGCGGCTTCGACAGCAGCAGCGTGTCGGCGCCCAGGGGCAGCTGCAGCGCCTCTGCAGGCAGATCCTGCGCGGGCCAGCTTCGGCCCGACAGACGCACCAGCTGCGACAGCGCGAGGCCGTGCGGCGACTGCGCCAGCAACTGCTCGGCGCTGCCGGTGTCCACGAGCCCATCCAGCGCCTGGAGATAAGCCAGTCGCGCGGCGCTGCGGCGCTTGCGCGCCGGCGCCTGCGGGTCGGTGACGCTGCCGCCGGCAATCGTGCGGCTGGCCTGGGCATTGCGCAGGATCAGCCGGTCGCCGGGCAGGCAGAACACCGGTGCATCGAGCACCAGCTGCGCGCGCACCTCGCTGCCGGGCTCGATGCGCTCGCCTTCGAGCAGCGCGACATGGGCCGTGTAATGCGCGGTGCCCAAGTGCAGATGCACGGGCGTCCACTGGCGGATTTCCGGCGCATCGGACAGCAATTGCAGCTGCACATCGATGCGCTCGCTGACCTGCAGCAGCGCGCCCTCGGCAATCCAGTCGCCGCGCTGGATCTCGTCCTTGCCCAGGCCGACCAGATTCAGCGCGCAGCGCTGCCCGGCCACCGCGCGGTCGCTGGCCTGGTTCTGCGCATGGATGCTGCGCACGCGCAGGCTCTGGCCCGTTCCCGAATGCACCAGGCTGTCGCCCACGGCCACGCTGCCGCCGAACACCGTGCCCGTGACCACCGTGCCCTGGCCCGCGAGGCTGAAGCTGCGGTCCACGGCCAGCCGGAACAGGCCGCCGCGTGGGCGCGCCGGCATCTGCTGCGCCAGCAGGTGCAGGTGCGCGCGCAGCGCGGCCACGCCAGGGTCGTCGGGCTGGCTGGCACTGGTGGCAAAAATGCGGGCGCCCGCAAAAGGCGTGGGAGCGAGCAATGCGGTCAGCTGGGCGCGCACTTGCGCCATGCGCTCGGTGCTGGCGCGGTCGGCCTTGGTCAGCGCGATGCTGGCCTGCGTCACGCCCAGCAGCAGGAGGATATCGAGGTGTTCGCGCGTCTGCGGCATGACGCCGTCATCGGCCGCGACCACCAGCAAGGCGTGGTCGATGCCGACCGCGCCCGCAGCCATGGTGTGCACGAACTTCTCGTGCCCGGGCACATCGATGATGCCCAGCACATCGCCGTTGGGCAGCGGGGTGTAGGCGTAGCCGAGTGCAATCGAGATGCCGCGGGCCTTCTCTTCCTTGAGGCGGTCGGTGTCGACGCCCGTGAGCGCGCGCACCAGCGTGGTCTTGCCATGGTCGATATGGCCGGCGGTACCAATGATCATGCGAGGGCCTCGGTCAGCAAGGCCAGTTGCTCGGCAAACCGCGGCTGCTGGCTGGCTTCGAGGCAGCGCAGGTCCAGCCACAGCGCATCGGCGTGGATGCGGCCGATCACGGGCCGGGGCAGGGCGCGCAGCGCGGCTTCGAGCTGCAGCAGCTGGCGCCCGGCCTGCCGGCCCGAGGCCGGGTGGATGCGCAGGCCGTGGCTGGGCAGCGATTCGACGGGCAGCGCGCCGCTGCCGATCTGGCTGGCCATGGCCGCGGTTTCCACCACATAGGCCGCGCCCAGCGCAGCCTGCAGTTGCGGCGCGAGCACTTGCGCCTGGTCCTGCATCTCGGCGGCTTTGCGCGTGAACAGCCTGAGCGTGGTGAGGCGCTCGGCCAACTGTTCGGGGTGCAGATACAGCCGCAGCACGGGTTCGAGCGCGGCCAGCGTGAGCTTGCCCACGCGCATCGCGCGCTTGAGCGGATTCTTCTTGATGCGCGCAATCAGGTCCTTGCGTCCGACGATCAGACCGGCCTGCGGGCCGCCGAGCAGCTTGTCGCCGCTGAAGGTGACGATGTCGGCGCCCGCGGCGATGGTTTCGCGCACCGTGACTTCGTATGGCAGGCCCCACTGGCGCATGTCGACCAGGGTGCCGCTGCCCAGGTCGACCACCATGTCGAGACCCTGCGCATGCGCAATGTCGGCCACCTCCTGGTCGCTGACGCTCTTGGTGAAGCCCGTGACCTCGTAGTTGCTGCAATGCACCTTCATCAACAGCCCGGTATCGGGGGTGACGGCTTCGGTGTAGTCGCGCGCATGGGTGCGGTTGGTGGTGCCGACCTCGACCAGCCGCGCGCCCGCGCGCGCCATGATGTCCGGGATGCGGAACGCACCGCCGATCTCCACCAGTTCGCCGCGCGAGACGATCACCTCCTTGCCCTGGGCCAGCGAGCCCAGCGTCAGCAGCACGGCCGCGGCGTTGTTGTTGACCACCGTGGCGGCCTCGGCGCCCGTGAGCTCGCAGATCAGCGCCTCGATCAGGTCGTCGCGGTCGCCGCGGCCGCCGGTGGCGAGGTCGTATTCGAGGTTCGCCGGGCTCAGCATGGCCTCGACCACTGCATCCACCGCTTCCTGCGGCAGCAGCGCGCGGCCCAGATTGGTGTGCAGCACCGTGCCGGTCAGGTTGAAAACCGCCTGCAGCTTCGGTGCGAAGCGTGCCGCCAGCCGTTGCTGGACCGTATCCGCGATGCGCTCGGGCTCGCAGGCATCGGGCGCGAGGGTCTCGCCGGCGCGCAAGCGGGCGCGCAGCGCCTCCAGCGTGTCGCGCACGGCCTGGGTGCAGGCCTGGCGGCCATGGCGCGCGAGCAGCGGCGCGAGCGCGGCGCTGCCCAGCAGACGGTCGACGGAGGGGAGAGGAGAGCGGGGGGAGGAAACGCTGGAATCGGTTCGCATCCCGCTATTTTCAGCCTATTCCGCGGCCGGATCGACCAAAGCCTGATCGCCCTCGGCTTGCTCCTCGGCAAATGCCACGTAGAGCAGGGGATTGGTGCTGGCGCGCTTGAACGGCGTCTCGCTCATCAGCAGGTCCAGCATCAGCGAAGCCAGGTCGTCGGCCAGGGGTTCGGCCATCGGGTCCTTTTCCTGGTTGACGACCTTGCGGTAGCTGCCGCATTCGCTGCAGGTCTCGGCCGTGACCACGTCGCCCGCGCCTTCGACGCCCTGGTACTGGATGCCCTTGGTCGACTCGCAGTGCGAGCACTTGACGCGCACCATGTGCCATTCGGTGCAGCAGGTGCCGCAGTGCAGGTAGCGGTGGCCGTTGGCCTTGCCGCCGATGCGCAGCACGCTGGCCACGGGTTCGCTCGCGCAGACCGGGCAGATCGAGGCCGGTTCGGTATAGGGCACGTCGCCGGTCCTGAGCTGCGCGGCGCGCTGCGTGAACACGACCTGCAGCGCGGCCATGACGAACGGCGCCATGCCGACGTCACGCGCGGCGACTTCCTTTTGCAGCAGGCGCTTGGCGACGGCTTCGCGCTCGGCCTGGGGCATTTCGCGCAAGGCGCCCAGCAGCGGCTGCAGCGGCGCGGGCAGGCCGTGCTCGCCTTCGAGGCGCGTGAGCATGGTGTCGAGCACCTGCAGCCAGGCCGGGTCGAGGTGGTCGGCGGCGGGCAGCAGCGGCATCGAATGCTGCTGGGCCAGCGCAATGGCGGCTTCGGGCAGCACCGGCGCGGGCAGCGTGGCCAGCGCCTGGTGCTGGGCGTCGACGAGGCGCGCGACAAACAGGATGTAGTCGGCAATCGGATTGCCTTCGGCGAGCTGGCGCAGGCGCGCGGCGCGCTCGGCAAACAGGCTGCCGGCCTCGGGCAGACGGATGCGCGGGAAATTGATCTGGTCGATGGCCTCGATCTCGCCGCGTTGAAGAATGCGTTGCATGGTGTCTTTTCCAAAAAAGTTGCCGCCGGCACACCCTGTGAAGGCGTCCGGCGGCGGGGGCCGTCAAGGATTTCTAGAACCGGCCATTCATCCTGCGCCAGGCTCAGGACGAACGGAGTTCATCGTCACTCCTTTTCCCCGGTCATGCGACGGTACCAGATCGGATGATGGTACTTGGCCCAGGCGCGGTTGACGGTGCCGTAGACCATCGCGCGCAGCGTGCCGCGGGTCCAGATCGCGGCGTAGATGTGCAGGATGATCAGGCCGAACAGCGCTGCGGCCGAGACCGCGTGCAGCACGACGCTCGCGCGCACGATTTCCACGGGCAGGTTCCACCAGGCGCGCCACATCAGCACGCCCGACAGCGTCAGGCCCAGCATCGAGGCGATCAGCAGCCAGAACAGCACCTTCTGGCCGCCGTTGTACTTGTCCTGCTCGGGCATCACATGGTGCTCTTCGGTGACAAGCTTGGGCGCTTCCTTGAGCCACTGCACGTCACGGTCGCGGATGAGGTTGAGCCGCCAGAAGCGGATCACCATCAGCACGAAGCCCAGCGCCATCACCACACCGATATAGGGGTGCAGGATGCGTGCCCAGGTGCCGCCGCCGAACAGCTGCACCAGCGGGAAGAACGCCGGGTGGAAGAACGCCAGGCCCGACAGCGCGAGCAGCACGAAGGTGATGGCCACCAGCCAGTGGTTGCCGCGCTCGCCGGCGGTGTAGCGCTTCAGGTCACGGGGGCTGCGCTTCATTTTGCGTCCTCCTTGTCGAGCATCTGTTGGCTCAGCGCTTGCTGCTCCAGCCGTTCTTCCATGCGGTCTTCCTCGCGCTCGAGTTCCGCGGGCACGTCGTGCGGGCCCTTGGTCACGTAGTGGAAGAAGCTGCCCACGGCGGCCGCGCCCAGCGCTGCGAGTGCCAGCGGCTTGGCCACGCCCTTCCACAGCGAGACCATCGGGCTGATCCTGGGATCATCCGGCAGGCCCTTGTAGAGCGAGGGCTTGTCGGCATGGTGCAGCACATACATGACGTGCGTGCCGCCCACGCCGGCGGGGTCGTACAGGCCGGCCTTGTCATAGCCGCGGCGGTTCAGGTCCTGGATGCGGTGCTCGGCGTGCTCCTTCATCGCCTGCTTGGTGCCGAACTGGATGGCTCCGGTCGGGCAGGTCTTCACGCAGGCCGGCTCGCGTCCCACGGCGACGCGGTCGGAACACAGCGTGCACTTGTACGCCTTGTGGTCCTTCTTCGAGATGCGCGGGATGTTGAACGGGCAGCCGGTCACGCAGTAGCCGCAGCCAATGCAGTTCTCCTGCTGGAAGTCGACGATGCCGTTGCTGTACTGCAGGATGGCGCCGGGCGAAGGGCAGGCCTTGAGGCAGCCCGGGTCTTCGCAGTGCATGCAGCCGTCCTTGCGGATCAGCCATTCCAGGTTGCCCGTGGCCTCGTTTTCGTACTCGGTGAAACGCATCACGGTCCACGACGCGGCCGTCAGGTCGGTGGGGTTGTCATAGACCCCCGCCGCTGCCGTGCCGATGTCGTCGCGCAGGTCGTTCCATTCCATGCAGGCGGTCTGGCAGGCCTTGCAGCCAATGCACTTGGAGACGTCGATCAGCTTGGCCACCTCGCCCGAATGCGCTTCACGCATGCTGGGCGAGGGGGTGGTGGTGGCCGAACGGCGCTTGATATCGAGAGAGTGTGTAGAAGACATCAGCGACTCCTTAGGCCTTTTCCACCTTCACGAGGAAGGTCTTGGATTCTGGTGTGTTGCTGTTGCCGTCACCAATCGATGCCGTGAGATTGTTG
This sequence comes from Comamonas antarctica, assembly GCF_013363755.1. Lineage (NCBI taxonomy): Bacteria > Pseudomonadati > Pseudomonadota > Betaproteobacteria > Burkholderiales > Comamonadaceae > Comamonas > Comamonas antarctica. The sequence continues at coordinate 1,780,192 of NZ_CP054840.1, forward strand.
GCCATGTGGCCCTTGCGCCCGGTCGATGCAAAGCCCCAGTGGATGGGGATGCCGACATGGTGCACGGTCTTGCCTTCGATCTTCATCGGCTTGAGGCGCTTGGTCACGACGGCCGCGGCGCGCACGTAGCCGCGCTTGGACGTCACCCTGACCTGCTGCCCGGTGGCGATGCCCAGCTCCTGCGCGAGCGCTTCCCCGATCTCGACGAACTGCTCGGGCTGAACGATGTTGTTCAGCTGAACATGCTTGGTCCAGTAGTGGAAATGCTCGGTCAGGCGGTAGGTCGTGCCCACGTGCGGGTACTCGGCGGCGGTGCCGTCGGTGCCCTTGGTCGACTCGAGGATCCGCGCCGCCGGGTTGATGACCGCGAGCTTGTTGTTCGGGTACATCGGGTTGTAGCCGAGCGGGTTGTCGAACGCCTCGTAGTGCGTCGGGAACGGGCCTTCGTTCATGCCCTTGCGCGAGAAGAAGCGCGCCACGCCCTCGGGGTTCATGATGAACGGGCCCACGGTGGCCGGGTCCATGTTGAGCCCCATGTCGGGCACGTCGGCGCCGCCCCAGGCCTTGCCGTTCCACTCGACGAGCTTGCGGTTCGGATTGAAGGCCTTGCCCTGCAGGTCGCACGAGGCGCGGTTGTAGAGCACGCGGCGGTTTGCCGGCCAGGCCCAGGCCCAGTTCAGCGTATTGCCGATGCCGGTCGGGTCGGAGTTGTCGCGGCGCGCCATCTGGTTGCCCGATGTCGTCCAGCTGCCGGTCCAGATCCAGCAGCCGCTGAGCGTGCTGCCGTCGTCGCGCAGCTCGCCGAAGCTCGACAGCTGTTCGCCGGCCTTGCGCAGCAGCTTGGTTGGATCCTTGGGATCGTACAGATCGACCAGCGCGCGTCCGTTGTACTCCTTGGCGACTTCTTCCGAGGTCGGGTGCGCCGCCTCGGCGTAGGGCCAGTACAGGTTGGCGATGGGGTCGGCGAACTTGCCGCCGTCCTTGGCGTACGCGGCCTTCAGGCGCAGGTGCAGCGCCGACATGATGGCGATGTCGGTCTTGGCCTCGCCCGGCGGCTCGGCAGCCTTCCAGTGCCACTGCAGCACGCGCGAGGAACTCACCACTGCGCCATCTTCCTCGGCGAAGCAGGTGGTCGGCAGGCGGAACACCTCGGTCTGGATGGAGGCGGTGTCAACGTCGTTGAACTCGCCGTGGTTCTTCCAGAACTCGGATGTCTCCGTGACCAGCGGGTCCATGATGACCAGGAACTTGAGCTTGGACAGCCCCTTGCGCACGTTGTTGCTGTTGGCCAGCGCCGCCAGCGGGTTGAAGCCCTGCGCGATGTAGCCGTTGATCTTGCCCTGGTTCATCATGTCGAAGACCTGGAGCATGTCGTACTGGCGGTCGAGCTTGGGCAGGTAGTCGAAGGCCCAGTTGTTCTCTGCCGTCGCCGCCGGTCCATACCAGGCCTTCATCAGGCTCACATGGAACTTGGGCGTGTTCGACCAGTAGTTCATCTGCCCGGGCCGCATCGGCTTCGGGGTCCGCGCTTCGAGGTACTTGGCGTAGTCCTGCTCGGCCTCATTGGGCAGCGACAGGTAGCCAGGCAGGCTCGCCGACAGGATGCCCAGGTCGGTGAGGCCCTGGATGTTCGAGTGCCCGCGCAGTGCGTTCATGCCGCCGCCCGCGACGCCGATGTTGCCCAGCAACAGCTGGATCATCGCGCCGGTGCGCAGGATCTGCGCGCCGGTGGTGTGCTGGGTCCAGCCGAGCGCGTACAGGATGGTCGCCACGCGGCCCGATTCGGCGGTCGACGCGAATTGCTCGCAGACATGCAGGAACTTCGCCTGGGGCGTGCCGCAGATGCTCTCGACTTTTTCCGCCGTATAGCCCGCGTAGTGGCGCTTGAGCCACTGGTAGACGCAGCGCGGATGCTCGAGCGTCGGGTCGGTCTTGACGTAGCCGTCGGCGTCGAGCTCGTAGTCCCACGAGGTCTTGTCGTAGGCGCGCTTTTCCGGATCGTAGCCCGCAAAGATGCCTTCGTCGAACGCAAAGTCCTCGCGCACGATGTAGGTGAAATCGGTGTAGTTCCGGACGTACTCGTGGTGGATCTTGTTGTTCGTGAGCAGATAGTTGATCACGCCGCCAAGGAACACGATATCGCTGCCCGACCGGATGGGGGCATAGAAATCGGCCACCGATGCAGATCGGTTGAAGCGCGGGTCGACCACCATGAAGTGCGCATTGTTGTGCTCCTTCGCCTCGGTCACCCATTTGAAGCCGCAGGGATGGGCTTCGGCGGCATTGCCGCCCATGATCAAAATAACGTCCGCGTTCTTGATGTCGACCCAATGGTTCGTCATCGCTCCACGGCCAAACGTCGGGGCAAGACCTGCCACCGTCGGGCCGTGTCAGACACGTGCTTGGTTGTCGAGTGCAAGAAGGCCCCAGGAACGGGCCACTTTGTGCGTGATGTAACCGGCTTCATTGCTGGAGGCCGAGGCGGCCAGCATGCCGGTGGTGAGCCAGCGATTGACGGTCTGGCCCTTGTCGTTGCGCTCGACGAAGTTCGCGTCGCGATCGTCCTTGAGCAGCTTGGTGATGCGCGTCAGCGCCTCGTCCCAGGACATGCGCTTCCACTCGTTGGAGCCAGGAGCACGGTACTCAGGGTACTTGAGGCGGTGGGGGCTGTGGACGAAGTCCAGCAGCGATGCCCCCTTGGGGCACAGCGTGCCGCGGTTGACCGGATGGTCCGGGTCACCCTCGACGTGGATCACCGACAGCTTGGCATTCTTCGCGCCGTCGCTGAGCGAATACATCAGGATGCCGCAGCCTACCGAGCAGTAGGTACAGGTCTGGCGCGTGACCGTGGTCGCGGCCAGCTTGAACTGGCGCACCTCAGCGAGCGCGGCCGTGGGCGAGAAGCCCATGACCGCGAGACTGGATGCCGCCAGACTGGAGCCAGTCACTTTCATGAACTGGCGTCTGGAAAATTGCACCATGGGGGTACCTTTTTATAAGAAATGACGCTTGTCGCTCGATTCTAGAAGCAGGACGGGAATCGGGCTTGGGCGGGCGCCACTGCCTCATGCCGCAGGTCGGGTTCTCTTTTGGGCTTGACATATTGTCCAAGTCCATTCTTATATATAAGGACTTTTATACAAGAGTTGCTTGCCGCAACATCTGTCACTTATCTGTCAGAGCCGATGCAAACCGGCCTGGGGTTTGCCCGTAGATCCTGGGCCCAGCGCAAAACGCACTGGCGCGCCGCCTCGTTCACTGTTGTGGCGGCAGCGGCGGCGCGCCGTCGGCGCCGGGTTTGAGGTCCTGCCCGAACAGATCCCATACCGAGATGAACAGCGCCGCGATCAGCGGTCCCACGACAAACCCCGTCAGGCCGAACAGCGCCATGCCGCCGAGCGTGGAGATCAGCACGATATAGTCGGGCATCTTGGTGTCCTTGCCCACCAGCAGCGGCCGCAGCACGTTGTCGACCAGGCCGATGACCAGCACGCCGTAGGCCGCAAGCACGCTGCCCTTGACGACATCGCCCGTGGCCAGGAAATAGATCGCCACCGGGCCCCAGATCAGGCCCGCACCCACGGCCGGCAGCAGCGACAGGAAGGCCATGACCACGGCCCACAGCACCGGCCCCTGGATGTCCAGGATCCAGAAGATCAGTCCGCCGAGCGCGCCCTGCGACATGGCGACGACCATGTTGCCCTTGATGGTCGCGCGCACCACGGTGGTGAACTTGCTGGCCAGTGCGGTCTTGTGCGTGGGTTCGAGCGGAAACACGTAGCGGATGCGGCGCGCGAGCTGGGCGCCGTCGCGCAGCAGGAAGAACAGCAGATACAGCATGACGCCGAAGCCGACGACGAAGCCCAGCGTGTTCTGACCTATGCCGACGGCCTGGGCCGCGGCGACCTTGCTGGCCTGCACGGCCACGCTCGACAGCTTGTCCTGGACTTCGGTGACCGACGCCAGGCCCAGGCTGTCGAGCGCGCGCAGCGCCCAGGAGGGCAGGGCCGCCATGATCTGCTGGAAGTAGGCGCCGATGTTGATCTCGCCGGTGTTGAGGTTCTCGTAGATCAGCCCGGCCTCGCGCACCAGCGAGGCGCCGATGGCCACCAGCGGCAGGATCACGATCACCAGGCACAGGGCCAGCGTGGTCAGCGCCGCGAGGTTGCGCCGGTTCGGCATGCGTGCCAGCAGCCGCTGGTGCAGCGGGGAAAACAGCACCGCCAGTACGACGCCCCAGAACACGGCGGCCCAGAATGGCCAAAGGATGACCAGGAAGCCGGCAGTGACCAGGCACAGCAGCAGGAGAAAGACGCGGTGGTAGAGGGTAGTGCTTTTCATGTTCGCGACAGTTGGACGCCTGCGATCGATCGCAGGCGTTAAATATAGTTGCAAATGTAATCGGGCCGTCCCGGGGGCGTGTAGGTGGGCATGCCGGTTCAGTGGCACAATGGCGGTCGCAACAAGGCCCTTCCCATGCCACCGTCGCATCCGCCAATCGGTACAGCCGTGTCGCGGAAGGTCTACCCACCAGCTAATGCTTTCTCCAGGAAAGCGGAGGTCAGCGAGATATGAGCGAGACAACTGTCTATCAAGCCTATCAAGGCAATACCTATCTCTTCGGCGGCAATGCGCCGTATGTCGAAGAGATGTATGAGAACTATCTGGCCAATCCCGGCAGCGTGCCGGATTCTTGGCGTGAATACTTCGACGCACTGCAGCACGTGCCCGCAGTCGACGGCTCCAATGCCCGCGACGTGCCCCACCTGCCCGTGGTCAACGCTTTTGCCGAGCGCGCCAAGCAGGGCGGCACCCAGGTCGTCGTGGCCTCGGGTGCGGATTCCGAGCTGGGCCGCAAGCGCACCGCGGTGCAGCAACTGATTGCCGCGTACCGCAACGTCGGCCAGCGCTGGGCCGATCTCGATCCCCTCAAGCGCACCGAGCGCCCCCAGATTCCCGAACTCGAGCCTTCCTTCTACGGCTTCACCGACGCCGACCAGGAAACCGTGTTCAACGTGGGCAACACCTTCTTCGGCAAGGAGACCATGTCCCTGCGCGAGTTGCTCAACGCGCTCAACGAAACGTATTGCGGCACGATCGGCGCCGAGTACATGTATGCCACCGACCAGAACCAGAAGCGCTGGTGGCAGCAAAAGCTCGAAACCATTCGCAGCAAGCCCCAGTTCGACGCACAGAAGAAGACCCGCATTCTCGACCGCCTGACGGCCGCCGAAGGCCTGGAACGCTTCCTGCACACCAAGTACGTCGGCCAGAAGCGCTTCTCGCTGGAAGGCGGCGAAAGCTTCATCGTGGCAATGGACGAACTGATCCAGTGCGCCGGTGCTCGCGGCGTGCAGGAAATCGTCATCGGCATGGCCCACCGCGGCCGCCTGAACGTGCTGGTCAACACGCTGGGCAAGACCCCGCGCGACCTGTTTGCCGAATTCGACCATACCGCCCCCGAAGACCTGCCCTCGGGCGACGTGAAATACCACCAGGGTTTCAGCTCCGACGTGTCGACGACCGGCGGCCCGGTGCACCTGTCGCTGGCCTTCAATCCCTCGCACCTGGAAATCGTCAACCCCGTGGTCGAAGGTTCGGTGCGCGCGCGCATGGACCGCCGCGGCGACCCGCACGGCAAGCAGGTGCTGCCGGTGCTGGTGCACGGCGACGCGGCCTTTGCCGGCCAGGGCGTGAACCAGGAAACGCTGGCGCTGGCCCAGACCCGTGGCTACACCACGGGCGGCACGGTGCACATCATCATCAACAACCAGATCGGCTTCACGACCTCCGATCCGCGCGACACGCGTTCGACGCTGTACTGCACCGACATCGTCAAGATGATCGAGTCGCCCGTGCTGCACGTGAACGGCGACGATCCTGAAGCCGTGGCCCTGGCCATCGAGCTGGCGCTGGAATTCCGCATGGAGTTCGCCAAGGACGTCGTGGTCGACATCATCTGCTTCCGCAAGCTGGGCCACAACGAGCAGGACACGCCTGCGCTGACCCAGCCGCTGATGTACAAGAAGATCGGTGCCCATGTCGGCACGCGCAAGCTGTACGCCGACAAGCTGGCCACGCAAGGCCTGGGCGAAACGCTGGGCGACGACATGGCCAAGGCCTACCGCGCCGCGCTCGACGAAGGCAAGCACACCGCCGATCCGGTGCTGACCAACTTCAAGAGCCAGTACGCCGTGGACTGGAGCCCGTTCCTGGGCAAGCCCTGGACCGATGCCGGCGACACCTCGATCCCGCTGACCGAGTGGAAGCGCCTGGCCGAGCGCATCACCACCATCCCCGAATCCGTGGCGCCGCACGCGCTGGTCAAGAAGGTGTATGACGACCGCGCAGCCATGGGCCGCGGCGAAGTCAACGTCGACTGGGGCATGGGCGAGCACATGGCTTTTGCCTCCCTGGTCGCTTCGGGCTATCCCGTGCGCCTGTCGGGCGAAGACTGCGGCCGTGGCACCTTCACGCACCGCCATTCGGTCATCCATGACCAAAAGCGCGAGAAGTGGGACACCGGCACCTACGTGCCGCTGCAGAACGTGGCCGACAACCAGGCACCGTTCGTCGTGATCGACTCGATCCTGTCCGAAGAAGCCGTTCTGGGCTTCGAGTACGGCTACTCGTCGAACGATCCGAACACCATGGTCATCTGGGAAGCCCAGTTCGGCGACTTCGCCAACGGCGCCCAGGTCGTGATCGACCAGTTCATCGCTTCGGGCGAAGTCAAGTGGGGCCGCATCAACGGCCTGACGCTGATGCTGCCGCACGGCTACGAAGGCCAGGGCCCCGAGCACAGCTCGGCGCGCCTCGAGCGCTTCATGCAGCTGGCTGCCGACACCAACATGCAGATCGTGCAGCCGACCACGGCCAGCCAGATCTTCCATGTGCTGCGCCGCCAGATGGTGCGCAACCTGCGCAAGCCGCTGGTCATCATGACCCCCAAGTCGCTGCTGCGCAACAAGGATGCGACCTCGCCGCTGTCCGAGTTCACGGCCGGTTGCTTCCAGACCGTGATCCCCGAGCAAGACCAGGCCATCGTCGCCAACGCCGACAAGGTCAAGCGCGTGATCGCCTGCTCCGGCAAGGTGTACTACGATCTGGTGAAGAAGCGTGCCGAGCGCGAGCAGAGCGACGTCGCGATCATCCGCGTCGAGCAGCTGTATCCCTTCCCGCACAAGGCTTTTGCCGCGGAACTGAAGAAGTACCCGCAAGCCACCGACATCGTGTGGTGCCAGGATGAGCCGCAGAACCAGGGCGCCTGGTTCTTCATCCAGCACAACATCCACGAGAACATGCTGGACGGCCAGAAGCTGGGCTACTCGGGCCGTGCCGCTTCGGCATCGCCGGCCGTCGGCTATTCGCACCTGCACCAGGAACAGCAAAAGGCGCTGGTCGAAGGCGCATTCACCAAGCTCAAGGGTTTTGTTCTGACCAAGTAAGGCCGGAAACCCGAACTCAGTACAAACCTTTTGAAAGAAAAACCATGGCTATCGTAGAAGTCAAAGTCCCCCAGCTGTCCGAATCCATCGCCGAAGCGACCATGCTCAACTGGAAGAAGAAGGTGGGCGAAGCGGTTGCAGTCGATGAAATCCTGATCGAGATCGAAACCGACAAGGTCGTGCTTGAAGTGCCCGCGCCTTCGGCCGGCGTGATCACCGAGATCGTGCAGGGCGACGGCGCCACCGTCACCGCCGAGCAGCTGATTGCCAAGATCGACACCGAAGCCGTTGCCGGCGCTGCCGCCCCGGCAGCCGCTGCTCCCGCTGCTGCTTCGGCACCAGCCGCCTCGGCCCCCGCCGCAGCGCCTGCCGCCACCGGCGGCAGCAAGGGCGATGTGGCGATGCCTGCCGCTGCCAAGCTGCTGGCCGAGAACAACCTGTCGGCCGCCAACGTGGCTGGCTCGGGCAAGGACGGCCGCGTGACCAAGGGCGACGCCCTGAACGCGATCAAGGGCGGCGTGCAGTCCACCGCTGCCGTGATCCCCACCGGCGTGCCCACCAAGGCGCTGCCGCAGGTGTCCGCGGCGGCTGGCAAGCAAGACCTGGGCGAGCGTCCAGAGCAGCGCGTGCCGATGACCCGCCTGCGTGCCCGCGTCGCCGAGCGCCTGCTGCAGTCGCAATCGACCAACGCCATCCTGACCACGTTCAACGAAGTGAACATGGCACCCGTGATGGCCATGCGCAAGAAGTTCCAGGACGACTTCACCAAGGAACACGGCGTCAAGATGGGCTTCATGTCCTTCTTCGTCAAGGCCGCAGTGCACGCGCTGAAGAAGTACCCGGTGCTGAACGCTTCGGTCGACGGCAACGACATCGTCTACCACGGCTACTTCGACATCGGTATCGCCGTCGGCTCGCCGCGCGGCCTGGTGGTGCCCATCCTGCGCAACGCCGACCAGATGAGCTTTGCCGAAATCGAGAAGAAGATCGCTGAATTCGGCCAGAAGGCCAAGGACGGTAAGCTCGGCATCGAAGACATGACCGGCGGCACCTTCTCCATCTCCAACGGCGGTACCTTCGGCTCGATGATGTCCACCCCCATCATCAACCCGCCCCAGTCGGCCATCCTGGGCGTGCACGCCACCAAGGACCGCGCCGTGGTCGAGAACGGCCAGGTCGTGGTGCGCCCGATGAACTACTTCGCCATGTCCTATGACCACCGCATCATCGACGGCCGCGAAGCCGTGCTGGGCCTGGTGGCCATGAAGGACGCGCTGGAAGATCCCGCACGCCTGCTGTTCGACCTGTAATCCCCGCAGGTCCACGGTCTTCGAGAAACCCACCCCCTGCGGCCAGGTGCCCGGCGGTGGGTTTTTTCCCAAATGCATTGAGAGAGTATTGAGACATGAGCAAGCAATTTGATGTCATCGTGATCGGCGCCGGCCCCGGCGGCTACATCGCCGCCATCCGCGCCGCCCAGCTGGGCTTCAACGTCGCCTGTATCGACGAGTGGAAAAACGAAAAGGGCGGTCCCGCTCCCGGCGGCACCTGCACCAACGTCGGCTGCATTCCTTCGAAGGCACTGCTGCAGTCGTCCGAGCACTTCGAGCACGCCAGGCTTCACTTCGCGGACCACGGCATCTCGACCGGCGAAGTCGGCATCGACGTGGCGAAGATGATCGGCCGCAAGGATGCGATCGTGAAGCAGAACAACGATGGCATCCTGTACCTGTTCAAGAAGAACAAGGTCACGTTCTTCCACGGCCGTGGCTCGTTCGTGAAGGCCGCTGATGGCGGCTACGAAATCCGCGTGGCCGGCAAGGAAGAAGAAACGCTCACCGCCAAGCAGGTCGTGGTCGCCACGGGCTCCAACGCGCGCGCGCTGCCGGGCGTGCCCTTCGACGAAGTCAACGTGTTGTCCAACGACGGCGCGCTGCGCCTGGGCAACGTGCCTGCCAAGATGGCCTTGATCGGCGCCGGCGTGATCGGCCTCGAAATGGGCTCGGTCTGGCGCCGCCTGGGCACTGACGTCACCGTGCTCGAAGGCATGGACAAGTTCCTGCCCGTGGTGGACGAGCAGATCGCCAAGGAAGCCAAGAAGGCGTTTGACAAGCAGGGCCTGAAGATCGAAACCGGCGTCAAGGTCGGCGAAGTCAAGGTCAACGACCAGGGCGTGAGCGTGGCCTACACCAATGCCAAGGGCGAAGCCCAGACGCTGGCCGTCGACAAGCTGATCGTCTCGATCGGCCGCACCGCCAATACCATCGGCCTGAATGCCGAAGCCGTGGGCCTGGCGCTCGACGAGCGCGGCGCGATCATCGTTGACGACGACTGCAAGACAAATCTGCCGGGCGTGTGGGCCGTGGGCGACGTGGTGCGCGGCCCGATGCTGGCGCACAAGGCCGAGGAAGAAGGCGTGGCCGTGGCCGAGCGCATTGCCGGCCAGCACGGCCATGTCAACTTCGCAACGCTGCCCTGGGTCATCTATACCAGCCCCGAGATTGCATGGGTGGGCCGCACTGAGCAGCAGCTCAAGGCCGACGGCGTCAAGTACAAGGCCGGCACCTTTCCGTTCCTGGCCAACGGCCGCGCGCGCGCGCTGGGCGACACGACCGGCATGGTCAAGTTCCTGGCCGATGCCGAAACCGACGAGATCCTGGGCGTGCACATGGTCGGCCCGATGGTCTCCGAACTGATTGCCGAAGCCGTCGTGGCCATGGAGTTCAAGGCATCGAGCGAAGACATCGCGCGCATCTGCCACGCCCACCCGTCGCTGTCGGAATCGACCAAGGAAGCGGCCCTGGCCGTGGACAAGCGCACGCTGAACTTCTGATCTGCCTGCGCCTGTGGGGGCTTGTGCCGCCGCTCCCGCCGTTCGCGGCCCGGCCGAAATTGCCTGCTTGCCGGGCGCTTTCGGCTTTTTTCTTTTCATACCAAGCCCGCATGTCCCAGTCCGTCCGAAAGGCCTACGAGGCCGAATTGCTTGCCAAGGGTTTTCAAAGCGATCCCGCCCAACTGCGTGCCGTCGATGCACTGCAGCGCTGTGCGGATGAATGGGCGGCCTACAAGGGCAAGCGTTCGAATGCGCTCAAGAAGCTGATCAACCGCCCGGAGATTCCACGCGGCGTCTACATGTATGGCGGCGTCGGCCGGGGCAAGAGCTTCCTGATGGAGTGCTTCTTCAATGCGGTGCCGCTCAAGCGCAAGGTGCGCCTGCATTTCCATGAATTCATGCGCGAAGTGCACCGCGAACTGGCCACGCTGCAAGGCGTCCAGGACCCGCTCGATGTGCTGGGCGCGAACATCGCCAAGAAGTACAAGCTCATCTGCTTTGACGAGTTCCACGTCGCGGACATCACCGACGCGATGATTCTTTACCGGCTGCTGGTGGCCTTGTTCGACAACGGCGTGGGTTTCGTCACCACGTCGAATTTCACGCCCGACGGCCTGTACCCGAACGGGCTGCACCGCGACCGCATCCTGCCGGCGATTGCCTTGCTCAACGAGCGCATGGAGATCGTCAACGTCGACAACGGCACCGACTACCGCCGGCGCACGCTGGAGATGGTCAAGCTCTACCACACGCCGCTGGGCCCCGAAGCCGATGCCGCGATGGAGGAGACCTTCAACCGCCTCGCGGAAGTGCAGGACGAGGACCCGGTGCTGCATATCGAGGCGCGCGAGATCCGTGCGCGCCGGCGCGCGGGCGGGGTGGTCTGGTTTGATTTCAAGACCTTGTGCGGCGGCCCGCGCTCGCAGAACGACTACCTCGAGATCGCCACCCAGTTCCACACCGTGCTGCTGTCCGATGTTCCGTTCATGCCGGTCAACATGGCCTCGCCCGCGCGGCGCTTCACCTGGCTGGTCGATGTGCTCTACGACCGGCGCGTGAAATTCATCCTTTCGGCAGCAGTGCCTCCCGAGCAGCTCTACACTGAAGGTCCATTGGCGCACGAGTTCCCGCGCACCGTCTCGCGGCTCAACGAGATGCAGTCGCAGGAGTTCCTGTCGCTCGAGCACCGCCTGGTCGACACCAGCCTGACCTGAGGTCCATGCCCATGATCCGCCTGTCTTTCCCTTGCTTTGCCGCAACGCGATGGCTGCGCACGACTGCCGTGGCGCTGGCCCTGCCGTTGGCGGCGGGCCTGGCGCAGGCCCAGCCCGCGCAATTGCCGCCCACGGCCAGCAAAGCCGAGCGCGCGACCGTGAAGGCCGAGCGCGACGCGACGCGTGCGCGCATATCCGCCGAACGTGCGGTCATACAGCAGCGACTCAAGCAGCAGGAAACCGTCTGCTACCAGCGCTTTGCGGTGGAGAACTGCCTGAGCGAGGCGCGCAACCAGGCGCGCCTGGCCGACAATGCCTTGCGCGACGAGGAAAGTGCCATCAACGCCGTCGAGCGGCGCGAGAAGTCGGCGGCACGGCTGCATTCGATCGAAGAGAAGGTCCAGGAAAAAAACCAGCAGGCACCCGCCCAGCCGGGCGTCCAAAGCACGGTGCGCGCTGCGCCCCCACCCAAGTCCACACCCAAGTCCACGCCCGCGGCGCCCACGGCGCAGGACCTGGTCGAGGTGCAGGCCCAGCGCGCACAGCAGGCGCGCGAGCGTGCCCAGGCGCAAAGCCAGCGCAACGAGGCACATGCCGCCGAGCAGTCCCGCAAGCAAAGCGGCGAGGCCGAGCGCCGCGCAGCCTCGCGCCAGCGCTATGAGGAAAAGCAGCGCGAGGCGCAGGAAAACCGCGAACGCCAGCGCGCCAAGGCCGCGGAATCGGACAAGCCCAAAGCGGCGCCGCTGCCCCGGCCCCCCGCGCCCTGAGCCACCGCGGCGCGAGCCGCATTGCGGTTTTTACCGCGCCTCGATTTTCACGATGACCAGGCTGAGATTGTCGCCGCGACCCTGCGCGCGCATGCGCGCCTGGCGCACCAGCAATTCGGCCGCATCGCGGGGTGCCAGCGCCTGCAGCAGCATGCCCAGCTCCTCGGTGTCGAAGTAGTGCCAGAGCCCGTCGCTGCAGGCCAGCAGCGTGCTGCCGGGCGCCAGCCGCTCGATGTGGTGCGGCGTGGCCGGTGGCAAAGTGTGGCTGCCAAGGCAGCCGGCCAGGATGTTGGCATGCGGATGGTCCTGCGCCTGGGCTTCGCTCAGTTCGCCGCGGTCGACCAGCGACTGGACATAGGAGTGGTCGCGCGTGCGGTGCACCAGCTTGTCCTGCTCGAAATGGTAGATGCGCGAATCGCCTGAATGCACCCAGTGGCATGCTCCGCTGGGCAGGACCAGGAACGCCGCCATGGTGCTGTGCGGTTCCTGCTCTGCCGAGATCGCGGTGAGGCGAATGACGGTATGCGCCTCCCGCACCATGTTCTGCAGCAGTTGGGCCGCATCGTCGCTGGCCGGGTCATAGCGCTCGAACAGCTGGTGGCAGGTCAGCATGACCTGATCGGAGGCCTTGCGGCCGCCGCTGCGTCCGCCCATGCCGTCAGCCACCACTCCGAGCACGCAGCCATGCACGCGTGCGTGCTGCAGCAACGCCACTTGATCCTGCTGATAGGCGCGGTCGCCGCGGTGGGTACCGGTTACTGCAAAGAGGCGAAAGGACGAGTGCATGGAACAAGAAGGCCCGAAGGGCTGTTCGAAACGTGCAGTGCAAGAGTGTAGCAACCGGATTTTCCGCTGACCCGCAGTCCACCTGGAGCGGCTTCAGCCGCAGGCGTATTCGTTGAAATCCAGCCGGTTGAGCGCGGCGCAGACATCGGCCATGCGGCCTGAGATCAGCAGCCTCCCGCCCTGGGTCTGGCCCTCGTTGCGCAGGATGCGCACGCCGCCATGGACCGCCGAGGGGCGCGCCTGGCGTACGGGATGCCGTACCTGGCGCATCGAAGCGCTGCGCAGCGGCAGGGAGGTGAGGCCGTGCGCGACCGGGGCATGGCCGAAAAGCATGTCATTTTGGGCGTGGCGCGAGAAAGGCAGGGCCTGCAAAGCGAATTGCATGTGATATCTCCAGCAAGGTGATTACGACGGCCGCAGCCGTGCTTCGACCAATAAGGTCGAGGGGTGCAATGCATGGGCCAGCGGCCCTGCGAGGGAAAGCGCGCCTGTTACATGAACAGGGTGTTGCGGATCAGGCCCACGGCCAGACCTTCGATGGCGAATGGCTCGTCGGGACGGACATGGATGACCGGAAAATCGGGATTCTCGGGCAGCAGTTCGATGCCGGTACGCGTGCGGCGCAGGCGCTTGACCGTGACTTCGTCGCCCAGGCGCGCGACTACAATCTGTCCGTCGCGCGCTTCGCGGCTGGCCTGTACGGCCAGCAGGTCGCCATCCATGATGCCGGCGTCGCGCATGGACATGCCGCGCACCTTGAGCAGGTAGTCGGGCTTGGCCTGGAACAGCGTGGGCTCGACCGCATAGGTCTGGTCGATATGCTCCTGCGCCAGGATGGGCGAGCCGGCTGCAACGCGGCCGACCAGCGGCAGCACCAGCGAGGCCACCGCGGCCAGCGGCGAAGTGAAGCTCGCGCCGCGCGCCGCGTTGATGTTGCGCACGGTGTCATGCCGCAGGCGGATGCCGCGCGACGTACCGCTGACCAGTTCGATCACGCCTTTGCGTGCCAGGGCCTTCAGATGTTCCTCGGCGGCATTGGCGGAGCGAAAGCCCAGCGTGCCAGCGATCTCTGCGCGGGTCGGGGGCGCTCCGGTGCGCTCGATGGCAGACTGGATCAGATCCAGGATTTGCTGCTGTCGCGGTGTGAGCTTGGGGTGGTCGAGCATGGCGGTCCTTAAGAGGCTTGCAACGGCAAGCTGCTATCAATCTGTTCTTTTATACAGTGACTGTATTTTTCACCAGTTTTCAAGGAGCCGCAAGTGGGCAATTCAAATAATGTGGTGATATTGGCCACAGGCGGCACCATCGCGGGAACGGCAGCCCATGCATCGCAGGCGGTCGGCTATACGGCGGCGCAGCTCGGGGTGGAGCAATTGCTGGCGGCGGTGCCCGACCTGGCCCAGGTGGCCGGCGGGGGCCTGCTGGCCGAGCAGGTCGCCCAGGTCGACAGCAAGGACATGGACAACGCGACCTGGGTGGCATTGGCGCAGCGCTGTGCCCACTGGCTCGCGCGTGATGACGTGCGTGCGCTGGTCATCACCCACGGCACCGATACGCTGGAGGAAACCGCCTGGTTCCTGGAGCAGGTATTGCCACGCACCGGCAAACCTGTGGTCCTGACCTGTGCCATGCGGCCCGCCACAGCGCTGCTGGCCGACGGTCCGCAGAACCTGCGCGATGCCGTGGCCTGCGCCGTCGATGCGCAGGCCGCGGGCGTGCTCGTGGTGGCAGCGGGGACGGTGCATGGCGCACGGGCCGTGCGCAAGCTCCACCCGTATCGCGTGGATGCATTCTCGTCGGCCGGGCTGGGCGTGCTGGGCTGGGTCGAGGAAGGGCGCGTGCGCTGGCAGCAGCGCCCCTGCGCCGACAGCGCTGCCGCATGGCAGGGCAGCATCGCGGCGCTGGCCGCAGCAGGCCCATGGCCCTGGGTCGAGCTGGTGACCAGCCACGCGGGTGCGGATGGCCGCGCGGTCGATGCATTGCTGGCCCACGGTGTACAGGGCCTGGTGGTGGCCGCGACGGGCAACGGCACGCTGCACCATGCACTCGAGGCCGCGCTGCGGCGCGCCCTGCAGGCCGGCGTGCCGGTCTGGATGGGCACGCGCTGCGCCGAAGGGCAGCTGGTGTTGGCGTCCGAAGGCCCGCAGGGGGCGCTGGATGCGCCGGTGCTGCGCCCGGTCGATCTGCCGCCGCTCAAGGCACGCATCAGCCTGCAGCTCGCGTTGCTGGCGCGCAGTGCCTGACGCGGCGAGCGCGCGGCACAAAAAAGGCCGCTGCCAGAAGGCGCGGCCTGTTTTCCAGAAGCGGCGAATACCGCGCCGGGCTGGCGATCACTCGGCCAGGGCCTGCAGCGCGCGCGCGGTGATTTCCTCCACCGAGCCCATGCCGCTGATGGCGCGGTACTTGGGCGCCTGGGCCGGATCTTGCTCGGCCCATTGGCGGTAGTAGTCGACCAGCGGACGGGTCTGATCGCTGTAGACCTGCAGGCGCTTTTGCACCGTTTCTTCCTTGTCGTCCTCACGCTGCACCAGTTCCTCGCCGGTTTCGTCGTCCTTGCCGGCAACCTTGGGCGGATTGAACTTGACGTGGTAGGTCCGGCCCGAAGCCGGGTGCGAGCGGCGGCCGCCCATGCGTTCGATGATGGCCTCGAACGGCACGTCGATCTCCAGCACGTAGTCGAGCTTGACGCCGGCGGCCTTCATTGCGTCCGCCTGGGGGATGGTGCGCGGGAAGCCGTCGAACAGGAAGCCGTTGGCGCAGTCTTGCTGCTGGATGCGTTCCTTCACCAGGCCGATGATGATCTCGTCGCTGACCAGCTGGCCTGCATCCATCACCGCCTTGGCCTGCTGGCCCAGCGGCGTGCCGGCCTTGACGGCCGCGCGCAACATGTCGCCGGTGGAGATCTGCGGGATGCCGTACTTCTGGCAGATGAAAGCAGCCTGTGTGCCTTTGCCGGCGCCGGGCGCGCCCAACAAAATCAGTTTCATGGAAATCCTCGAAGAGTTGAAATTCTTTTGGGCAACAAATGACCCGGCGGGCAGCCGAGCCGGCCGGGTCCATGTCGCGTTTTTTCGCGGCAAGGATAGCACGCGTGCACCGCGATGGGACCTACCGCGTGATGGTTTCGTGACAGGCGCCACGCCAGCGCACGCTGTAGGTGCAATCCTTCCCTCAGATTTTCGTATTTTCTGTTATCTGTGAAATGGACGTCTCTTGCGGCGCCAAGCATGGCTGCCGCGCAGGGATATCGCCTTGCCCTTCAAGCCCTGGGTCAGCCCAGCAGCGCGCGCACGCGTGCCAGGTCGGCAGGGGTATCGACGCCCGCACCCGGTGCATCGTGCGTGACATGCACCGCGATGCGGTGGCCGTGCCATAGGGCGCGCAGCTGCTCCAATGCCTCGATGGCTTCGGTGGGCGCGGCAGCAAGATGGGGAAAGCTGCGCAGGAACCCCGCGCGATAGCTGTAGATGCCGACATGGCGCAGCGGGGCGAAGCCGGCGTGGCCGCCCAGTGCCGCAGCATCGTTCCACCATGCCTGGTCGGCATGGTCGCGCGCGAACGGAATCGGCGCGCGGCTGAAATACTGCGCCAGACCCTGTGCGTCAAGGACGACCTTGACCACGTTCGGGTTGCGCCAGTCGTCCAGCGTGGCAATCGGGTGCGCAGCTGTTCCCATGCTGGCTTCGGGGACCTGCGCCAACACCTGTGCCACAGCGTCGATCAGCTGCGGATCGATCAGCGGCTCGTCGCCCTGGACGTTGACCACGCAATCGCTGCCGTCCAGACCCAGCTGCTCGCAGGCTTCGGCGAGCCGGTCGCTGCCGCTTGCATGGTCGGTACGGGTTAGAAGCGCCTGCACGCCATGCGCCTCGCAGGCCGCGACGATGCGGGCGTCGTCCGCGGCGACCACGACCTTGGCCGCCTGGCTCAGCAGCGCGCGCTGCGCGACGCGCACCACCATCGGCAGGCCGGCGATATCCGCGAGCGGTTTGTCGGGCAGGCGGCTCGACGCCATGCGCGCTGGGATCAGTACCGTGAAGCCGCTGCTGGCGAACAGCGCGGGCGCGGCGTGGGCGGGCGCGGCAGCGGTCACGCTTCGAGTTCCTCGTCGGTCAGCGTGCGCGCCTCGTTTTCCAGCAGGATGGGCATGCCGTCGCGCACCGGGTAGGCAAGGCGTGCGCTGCGCGAGACCAGTTCCTGGCGCTCGCGGTCAAAAGTCAGTGGGCCCTTGGTGACGGGGCAGACGAGCAGTTCGAGGAATTTGGCGTCCATGGCGGTTGGAAATGATGATCAGTGATTCGATGATAGAGACAGTGCCTGGTCGAGCGCGGGAAAAAATCCTTCGGCAATGGAGATTTCCAGCGGCACGGCCCAGGCCTCGGGGTGGCGCGTCCACAGCTTGACCGCGTCTTTTTCCGTGCAGATCAACGCGGCCGCGGCGCCGTCCTTGCCGCTCCAGCTCGCAAAATTATAGTGATCGGGCAGGGCCTCGGCGCGGGCCAGCGTCAGCCCCTGGGCAGCGAGCATGGCAAAGAAATCGGCGGGCCGGGCCACGGCGGCCAGCGCGTGCAGCGGCTGGCCGCGCAGCGCCGCCAGCGCGATGCGTTCGCCGCGCGCATTGTGTGCATGGCTGGCCAGCGCACGCCGCAGCGCGAATGCGGGGGCGGTGCCGTTCGGACGCGGGCCCGCATACAGCACCAGGTCGACCTCGCGCGGCCACGGCTCGCGCAGCGGGCCTGCAGGCAGCAGGAAGCCGTTGCCCGTGCCTTCGTCGTTGAACACGCACAGCTCGACATCGCGCGCCAGCGCCAGGTGCTGCAAGCCGTCGTCGCAGACGATGAGCTGCGTTGCCGGGTAACGCGCACGCAGCGCGCGCACGGCATCGATGCGGGCCCGCGCCACGAACACCGGAGCGCCGCTGGCCCGCGCCAGCAGCGCGGGCTCGTCGCCGACGCTGTCCGCCGTGCTGTCGGCGGTAGCCTCGCGGCAGTCGCCGGTGCTGCGGCCGTAGCCGCGCGAGACGATGCCCACCGCCAGGCCGCGCCGCTGCAGGTGGCGCACCACGGCCAGCGTCACCGGGGTCTTGCCCGCGCCGCCCACGATCACGTTGCCGACGACGATGACGGGAATGCCGGCGCGCTGCTGGCGCAGCAGGCCCGCGGCGTACAGCGCACGGCGCGTGCGCACCAGGGCGCCATAGAGCAGCGACGCCGGCCACAGGGCCCAGGCGAGCGCACCGCGCCGCTGCCAGGCTGTGCGCAGGTCCAAGGGCATGGAAGTCTCGGGCGGCCGGCGCGTGCTCAACGCCGCTGGGCCTGCGACGACTGCGTCGCGAAGGTGATCTGCGCCAGGCCTGTGCGGCGCGCGGCCTCCATCACGGAGATCACCGCCTGGTGCGGCGCCGTGGCGTCGGCGCTGATGATCAGCACGCTGTCGGGGCGGCTTTGCGCCAGGCCCGCGAGGCCCTGGGTCAGCGCGGCCACGCTGGTGTCCGACAGCGCGGTCTTGTTGATCGCATAGCGGCCGTCGGCCGCCACGGACACGATGATTTCCTGCGGCCGGTTGCGTTGCTGCTCGACATTGGCGACCGGCAGCGTGAGCTGCAGTTCGGTGAACTTGCTGTAGGTGGTCGACAGCATCAGGAAGATCAGGACCACCAGCAGCACGTCGATGAACGGGATCAGATTGATCTCGGGTTCATCGCGGTGGCGCGGACGGAAATTCATCGCGCCGCCCGCAGCCGCGACAGATGGCGCACGAACTGCTCGGCCGACAGTTCCAGCGTGAGCAGGTATTCGTCGATGCGGCCGCGGAAATAGCGCCAGAAGATCAGCGCCGGAATCGCCACGATCAAGCCGAAGGCGGTGTTGTAGAGCGCGATCGAGATGCCGTGCGCGAGCTGGGCCGGGTCGCCCGTGCCCGAGGCCTGGCCGCCACCCTGGGAGCCGAAGATCTCGATCATGCCGATCACCGTGCCCAGCAGGCCCAGCAGCGGCGCGGCCGAAGCGATGGTGGCCAGCGCGGCCAGGTATTTTTCCAGCTTGTGCGCGGCGGCGCGGCCCGCGCCCTCGACGCTTGCGCGCAACTCTTCTTCCGAGGCATTGGGGTGGGCATGCAGCGTCTGCAGGCCGCTGGCCAGCACTTCGCCGAGCACCGAGTTCTGCGCCAGCTGCTGCACCACATCGGGCGCGGGCACGCCGCGCGACGATACCGCGACGGCCTCACTGAGCAGTTGCGGCGGGGCCACACGCGCTGTCTTGAGCGCCATGAAACGTTCGAAAACCAGCGCCAGCGCCAGGATGGAGCAGGCAATCAGCGGCCAGATGGGCCAGCCTGCGGCTTGTATGATCGACAGCAATTACTCTCTCCACGCGAAGGGGTGCAGCCGGGATTATGACCGAGGTGCCGGCGCGTGGAAGCGCAAATTCCAATCGAATGCCGGGGCTGCGGCCCCGCCGCCGACCGGGCCCCCTGAGAAAGCGTTTTGCCCTATGTATGATTTTTTCGAGCCGCCGCGTGCAGCGCCGCGGCCCACGGTCTGGGAAGTGGGCGCGCTGTGCCGCGCCGTGGCGGATGCGCTGCAGGCGCGCTTCAACCCGGTCACGGTGCGCGGCGAGATCAGCGGCTTCTCGCGTGCCGGCAGCGGCCACTGCTACTTCAGCATCAAGGATGCACAGGGCCAGATCCGCTGCGCGATGTTCCGCCGCGCCGCGCTGCAGATGGATTTCACGCCGCGCGACGGCGAACTCGTCGAGCTGCGCGGCAAGCTGGGAGTCTATGAGCAGCGCGGCGACCTGCAGCTGATCGTCGACAGCCTGCAGCGCGCCGGGCAGGGCGCCTGGTTCGAGCAGTTCCTGCGCCTCAAGGCGCAGCTGCAGGCCGAGGGACTGTTCGATGCCGAGCGCAAGCGCCGCCTGCCGGCCATGCCGCGCGGCATCGGCCTGGTCACATCGCCGGGCGCAGCCGCGCTGCACGATGTGGTCACGGCGCTGCGCCGGCGCGTGCCGCACATTCCCGTCGTGCTGGCGCCGGCGCTGGTGCAGGGCGCCCAGGCGCCGCAGTCGCTGCGCGAGGCGCTGGTGCAGCTCTACCGCATGGCCGAGGAGCCGGGAGCCGGGCCGGCCATCGATGTGATCCTGCTGGTGCGCGGCGGCGGCTCGATGGAGGACCTGTGGGCCTTCAACGACGAGCAACTGGCCCGGCTGATCGTGCAAAGCCCCGTGCCGCTGATCAGTGGCGTGGGCCATGAGACCGATTTCACGATTGCCGACTTCTGCGCCGACCTGCGCGCGCCCACCCCGACGGCCGCGGCCGAGCTGGTGTCGCTGCCGCGTGACAGCTGGCTTGCGGAACTCGCCCAGCGCGCGCAGCGCCTGCAAGCCGCGGCGCAGCGCCATCTCGACCGCCACCAGCAGCGGCTGGACCATGCGACGCAGCGGCTGGGCCGGCCTTCGGGCCAGCTGGCGCGCAACCAGCTGCTGCTGGCGCGCAGCGCCCAGCGCCTGCGCCACGCGGTGCAGCTGCGGCTGCAGCAGCAAGGCCATCGCCTGGAGCAGCGCGGGCAGCAATTGCCCCAGGGGCTGCTGCGCGCGCTCGAAGGCCAGCAGCGCCGGCTCGAGCGTGCGGCGCTGCGGCTCGAGCTGCTGGATCCGCGCCATGCGCTGCAGCGCGGCTATGCGCTGCTGACCGATGCCCAGGGCCACGCCGTCACGCGTGTGGCGCAGGCGCGGCCCGGCGATCGGCTGCGTGCGTCGCTGTCGGATGGCGATATCGATCTCGCCGTGACCCAGCCCCGGCTGCTTTAGGCCGCGCGCACCACCAAAACTGCGCTCCCGGTGTCGGACACCGGCGAAACATGGGGCCGCAGCCGCAAATGCCGCGCGGTTGTTCCTACAATGGCTGTCGTGAGGCCCATGCTGCGCGCCAGCGCGGCATGGCCCCATCCGCCGCGCGAGCCGCAAGGTCCTGCCGGGCTTGCAAGAATTCAAACCACCACGAGGAACCACGATGGAACATACCCTGCCACCACTGCCTTACGCAATCGATGCCCTGGCACCGCATTACAGCCAGGAAACGCTCGAGTACCACCACGGCAAGCACCACAATGCCTACGTCGTGAACCTGAACAACCTGCAAAAGGGCACCGAGTTCGAGACCATGACGCTTGAAGAGATCATCAAGCGCTCGTCGGGCGGCATCTACAACAACGCCGCCCAGATCTGGAACCACACCTTCTTCTGGAACTGCATGACCCCGAACGGCGGCGGCGAGCCCACCGGCGCGCTGGCTGACGCGATCAACCAGAAGTGGGGCAGCTACGCCGCGTTCAAGGAATCGTTCGTGAAGTCGGCCGTGGGCAACTTCGGTTCGGGCTGGACCTGGCTGGTGAAGAAGCCCGACGGCTCGGTCGACATCGTCAACACCGGCGCAGCCGGCACCTCCCTGACGACCGAAGACAAGGCGCTGCTGACCGTGGACGTCTGGGAGCACGCCTACTACATCGACTACCGCAACCTGCGTCCCAAGTTCGTCGAGACCTTCCTCGACAAGCTGGTGAACTGGAAGTTCGCCCAGGCCAACTTCGCCTGATGGCTGCGGGCAGCGCAGGCTGCCCATGCTCGACAAGAGGCCCGCGGTGCAAGCCGCGGGCCTTTTTCGTTGGCGCCATTGCACGGCACGGCACCGGTGCGCGCAAAAAGACCAAGTCTTATACAAGACATAGAAAAAAACCCACGCGCTCGGGTTAGAATTTTTGCATTGTGAGAGGCCGTTGCAAAAAAATTGCCGACTGTCTGCACAGCGCGCACAATGCGCTGGTTTACCTCGAGGGACTGCGCGGCGCGAAATGCCGGCCGGCGGCTCGAACACCCTTTTTACTACCCTGAGACAAGAGATGAGCACCCAGCAATCCACCATCATCTACACCCTGACCGATGAAGCGCCGCGCCTTGCCACCAGCGCCTTCCTGCCCATCGTGCGGACCTTCACCGCACCCGCAGGCGTCAATGTCGAAACCAGCGACATCTCGGTCGCAGGCCGCATCCTGGGTGAGTTCCCCGAGTTCCTGACCGAAGAGCAGAAGGTTCCGAACAACCTCGCCGAGCTGGGCCGCCTGACGCTGCTGCCCGAAACCAACATCATCAAGCTGCCCAACATCAGCGCCTCGGTGCACCAGCTGGTCAGCGCGATCAAGGAACTGCAGGGCAAGGGCTATGCCGTGCCGGACTATCCCGAAGATCCCAAGACCGACGAGGAAAAGGCCATCCGCCAGCGCTACTCCAAGTGCCTGGGCAGCGCCGTGAACCCGGTGCTGCGCGAAGGCAACTCCGACCGCCGCGCACCCGCCGCCGTGAAGAACTACGCGCGCAAGCATCCGCACAGCATGGGTGAGTGGAGCATGGCTTCGCGCACCCACGTGGCGCACATGACGCATGGCGACTTCTACCATGGCGAGAAGTCGATGACGCTGGACAAGGCGCGCGACGTCAAGATGGAGCTCGTGACCGCCAGCGGCAAGACCGTGGTGCTCAAGCCCAAGGTCTCGCTGCTCGCCGGCGAGATCATCGACAGCATGTTCATGAGCAAGAAGGCGCTGTGCGACTTCTATGAATACCAGTTCGAAGACGCGCGCAAGACCGGCGTCATGCTGTCGCTGCACGTCAAGGCAACGATGATGAAGGTCTCGCACCCCATCGTCTTCGGCCACGCCGTGCGCATCTTCTACAAGGAAGCCTTCGAGAAGCACGGCAAGCTGTTCGAGGAACTGGGCGTGAACGTCAACAATGGCATGGTCAACCTCTACGACAAGATCGCCACGCTGCCGACGTCGAAGAAGGAAGAGATCATCCGCGACCTGCACGCCTGCCACGAGCACCGTCCCGAGCTGGCCATGGTCGACTCCGCCAAGGGCATCACCAACCTGCATGCGCCCAACGACGTGATCGTCGACGCCTCCATGCCGGCCATGATCCGCATCGGCGGCAAGATGTGGGGCGCCGACGGCAAGCCCAAGGACACCAAGGCGGTCATCCCCGAGTCCACGTTTGCGCGCATCTACCAGGAAGTCATCAACTTCTGCAAGACCAACGGCAACTTCGACCCGGTCACGATGGGCACCGTGCCCAACGTCGGCCTGATGGCGCAGCAGGCCGAGGAATACGGCTCGCACGACAAGACCTTCGAGATCACGGAAGCCGGCGTGGCCAACATCGTCGACCTGGCGACGGGCGAAGTGCTGCTGTCGCAGAACGTCGAGGCCGGCGACATCTGGCGCATGTGCCAGGTCAAGGACGCCGCCATTCGCGACTGGGTCAAGCTGGCCGTGACGCGCGCGCGCAATTCGGGCATGCCGGCCGTGTTCTGGCTCGACCCCTATCGTCCGCACGAAGCCGAGATGATCAAGAAGGTCGAGGCCTATCTCAAGGACCACGACACCAAGGGCCTGGACATCCAGATCATGTCGCAGGTGCGCGCCATGCGCTACACGCTCGAGCGCGTCATCCGCGGCCAGGACACCATCTCGGTGACCGGCAACATCCTGCGCGACTACCTGACCGACCTGTTCCCCATCATGGAACTGGGCACCAGCGCCAAGATGCTGTCGATCGTGCCGCTGATGGCCGGTGGCGGCATGTATGAAACCGGTGCCGGCGGCTCGGCGCCCAAGCACGTGCAGCAGCTGGTCGAGGAAAACCACCTGCGCTGGGATTCGCTGGGCGAGTTCCTGGCGCTGGCCGTGTCGCTGGAAGACCTGGGTATCAAGAACGGCAACTCCAAGGCCAAGATCGTCGCCAAGACGCTCGACGAAGCCACGGGCAAGCTGCTGGACAACAACAAGAACCCGTCGCCCAAGACCGGCCAGCTCGACAACCGCGGCAGCCAGTTCTACCTGGCGCTGTACTGGGCCCAGGCCCTGGCCGCGCAGACCGAAGACGCCGAACTGGCCGCGAAGTTCGCACCGCTGGCCCAGCAGCTCGCGGACAACGAGCAAGCCATCGTTGCCGAGCTGCTGGAAGTGCAGGGCAAGCCCGCCGACATCGGCGGCTACTACCAGCCCGACCTGGCCAAGCTCGATGCCGTCATGCGCCCCAGCAAGACGCTCAACGCAGCACTCGAAGCAGCCCAGGGCTGATCGTGGCGCGCCCCGTGCGCGGGGCATGCAAAAAGCCGGCGGCTCCCGCAAAGGAACCGCCGGCTTTTTTAATGCGCCGCTCAGCGGCTGGTGAATGGCCGGCCGGTGAGCTTGGCGCCAGGCTTGAGGTTCTTCTGCGCAAACCAGCCCTGGTTCATCTCGAGCACGTAGCGCACCGGCTTGGCGGAGCAGTGCGACGCCTCGCTTTGCGGCTGCATGTCGGCCAGGTTGACGATGGTGCCGTCATCTTCGACGAACGCGGCGGTGAGCGGCAGCAGCGTGTTCTTCATCCAGAAGCACTGGCGTGCGGGCTGCTCGAACACGAACAGCATGCCCTCGTGCGCGGGCATCTGCTCGCGGTGCATGAGCCCCGTCTGGCGCTCGCCGAACGTCTGCGCGACCTGGGCATCGATGCGGTACATGCCCGCGCGCAGCTCGGTGCGCGGCAGTTGCAGCTGGGGCCTGCCTTCGGCGTGGACCGGGCGCCATGCGCCGCTGCCCAGCAGGGCGGACAGGCACAGGGCGGCCACGGGCAGCGCGGCGCGGCGGGAAAACGCCTGGCGCAGCAGGCCGAGGCGGGCAGAAGAAGCGGGCATGGTGTGGACGGTGTTCAAGCGGTGATGGAAGAAGGGCGGGCGGACGGCGCCACCGGCTGCGCCTAGTCTGCCAGAGGAAGGCGTGTGCCGGTGCAGACGCCGTGCAAATCCGGCAGTTGCGGCTGCTCCATCGTGGTGCAACCCGGCGGGTCTTTGTCGCTAGAATCCTAAGGCCTTTGCGCGCTGCATCCGTTTGGCGCGCTCACCGGAGAATTCTGCCAATGACCCGCTACCAGCATATCCAGGTGCCCGCCCAGGGCCAGAAGATCACGGTCAACGCCGACATGTCGCTGAACGTGCCGGACGAACCCATCATTCCCTACATCGAGGGCGACGGCACGGGCCAGGACATCACGCCGGTCATGCTTAAGGTCGTGAATGCCGCGGTGGCAAAGGCCTATGGCGGCAAGCGCAGGATCCAGTGGATGGAAGTCTATGCAGGCGAGAAATCGACGCGCATCTACGGCCCCGATGTCTGGCTGCCCGAGGAAACACTGGAGGTGCTGCGCGAATACGTGGTGTCGATCAAGGGACCGCTGACAACGCCCGTGGGCGGCGGCATCCGTTCGCTCAACGTGGCGCTGCGCCAGGAGCTCGATCTCTATGTCTGCCTGCGCCCGGTGCAGTATTTCCAGGGCGTGCCATCGCCGCTCAAGGAACCCGAGAAGACCAACATGGTGATCTTCCGCGAGAACTCGGAGGACATCTATGCCGGCATCGAATACGAGGCCCGCAGCGACAAGGCCAAGAAGCTGATCGATTTCCTGGTGCAGGAAATGGGCGTGCGCAAGATCCGCTTTCCCGAGACTTCGGGCATTGGCGTCAAGCCAGTGTCGATCGAGGGCACCGAGCGACTGGTGCGCAAGGCCATCCAGTACGCGATCGACCATGACAAGCCCAGCGTGACCATCGTGCACAAGGGCAACATCATGAAATTCACCGAAGGCGGCTTTCGCGACTGGGCCTATGCGCTGGCGCAAAAGGAGTTCGGAGCCCAGCCCATCGACGGCGGCCCGTGGTGCAAGTTCACGAATCCCAAGACCGGCAGGGATATCGTCATCAAGGATTCGATCACCGATGCCTTCCTGCAGCAGATCCTGCTGCGTCCGGCCGAGTATTCGGTCGTGGCGACGCTCAACCTCAATGGCGACTACATTTCCGACGCGCTCGCGGCCCAGGTCGGCGGCATCGGCATTGCGCCGGGCGCCAATATGTCCGACTCGGTCGCCTGCTTCGAAGCCACGCATGGCACGGCGCCGAAGTACGCGGGCAAGGACTATGTGAATCCGGGTTCGGAGATCCTGTCGGCCGAAATGATGCTGCGCCACATGGGCTGGACCGAGGCCGCCGACCTGCTCATCGATGCGCTGGAAAAAGCCATCCTGAGCAAGCAGGTGACCTATGACTTCGCGCGCCTCATGGAAGGCGCGACCCAGGTTTCATGCTCGGGGTTCGGGGCGGTGATGATCGAAAAGATGGACTGAAGCGGCGGCGGGTCGCGGCATCGCGGCCCTGCCTGGTCAACGTTTCCGTATCAGACGGGCATGTCGAAGAACAGGCTGCAGGGACTGCCGGTGAGATGGCAGTCGACGGCGTTCCAGTCATGGACCTCGTTGAACAGCAGATAGGCAACGACGGCTGCTCCGACCGTCAGCCCCGGCGCAGCGCGGTCCAGGCCGGTATCAGCAAGCCAGTGGGTGGCGCTGGCCGCAGGGGCGAGAAGCGCATCGCAGGGCTCTGCATCCTGCATGGGGACGCTTGCGGTGTGATGAGGTGGCGCCGGGCGCTGCGCGCTGCCGGGAGACGCAGCGCCGGCGCCGGTGACAGATTCCAAAGCCCCCGCCGAGCGGGCGCCCGCCGCGCCACTGGAGGCATCGGCATGGTCGTCGCGCGGCAGCCTGTCGAGGCCATCGTAGCTGTCATCGCCGCCGGAGCCGGAGCCGGAGTCGGAGTCGGAGTCGGAGTCGCTCGGATTTTCCCAAGCTGCAGTGCTGTCCGGACCATCTACGTCGATGTCGTCCAGCCCCGGGAATCGGGCCAGTACCTGCGCGTGCAACGCCTGTGCCTCGTCGTGCCATTGAGCGTCGTAGGTCCAATGCGGTGGGGCGTCGGCAAGGTCCAGGCTGCGCTGGGTGGGCGTATGGACGGGCTCTCCGGCGATGGCAGAGAAGATCTGCGAGGACAGGTAAAAGGAGGCCTCGAAACCCCAACGTATTGGAACCGACAGCGCTGAGGGCATCTCGGACAGCGAGTGCGATAGATAGTGGTTGGTCATGGGGCCCATGTATTCGGACCCACGGTACACATCACTGCCTGCCGACCACAGGATGTTCTGCAAGTTCTGAGCGGCGTTCAACATCGGCGTCAGGTAATTTCCACCGGGGTACGAAGTGTGTGCTGGAATCGCAGGGTCAGCGTACCCTGTCTCCATGCCGCGCGGCGCATGGCCGCCGTCGTCCTGGGGCCCCAACGGGGACGCGGGATCGTCCAGGATGACGTAGTCCTGGTCTTCGCCGTCGAGTGCCGCAGGGTCTTGGAAACCAGTCAGTTCAATTTCCTGGATGTTCTTATCGGAAGCGCGTTGTTTTTTAGGCATTTGGTTATCGCTGCAGTGGTTCTCCTGCGAGCAGGAGCTTTGGAGAGATGTCGTGGCAAAGACAATCGGACGGAAAAATGCGCCTCGGCACTTGGAGGCGCGCGGGTCTCGACCTGCGCAGGAAAGCGGTCTTACGTGCAAACGCATTTCACCAGCGCTTCAGAGAAATTGAATAATACTATCAAAGTATACAAAGTGATAGTTTAATTGCATGGTTTGGCATGAAGCCGACATTTGTCCGGAGGCCGGTTCTGGCTGATTTTTTCCGCCTAGCCCCAAGAGGGGCGCCGCACTGTGCTATAGTTCACTCATCGACGCAGGGGATGCAGCCAACGCTTCCCCGCTGATCAAATACCGCGCGATGGAGCAGTCTGGTAGCTCGTTGGGCTCATAACCCAAAGGTCGTAGGTTCAAATCCTTCTCGCGCAACCAATCCGTTCTGGCTTCGGCCGGAAATGCAAAAAAAAGCCCACTTCGGTGGGCTTTTTGCATTTCCGGCACCCGGGACCGCGCCCGCCGACGTCAATATGCCGTCGGCGTTGGCGACATGGCCCGCGAGGACTTCGCCTCCGGTTCGCCCGGTGGGCGGCGGGCCATGGCTTGCCGCGCAGGCCGGCAGATGGATGGGTTTTCGCTGCGCCGTGGCATCATGCGGCGGCGCGCGCGACATGCACCGGGATGTTCTTGGCGGCCGGCACCTGGCTCTGGAGTGCGTGATGCTGCACGGGCATCAGTGGATTGCATTCCGGAAAATAGCCGCCCACGCTGCCGCGCGGCAGGTCAAAGGGCACTACGCGCAGATCGGTCAGCTGGCGCAGGAACCCGTCATCGATCGCGGTAGTGACCTCGGCCATGTCGCCGTCGGCCAGCCCGCGCGCGGCCATGTCCTGCGGGTGCATGAACAGCACTTTGCGCGTGCCCCAGATATTGCGGAAACGGTCGTCGAGGCTGTAGACCGAGGTGTTGAACTGGTCGTCGCTGCGCAGCGTCATGAGGCGCAGCACGCGGGCATCGGTCTCGGCGGGGAAGGGCGGTGGCCGCTGGAACTGGGCCTTGCCACTGGCGGTTTCCCATTTGCGTTCGCGCGCGGCATTCGGCTTGGGCAGGCCGCCCGGTGCGCGAAAGCGCTGGTTGAAGCCCTCGAACACATCGGGCCAGGTGGCTTCGATGGCATCGCGCACGCGCGCGTAGTCGGCCACCCAGTCATCCCAGGGCACGCGCGCATTGGGCGGCAGGCTGGCCTTGGCAATGGCGGCAACGATGGCCGCTTCCGAGCGGATCGAGGGCGCTGCGGGGTCGGCCACGCCATCCGATGCGTGGAAGCAGCCCGTGGAGTCTTCGACCGATACGGTCTGCGGGCCGCCGGCCTGTTGGTCGATCTCGATTCGTCCGAGGCAGGGCAGCAGCCAGGTGTCGCCGCCCGGCACCACATGCGTGAAGTTGAGCCGCGTGGCCACCTGCACGCTCAGGTCCAGCTTGCGCCAGGCGGCGGCAAGCCGCGGGGTATCGGGCGTGGCGCGCAGGAAGTTGCCGCCCAGGCCGACAAAGGCACGTACCGAGCCGTCCAGAATGCCTTCGCAGGTGGCCACGGTGTTGCGGCCTTTGTCGCGCGGCGGCTCGAATGCATAGAGTTCGGCCAGCTTGTCGAGCGGCGCCAGCTCGGGCTTTTCGGTGATGCCCACGGTGCGCTGGCCCTGGACGTTGGAGTGCCCGCGCACCGGGCAGATGCCGGCGCCCGGACGGCCGATGTTGCCGCGCAGCAGCAGCAGGTTGCTGACCATCTGCACGTTGGCCACGCCTTCGCGGTGCTGGGTCAGGCCCATGCCGTAGATGCCCAGCACGGCCCTGGCCTGCGCGTAGGTGCGTGCGGCCTGTTCGAGCGCGGCGCGCGTGAGCCCGCTGCTGCGTTCGATCTCGGCCCAGTCGGCAGCCCGCATTGCCGCGGCAAACGCATCGAAGCCCTGCGTGTGCTCGGCAACGAAGCCGTGGTCCAGCACCGGTGCAGTCTGCGCCGCACGCGCCGCATCGTCGGCTTCGATGAGCCACTTGCACAGGCCGGTGAGGGCTGCCAGGTCGCCGCCGTTGCGCACCTGCAGGTATTGGGTGCTGATCGCGGTTTCTGCGGGGGTGAGCATCTGCACCGGCGACTGCGGATTGGCGAAGTGCACCAGGCCCACTTCCTTGAGCGGGTTGAAGGTAACGATGGGCACGTTGCGCTGGCGCGCTTGCTGCAGCTGGTGCAGCATGCGCGGGCTGCTCACGCCGACGTTCTGGCCGAAGAAGAAGATGGCGTCGGTGTGCTCGAAATCATCGAGCCGCACGGTGCCAACGGGTACGCCAATCGTCTCCGGCAGCGCCACCGAGGTGCTTTCATGGCACATGTTGGAGCTGTCGGGCAGGTTGTTGTTGCCATATAGCCGCGCCAGCAACTGGTACATGTAGCTGGTCTCGAGCGACGCCCGCCCGGAGGCATAGAACACCGTGGCCCGAGGATCGGCGGCGCGTTGCGCGGCCAGTGCACGGCCGATGCCGGCAAACGCTTCGTCCCAGCTGACGCTCTGGTAGCGGTCGGTGGTCGGGTCGTAACGCAGCGGTTCCGTCAGGCGGCCGGCGCCTTCGAGTTCGAGGTCGCTCCATTGGCGCAGTTCGCTCAGCGTATGCGCGGCAAAAAAATCCGGCTCGGCGCGCTTGTCGGTCAGTTCCCAGGCGGTGGCCTTGGCACCGTTCTCGCAGAACTCGGCATGCTTTGGCTTGCTGGATTTGGCCCAGGCGCAGCTCACGCAGGCAAAGCCGCCGGGCTGGTTTTGCTTGCGCAGTGCATTGACGGTCGCCAGTGGCGCGCCGTCGCGCACGACGCTGACGCCCACCGCCTTGATCGAGCCCCAGCCGCCGGCGGGATGGGGATAGGGTGGCAGGGTCGGTGCAGTGTTCTGGGAGTCCATGGGCCGGCTTGTGAAATAGAGACCATTGACTGTCCATGCTTTCTTTTGCATCCTCCGTCATCCACGCGGACCACGCGGCGTAGGCGCTTGCGCTGATGGGGCAGCCGCTGTGCGCCGCTAGCTGTCTCCCGGCAGCCAGTCCAGGGTGTAGAAGAACCGCTTCCATGCCGGGTCGGTGCTCACCGCCGCCTGGCGCACCTGTTCGCGGAACAGTTCGATGAACAGCGCCGCGGGTGGACTGGCCGTCTCCTGCGCACGCCGCACGATGCCGACCTCGTGGTGGGCGAAGCGCTCGTTCAGGTTCAAGGCGACAAAGTCGCCGTTGAAGTTCTGCGTTTCCAGCAGCGGCCAGGGCCAGAAGCTGAGCATGTCGATGCGTTTCATCAGCGCCAGTGCCAGCCAGCCCGAATGCGCAAGCTGGATGCGCGCGTGCGGCGGTGCGAGCCCATGCTTGCCAAAGAGATCCTGCATGACGCTTTCATCTTCATGCGGGCTGTGGCTCAGTATCCAGTCGGTCTCCAGCAACTCGGACAACGAACGCGCTTTCGCCAGCGGATGCTGCGCGCGCCCCACGACCGTCATCTCGTAGCGAAACAGCGGCTCGGCCTGCAGCCCCTGCAGCAGCGCTGCGGGCGCGATGCGGCCGATCATCAGGTCCAGGCTGCCGTCGCGCAGGCGCGGATAGGTGAGCGCGGCAAATCCATCGACGAACTCCAATCGGACATGCGGCAGCGCTTTCCTGAAAGCCGATACAACGGGCGCCAGCAGCGTCTGGCCGACCCAGGGCGTCACGCCCACCGCCAGCCGCCGCTGCGCGCCGCTTTCGCGGTGGCGTTCGAGCCGCTGCTCGGCCAGCGCCACCTGTCCGACGATGCTTCTGGCTTGCTCCAGCAACTCAAGCCCCGCGGGCGTGAGCTGTACACCGCGGCCGCGGCGCTCGAGCAGCACGACGCCGGCGCTGACTTGCAGCTCGCTCAGGCCCTGGGTGACGGTGGCTTGGGCCAAGCCGAGCGAGCGCGCCGAGGCCCGGATGCTGCCTTCGGCGCCCAGCGCGACGAGATAGCGCAACTGATGGAGTTTCATGTACGGAACTTAGCATGCCGTGCTGTCATTGAATGGCAAATCCAATCAATGAACGGTTTTTCAAATCTATAGCAACAAAGCATCGATGCATACACTTCAAACATGCATCCCACCCCTGAATTTGCCCTTGCCGACAAAGTGCTGCCGGCCATCCGTGACGCCGCCGACGACATGGTGCGCCTGCGCCGCGATCTTCATGCCCATCCCGAACTGGCGTTCGAGGAATTCCGCACTGCTGACCTGGTGGCCGACCGCCTCGCGCAATGGGGCTATGCCGTGCATCGCGGGCTGGGCGGGACGGGCGTCGTCGGCACGCTCAAGCGGGGAACGGGCCGGCGTTCGATCGGTATCCGCGCCGATATGGATGCTTTGCCGATCCAGGAAGCCACCGGCCTGCCGTATGCAAGCCGCAACGAAGGAAAAATGCATGCCTGCGGCCACGACGGCCACACCGCGATCCTGCTGTCGGCAGCGCGCGTGATGGCCCAGTCGGCGGATTTCGACGGCACGGTGCACCTGATTTTCCAGCCCGCGGAAGAAGGCCTGGGCGGCGGCCGGCATATGGTCGAGGACGGGTTGTTCAAGAAATTTCCGTGCGACATGATTTTCGCGCTGCACAACATGCCGGGCTTTCCCGTGGGCAAGTTCGGCTTCCTGGGCGGCTCTTTCATGGCCTCGTCCGACTCGGTCACGGTGACCGTGCAGGGGCAGGGCGGACATGGCTCGGCGCCGCACCAGGCGGCCGATCCAGTGGTGGCCGCGGCCTATATCGTAGTGGCGCTGCAGACCATCGTCGCGCGCAACAACGATCCGCGCGAGATGGCGGTGGTGAGCGTCGGCTCGATCCACGGCGGCAACGCGCCCAATGTGATTCCCGACAGCGTGCAGATGCGCCTCACGGTGCGCGCCTACCGCCCCGAAGTGCGCCAGATGCTGCGCGAGCGCATCACCGCACTGGTCCAGGCCCAGGCCGTGGCGCTGGGGGTGCGCGCCGAGGTCGACTACCACTGGCGCTACCCGGCGCTGATCAACGACCACGCCGCCACCGAACTGGCGCGCAGCGTGGCCGCGGACTGGCTGGGCGAGGACGCCTTGATCCAGAACATGCAGCCCCTCACGGGCAGCGAGGACTTCTCCTTCATGCTGGAGCAGACCCCGGGCTGCTACCTGATCGTCGGCAATGGCGAAGGCGGCCACCACAGCACCGGCGGGTGCATGGTGCACAACCCGGGCTACGACTTCAACGACGCGATCCTGCCCATTGCCTCGAGCTACTGGGTGCAGCTGGTGCGGCGCCTTCTGGCGCCCGCGGCCTGACGCTTTTCCTTCTCCTTGCATCACCATGAACCTTACACGACGCTCTCTTCTCGGCGCCCTCGCCGCCAGCCCGCTGGCGCTGCAGGCACAGCCCGCCTGGCCCACAGCCAAGCCCATCAAGATGGTGGTGGGTTATGCACCCGGCGGCTCGGTGGACCTGGCCTGCCGCGCCACGGCCGACTTCCTCGCATCGCGGTTGGCAGGCGCCATCGTCACGGTGGAAAACATGTCGGGTGCGGCGGGTGTCATTGCCGCGCAGCGGGTGTCGCAATCACCGGCCGACGGCTTCACGCTGATGGTCGGCTCGAGCAATGAGTTCTGCGCGACGGCGCATGTCAACCCGGCGCAGAAGTACGACCCCGTCCAGGGCTTCACGCATCTTGGCATGGTGTCGGAATCGCCGGTGCTGTTTGTCGCCAGCCCCAAGCTGGGGGTGAAGAACATGGACGAGTTCCTGGCGCTGGTGAAGAAGCATCCGGGCAAGTACAGCTATGGCAGCTCGGGCGTGGGCTCGACGCTGCACTTCGCGGGTGAGCTGCTGAAAAAGCGCGGCGGCCTTTTCATGAGCCACATCCCGTACCGTGGCACGGCGCCGCTGCTGACCGATCTGGTGGGCGGCAACCTAGACTTCGCGATGATCACGACCACGGCGGCCAATCCGTTCGTGGCCAACGCACGCCTGGTGGCGCTGGGTGTCACTTCCGCCAGGCGCAGCCCGGCCGCGCCCAATGTGCCCGCAATTGCCGAGCATCCCGCGCTGTCAGGCTATGAGCTCACGGGCTGGTTGTCGCTGGCCGCACCGCGCGGCCTGCCGCCAGAGACCGCCGAGAAGCTGCGTGCGGGCCTGCGCGCCGCGCTGCAGGATGCCGCCTACCGCCGCCGGCTCGAAGACGGGGGATTGGTGCCCGCGTCCGGCAACGAGGATATTGCCGCGATCATCCAGAAAGACGGCAGGAAGTACGCCGAACTGGTGAAGTTCGCCAATATCAAGGACTGAAGACGGCCGCCTTCACGACCAGGCGGATGGCGTGGACTACGCGGAAATATTGGCCACGCGCACGCTGAGGGCGGCGGCGACGCCCCCTTGCGCTGCCAGCAGGGGCTGGCATTCGCGCGCAAAGCCGCGCACGGTGCCGCGCGGCACGTCGTAAGGAACGACGCGCAGGCGCAGCGCCTGCAGCACCTGCGCTGCCGATGTGGCAGCGCTCACCAGGACGGCGCCGCCTTCGGCCAGGCCGCGGTCCGCCATGTCTTGGGGATGCATGAACAGCAGGTGGCGCGTGTCCCAGAAGCTGCACAGGAATTCGTCGAGCCGTCCCAGGGGATCGGTGTCGTCGATATCGAGCGTCATCAGGCCTTGCCCGGCGGTATCGCCATCGTCTGCGGCAAGTCGCAGCAGCGCGGATGCTGCCGACATGTCAGGAACGGTCGACGTGGCCTGCCAGGCGCGCGTGTGCCGGGGCATGCCAGCGCCATCCCGTCTGGCGGCGGAGCCGGGCGCAAACGGCGCGAGCGTGGCCTGGGCTTCATCCTGCAGCGAGCTCAGGCCCGTGGCGACATGCGTGTCCAGTCCGCGCAACGGCAGGGAGGAGGGCGGCAGGGGCTGGGCGTGCGGGAAGGCCATGGTGGTGCTCGATGGAAGATCAGACCATGCAACTGTCGCATTTTCTCGCCGCTCTCGACGTCATCCATGCGGGCGCGCTGCTGTAAGCATTCGCGCCGTATCCGCAGCTGGTTCAGGCCATCTGCATGCGCAGCCAATGGTTGTCGATCTGAATGGCGCCCACTTCCGCGGGCGCGAGGCGCGCCCCATGTCCCGAGGCATCGAAGCCTTGCGCCTGCTGCGTGCCGCCGACCCAGAAGCGCGCACCCGAGGCATCGGCGCCGGCCGCGAGCGCATAGGCGCCAGCCAGCGGCTGCAGGCGCTGCCAGGCGATATCCGCGCTCAGCGCGGAAGAACCGTACAGCGCGATGCCATCGACACGCGGGCAGCTGACGGCAAAGCCGCTGCCGGTGAAGGCGATGTCGCCGCCATAGCCCGCCAGCGGCTCGGGTGACGCGACGGCGCGCAGCGACTGGCCGTCGAATACCGCGAGCACCGGTGCGTGGCGCTTGGCCTGCGCATCGTCATGCTCGGCTTGCAGCGCCACGCCCAGCCAGCGGCGCGTCGCGCCGGAGCGCAGCGCAGCGCCCCAGGCCAGATGGCGCAGGCTCAGCCGCGGGTCGGCCAACTGCCACAGGCCCACGCGCTCGCCGCGCGCCTGCGGCGCCAGGCGCACGATAGACGAGTCCATATGGTCCAGGCGAAGCTTGCGCCGGCCGGTTTCAGCCTGCGTTGGAATACCGCCGTTGGCGACGATCAGACTGCCGTCGCCGTCAAGCAGCAGCTGATGCGGGTCCATGCCGCCGGTACGCCATTCGGCGAGCTTTTCCAGGCTGGCCGCGTCGCGCACGCCAATCAGGCCCTGGCTGTCGGCCAGGTCGGTTTCGGTGGTGTAGATATGGCGGCCGTCGGCACTGGCCAGTACATGGCCGTTGAACACGCGGTCGGGCTCGATCCAGCACCATTGCGGCTCCCCGCCTGGATGCCAGCGCACCAGCCAGTCGCCGGGCCGGCGCGCGACGGCCACGATGGCGCCCGAAGCTTCCTGCAGCAGCGCGTGCGCGCGCGTGGGAACTTCGAGCGTCTGCAACGGCAGCAGTTGCGGCGTTGCGGAGGTCGTCGCGCCCGACCAGCCGAGCTGGCCGATATGCTGCTGTCCATCGCGCTGCCAGGCCGCGATGAAGCGCGGCAAGGCCCGCTCCGCCGCACCCGCCTGCGCGCGCGCGGCCCAGGGCAATGCGGGCAGCATGGACCAGCCCAGCGCCTGCAGCAGCCACTGCCGGCGATGCATCGACTCATGCATGGCTCAATCCCCGTCGGCGTCGGAAAAGCCGATGTTGACCTGCAGTGCGGGAGCCACCTTGTCCTGCATCTGCTGCTTGACCTGGTTCAATGCCTTCACTGCCTGCAGTACCGCTTCCTTGTCGGTCGACTGCAGCTGCGCCATGGCCTGGTCGGCGGCCTGCACGGCATCGACCCATTGCTGGGCCAGGTCGTTGAGGCCGCGGCCGCGCAGGTAGAGCTCGATCGGCACGATGTCCTTGCCCGGCACGGGCACGGCGGCGCCGCGGTGCACGGCCAGCGCCTGCAGCGCCGACCATTGCGCGCGCCACGATGGCAGGCTGGTCTGGCTGGCGCTGCGCGCGTAGTCGGGCGCCGCGGCCTTGCCCTGGCTGCGCACCGGCTTTTCCATCTGCTGCCAGCGCAGGCGCTCGAGCCCGCCTATCCACTGGTTGATGAACTCGGCCATGAGATTCGGCGCGACTTCGGACTCGTCTTCGTCCCACGGCGTCTGCGCCAGCTGGGCAAACGCCTGCTGCAGCGCCTGCGCTTCGGCGTGGACTTCACGCGCCGCCATCAGCGCATAGCTGCAGGCGGGCGTGTTCGGTGCCGCGGGTTCGGTCCAAAGCAGCCACTCGAGCGCCGGAAAACCCTTGGCCGGCGCGCCCACGCGTTCCATGGCGCGCAAATCCCTGGGCGCCGTGGTGATGGCCTTGCGCACGGCTGCGGGCCGCAGCGGCTGGAAGTCCAGCAGGCGCATCGAACGGCGCTCGACCAGCGGCCCGAGCGCCACGGCCGACAGGCGCTCCCAGTCGGTGGCCGCGGCGCGCCAGCGTTGCTGCACGCCACCGATCGCACCCTGGCCCGCGCAGTACTGCTGCCAGCCGCCGATCAGCGCCTGCGCGCTGCCGGCAAAGGCCGCGGCATTGGTCCCATACCACTGGGTGACGAGGCCCGCGCTCAAATGCGGCGGGGTGTAGAACGGCAGCGCCACTTCGGCGTAGGCCGCGGGAATGCCCTGGGCGGCGGCAGGCGTGAGCGCGCCGGCGGCAAGGGCCAGCGCGGTGCCGGCCCAGGCCAGCGGACGCAGGGCGCGATGCAGGAGGTGGTTCATGGAATTCCGGTTCAAAGCGATTCGAGGAAGCGCACCAGTGCATCACGCTCCTGGGCATCGAGTTGCAGTACCGCGTCGCGCGCGGCGCTGGCTTCGCCGCCATGCCACAGCACGGCTTCGAGCAGGTCGCGTGCACGGCCGTCATGCAGCAGCCGGCTGTGGCCATTGACGGCCTTGATCAGCCCCAGGCCCCACAGCGGCGGCGTGCGCCACTGGTTGCCGTTGGCCAGGAAGTCGGGCCGGCCGTCGGCCAGGTCCGGGCCCATGTCGTGCAGCAGCAGGTCTGTGTACGGGAAGATGGTCTGGCCCGACAGCGCCGGGCTGCTCAGGCGCGGGAACAGCGGCGCGCCGGTCACGTAGCTGGGACGGTGGCAGCTCGCGCATTGCGCGCGCATGAAGATCTGCTGGCCTTGCAGCACCTGCGGATCGGCCGGATCGCGCCGGGCCGGCGGCGCGAGCGTCGCCTGGTAGAAGATCACGTCGTCGAGCGTCTTGTCGTCGATCTCGACGCCCTGGCCCTTGGCGCCGCGCGGCGCCTGCAGGCAATCCTTTTGCGCGGGCATGCAGGCCTCGTCGGGGAACAGCCGCGAAGTGATGCCGATATCGCCCTGGAAGGCCGAGGCCGTCTGGTGCGCAAGGCTGGCGACGTTGGCCTTCCAGCCAAAGCGCCCGGGCAGCATGGCGTTGGCATACGCATCCCACACGCGGTTGACCTCGCCGCGCACCGGGCCGCCCGCGGCCTGCTGCGCGCGCGCGTTGGCTTCGATCTCGGCCGCGGGAATGGCTTCGAGCAGGCCCAGGCCGATCACCTGCGGGGCAATGCGCGGGCTGAACAGCGTGTCCGGCGAAAGCGGGCCGTAGCCCAGCTCGCGCACCGTATAGATGGGTTTTTCGAGGGTGTAGGGCGTGCCGTCGGCAAACTTGCCGGCGATCGTTTCATAGCGGATGTGCAGCTTGCCCTCGGCGCGCACGCCGTTGATGGACAGGTCGTTGAGCTGATCGCCATAGGTGGGCTCATGCAGCGGGCCGCCCACGGCATTGCTGCCCGGCACCGACAGGCGCATCAGCAGGCCGGCGACGGCGCGCGGCTCGAGCCCGTTGTGGAAGTCGGGCGGCTGCGCGCGGCCGTCCTGCACATGGCAGCCGCCGCACGAGCGCGCGAGGAAGTGCGGGCCCAGGCCGTCGCGCGCCGTGGTCGACGCGGGCGCCTGCACCCAGTTGCGCTTGAAGAAGGAGTTGCCGATCACGAAGCGCGTGCGCTCGGCATCGGCCAGATTGGCCGCGGGAAAGGAAAAGGCATTGCTCCCCGTGGCAAACACCGTGGTGTTGCCGCCGGGCAGATGGTCGGCGGGCGCGGCAGATGCCGCCTTGCCCGCCGCAGCATCCACGCCCGGGCGGGCATCGGCATACACCTGCATGCCCAGCACGGCCATGCCTGCCAGGCCCCAGGCCAGGGCCTGTCGGCCTGTCAAACGGTTCATGGAAACTGCCAAGTCACTCGGGTTGAACGATGTTCAGGCGCTCGATGCCCACGGCCTGGGCCGAGGCCGCGAGGTCCTTGCTCTGCTGGATCAGCCGGTCGATGACGGTCTGGATCTTGGCGCGTGCGGGCGCCGAGCGTTCGCCCTGGATGGCCTGGTCGAACGGGGCGGGAATCTGCTGCGCCGCGGCCACCGAGGCGCGGATGTGCAGCGTGGTTTCCTGCGCCAGCGCGGGATTGCTGGCTGCGACCAGGTCGCGCAGGCCGGGGCCGCTCAGCAGCTTGCCGTCGAGGCGCTTGTACTGGCCGAGCCAGACGTTCTCGATGCCCTTGGCATTGGCAATCGCATCATTGTGGGTGTTGTCCGAGAAGCACGAGTGTTCGTCTTCCTGGTCCTGGCTGGCCAGCGCCACTTCCAGGCGTTCACCCGCGAGTTCGCCGCGCGACAGCGAGCCCAGGCCGACGAAGATCTTGCGGATCGACTCATTGCCGCCAGCCACGAATTCGGCGCGGTAGTTGTCCTTGACATTGGGAGCCCAGGCGGCTTGCACGTCGCGCAGGTCGCTGACCAGCAGGTCGGTGACCACCTTGAGGTATTCGCGCCGGCGGTCGGCATTGGGCTTCTTGCCGTTGACGAAATCGGTATACGGGCGCGCGCCCGGGCCGGTGGCGCTCAGGTCCTGGCCCCACAGCAGGAACTCGATCGCATGCCAGCCGGTGGCGATGTTTTCCTCGCCGTCCTTCTCGTTGAGTTCGGACAGGGCCTCGGCCGTGATCGGCTGCTGGCGGTCGTTGATGATGCCGGCGGTGTCGTTGCCCTCGACGTAATCGACATACGACTCGTCCATGGGCCAGGCGTTGATCCGGCCTTCGGGGCCTTCGTCGCTGTCGATCGGGCCGTCGTAGAAGCGGAAGGCTTCGGTCTGACCGTAGAAGTCGCGCGCATGCAGCCAGGCCTTGCGCGCCGCCGCCAGCGATTCGGCGCTGGGCTGGGCCAGCAGGCGGTTGATGGCTTTTTGCATGGCCTGGGCCGACTGCAGCGAATCGCTGTAGCCCGCATGCACCAGCTGGGCGTAGTGGCTTGCGACCTGAGGGGCCGTGACGGCCGCCTTCTGGGCAGCGGCGGGGGCCACGGTCTGGGCAAGCGGGGCGGCCGCGGGAACAGCGAAAAGCGCAGCGATCAACAGCAGTTTGTGCATATCTGGAATGGCCAGGGCGCAAGGCCCGACGAGATAGGGTTTGACGAAGGTGAACCCGAAATTGTAATGAGAATTTTTCTCATCGTTGAGCGCAATTCCGTCCAGATGCTGTGGTAACGGCTGGCGCGTGCTGGTTCAGCCTTGCGCGGCGTCTTCGGCTGCGGCCAGCCCCTGGCGCAGATGCTCCTGCCAACCTGTGGGATTGCCCAGCCACGGGCCCATGTCGATGCGCTGGGCCACGCGCCGGCCGCTGGCGCCGTCGGTGAACTCGAACACGAAGGTCGGAAAGCCCTGGCCGCCCGACGCCTGCAGCCATTCGCGGCTTTCCTCGATGTGGCGCGCGGTATCGCCGGCCAGCGCAATCTCATAGTGCGTGGTGAAGCTCAGCGTATCCAGGCCCAGCTCATGCGCCAGCGCCTGCAGCACCGCGAGCGTGGCGATCTGCCGGCCTTCGACATAGTGTGCGGCCTGGGCGCGCGCCAGGAAATCCAGCCCGCGCCCGTCCATGGCCTCTGCGGCCAGCATGGCCGCGATCGGCGGTGTCGAGTCCAGCGTTGCGCCCACCTGGTTGAGCAGGCCGTTGTAGTAGGCGTCGCCAAAGGGCTGGCCGGTGAGCTTGGCAATGCGCTCGTCGTGCGGCATCACATGCGCGCGCCAGTCGGGCGTGATGGTGCGCCGCGCCGGGCCGCTGAGCATGCCGCCTGCATGCCACTGGATTTCAAGCCCGGGCAGCGCGCGCGCGGCCGCCAGCAGCGGGGCGGCGGCATAGCACCAGCCGCACAGTGGATCGAAGATGTAATGCAGGACGGGAGCGTTGTTGGAAGGCATGGCGGCAAGGGCGGAGTGGCGAAGTGGAGTGCGGGCCCATGCTAAGCCTTCGAGCAATGTCTGGCGCACAGTGCGACAATGGCCGCCCCCTGCCGCCGCTCGCATGGCGTACGTTTCGTGCCCACGGCGCGCGCAGTTGCGGCGCTCCGTTCGTATCGAGGCTCGATCACGGAATGCCCTGATTCCATCCGAAAGCCTCGCATGTCTCCTCGCCCGCCGGTGCGCATCACCGACCGCCACCAGTTCCACACCCTGATCGACGCGCGCTCGCCCGCCGAGTTCGCGCTGGACCACATCCCCGGCGCCATCAACTGCCCGGTGCTCGACAACGATGAGCGCGCGACCATCGGCACGGTCTACAAGCAGGTCAGCCCGTTCGAAGCCAAGCGCCTGGGCGCGGCCATGGTCTCGGCCAACCTGGCGCGCCATCTGCGCGAAACCTTCGCCGACAAGCCTGCCAACTGGAAGCCGCTGGTCTATTGCTGGCGCGGCGGACTGCGCAGCGGCTCGATGGTGACCTGGCTGCGGCTGGTGGGCTGGGATGCGCAACAGCTCACGGGCGGCTACAAATACTTTCGCCACCACGTGATGCAGCAGCTCGAGGCGCTGGTGCCGCAATTGCAGCTGCGCGTGCTGTGCGGCGCGACCGGCAGCGCCAAGACGCGCGTGCTGCATGCGCTGGCCGCGCAGGGCGAGCAGGTGCTCGATCTCGAAGGCCTGGCACGGCACAAGGGCTCGCTGCTGGGCCAGTTGCCGGGCATTGCGCAGCCCTCGCAGAAGGCCTTCGAGACCCAGCTTGCCGACTGCCTGGAACAGCTGGACCTGGCACGCCCGGTCTATATCGAAGGCGAAAGCCCGCGCATCGGCCGCGTCGTCCTGCCGCTGGCGCTGGTCGAGCGCATGCGCGGCGCACCCTGCATCGAGGTGGAGGCCACCGCACCAGCGCGGCTCGACTATCTTCTGCGCGACTATGCCTATCTGGGCGATGACGTGGCCGCGCTTTCGCAGCAGCTCGACCGGCTGCGCGAACTCCAGGGCAACGCCTGCGTCGCGCGTTGGCAGGCATGGGCGCAGGAGCAAGCCCTGGCGCCGCTGTTTGCCGAGCTCATGGAACTGCATTACGACCCGCAGTACGAGCGTTCGCAGGCGCGCCATTTCCACGGCTGGCCCGCACGCACGCGCATTGCCTGTGCGGATCTGAGCGATGCCGGCATCGCGCAATTGGCGCGGCAGGTGGCCGCGCTGCATCAGGCATAGGCCCCCTGCCACACTTCCACGCCCAGTGGATACAGCGACAGCAGCAGCAGGCAGGCCATCCAACGGTTGAAGCGCTGCACGGCTGCGGGCGAGCGCAGCGTGCAGGCCACGCATTGTCCGAACAGGGTCCAGAAACTGATGCTGGGAAAGCTCACCAGCGCCAGCAGCAGGCCGGCCTGCAGCAGATGGGCGTGATAGCCGTCACGCGGGGTGTAGGTTGCGGCGATGCCCACCGCCATCACCCACGTCTTGGGGTTGATCCACTGCAATGCCATCCCCTGCCAAAAGCGCAGCGGCCGGCGTGCCTCGCGGTGGCCGGCGTGGCCTGAGCGCGCGATGTCCCATGCCAGCCAGACCATGTAGGCGCCGCCAAGATACTTGAGCGCCATGTGCAGCTGCGGCACGCGGTCGAACGCAGTGCAAAGACCGCAGCCCACCACCCACAGCATGAGCGCCGACCCGATGCTCACGCCCAGCATGTGCGGCAGGCTGCGGCGATAGCCGAAGGCCGCGCCCGAGGCCGCCAGCAACAGGTTGTTCGGTCCAGGCGTGATGGAGTAGACAACGGTGAACATGAGCAGCGGATAGAAGACGGTTGCATTCATGGCTGGTTCCTGTCGAGATCGAAGGGACGGTGGCCCCGCCCGGGGGCTAGGAAAACCGCGCGAGTTATGCCATGCTATTTACTATTGAAATAATCATGTCGATACAGTTTGGCAATAATTCGGCCTGACTGTCCTGCCCGCAAGACCATGACACCTGACGACCCCGGACATGCCGTGCCCCCTGGGCGGGACGGAAACCAGTGCGGTTTCACCCGCGGCTGGGAGCCCCGGCGTGGCGCGCAGCCGACGCTGGCGGAGCAGTTGAGTGCGCACATCGGCGGGCTGATTCACAACCAGGGGCTGCGCCCGGGCATGCGCCTGCCGTCGGTACGGGTGATGGCCGGGGCATCGGGCATGAGCCGCTGCACCGTGGTGCAGGCCTACGGCTTGCTCGAGGCCCAAGGCCTGATCTGGTCGCGCCGGGGTGCGGGGTTCTTTGTCTGTGCGCGGCCTGCGGCGGCCCAAGGCCAGCGTGAGGCCGGCAGCGGCTGTGCGGTGCCTGCAGTATTCGATGCCGCCTTCTTGCTGCGCAGCATGTTCAGCGGCCCGTGGCATGGCGGGCACCCCGCGGGCGCAGGCCTGCTGCCCCCCGCCTGGCTGGACCTGGAGATGCTGGGCAGCGCGATCCGCCGCGTGGGCCGCACGGCCGGCTCCAGCCTGTTGAGCTATGGCACGCCCCTGGGCTATCGGCCGCTGCGCCAGCAGATCGCCACGCTGCTGCAAGCCCAGGATGTGCCCGCCCATCCCGACCTGCATTTGATGACCGTGGCCGGAGTGACCCAGGGGCTGGACCTGCTGGTGCGCAAGCTGTTGCGGCCCGGCGATGCGGTTCTGGTCGAGGACCCGGGCTGGTTCCTGGTGCACGGCCTGCTCAAGGCCCAGGGCATGCAGGTGATCGGTGTCCCGCGGCGCCAGGACGGACCGGATTGCACAGCGCTGGCGCAGCTCGCCGAGCGCCACCGGCCGCGGCTGTTCATCGTCAACAGCGCGGTGCACAATCCCACGGGCTTCACGCTGTCGGCCGGCGTGGCGCATGAAGTCCTGCGCATTGCCGAATGCTTCGACTTCCTGCTGGCCGAGGACGATACCTTTGCCGACTTCCACCCCGGCATGCCGGTGCGGCTGGCGGCGCTGGACCGGCTGCGCCGCGTGCTGCTGATCGGCGGGTATTCCAAGACCCTCGGAGGCAGCCTGCGCGTGGGTTATGTCGCGGGCCGGCCCGATCTGATACGCCGCCTTGTGGACGGCAAGCTGCTGGGCGGCCCGACTTCGCCCGAACTCGGCGAACAGGTGGTGCACCGTATCCTTGCCGATGGCGAATACCGGCGCCATGTCGGCCGGCTGCGCGAGCGTATCAACCAGGCGTGCGGCCGCTGCATCGAAGGGCTGGTGCAATTGGGCTGCGAGGTGCCGCACCCGCCCCATGCGGGCATGTTCGTCTGGGCGGATTGCGGACGTGATTCGCAGCAACTGGCGGCCGAGGCCGTGGCGCGTGGACTGCTGCTGGCGCCCGGAGTGCTTTTCTCGCCGCAACCGGAACCCAGCCGCATGCTGCGCGTGCCGGTGTCGATGGTGGATGACGCCGCGGCCTGGGCGCTGCTGGCGCAGTCCCTGGGCGGTGGGCCGCGAGCGAAGGCCTAGCGGCGCACGACCAGCGTGAGCAGTGCCGACGAATCCTCGATCGCCGACACCGCATGCGCGACATTGCCCGGCAGATGCAGCAACTGGCCCGCGCCCAGCGCATGCTGGCGGCTGTCGATATCGACCCGTAGCCGGCCCTCGATGCAGTGCAGAACCAGTCCGCCCGTGACCTTGTGCTCGGGCATGCGCTTGCCCGCAGGCAGCACCATGCGGATGACTTCGAGGTCATCCGACTTGAACAGTGCCACGCTTCGTTCGTGGGCCAGTTGCGGCCCGAAGGGCAGGACGTCGATGGCCTCGGCGGGCAAGGCGTGGGGAAGGGCCATGGCAAGCGCTCCGGAAGGGGATGGGGAAATTCTGGCGGTTCTTGCGCCCATCGGCAAGATGCGGCGCGCGCGTTTGCCTTTTCCCCCGAGCCGTCAGTCGGCCTTGGCGCTCACCACCGAACCATCGATGGGGCTGATCTTGATTTCCATGCGCTGGCCGGAGGCGGTCAACACATCGACCGCAATCACCGCGCGGCCCCAGTCGTTGCCCAGTTCGGCATCGACGGCGGTGCCCGGCGTGTGCTTGAGCGCCGCATCGAGCGCCTGGTTCAAGCTGATCTTGCTGGCGTCGAGGCGCTTTCTGTCCTTGGCCGAGGCCGCGCCGCGGTTCTTGTGCTGCTGCGCCGCGCCCGTGCCGGCGTTGACATGCACCTCCACATGCTCGCCCTGGACGGTGAGGATATCGACCTCGAAGTGCGGCGAGCCGTTATCGATGTCGAGCTGGGCTTCGAACGCGCGCCCCGGAACGGCCTTTTCCGCTGCATCGATGGCCTGGCCCAGCGACAGCCGGGACTGCTGCAGCGCGGCCTGCCACTGCGCCGGCGTCTCGGCGTAGGCGGGCGCACTGGCCGTGCCCATCACGACCATGCTGATCAGGCTCAGCCCGCCGGCACGC
This sequence comes from Comamonas antarctica, assembly GCF_013363755.1. NCBI lineage: Bacteria > Pseudomonadati > Pseudomonadota > Betaproteobacteria > Burkholderiales > Comamonadaceae > Comamonas > Comamonas antarctica. Next base: position 1,824,855 of record NZ_CP054840.1, read on the forward strand.
AGGGCCGACGCAATGGCAGAAGGTTGCAGGTATTTCATCCGAAACTCCTTTCAGGCGGAAATCGCGCACCGCGCGGATTGGGGTGGCGCGCCCCGATTGTCCGCGCGGCCGTGCCGCGCCGCCTGTCAGGGCCGCCGGTGCGCGCCATGCCGGCCCGCGACCCGCATTGTTGCCCATTGTCCGCGCGGCGCCCAGCCCCTGGCGCTCAGCTGGCGCGCTTTTGCAGGCTTTGCACGATGCTGGAGAAGTCCAGTCCGCCATGGCCGGACATCGAATGCATGGCATAGAGCGATCGCGCCAGGCCGCCCAGCGGCGTGCTGGCCTGCACCGCGCCTGCGTTCTCCTGCGCCAGGCCCAGGTCCTTGAGCATCAGGTCGGTACCGAAGCCGCCCGCATAGTCCTTGCTGCTGGGCGCGTTCTCCTGCACGCCGGGCCAGGGGTTGTATTTCTCCAGCGCCCAGTTGCCGCCCGAGCTGCGGCGCATGATCTCGGACAGCACCTTGGGGTCGAGCCCGTTGGCCACGCCCAGCGCAATGGCTTCGCTGGTGCCGATCATCAGGATGCCCAGCAGCATGTTGTTGCAGATCTTGGCGGTCTGGCCCGCGCCCACGGTCCCGGCATGGAAGATGTTGCTGCCCATCTTCTCCAGCACCGGGCGCGCGCGTTCCAGTTGCGCTGCGCTCGCCCCGACCATGAAGGTCAGCGTGCCGGCAATGGCGCCGCCCGTGCCGCCCGAGACCGGCGCATCGATGAAATCGATGCCGGCGGCACCGGCGGCGCGCGCCACCTGCTGGCTGGTCGCGGCGGCAATGGTCGAGGAGTCGATCACCAGCGTGCCCGGTGCGATGTGCGCCAGCAGCCCGCCTTCGCCCGTCGCGCCTGCGCCGGCCGCGCCGAGGTAAAGCGCCTGCACATGGCGGCTCGCGGGCAGCATGCTGATCACGACCTCGGCGCCCTGCACGGCGGCTTCGGCGCTGGCGGCAATCGTGAGCCCCGCGGCCGCGAACTTGTCGCAGGCCGGCTTGGACAGGTCGAAAGCCGCAACGCTGTGGCCGGCTTTTTGCAGATTGACGGCCATCGGGCCGCCCATGTGGCCGAGGCCGATGAAGGCGATTTTCATTTTTGTCTCCTGGTTGTGATGGAAGTGGGGTGCTCAGTCTTCGGCAGCTTGTTTGGCGCGGCGCCGCGGCGTGGCGCGAGCGAGCGGGTTGTAGGCCAGGGCTTCGCCGATCCAGGCTTCCCACCGTTCGCGGCGCGCATAGCCATCGGGTTCGACGAAGAAGTAGCCTGGCATGCCGCCCTGCGGCGACAGCGCGCGCACGCCGGGCTGCTCGAGAAATTCGTCGTGGCGCGCGGGCGGCAGCCGCACCAGCAGTTCGTCGCGCTTGACGCCCAGGCACAGCTTGCCGCCGACCATGAAGCACAGACAGCCGAACAGCGGGCGCTCCTCGACATCGCTGCGGCCGCCCAGCGCCTGGCGCAGCGCGGCCACCAGGCCGGGGGAAAAGGCATCGGGATCGCGTGGCATGGGTCTTCAGCGGATCACATCGGGCGCATCGTCCTCGAGCATGCGCCGCGCGATGATCACGCGCATGATCTCGTTCGTGCCTTCGAGGATCTGGTGCACGCGCGCGTCGCGCATCAGGCGCTCGAGCGGGTACTCGCGGATGTAGCCGTAGCCGCCATGCAGCTGCAGCGCCTCGTTGCAGACCATGAACCCGGCGTCGGTGGCAAAGCGCTTGGCCATCGCACAGTAGGTCGAGGCGTCGCGCGCGCCGGCGTCGAGCTTGGCTGCGGCCAGCCGCACCATCTGGCGCGCGGCCACGAGTTCGGTGGCCATGTCGGCCAGCTTGAATTGCAGCGCCTGGAAGCTTGCCAGGCTCTTGCCGAACTGGCGCCGCGCATGCAGATGCGCCTGGGCCTGGGCCAGCGCGCCCTGGGCCGCGCCCACCGAGCAGCAGGCGATGTTGATGCGGCCGCCGTCAAGCCCCTTCATCGCGATCTTGAAGCCTTCGCCCTCGCGGCCCAGCAGATTCTGCGCCGGCACCTGCACGTTGTCGAAGTGGATCACGCGCGTGGGCTGGCTGTTCCAGCCCATCTTTTCTTCCTTCTTGCCGTAGCTGATGCCTTCGAGATCGGCGGGTACCGCAAACGCGCTGATGCCCGCCGCGCCCGACCCGGCTTCGCCGGTGCGTGCCATCAGCACCATCAGGTCGGTGCTGCCCGCGCCCGAGATAAAGGCCTTGCTGCCGCTGATGCGGTAATGGCCGCCATCGCGCTCGGCGCGCGTGACCAGGGACGCCGCGTCGGAGCCCGCGCCGGGCTCGGTGAGGCAGTACGAGGCCAGCTTGCTGCCGCTGGCGAGCTGCGGTCCCCATTGCTCGCGCAGTGCGTCCTGGGCCCAGGTGCCGAGCATCCAGGTCGCCATGTTGTGAATGGTGATGAAGGCCGTGGTCGAGGGATCGACCGCTGCCATTTCCTCGAACACCAGCGTGGCATCGAGCCGCGGCAGCGCCAGCCCGCCGGCGTTTTCGGGCGCATACAGGCCGCAAAAGCCCAGCTCGCCGGCCTTGGCAATGGCTTCGCGCGGAAAGTGGCCCTCGGCATCCCAGCGCGCGGCATGCGGCGCCAGCTCGGCCTGGGCAAACTGGCGCGCGGTGTCGGCAAATGCGCGCTGGTCGTCGCTGAGTTCGAAATCCATGGCTGTTCCTATTGTTTTGGGGGGGCTTCGCCGTTTTGCAGCCAGTGCATGAGCGCGGCGCGGCGCGCTTCGGTGGCCTGCTGCAGGCAATGGTGGTAGCGCGCGGGCCAGTCGTCCAGCGCCTCGTCGCGCGCATGCGCGGCCTTGCAGCCGGTGATGCGCTCACGGCTCCAGGCCGACTGGTCCTTGCGCAGCGCCGGGCGCTCATGCGCCGACAGCGCGCGCATGACGTCGCCATACAGGATGGTGCCAGCGGTGTCGGCGGCCTGGAAGTCCAGCACGGCGCAGGCATTGCGCGCGGCAGCCGCGCTCGAGGCGCGCTCGCAGGCGCCGCCGGCCTGGGCCTGGCTGGTGGCGGGCAGCAGCGCCAGCGCGAGCATGCCAGCGCCAAGAAGGGAAGGGGAGAGCAGAACGTTCATGCCCCTATCATCCCAGCGCCGCGGCTCCTCAGTGCAGATTGATGGTGGTGTTGACGCGGCCGGTCGTGGTGCTGTCGTCGAACCAGCGCGCCGTGACGGTCTTGGTCTGGGTGTAGAACAGCACCACCTGCTTGCCGTAGGGGCCCAGGTCGCCGAGCTTGGAGGCGCGGCTGCCGGTGAACGAGAAGATCGGCACGGGCACGGGAATCGGCACGTTGATGCCGACCTGGCCGACGTCGATTTCCTCCTGGAACTTGCGCGCCGCGGCGCCCGACTGGGTGAAGATCGCCGTGCCGTTGCCATTTGGATTGGCGTTGATCAGCGCGATCGCGTCGTCCAGCGAGTCGGCGCCCAGCAGGCACAGCACGGGGCCGAAGATTTCCTGGTCGTAGATCGCCATGCCGGGTTTCACGCCGCTGAAGATGGTCGGGCCGACGAAATTGCCGTTGGCGTAGCCCGCGACCTCTGGCTTGCGGCCGTCGAGTTCGAGCGTGGCGCCCTCGGCTTCGCCGCGCGCGATCAGCCCTTCGACGCGCGCCAGCGCGGCGCAGGACACGACCGGGCCGACATCGGTGCCCGACTCGACGCCGGCGCTGATCTTGAGCGTGCGCGCCTTGGCGACGATCTCGGGAATCCAGTTCTGCGCCTCGCCCACCAGCACCGCCGTCGAGACCGCCATGCAGCGCTGGCCGGCCGCGCCGAACGCCGCACCCGCGAGCGCGTTCAGCGTCTGCTCCTTGTTGGCGTCGGGCAGCACGATGGCGTGGTTCTTCGCGCCCATCATGCATTGCACCCGCTTGCCATGCAGGCTGGCGCGGTTGTAGACATGGGTGCCGACCTGGGTCGAGCCGACAAAGCTGATGGCCTTGATATCGGGGTGGTCGCAGATCGCGTTCACCGCATCCTCGCCGCCATGGATCACGTTGAGCACGCCCGGCGGCAAGCCGGCTTCGGTGGCCAGTTCGCACAGGCGCATGGTGACCATCGGGTCCTGCTCCGACGGCTTGAGCACGAAGGTGTTGCCGGTGGCAATCGCCATGGGGAACATCCACAGCGGAATCATGGCCGGGAAGTTGAAGGGCGTGATGCCTGCGCACACGCCCAGCGGCTGCAGGATCGAATAGGTGTCGACGCCATTGGCGACGTTGTTGGCCAGCTCGCCGAGCTGCAGGTTGCCGATGCCGGCCGCGTGCTCGACGACCTCCAGGCCGCGGAACACGTCGCCTTCGGCGTCGGCCAGCGTCTTGCCCTGCTCGGCGGTGAGCAGCGCGGCCAGCTCGCCCATGTTCTCGCGGATCAGCTGCTGCAGCTTCAGAAAGATGCGCGCGCGCGTGCCGATGGGCGTTTTCTTCCAGGTTGCAAACGCCTTCTTGGCGCTGCTCACCGCGAGATTGATTTCCTCGGGCGTGGCAAATGGCACGCGCGCCAGCACTTCCTGCGTGGCAGGGTTGACGACATTGCGCCATTGCGTGGTGCGCGATTCGACCATCTGGCCGTCGATCAGCAATTTCACGCTCGGGGCGAGAACGGAAGCAGCGGTAGGGGCGTTCATGTCTTTGTCTCCGGTGTTGTAAGGAATCCAGCAGCGATGCACTATGCTAGCTGTGCATATTTCGCGAGGCAACAGCGGTTTGCGCATTTGGGCTTTGCAAAAATGCACAGCCCGCACAGGCCGCGCCAGCGCTGGATCAGGCGTATTCACCAAGGGTTTTCATGGATTGGGAACATCTGCGTTTCTTTGCCGCCGTGGGCCAGCAAGGCAGCCTGTCGGCGGCCGCGCGCGTGTTGCAGGTTGAGCACAGCACCGTGGCGCGGCGCATCCAGGCGCTGGAGAAAAGCCTGGGCCAGGCGTTGTTCACGCGCACTCCCGGCGGGTTGCGGCCGAGCGAAGCCGGGCGCGCGCTGCTGCCCGCGGTGCAGGCAATGGCCGAGGCGGCGCGCGGCATCGAGCGCAGCGCCGACCATGCGGGCGCGTCGGCCGAAGGCCCGAGCGGGCTGGTGCGCGTGGGCACCACCGAAGGCCTGGGCACCTCGCTGCTGGCCGGCAAGCTCGCCGCGCTGACCTGCCGCCATGCCCAGCTGTCGGTGGACCTGCTGGCGCTGCCGCGGCTGCTGCACCTGTCGCGGCGCGAAGCCGACATCGTGATCTCGCTGGAGCGCCCTAAGCGCGGCGCGGTGGTGGTGAGCCGGCTCGCCGACTACGACCTCTATCTCTATGGCGCGCGCGACTACCTGGCGCGCCGCCCGCTGGTGCGCGAGACCACCGATCTGCGCCACCACGCGTTCGTGCACTACGTCGACGACCTGCTGTTCACCAAGGAGCTGCAGCTGATTGAAAGCCTGTTCCAGCCACAGCGCTATGCCTTTCGCAGCACCAGCATCACCGCCCAGTACGAGGCCGTGCGCGCGGGCGCGGGCCTGGGCGTGCTGCCGGCCTTCCTCGCCGACCGCGACCCGCTGCTCAGCCGCGTGCACCAGCCGCAGGCGCGCTTCACGCGCACCTTCTGGATGTCGATGCCGCAGGAAGGCCAGTCGGTGCCGCGCATCCAGGCCGTCTGGCGCTGGCTGCGCGAAACGCTGCGCGACGAGGCCCAGCGCCTGCAGCCGGGAAATCACGAGCGCGCGTCCTGAGCCCCGCAAAATCCGCGAAAATGGCGGGTTGAACGCATCTTCGATGCACCTGAAAGGATTCCATGAGCGACACCACCCAAGCCCCGGCGCTGCCCGACCATCTCTCCATCGACCCGCGCAGCCCGCACCATGTGGCGGCGGTGTTCGAGCATGACATCGGCATCCGCTTCAATGGCGTGGAACGCTTCGACGTCGAGGAATACTGCATCAGCGAAGGCTGGGTGCGCGTGCCCGCCGGCAAGACGCTCGACCGTAAGGGCCGTCCGCTGCTGATCAAGATCAAGGGCAAGGTCGAGGCTTTCTACAAGTAAGAGCCGCTAACACAACCCTTGCTGCGTCGTTGCGTCGCCTTGTCGTGCTACTCGCACTGCCTGCGGCTCCGCGCCTAGCAGCAACCGCAAATCTTCGATTTGCTGGGTTGTGTTGGCGGCTCTAAGCCCCGCCGTGCTGCACCCGAAAGCGCCTGCGGGCGCTTTTTTTTGCGCGCCTATCGGGGCGCCAGTTGCAGGCAGCGCGCGAGCACCGCCGCAGCTTCGGCCAGGCGCGGGCCGGGCCGCGACACCAGATCGGTGTCCGCGCGCCCCAGGCTGCAGATCATGCCTTCGCGCACGGCATCGGTCGCGGCCCAGCCGGGGCGCTGGGCGAGGTCGCGGGCGCTTGTTTCCGCGGTATGGATGATGAGCTGCGGGTTCTGGCGCACCACGTACTCGGGCGTGAGGCGCGCAAAGGCGCCCTGCGCGGGAGCCACGATGTTGCTCGCGCCCAGCGCCGCGAGCAATTCGCCGATGAAGGACGCCGGGCCCGCCGCATAGGGCGTCGCATCGATCTCGAAGTACACGCGGCGCGCCGGCAGCTGCCGCATGCCGGCGGCAATGCGGCCGAGTTCGGCTTGCAGGCGTGCGAACAGGTCATCGCCACGTTGCTGCTGCAGGAGGCTGTCGAGCACCTGCCACTGCGCGCGTATCCCCGCGAGATCCTGTGCGTCCAGCACCACCACCGCAATGCCGAACTGCGCCAGCCGCGCCATCAGCGGCGGTGAATGCGACATCAGCACCACATCGGGCTTGAGGCGCACGATGGCCTCGAAGTGCGGTGCGGATACGCTGCCCAGGCGCGGCAAGGCGGCGATTTCAGGCGGATGGTTCGAGAACGCATCGACCCCGACGAGCCGCGAACAGGCGCCGAGCGCACACAGCGATTCCGTGGCCGAGGGCAGCAGCGAAACAATGCGCTGCGGCACGCGCGCCATTTCCACTGTGCGGCCCTGCTGGTCGCGTACGGCGTGGGCCTGCGCTGCAGGCGCGGCCAGCAGCGCCCAGGACATCACGCCGGCAGCGAGGCAGCGCAGAAACGCGCGCCGTGGCGCCGCCCGCGCCATCACAGCGCCAGGCGCAGCGCGGTGATGATGGCCACGCCCAGCGCCAGGTTGCCGGCGACCCAGACACGGATGCTGGCCAGTGCCTTGCCGCCCGCGGGCCAGTCGCCGGACTGCACGGCGCGGTCGAGGCGCTTGAACAGCGCAAAGCGGATGTGGCCGAAGATGCCGGCCATCACCAGCCCCAGCGCAGCCATCACATGCCAGGACAGCGGCATCTGGAACCGCAGGCCGGCCTGCGACGCCATGTGATAGACCGAAGCCACCATGCCCGCACCCGACAGCAGCACCACGGCAACCGTCACCAGCATGGCCGCGAAGAAGCGCTTGAGCACGGCATGCATCAGCGGCACGCGCGCCGCCGGCTCCAGGGTTTGCGCCGCGGGGCGCAGGAAGAAGTGGGAAAACGCCATGCCGCCGAGCCAGAGGATCACGGCCAGCAGGTGGATGTATTTCAGCGGCGCGAAAAGCATGCAGGCGCTTTCAGGTCAGTGCGGCGATCCGGCGCTCCTCGGCCTGGCAGGCCGCGGCGGTGAAGATCACGTCGGTGGAGGAGTTGAGTGCGGTTTCGGCCGAATCCTGCACGATGCCGATGATGAAGCCGATCGCCACCACCTGCATCGACACATCGCTGGAGATGCCGAACAGGCTGCAGGCCAGCGGAATCAGCAGCAGCGAGCCGCCCGCCACGCCCGCCGCGCCGCAGGCGCAGACCGACGCCACCATGCACAGCAGGATGGCCGTGGGAATGTCCACCACGATGCCCAGCGTGTGCGCCGCCGCCAGCGACAGCACGCTGATGGTGATCGCCGCGCCGGCCATGTTGATCGTCGCACCCAACGGGATGGCAATGCTGTAGGTGTCTTCGTCGAGGTTCAGGCGCTTGGCCAGGGCCAGGTTGATCGGGATGTTGGCGGCCGAGCTGCGCGTGAAGAATGCCGTCACGGCGCTGTCGCGCAGGCACAGCAGCACCAGCGGATAGGGGTTGCGGCGGATCTTGGCAAACACGATCATCGGGTTCACCACCAGCGCCACGAACAGCATGCAGCCGACGAGCACCGCGAGCAGATGGGCATAGCCGAGCAGCGCGGCCGTGCCGGCATCGGCAAAGGTCGCGGCGACCAGGCCGAAGATGCCGATCGGCGCGCAGCGGATCACGCCCTGGATGATGGCCGTGATCGAATGCGACAGGTCGGTCAGCAGCTGGCGCGTGCCTTCGCTGGCGTGGCGCAGCGTCATGCCCAGGCCCACCGCCCAGACCAGGATGCCGATGTAGTTGGCGGTCAGCAGCGCATTGACCGGGTTGTCGACGGCGCTGAGCAGCAGCGCCAGCAGCACCTCCTGCACATTGCCCGGCGGCGCCGCCGTAGTGGTCGCCGCGGTCTGGAGCACCAGCGTCGACGGGAACAGCATGCTGGCAAACACCGCCACGATGGCCGATGAGAGCATGCCGATGGCATACAGCCAAAGGACCGGGCGGATCAGCGTGGACTCGCCGGGGCGATGGTTGCTGACCGAAGCCATGACCAGGATCAGCACCAGCACTGGCGCCACCGCCTTGAGCGCCGAGATGAACAGCTTGCCCAGAATCGCCACCGCGGGCGTGGCGGACGGCCAGAGGTAGGCAAATGCAATGCCGGCTATCAGTGCCATCACGATTTGCTTGACGAGACTGGTGCGCCGCAGCCAGTGCAGCAAGGACTTGAATATCATGGACATGAAGAGCGAAAGGGCGGGGACGCGGCAGCAGGCGTCCCGCAGTTGGCGGTGGTGCTGCGGGAGCCGGAGTGTAAGCGCTGCGTATAAAACCTTGATGCGCCGCGCATTTGCGCGCGGTATGCGCCGCATGGGCTGCGCGGATGCCACCGGGAATCTGCCGGGCATGCCCTTGCGCCGATAATCGCGGGCTATGTCGTCCCCCAAAGTGCTCTTCGGCTTCCACGCCGTCGGCGTGCGTCTGAAGACCGCGCCCCAATCCATCGTTGAAATCTACTACGAGGCCTCGCGCCGCGATGCGCGCATGCGCCAGTTCCTCGACCGTGCGCGCTCGGCCGGTGCCAAACTGGTCGAAGCCGATGGCGAGCGCCTGGCCAAGCTGGCCGGCAGCCATGGCCATCAGGGCGTGGCGGCGCGCGTCGAGGCGACCAAGCAGGTCACCTCGCTGGACGAGCTGCTCGAGAACCTCGAGGAAAGCGGCGTGAAGAACCCGCTGCTGCTGGTGCTCGACGGCGTGACCGATCCGCACAACCTCGGCGCCTGCCTGCGCGTCGCCGACGGCGCTGGCGCGCATGCGGTCATCGCGCCCAAGGACCACGCCGCCGGCATCAACGCCACCGTAGCCAAGGTCGCCAGCGGCGCGGCCGAGACCGTGCCGTATTTCATGGTCACCAACCTGGCGCGCACGCTCAATGAGCTCAAGGAGCGCAACATCTGGATCATCGGCACCAGCGGCGATGCCGAGAAGAACATCTACCAGATGGATCTCAAGGGCCCGGTGGCGCTGGTGCTGGGCGCCGAGGGCGACGGCATGCGCCAGCTCACGCGCAAGACCTGCGACGAGCTGGTGAGCATTCCCATGCAGGGCGCGGTCGAGAGCCTCAACGTGTCGGTGGCCAGCGGCGTGTGCCTGTTCGAGGCCGTGCGCCAGCGCATTGCCGCGGCCTGATACGGCCTAGTCGCGCGCGCCGTCCTCGGCGCTGGCGGCATTGAGCAGCGCCAGATCGTCGGCTGACAGCCGCAGCCGCGCGGCCTGCACCAGTTGCTCCATCTGGGCCAGCGTGCTGGCGCTCGCGATCGGCGCGGTGATGGCGGGGCGCTGCAGCTGCCAGGCCAGCGCCACCTGGCCGGGCTGCACGGCCTGGCGCTCGGCCACGGTGTCCAGCGCCTGCAGGATGGCCAGGCCGCGTGCGTTCAGGTAGGTCTTGACGGTGTTCGGGCCGCGCGGGCTCTTGCGCGCATCGGCCTCGCTGCGGTACTTGCCGGTGAGGAAGCCCGCGGCCAGCGCATAGAAGTTGATCACGCCGATGTCCTGCGACACGCACAGCGGCGCGAGCTCGCGCTCGAACCCGGCGCGGTCGTAGAGGTTGTACAGCGGCTGCAGGCATTCATAGCGCGGCAGCCCCAGCCGTTCGCTGGCGAGCAGCGCTTCCTTGAAACGCGCGGCGCCATAATTCGAGGCGCCGACGGCGCGCACCTTGCCCGCGGCCATCAGGTCGGCATAGGCGCCCAGCGTGTCGGCGAACGGGACCCCGGTGTCATCGTCATGCGACTGGTAGAGGTCGATATAGTCGGTCTGCAGGCGCTGCAGCGAAGCTTCGACCGCCTGGCGAATGTATTCGGGCCGCAGGCCGACCTTGCCATTGCCCATGTCCTTGCCGACCTTGGTGGCCAGCACCACCTGCGCGCGCCGGCCGCTGCGTGCCAGCCACTTGCCCAGGATGCGCTCGGACTCGCCGCCTTCATGGCCGGGCACCCAGCGCGAGTAGACATCGGCGGTATCGATGAAATTGAAGCCGGCGTCCAGCCAGGCGTCGAGCAGCGAGAAGGACGTGGGTTCATCCGCGGTCCAGCCAAACACATTGCCGCCGAAGCACAGCGGCGAAACCTGCAGGCCCGAGCGGCCAAGCGCTCGAAGCGGGGGCGGGGAGGCGGTCATGGGGTCTCCTTTGCAGTGCGGAAATGCCGACCATTATGCAAACCCGCCCCGCAGGGGCTAGCCGGCCGCGGCGCCGTCTTCGTTGCGCACGGCCGCATGGAATTCCAGGCCCAGCACGCGCGCCATCTCGCTCAGGGTCGACAGGCGCGGGTCCAGGCCGCCGCTCTCAAGGCGCTGCACCGTCATGCGCGACAGCCCCGCGCGCTCGGCCAGTTCGGCCTGGGTCATGTGCGCGGCTTTGCGCGCCAGGGTCATTTGTTCTATCAGGGGATGGGTCATGCGCCATCATCCCCGAAATCGCCGCCGGATTCAGGCAAAAAGGTTCAGGCGGGTTCCCAGCAGGCCGAAGCGTGCCAGCTCGGGCTGCAGCAGCGCCTGCTGCGCGGCCGTGGCCGCAGCGGTCTTGTCCGCCGCCGTCTGCTCGCCGCGGCGCAGCGCGGCGAGGGTCTGGGTATCGACCACGCGTTGCTGCGACCAGGCGCGGCTGGCTTGGGTGAGGGCGCGGTCGTAGACGATATCCATGGCGGGGCAGACCTTGAGTGAAGCAGCCGAGACTGTAGGCGGTCCTGCGGGTGCGCCATGGGCGGAACAATGCGGTGTGCAGGCGTCTTTTCGGCGCCTCACTCCAGCCCGTCCAGGTCGCTCGGGGCGCAATAGGCGGGTGGCGCCGTATCGCGCGCGGCATGCACATGGGCCTGGACGTCGCGCAGCGCGGTGCGCAAGCCTTCCTCGATCACGGGATGGTAGAACGGCAGCTCGAGCAGCTCGGCAACGCTGCTGCCGCGCGCAATGGCCCAGGCCAGCAGGTGCGCGAGGTGCTCGCCCGCGGGAGCGCACAGTTGCGCACCCAGCAGCTCGCCGCCGTCGCGCCGGGCATAAAGCCGCAGCACCCCCTCATTGCGCAGCCCCATGCGCGCGCGGCCCTGATTGGCGAAGTCCACTGCCCCAATGGCCACCTCGTCGCTCCAGTGGTCGTCGTAGGCCAGGCCCACCGTTGCCACCGAAGGCTCGGTGAAGGTGATGGCCAGCGGCGTGCGGCGCTTGTAGGCACGCGGATGCTCGGCCACGGCATTGCTGCCGGCTATCTCGCCTTCGTCGGCGGCTTCATGCAGCAGCGCGCGGTCGGGATTGACGTCGCCGGCCCAGAACACCGACAGCTGTTCGAGCTGCATGGTATGGCGGTCGATTTCGGGCAGGCCATGCGGGTCGAGCGCAATGCCCAGGTTCTCCAGCCCCAGGCCTTCGATGGCCGGGCGCCGGCCCGTGGCCGCCAGCACCGCGTCGACCTGCGTGGAGAAGTCACCGGCGTGGATGGTGATGCCGGCTGGGCCGGATTCTCCCAGCGCCGGGGTCTGCCCGACCTGCAACTGCATCGACCGCTCCAGACTTTGCCGCAGCGCCGCGTTGACCTTGGGGTCGGCCAGGCCCGCCAGTGTCGCGCTCGCATGGAAGGCCGTGACCTCGATGCCCAGCTGCGCCAGCGCCTGCGCCATTTCGGTACCCAGCGGCCCGAGGCCCAGCACGGCCATGCGCCGCGGCAGGTCGGGCTGCTCGAACAGCGTGTCGGTGGTGAGCAGGCGCGGGCCCAGGGTCTGCCATTCCTCGGGCACATGCGGTTTCGAGCCGGTGGCAATGACCAGGCTGCGCGCGCTCAGCCGCCGCTGGCCGTCGATCTCGACGGTATGCGGATCGACGATGCGGGCGCGGCCCTGGATCGCGCGCGGACCGAGCGCTTCGATGGACTTCAGCACGCCAGCGACGAAACGGTCGCGCTCGTCGCGCACGCGCTGCAGCACGGCAGGAACATCGGCGCGCAGCTGGTCGGCGCCGTGCACGCCGAACGCCTCCAGCTGATGACGCCGCTCGTAGGCATGGGCGGCTTCGAGCAGCAGCTTGGAGGGCATGCAGCCCACGCGCGCGCAGGTGGTGCCCCAGGGGCCGGCGTCGATCAGCGCAAAGCGTTGCGTGTGGCGGCGCACGGCGCGCAGCGCCGCTAGGCCTGCCGAGCCGGCGCCGATGATGAGTACGTCGTAATCGTAGGAATGGAGCGCGTTCATCCATGCACTGTGCCTGCTCTTGGCCCATGCACCCTGTAGGCAGGCGCGAAGCGCGCCGGCGGGACCAGGCTTACTCCGGATCAAGCCAGCCGATGCGGCCCTGGCCGATATCGTTCAAATGGGCGACGAACGCGGCGCCGGCCGCCTCGGGCATGCGCCACTGAAGCGTCACCAGGCTGCCGTGCGCGACCTCCATCAGCTCGGCTTGCGCGCCCGCGATCTCGCGGCGCAGCAGGCCCTCGAGCGCATAGGGCACGCTGCAGCGCAGGCAGACCATGCGCTGCAGCACGATCCGTGGCGCATCGAGCAGCGCCCGCGCCACGCAATCGGTATAGGCACGCACCAGCCCGCCCGCGCCCAGCTTGACGCCACCGAAATAGCGCACCACGGTGGCCAGCACGCCTTCGAGATCCTGATGGCGCAGCACGTCCAGCATGGGCCGGCCGGCCGTGCCGCTGGGCTCGCCGTCGTCGACAGCCGCCGACTGCCCGCCCGCGAGCAGCGCCCAGCAGACATGGGCCGCCCCGGGATGCTCACGGCGCAGTCGCTCGACCACCTGCTGGGCACTGGCGCGGTCGGCCATGGGCTGCACACAGCCGATGAAGCGGCTCTTCTTGATCAGCAATTCACTGTGGGCAGGGGCGGCAAGGGTCTGGGGCATGGCGCTGCGCAGCTTAACCCAGCTGGGTAGGCTCTACGGCTACAAAGTTGCTGGCGCTTGTCCTACGAAAACGCTTGACATGCACGCATAGGATCGAGGTCATAGGAGTGACCGTCCATGTCCAGTACCACACCCCCAACCCTTGACCTGGCCGCGCACACTTTCGGGCGCCACCATTTCAGCCCGCCGCCTCTGCCTGAACAGCTCGAACGCGATTGGTCGTTCGACGCCGCCAGTGCGGGGCAACAGATGCAGGCGGCAATGATGCCTGCTCCTGATCTCGATCAGCGCATACGCGACGTGGGAGAGTGGTGAAACCAGGCCCCCGCCGGCATCTCGCCGGCGGTGCTGTTTTCAGGCTTTGATTTACATTCCAGCTGCTGCATTTCGTGGCTGGCCCCGTTTCGAGGCATCCGGCCATTCCCCCATGGCGCGTTCCCCGCCATGCAGTTGCTCAGGCCGTCTTGCCGCAAGACCCTGCCACAGCAATGCTACCCATGCAAACGTACACTGGCGGGTTCCTTTCCCACGATTGCCCATCGCCATGAACGCCCCCGTTGACGTTTCCTTTTTCGCACGTGCCGCCAAGCCGCTGACCAGCTACCGTCCGTACTGGGCCAAGCGCTTTGGCACGGCCAAATTCCTGCCGACCACGCGCCAGGAAATGGAGCAGCTCGGCTGGGACAGTTGCGATGTGGTGCTGGTCACGGGCGATGCCTATGTCGACCATCCGAGCTTTGGCATGGCGGTCATCGGCCGCGTGCTCGAAGCGCAAGGCTTTCGCGTGGGCATCATTGCCCAACCCGACTGGCAAAGCGCCGACGCGTTCAAGGCTCTGGGCAAGCCGAACCTGTTCTGGGGCGTGACCGCGGGCAACATGGATTCGATGATCAACCGCTACACGGCGGACCGCAAGATCCGCTCGGATGACGCGTACACACCGGGCGATGTGGCCGGCAAGCGTCCCGATCGCGCGGCCATCGTCTACAGCCAGCGCTGCCGCGAGGCCTTCAAGGACGTGCCGCTGGTGCTGGGCGGCATCGAAGGCAGCCTGCGCCGCATCGCGCACTACGACTACTGGAGCGACAAGGTACGCCGCTCGGTCGTGGTCGACTCCAAGTGTGACCTGCTGCTCTACGGCAACGCCGAGCGCGCGCTGGTCGAAGTCGCGCACCGGCTGGCCGCACGCGAGCCGGTCGAGAGCATCACCGATGTGCGCGGCACGGCCTTCGTGCGCCGCGCTTCCGAAGACGGCTGGTTCGAGATCGACTCGACCACCGTGGACGAACCCGGCCGCGTCGACGCGCATATCAACCCCTACCAGACCACCAGCGAGCAGGCCGCGGCGCAGGGCGCGAGCTGCAGCAAGGAAGACGGCGAAGCGGCTGCGGCCGCGATCCCCGAAGTCGCGGGTCCGAGCTGCGGCGTGGGCCGCAACACGCCCGCGCGGCGCCAATACGACTCTCCGCTTGTGGCCGGCGTGGAAGAGGGCGATTCCGTGCAGCCGATCCAGTTCGTGGCCAACCCCGCGCTGCGCACCCGGCTCAAGGTGCCGCCGCGCGAGCGTTCGGTGATCCGCCTGCCGAGCTACGAGCAGGTCAAGAGCGACCCCATCCTCTATGCCCACGCCAACCGCGTGCTGCACCTCGAGACCAACCCGGGCAATGCGCGCGCGCTGGTGCAGACGCATGGCGAAGGCACGACCGCGCGCGATGTCTGGATCAACCCGCCGCCGATTCCGCTGACCACGGCCGAGATGGACTATGTGTTCGATCTGCCGTATGCGCGCTCGCCGCATCCGCGCTATGCCGATGAGAACGGCAGCCATGACGGCGCGACCAAGATCCCGGCCTGGGAAATGATCCGTTTCTCGGTCAACATCATGCGCGGCTGCTTCGGCGGCTGCACCTTCTGCTCGATCACCGAACACGAGGGCCGCATCATCCAGAGCCGCTCCGAGGATTCGATCATCCAGGAGATCGAGGACATCCGCGACAAGGTGTCGGGTTTCACCGGCACGATTTCCGACCTCGGCGGCCCCACGGCCAACATGTACCGCCTGGGCTGCCGCTCGCCCGAGATCGAGGCCGCGTGCCGCAAGCCCAGCTGCGTCTATCCGGGCATCTGCCAGAACCTGACCACCAACCATGATCCGCTGATCAAGATCTACCGCCGCGGCCGTGCGCTCAAGGGCATCAAGAAGATCCTGATCGGCTCGGGGCTGCGCTACGACCTCGCGGTACAGTCGCCCGAGTACGTCAAGGAACTGGTGCAGCACCATGTGGGCGGCTACCTGAAGATCGCGCCCGAGCACACCGAGCAGGGCCCGCTGACGAAGATGATGAAGCCGGGCATCGGCAGCTACGACAAGTTCAAGAAGATGTTTGAACAGTTCAGCGAAGAGGCCGGCAAGAAGCAGTTCCTGATTCCCTACTTCATTGCGGCCCACCCGGGCACCAGCGACGAAGACATGATGAACCTGGCGATCTGGCTGAAGAAGAACGGTTTCCGCGCCGACCAGGTGCAGACCTTCTATCCCAGCCCGATGGCCACTGCCACGGCCATGTACCACTCGGGCCGCAACACGCTCAAGCGCGTGCGCCGCAGCGTGCTCAGCGAGGACGAATCGGTCGACATCGTGCGCGGCGAGAAGCGCCGCCGGCTGCACAAGGCCTTTCTGCGCTACCACGACCCGAACAACTGGCCGCTGCTGCGCGAAGCGCTCAAGACCATGGGCCGCGCCGACCTGATCGGCAATGGCAAACAGCATCTGATTCCGACCTTCCAGCCGGTGACGGACGGCACCTATCAGAGTGCGCGGCGCAAGAACAGCACCGCGCCGGACAAGGCCGTGGCCCGTCCCCAGGCCGTGGCACCTGGCGCACGCAACGTCGCCAAACCGGTCAAGGGCCAGCTGCTGACCCAGCACACCGGCCTGCCGCCGCGCGCTGGCACCGGCGCCAAGCCTGCGATACGGCCAGGCAACGGCCGCCCGGTGGCTGGCAGCCAACGGCCTGCAACGGGCAAACGCCCGGGCCGCTGAGCGGCAGGCAGCGCCTCAGTGCGCTGCGGCGGGGATCACATGCAGCGGGATGTCCTGCTGCACGGCGATCTCCTGCAACTCGGCCATGCTGTGCGCCAAGAGGAAGCTGCTGATGGCCTCGTGGGTCGCCGCCTGCTGCATGGTGGCCACATCGCCCACCGCCGGCAGCCCGGCGGCTGCGCAGAGGCGGCCCGCGAAATGGGTTTCGAGCGCGGCGACCGCCACCATGCCGTCGCGGCAGGGGTAGGTGCGATAACCCGCGTGCGCGCCTCCCACGACCCCCTGCGGCGCCGACATGCCCCAGTGCAGCGGCTGGGCCAGCCACTGCGCAGCTTCGAACAGGCCCACATCCAGCAGCGCCCCTGCGCCGCAGCGCAGCCGGTGCATCTGCGTCTGGAGCACGGCTTCGCTTGCCAGCAGCGCGCCGGTCATGTCGGCCAGCAAGGACGAGGGCATCTGGCCCGTGGGCAGCAGTCCGGCTTCGGCCTGGTAGGTGAGGTCGTGGCCGGGCGTGTCGGCACTGGCGCCGGTAGCGCCAAAGATGCGCACCATGGACAGCTGCGGATAGCGTTCCTGCAGCGTCTCCCAGTCCAGTCCCAGCTTGCGCAGCGCGCCGGGCCGGAAGGACGTCAGCAGCACCTGGGTCTGTGCCAGTTCGGCATGCAGCTGCTCCTGGCCATCGGCCGACTTGAGGTCGGCCTGCAGGCAACGCATCCCCGCATGCAGCTGTTCGTAGGCGGGCGGACAGTAGCTGTGCATTGGGTCGGCGCTGGCGTGGCCCTGCGGCGCCAGCGGCTCGAGCTTGGTGCACTGCGCTCCCATGGCTGCGCAGCGCAGCAGCGCCGCCGGTCCAGGAAGATTGAGCGCCAGGCTCAGGATGCGCGTGCCGCGCAGCGGCTGCAAGGGGATGGCAGACCAGGAAGAGGGAATGTGCATAGTCATGGCGCAACGCCTGCCAGTGTGTCGGGTTGCTGTCTTTATACGCACACTCCCCGGAGGCCAGCCTCAGTACAAGCCCTTGCAATGGCTTGCACCTACGCAGTTGTAGTTACATTTTTTGCGGTAGCGCGCATCAGGCTCAGTTCAGCGCCGCTCCCATGCGCTGCGAGATTGCGCGCGCGGCCTGCAGCAAGGCGGGCAGCATTTGCGCCTGCATCACTTCGGCGCTGGTGCGGTTGGCCTGACCGCTGATGTTGAGCGCAGCGACGGTC
Organism: Comamonas antarctica; assembly: GCF_013363755.1. Lineage (NCBI taxonomy): Bacteria > Pseudomonadati > Pseudomonadota > Betaproteobacteria > Burkholderiales > Comamonadaceae > Comamonas > Comamonas antarctica. The sequence goes on from NZ_CP054840.1 coordinate 1,842,608, forward strand.
TGGCCCGCACGGTTCTTCAGCGGCGCGGCCAGCGAGATCAGGCCTTCCTCGAGCTCCTGGTTCACCAGGCACCAGCCCTGGCGCCGGGCTTCGCGCACGCGCAGCAGCAGCCCGTCGGTGTCGACGACCGTATGGCGTGTGAACGGTTCGGCCGCCAGGCCCTGCAGGCGCTGCCCGAGTTCGTCGTCGGACAGGCTGCCCAGCAGCACCCGCCCCATCGAGGTCCAGCACGCGGGCAGGCGCGAACCGATGCCCAGGTGGCTGCGCATGATCTTGTGCGTATGCACGCGCATCACATAGACCACATCGAGCCCGTCGAGCACCGCGGCCGAGCAGGACTCGTGCACCTGGTCGACCAGCGCTTCCATGACCGGCTCGGCAAGATTCCACAGCGGCATGGAGGACAGATAGGCAAACCCCAGTTCCAGGATGCGCGGCGTGAGGCGGAACTGCCGGCCATCGCTCTCCACATAGCCCAGCGTCTGCAGCGTCAGCAGGATGCGGCGCGCGCCGGCGCGCGTGAGGCCGGTGCGCGCGGCGACCTCGCTGAGCGTCTGCTGCGGCGCCTCGGCGCTGAACGAGTGGATGACACCCAGGCCGCGCGCGAAGGATTGCACATAGCTGTCGCCGGGCTTGGGGTCTTGGTCGGAAGACTGGACGGTCATGGTGTGCCTCTCTATAATTCATTATACGAACATTTGTTCGCTAAGCGAACATTTGCGCGCATTCGTGATTCTCCAGGAGACGTATTTCATGATCAACAAGATTGCCGACTCGGTGGCCCAGGCGCTGTCCGGCGTGAAGGATGGCGCCACCGTGCTGATCGGTGGCTTCGGCACGGCAGGCATCCCCAACGAACTGATCGACGGGCTGATCGCGCAAGGCGCGCGTGACCTCACCGTGGTGAACAACAATGCCGGCAACGGCGATGTGGGGTTGGCCGCGCTGCTCGCGACCGGCCGCGTGCGCAAGATCATCTGCAGCTTCCCGCGCCAGGTCGACAGCCATGTGTTCGATGGCCTCTACCGCAGTGGCAAGCTCGAGCTCGAACTCGTGCCCCAGGGCAATCTGGCCGAACGCCTGCGCGCCGCGGGTGCGGGCATCGGCGCCTTCTTCTGCCCCACGGCCTATGGTACGGAACTGGCCGCGGGCAAGGAAACGCGCGAGATCAACGGCAAGCACTATGTGCTCGAGTATCCGATCCACGGCGACGTGGCGCTGATCAAGGCCGAGCAGGGCGACCGCTGGGGCAACCTCAACTACCGCATGTCGGCGCGCAACTTCGGCCCGGTGATGGCCATGGCCGCGCGCCACACCGTGGCCACGGTGCACGACATCGTCGAGCTGGGCCAGCTGGACCCCGAAAACATCGTCACGCCCGGCATCTTCGTGAGCCAGATCGTGCGTGTCGAGCGCGTCGCGACGCAGGCCGGCGGCATCAAGAAGACAGCTTGAGGAAAGAACAATGAGCAGCTATCAGAAACGCAGCAAGGAAGAGCTTGCCAAGCGCGTGGCCGAGGACATCCATGACGGCGCCTACGTGAACCTGGGCATCGGCCAGCCGACACTGGTCGCCAACCACATCCCCGCGGGCCGCGAAGTCATCCTGCAAAGCGAGAATGGCATCCTGGGCATGGGTCCGGCGCCGGCGGCGGGCAGCGAGGACTACGACCTGATCAATGCCGGCAAGCAGCCCGTGACGCTGCTGCCGGGCGGCGCCTACTTCCACCATGCCGACAGCTTCGCGATGATGCGCGGCGGCCACCTCGACATCTGCGTGCTGGGCGCGTTCCAGGTGTCGGCCACGGGCGACCTGGCGAACTGGAGCACGGGCGAGCCCGGCGCGATTCCCGCCGTGGGCGGCGCAATGGACCTGGCGATCGGCGCCAAGCAGACCTGGCTGATGATGGACCTGCTGACCAAGAAGGGCGAGAGCAAGATCGTCCAGCAGTGCAGCTACCCGCTGACCGGCATCGGCTGCGTCAAGCGCATCTATACCGACCTGGCGACGCTGGAGTGCACGCCCGAAGGCCTCAAGCTGGTCGATCTCGTGCCTGGCCTCACCCACGCCGAACTCGAACAGCTCGTGGGCTTGCCGATCCAGGCTTGACCACCGATTGAACCGGCCCTCGCGCCAGCTGCGCGGGGGCACACTTTTCGTCATCAGACCATTCAGGAGACAAACATGAACCAGGCCTTTATCTGCGATGCCATCCGCACCCCCTTTGGCCGCTACGGCGGCGCACTGTCGAGCGTGCGTGCCGACGATCTGGGCGCGCTGCCGATCAAGGCGCTGATGGAGCGCAACCCGGGCGTTGACTGGGCCGCCGTGAGCGACGTGCTCTACGGCTGCGCCAACCAGGCCGGTGAGGACAACCGCAACGTGGCGCGCATGGCCGGACTGCTGGCCGGCCTGCCGCTGGAAGTGCCGGGCGCGACCATCAACCGCCTGTGCGGCTCGGGCCTCGATGCCGTGGGCAGCGCCGCGCGCGCCATCAAGTCGGGAGAAACCGGGCTGATGATCGCGGGCGGCGTGGAAAGCATGAGCCGCGCACCCTTCGTCATGCCCAAGGCCGAGAGCGCGTTCAGCCGCAGCAATGCGGTCTATGACACCACCATCGGCTGGCGCTTCGTCAACAAGCTGATGAAGGCCCAGTACGGCGTCGATTCCATGCCCGAAACCGCCGAGAACGTCGCCGACGACTTCAAGATCGAGCGCGAAGCCCAGGACCGCATGGCGCTGGCCAGCCAGATCAACGCCGCGGCGGCGATTGCCGCAGGCCATCTGGCGCGCGAGATCGTGCCGGTGTCGATTGCCCAGAAAAAGGGTGATCCGATCATCGTGAGCCAGGACGAGCATCCGCGGGCGACGACGCTCGAAGCGCTGGCCAAGCTCAAGGGCGTGGTGCGCCCCGATGGCACCGTCACGGCCGGCAATGCCTCGGGCGTGAACGACGGCGCCTGCGCGCTGCTGCTCGCCGACGAAGCGAACGCCGCCAAGTACGGCCTGACGCCGCGCGCCCGCGTGGTCGGCATGGCCACGGCCGGTGTCGCGCCGCGCATCATGGGTTTCGGCCCGACGCCCGCCACGCTCAAGGTGCTGGCGCAGACCGGCCTGACGCTCGACCAGATCGACGTGATCGAACTCAACGAAGCCTTTGCGGCGCAAGGCCTGGCCGTGCTGCGCGCGCTGGGCCTCAAGGATGACGATGCCCGCGTCAACGCCTGGGGCGGCGCCATTGCGCTGGGCCACCCGCTGGGTGCGAGCGGCGCGCGTCTCGCCACGACGGCCGTCAACCGCCTGCACGCCACTGGCGGCCGCTATGCGCTGTGCACGATGTGCATCGGCGTGGGCCAGGGCATTGCCGTGATCCTCGAGCGCGTCTGATCTGGCGGTTTTTTCCGGAGTTTCCATGAGTAATGCATCCCAGAACCTTCAGCGCGTGCTGATCACCGGCGGCGCCAGCGGCATCGGCGCGGCGATTGCCGAGCGCTGCCGTGCCGAAGGCTACGAGCCCGTGGTGATCGACCGCGTGGGCGACGGCATCCGTGCCGACCTGTCCGACGCGGCGGACACCGAACGCGCGTTGCGCGAAGCCCTGGCCGGCGGCCCGATCACGCGCCTCGTGAACAACGTCGGCGTGGTCGTTCCTGCCGATGCCGAGAGCCAGACCCTGGCCGAATTCGACCTGGCGATCTCGCTGAACCTGCGCTGCGCCTTCCAGTGCATGCAGGCGCTGCTGCCGGGCATGAAGGAAGCGGGCTTCGGACGCATCGTCAACATGTCCTCGCGCGCTGCGCTGGGCAAGGAGCTGCGCACCGCCTATTCGGCAACCAAGGCCGGATTGATCGGCATGACGCGCGTGTGGGCGCTGGAGCTCGGCCGCCACGGCATCACCGCCAATGCGATCGGCCCCGGTCCCATCCGCACCGAGCTGTTCGACCGCGCCAATCCGCCCGATGCGCCGCGCACGCGCGCCATCATCGAGTCGGTGCCGGTCAAGCGCGTGGGCACGCCCGACGATGTGGCGCATACCGCGACCTATCTGCTGGACGAGCGCAGCGGCTTCGTCACCGGACAGGTGATCTATGTCTGCGGCGGCATGACCGTGGGCGTGGCCGGCGTCTAGCACCCCTTGCTATTGGCCCCCGGGCCTCCAACTACCTGTGGCCCACAAGGCCGCAGGTTCAAACCACTAAAGAGACAGAGACCATAATGATGAAGACAACCGCCAAGTTCACCGGCCGCCGCGCGGCCCTCGCGACCCTTGCCAGCCTGGCGCTGGGCGCTGCCGCACTGCCTACGGCCGCGCTGGCGCAGGCACCGTACCCCAGCAAGCTGATCACCATCATCGTGCCGTTCTCGGCCGGCGGTACCACCGACATCCTGGCGCGCATCGTTGCGCAGGGCCTCACGGCCGAGCTGGGCCAGTCGGTCGTGGTCGACAACCGTCCCGGCGCGGGCGGCAACATCGGCGGCCTGCTGGCCTCCAAGGCCCCGGCCGACGGCTACACGCTGTTCATGGGCACCGTGGGCACGCATGCGATCAACGCCTCGCTCTACAAGAAGATGTCCTTTGACCCGGTCAAGGACTTCGCACCGCTGACGCGCGTGGCCAACGTGCCCAACCTGCTGGTTGCCAACCCCAACCAGCCCTACAAGACCGTCAAGGAGCTGATTGCCTACGCCAAGGCCAATCCGGGCAAGGTGAACTACGGTTCGTCGGGCAGCGGCAGCTCCATCCACCTGTCGGGCGAACTGTTCAACTCGATGGCCAAGGTCGAGATGGTGCATGTGCCCTACAAGGGCAGCGCGCCCGCCGTGACCGACCTGCTGGGCAACCAGATCGGCATCATGTTCGACAACATGCCGTCCGCCATCCAGCATGTGCGCTCGGGCAAGCTGGTGCCGCTGGCCGTGACCACGGCCAAGCGCTCGCCCGAGCTGCCCAACGTGCCGACCATTGCCGAAGCCGGCGTGCCCGGCTATGAAGCCACGTCGTGGTTCGGCATGCTGGCCCCGGCCGCGACGCCCGCGCCCATCGTCGCCAAGCTCAACGCCGCGCTGGTCAAGGTGCTGGCCCAGCCCGAGACCAAGAAGAAGATCAACGACCAGGGCGCCGAAGCCTACAGCGAGACCCCGGCCGAATTCGCTGCCTTCATCCAGAAGGAAAGCGTCAAGTGGGGCAAGGTCGTGCGCGAGTCTGGAGCCCAGGCAGATTGACCGCATGATTCCGGCAGATTTTTCGGTCCGCCGGTCATGAAAAAACCGCCCGAGGGCGGTTTTTTTGTGGAATCTCGGGAGGGACATCAGCAGCTTTTCAGCTAGTTTCCTGTCCTGCGAAACTGGCGCGGCCCAGCAAGGGGGCAGCGAGCAAGGGCCGCCCCGCAGCGAGGCTGCCGTCCCCCTCCACCGAAGGATGAGAGGGGGAAGCCGGGGCGGCCCCGCCGCAAAGCGGCTCAGGGGGTGTCTTAAATTACCTTGGCGATGGCCTGGCAGACGTAGTCGATGTTCTTGCTGTTGAGCGCGGCCACGCACATGCGGCCGGTGTCGGTGCCGTAGACGCCGAATTCGCTGCGCAGGCGCACCATCTGGTCCTTGGACAGGCCCGAGTAGCTGAACATACCGACCTGGGTGGTGATGAAGGACATGTCTTGCTGCACGCCTGCGGCCTTGAGGCCGTCGACCAGCTTCTGGCGCATGGCCTTGATGCGCACGCGCATCTCGCCCAGTTCCTTTTCCCACAGCGCGCGCAGTTCGGGGTTCGTGAGCACGGCCGTCACGACGGCGCCGCCATGGATCGGCGGGTTGGAGTAGTTGGTGCGGATGGCGATCTTGAGCTGGCTCAGCACGCGCTTGGCTTCTTCGGCGTCCTTGGCCACCACCGACAGCGCGCCCACGCGCTCGCCGTAGAGGCTGAAGCTCTTGGAAAACGAGGTCGACACGAGGATGTCCAGGCCGGCGGCGACGAACTTGCCGATCACGGCGCCGTCTTCGGCAATGCCTTCGCCAAAGCCCTGGTAGGCCATGTCCAGGAAGGCGGTGAGGTTCTTGGCCTTGACCACGGCGATCACCTGGTCCCATTGCTCGGCCGTGAGGTCATAGCCGGTGGGGTTGTGGCAGCAGGCGTGCAGCACGACGATGGTGCCGGCGGCGGCCGCGTTCAGGCTGGCCAGCATGCCTTCGAAGTTCACGCCACGCTTGGCGGCGTCGTAGTAGGCATACGAGTCCACCTGGAAGCCGGCGTTCTGGAAGATCGCGCGGTGGTTTTCCCAGCTCGGGTCGGAAATCAGCACCTTGGCATCGGGGCTGACCTTCTTCAGGAAGTCGGCGCCGACTTTGAGGCCGCCCGTGCCGCCGATGGCTTGAATCGTGGCCACGCGCCCCGAAGTAACGGGTTCGCTGTCAGCGCCGAAGACCAGGGCCTTGACCGCGTTGTCGTAGGCGGCGATGCCGTCGATCGGCAGGTAGCCGCGGGCCGTGGGCTGGGCCATCAAGGCCTTTTCAGCGGTCTGCACGCATTGCAGCAGGGGCAGCTTGCCGTTGTCATCGAAGTACACGCCCACGCCCAGGTTGACCTTGTTGGGGTTGGTGTCAGAGGCGAATTGCTCGTTCAGACCCAGAATGGGGTCGCGGGGGGCCATTTCGACGGCGGTAAACAAAGACATGGAAAAAATCCTCGGAGGATGAAAATAGTGCTGCCAGCCCCAAGCTGCTCGGTTAGTCTTTTGGGTTAGCCCGCGAATTTTAGCGGCCTGCGCGGCAGGCCAGTATCACCACGATATGCAACAAGCCACTGATCTGCCATTGACCGGCCAATTTGTCACCTACGAAGGCTCGCCTTTCGAGCTCTACCAGCCGTATCCACCCGCGGGCGACCAGCCGCAGGCGATTGCGCAGCTGGTCGAGGGCCTGCGCGACGGCGAGGTGTTCCAGACGCTGCTGGGCGTCACGGGCTCGGGCAAGACCTACACCATGGCCAACGTCATCGCCCAGATGGGCCGGCCGGCCATCGTGTTCGCGCCCAACAAGACGCTGGCGGCGCAGCTCTACAGCGAGTTCCGCGAGTTCTTCCCGAAGAATGCGGTGGAGTATTTCGTCAGCTATTATGACTACTACCAGCCCGAGGCCTATGTGCCGCAGCGCGACCTGTTCATCGAGAAGGACAGCGCGATCAACGAGCATATCGAGCAGATGCGGCTGTCGTGCACCAAGAGCCTGATGGAGCGCCGCGACGTGGTGATCGTCGCCACGGTGTCGGCGATCTACGGCATTGGCGAGCCCGAGAGCTACCACCGCATGATCATGACGCTGCGCGCGGGCGACCGCCTCGGCCAGCGCGACGTGATCGCGCAGCTGATCCGCATGCAGTATCAGCGCAACGACCAGGACTTCAGCCGCGGCAAGTTCCGCGTGCGCGGCGACACCATCGATGTGTTTCCAGCCGAGCACTCGGAGCTGGCGCTGCGCATCGAGCTGTTCGACGACGAGATCGAGACCCTGCAGCTGTTCGACCCGCTCACGGGCCGCATCAAACAGAAGATCCCGCGCTTCACGGTCTATCCCAGCAGCCACTACGTCACGCCGCGCGACAAGGTGCTCACGGCCGTCGATACCATCAAGATCGAGCTCGCCGAGCGCCTGGATCAACTGGTGTCGCAAGGCAAGCTGGTCGAAGCCCAGCGGCTCGAGCAGCGCACGCGCTTCGATCTGGAGATGCTCAGCGAGATCGGCCACTGCAAGGGCATCGAGAACTACACCCGTCATCTGTCGGGCGCGGCGCCGGGCGCGCCGCCGAGCACGCTGACGGACTACCTGCCCAAGGACGCGTTGATGTTCCTCGACGAGAGCCACCAGATGATCGGCCAGCTCAACGCGATGTACAACGGCGACCGCGCGCGCAAGACCACGCTGGTCGAGTATGGCTTTCGCCTGCCTTCGGCGCTCGACAACCGGCCGCTCAAATTCGATGAGTTCGAGCAGCGCATGCGCCAGATCGTGTTCGTGTCGGCCACGCCCGCCGACTACGAGAAAACCCATGCCAGCCAAGTGGTCGAACAGGTGGTGCGGCCCACGGGGCTGATCGATCCCGAGATCGAGGTCCGGCCCGCGACGCACCAGGTCGACGATGTGCTGCAGGAAATCCGGCTGCGCACCGAGAAGGACGAGCGCGTGCTGATCACGACGCTCACCAAGCGCATGGCCGAGCAGTTGACCGACTACCTCACGGACAACGGCGTCAAGGTGCGCTATCTGCACTCGGATGTGGACACCGTGGAGCGCATGGAAATCATCCGCGATCTGCGGCTGGGACTGTTCGACGTGCTGGTCGGCATCAACCTGCTGCGCGAAGGCCTGGACATCCCCGAGGTCTCGCTGGTGGCGATTCTCGATGCCGACAAGGAAGGTTTCCTGCGTGCCGAGCGCAGCCTGATCCAGACCATCGGCCGCGCGGCACGCAACCTCAACGGCAAGGCCATCCTGTACGCCGACAAGATCACGGATTCGATGCGCAAGGCCATCGACGAGACCGAGCGACGGCGTGCCAAGCAGGCGCAGTTCAACCTAGACAACGGCATCGTGCCGCAGGCCATTGTCAAGCAGGTAAAAGACCTGATTGACGGGGTTTACAGCGAAAAGAGCGGCAAGGAGGCGGAGCGCCTGCAGCGCGCCGATGCGCAGCGGGTGCGCGTGGAGGAGTTGTCCGAGAAGGATGTCGCCAAGGAAATCAAGCGGCTCGAGAAGCAGATGCTCGAGCATGCGCGCAACCTGGAATTCGAGCAGGCAGCGCGTCTGCGCGACCAATTGGCGCAACTCAAGGCCCGGCTTTTCGGCGCGTCCGGCCGCGAGTCGCCAGTAGTGTGAGCGGGTCCCGGCGGTTTGTCCGGGGTACCCGACAAATTTGATGGGGATTGTGGTACACTAGGGTCTACATCCAATAACAACAGACTTCGATGAAAGAAGGGCTCTCGACCTTTAAGCAGGGCGGAGTATGGGCGGAGACGGTGCCCACACAGGTCAAGAACCTGACTGGGTATTTCTGTAACGAACAAGCCTGACAAAGGAGCTCGCGATGCGTCTCACAACCAAAGGCCGCTTTGCGGTCACTGCCATGATCGATCTGGCACTGCGCCAGAACAACGGCCCCGTCACGCTGGCTGCCATCAGCCAGCGCCAACAGATTTCGCTGTCGTACCTCGAACAGCTGTTCGGCAAGCTGCGCCGCCACGAACTGGTCGAATCGACCCGTGGCCCGGGCGGCGGCTACACCCTGGCGCGCAAGGCGGCCGACATCACCGTCGCCGACATCATTGTCTCGGTGGACGAACCCATCGATGCGACCCAGTGCGGCGGCAAGGAAAACTGTCTGGGTGAGGCCGGCCGCTGCATGACCCACGAACTGTGGGCCGCCCTGAACCAGCGCATGGTCGAGTTCCTGGATTCGGTGACGCTGCAAAAGCTGGTCGACGAACAGATCGCCAAGGGCGTGCAGATCGAAGACAAGCCCGTGGTGCGCCGTGCGATTTCGACCGCGCCGGTGGTCAAGCCGATCCGCGTGAACGCGCCGAACTCGGTGTTCGCCCTGGGCAACGTATTCGCCAAGTCGTAATCCGCGCCCTGGATCGGTGCCGGCGCCAGGGGGCGGGGCACTGAAAGAGGTGTAGAAAAATTTCGTTTTTTGCCAGCCAGACATTGCATTGAGCCAGCCATGGACATGACCCCGCACTTCCCCATTTATCTCGACTACGGCGCTACCACGCCGGTGGACCCGCGCGTGGTCGATGCCATGATTCCGTGGTTGCGCGAGCACTTCGGCAATGCGGCATCGCGCAGCCATGCCTGGGGTTGGGAAGCCGAGGAAGCCGTGGAGCGTGCGCGTGGCCATGTGGCCGCGCTGATCAATGCCGATCCGCGTGAAATCGTCTGGACCAGCGGCGCAACCGAATCCGACAACCTGGCGATCAAGGGCGCGGCCCATTTCTACCAGGGCAAGGGCAAGCACCTGATCACGGTGAAGACCGAGCACAAGGCGGTGCTCGACACCATGCGCGAACTCGAGCGCCAGGGCTTTGAAGTCAGCTATCTGGACGTGCAGGAAAACGGCTTGCTGGACCTCGAGGTCTTCAAGGCCGCGATCCGCCCCGACACCATTCTGGCCAGCGTCATGCTGGTCAACAACGAGATCGGCGTGGTGCAGGACATTCCCCGCATCGGCGCGCTGTGCCGTGAGAAGGGCATCATTTTCCACGTCGACGCGGCCCAGGCCACGGGCAAGCTGCCGATCGACATGGCCACGCTGCCCGTCGACCTGATGAGCCTCACGGCGCACAAGACCTACGGCCCCAAGGGCATCGGCGCGCTGTATGTGCGCCGCAAGCCGCGCGTGCGCCTCGAAGCGCAAATGCACGGCGGCGGCCATGAGCGCGGCATGCGCTCGGGCACGCTGGCGACGCACCAGATCGTCGGCATGGGCGAGGCCTACCGCATCGCCAAGCTCGAGATGGACCAGGACATCGCCAAGGCGCGCCGCCTGCAGGCCCGCCTGCTCGACGGCCTCAAGGATATCGAACAGGTGTTCGTCAACGGCGACATGACGCAGCGCGTGCCGCATTACCTGAACATCAGCTTCAACTATGTCGAAGGCGAGTCGCTGATCATGGGCATCAAGGGCCTGGCGGTGTCGTCGGGTTCGGCCTGCACGTCGGCGAGCCTGGAACCCAGCTATGTGCTGCGCGCCCTGGGCCGCAGCGACGAGTTGGCGCACAGCAGCCTGCGCATGACCATCGGCCGTTTCACGACCGAGGAAGAAATCGACTACGCGATCGGCACCATCCGCACCAACGTCGAGAAGCTGCGCGAACTCAGCCCGCTGTGGGAGATGTACCAAGACGGCGTCGACATCAGCAGCATCCAGTGGGCGGCCCACTGAACGGCACCGCCGGCACGACCCGTTCCACGATTGAAGATTTGAAGAGGTAGACATCATGGCTTATTCCGAAAAAGTGGTAGACCACTATGAAAACCCCCGCAATGTGGGTTCGTTCGACAAGGGTGACGGTTCGGTCGGCACCGGCATGGTGGGCGCGCCCGCCTGCGGCGACGTGATGAAGCTGCAGATCAAGGTGAATCCCGAAACCGGCGTGATCGAAGACGCGCGTTTCAAGACCTATGGCTGCGGCTCGGCCATCGCGTCGTCGTCGCTGGTCACCGAATGGGTCAAGGGCAAGACGCTCGACCAGGCGGCGGCGCTGAAGAACAGCGAGATTGCCGAAGAACTGGCACTGCCTCCCGTCAAGGTGCACTGCTCCATCCTCGCGGAAGACGCGATCAAGGCCGCAGTGAACGATTACCGCGCCAAGCACGCTGCGGTGGCGGCTGCCTGAGATGGCCATCTCGCTCACCGAGGCCGCGGCCCGGCATGTGAGCCGCTACCTGTCCCGAAGGGGCAAGGGGCTCGGCGTGCGTCTGGGTGTCAAGACCACTGGTTGCTCGGGCCTGGCCTACAAGCTCGAGTATGTCGATGACCAGGCGCCCGAGGACATCGTGTTCGAGAACCACGGCGTCAAGGTCATCATCGATCCCAAGAGCCTGGCCTATATCGATGGCACCGAGCTGGACTTCGTGCGCGAAGGCCTGAACGAAGGCTTCAAGTTCAACAACCCCAACGAGCGTGACCGCTGTGGTTGTGGAGAAAGCTTCCGCGTCTGAGGGCGCTGGGCGCCGGCGACTTTTTTCCCGTACCGAACGACCGCCACCACTTGCCGTGCTGGCGGTTTTTTCTTGATATGAATCTTCAATCCGACGACTTCGAACTCTTTGCCTTGCCCGCGCGGTTCGCGCAAGACCGTGCGCTGATCGACAGCCGCTGGAAGGAGCTCCAGCGCGAAGCCCACCCTGACCGGTTTGCGGCGCAGGGCGCAGCCGCGCAGCGCGTGGCAATGCAGTGGTCGGTGCGCATCAACGAGGCCTACCAGCGCCTCAAGGATCCGCTCAAGCGCGCGGCCTATCTGTGCGAGCTGCGCGGCGCGCCGCTGCGCGCCGAGGACAACACGGCCATGCCGGCGGCGTTCCTGATGCAGCAGATGGAGTGGCGCGAGGCGCTTGAAGAAGCGCAGACCGAAGCCGATGTCGATGCATTGGATGACGAGGTCGGCGCGGCGCGCCGCGGGCTGCTGGCCGAATGCGCGCGCCTGCTCGACGAAGCCGATGACCCGGCGGGCGCGGCCCAGCAGGTGAGAGCCCTTATGTTTGTTGCACGTTTTGCGCGCGACATCGAGTCGCGCCGAGAGCAACTGCAACAATAGGCATCACTGCGGGCGGCATTGACGCATCCGCTGTTTCCCTGGAAGGCGCGAACTGCAGAGGCAGGCGCCTGCATCCCATTTTTCGAGAGTTCCCATGGCGCTTTTGCAGATTTCAGAACCCGGCCAATCCCCCGATCCGCACCAGCGGCGCATTGCGGTGGGCATTGACCTGGGCACGACCCATTCACTGGTGGCCGCGGTGCGCAACGGCGTCGCCGAGTGCCTGCCCGATGCGCAGGGCCGGGTACTGCTGCCGTCGATCGTGAGCTATGCCGAGCAGGGCAAGCGCCTGATCGGCGACGCGGCCGTGGCGGCGCAAAGCACCGATCCGCAGAACACCATTGTCTCGGTCAAGCGTTTCATGGGCCGCGGCCTGGCCGATGTGGCCGACGCGCAGAATCTGCCTTACGAATTCGTGCGCGAAGCCGGGCAGGGCGGCATGGTGTCCTTGCAGACGCGCGCCGGCGTGAAGACGCCCGTCGAGATCAGCGCCGAGATTCTCGCCACGCTGCGCTTTCGCGCCGAAGACAGCTTCGACGACGATCTCTATGGCGCGGTCATCACCGTGCCCGCGTACTTCGACGATGCCCAGCGCCAGGCGACCAAGGATGCGGCCCAACTCGCCGGTATCCACCTGCTGCGCCTGATCAACGAGCCGACTGCGGCGGCCATTGCCTATGGGCTGGACAATGCCAGCGAAGGCGTCTATGCGGTCTACGACCTCGGCGGCGGCACGTTCGACATCTCCATCCTGCGCCTCACGCAAGGCGTGTTTGAGGTCATCGCCACGGGCGGCGACTCGGCGCTGGGCGGCGACGACTACGACGCCGCGCTGGTGCAGTGGGTGCTGGAGCAGCGCGGCGCGCAGGCGCAGACGGCCGAAGACAAGGCCGCACTGCGGCTGGCCGCACGCCGCTGCAAGGAAGCGCTCACGGATGCGCCTGGTGCGGTCTTCCGCGCCGAGCTGGCCTCTGGCGTGCTGGAGCTCGAAGTCACGCGCGCCCAGTTCGATGCGGTGACGCAGGCGCTGACCGCGCGTTCGCTGGCCGCCGTGCGCCGTGCGCTGCGCGATGCCGATCTTGCCAAGGATGAAGTGCAGGGCGTGGTCATGGTCGGCGGCTCGACGCGCATGCCGCAGGTGCAGTCTGCCGTGGGCGATTTCTTCGGCCAGACGCCGCTGACCAATCTGAACCCCGATGAGGTGGTGGCGCTGGGCGCGGCCATCCAGGCCAACCAGCTCGCGGGCAACAGCGCGTCGGGCGACCTGCTGCTGCTGGACGTGATTCCATTGTCGCTGGGCGTGGAGACCATGGGCGGCCTGGTCGAGCGCATCGTCGCGCGCAATGAAACCATTCCCACGGCGCGTGCGCAGGATTTCACGACCTATGTCGACGGCCAGACCGCGCTGGCGATCCATGTGGTGCAGGGCGAGCGCGACCTGGTGGCCGACTGCCGCAGCCTGGCGCGCTTCGAGCTGCGCGGCATCCCGCCCATGGCGGCGGGTGCGGCGCGCATCCGCGTGACCTTCACCGTCGATGCCGACGGCCTGCTGTCGGTGGGCGCGAAGGAGCAGATCAGCGGTGTCGAGGCGCATATCGACGTCAAGCCCTCGTATGGTCTGTCGGACGATCAGATCGCGCGCATGCTGCAGGAAGGCTTCGCCACGGCCAGCGAGGACATGCAGGCGCGTGCACTGGTCGAAGCGCGTGTCGACGCCGACCGCATGCTGATTGCCACGCAAAGCGCGCTCGATGCCGATGGCGACGTGCTCACGGCGCCCGAGCGCGAGGCCATCGACGGCCTGATGGCGGCCTTGCGCGAACAGCAGCAGTCGAGCGACCCGGCCGTGGTCGAGGCCGCCACGCAGGCGCTGGCCAAGGGCACCGAAGCCTTTGCAGCGCAGCGCATGAACCGCGGTATCGTGCAGGCCCTGGCGGGCAAGAACGTCCACAGCATTTCCTGATTTCGAAGAAAAGAACCCATGCCTGTCATCAAAATACTGCCCCACGCCGAATACTGCCCGCAGGGCGCCGAACTGCAAGCGCCCGCGGGCACGTCGATCTGTGAGGCACTGCTCGACAATGGCATCAACATCGAGCACGCCTGCGACATGAGCTGCGCCTGCACCACCTGCCATGTGATCGTGCGCGCCGGCTTCAACTCGCTCAACGAGGCCGAGGAAGAGGAAGAAGACCTGCTCGACCGCGCCTGGGGTCTTGAGCCGCTGTCGCGCCTGAGTTGCCAGGCCATCCTGGCCCAGGACGACGTGACGGTGGAAATCCCCAAGTACTCGATCAACCACGCCAAGGAAAACCACTGAGATGTCGCGCCAGATCGTCCTTGATACCGAAACCACGGGCCTGTCGGCCGAGAACGGCGACCGGATCATCGAACTCGGCTGTGTGGAGCTGCTCAACCGCAAGCTCACCGGCAACAACCTGCACATGTACTTCAACGCCGGGCGCGACAGCCATGAAGACGCGCTGCGGGTGCACGGCATCACCACCGAGTTCCTCAAGGACAAGCCGCGCTTCGAGCAGCAGGTCGAGCAGATCCTCGGCTACCTGCAGGGCGCCGAGATCATCATCCACAACGCGCCGTTCGACGTCGGCTTCCTGAACAAGGAGCTCGAGCGCGCGGGCAAGCCGCCGCTGCGCAGCTGGGTCGATGGTGTCATCGACACCCTGGCGATGGCCAAGGAGCGCTACCCCGGCAAGCGCAATTCGCTCGATTCGCTGTGCGACCGTCTGGGCGTCGACAACTCGGGACGCACGCTGCACGGCGCGCTGCTCGACGCGGAACTGCTGGCCGATGTCTACATCAATCTCACGCGCGGCCAGGACGCGCTGCTGATCAGCGACGACGCGCAAGAGGATGATTCGGGCCTGCCTATCGTCGCGCTGGACCTGCGCAGCATCGTGCTGCCGGTCATCCGGGCGAGCGAGCAGGAGTGCGCGGAGCACGAAGCCGTGCTGGCGCAGATCGACAAGGCCAGCGGCGACAAAACAATTTGGCGCCACATGGCCGGATAGGTCGAAAAGCTGTGCCATAATTTAGGTCTTGTCGCAGTAACGACAGGGCGATTAGCTCAGCGGTAGAGCACTGCCTTCACACGGCAGGGGTCACATGTTCGATCCATGTATCGCCCACCAATTTCGAGGTCTGGTTCCGGCCGGATGCTCGGGTGATTAGCTCAGCGGTAGAGCACTGCCTTCACACGGCAGGGGTCGCAGGTTCAAACCCTGCATCACCCACCATTTTCGAGTTTCGGTTCCGTCCGGATACTCGGGCGATTAGCTCAGCGGTAGAGCACTGCCTTCACACGGCAGGGGTCACATGTTCGAACCATGTATCGCCCACCAATCAAAACCCTCTTGGATCCCGATCCAAGAGGGTTTTTTATTGCCTGCATTGATCGCGGCCTCGATCGAACGCCAGGGTATGTCACTGATTACCACGATGTAAATCCTTACAGTTAAAACGTTTTGATTTACAACATTTGATATTGATCAAAACTATTCAAATCCAAACCTCATCAGTAAGATTCAGATCGTTTCAATAGGTAACCTGCAGTAAGCGTGGGTTGTGGCGGACATGACTTCCTTTCTGCAGAGCTTGCGCAGCAATGCACCGTGGCTGGCGGCGGTGTGGCCCGTATTGGCCTTGATGCCCGGGGCATGGGCCCAGGATGCTCCTCAGGTGACGCCTCGGGACTTGCGGCCCGCGCCGTCCGCAGCGCCACCGGCAGCAGTGCCACGCCCTGCGCCCGCGACCGCGCCTGCGGGTGCCGAGAATCTGTTCGTGCGCCTGGCCGATATCGAACTCATCGATGGTTTCCCAGAATTCTCGGCGGCTTCGCGCGCGCTGATCGCGCCCATGCTGGACCGGCGGCTCAGCGTCGCCGATTTCTACCAGCTGGCCGAAGCCATCGAGCAGTTGTACCGCGATGCCGACTATGCGCTGATCCGAGTGACCGCGCCGCCGCAGCAGCTGCGCGATGGCGGCACGCTGCAGCTGATGGTGGTTGATGGCTTCATCGAGAAAGTGGACCTGTCGGCCGTGCCGGAGGCGTCGCGGGCCGTTGTCGAATCCCTGCTGGCGCCGCTCGAAGGTCGGCGCCGGCTGCGCAATGAGGAGCTCGAGCGTGCGCTGACCCTTGCCGGCCGTGTGCCGGGATTGAGCCTGCGCAGCGCGCTGGCGGCCGGACTGCAGCCGGGAGGCGTGGTGCTCGCGGTCGAAGGCCGCTTCAGTGCGCTGATGGGGTCGCTGTCCATCGACAACCGCCTTTCCGACACCCTCGGTCCCTGGGAATCGGCCTTGCAGGTGCGGCTGAACCAGCCGTTTGGCCGGGGCGAGCAGTTCTATGGCTATTTCGCCGGTGGGGTGAACCCCGCGCGCCTGTTGCACAGCAACGCGCCGCGGCGTGTCGCGGGCGGCGGGGTCATCCTTCCTCTGGGAGTCAATGGCCTGGCGCTCAACCCGGAGTACACGCTCTCGGACACCAACACGCCTGCGCAGTTCTTTTTGCCGCCCACGCGCAGCGAGTTCGAGCGCGCCACGCTGCGTTTGAGCTATCCGCTGGTCATGCAGCGTGGCAATGAACTCAACATCACCGGTGCCTTCGAGGTGGCCAACCAGCGCAACTCCGCGCCGGACTTCGGTGTCTTGCTCAACGAAGACCGGCTGCGCGTGCTGCGCGCGAGTGCCGACTGGAGCTACGCCACGGGACCCGCGGCCCTGCGCATGAGCGGCACCTTGTCGCGGGGACTGGACGCGTTGGGCGCCCGCACCGAAGCCGACGCCGTTGCTTCCGGCGTGCCCTTGTCGCGCTTCGGTGCCACGCCGGCTTTCACCAAGCTGGAATTGGGCGCGGCATTCGCTGCGCCGCTGGCTGCGGGGCTGCAGTCGCGCTCCATCCTGCGTGCGCAGAAGGCATTCAACGTATTGCCCAGCGCCGAATTGTTCAGCCTCGAAGGCGAGGATGCGTTGTCGACGTTCACCGCCGGCGCCTTGTCGAACGACAGCGGCTGGACGCTGCGCCAGGAGTTTGCGCGTCCGGTCGGATGGGCCATCGGCGGGCAGGAGCTGCCACTGGCTCCCTATGTTTTCTTTGCCGGCGGCAAAGCCCGTCCAAAAGTGGGGTTGCCGGCCAATGGTTTCAGCCGATCGTATGGCGTGGGCTTGAGAGCCGCGCTCGGCCCGGTGTCTTTGTCCATGGAGTGGGGGCGGCGCACGACTCAGCCCAGTGCCCTGAATGACACCCAGTTCTTCGTGAAAGGCCAGGTGCAATTTTGAAGCGCTCCACCATGTTCCGTCTGCGGCGCACCGTTGTCTGGCCGGTCATCGCCACGCAGGCCGCGATGGCCATTCCCATGCCGCTGCTCGCGCAGACGCTTCCGTCGGGCGGCCGTGTCACGGCGGGCCAGGCCTCCATCGGCCTGCCGGCGAACGGATCGCTGCTCATCAACCAGGCCAGCCAGCGCGCCGCCATTCGCTGGAATGATTTCAGCATCGGGCAAGGCAACAGCGTGGTGTTCAAGCAGGCTGCGCCCGGGGCGTCGATATTGAACATCGTCACCGGCGGCCAGGCTTCGCAATTGGCCGGCAGCATGAATGCCAACGGCGCCGTGTTTCTGGTCAATCCCCAAGGCATCCATGTCACGCCGACGGGACGCATCGACGCCGCGGGTGGATTCGTCGCCTCGACGCTGGGACTCAGTGAAGCCGATTTCATGGCCGGGCGCCTGTCGTTCAGTGGTGCCGGTGGCGCGGTGACCAACCAGGGCCGGATCTCGACCGGAGCGGGCGGGCTGGTGGCGCTGATCGGCAGCACCGTGAGCAACAGCGGCACCGTGATGGCGCCCCTGGGGAAGGTTGGCCTGGGCGCGGCCCAGGCGGCGACGCTGGACTGGTCGGGGGACGGCTTCCTGCAGGTCACCTTGCCATCGGATGCCACCACGGCCGACGGACAGGCGCTGGTCACGAACAGCGGCACCATCCAGGCCGAGGGCGGCCTGGTCACGCTCCAGGCCGCGACCGTGGCCCAGGCGGTGCGCAATGCGGTGAACATGCCGGGCAGCATCAGTGCGCGCAGCGTCTCGGGCCGCAACGGCGCGATCGTGCTCGATGGCGGAGCCGGCGGCGCGACGCAGGTGGCGGGGCGGCTCGATGTCTCGGCCAGCGCCGACGCGGCCAGCGCCGGCCGCATCGACATCACGGGCCAGTCCGTGGCCCTGCAGGGCGCGGTTCTGGACGCCAGCGGCAACCAGACCGGCGGCACGGTGCGCATCGGCGGCGGGTTCCAGGGCGGCAAGGCCCAGGTCGATCCGGCTGCGCCGCTGGCGCTGGCCTTCGGCCAGGCGATCCAGGCGCCGGCGCTGAACAGCGCCCAACAGACCAGCGTCGATTCGGCGAGCAGCATAGACGTGTCGGCCCGCGGCGCCGAAGGCCGTGGCGGCAGCGCGGTGGTCTGGAGTGAGTCAAGCACCGCAATGCAGGGCCAGGTCGTCGGCACGGGCGCGGCTTCTGGCGGCGCGGTGGAAATATCCTCGGCTGCCAAGGTGCAGACGGTGGCGCTGGACAAGCTGAAGCTGGGCCCAGGCGGCCAGATTCTGCTGGATCCGCAGGATATCCAGATCAATGCGCGCTACAAGGACCCGGCCACCACGACCTTTCTGACGGACGACGACATCCGCTCGCTGCTCAACGCGGGGACCACGGTCAATCTCCAGGCCAACCAGGACATCGACTGGAACAACGGCTTCCTGTTCGTGGCCAAGAATTCGGGCGTGGCGCGTGCGGGCGACCTGAATCTGGTGGCGGGCCGCCAGATCGACGTGCAGGGCGCGTTCAGCACCGCCGATGGCGACTGGAGCATGACGGCCAACGCGCCTGCGCTGGTGGACGCGCAACGCGGCGCCGGCTTCGGCGGCATCCAGTTGCTGCAAGCCCAGTTCCTCAATGACAACGGCAAGCTCCCATTGCGCGTCGCCGACGGCGCGGGCAACAGCGAACGGCAGGCCGGCAGCATAGGCATCGGAAAATTCAGCGGCAAGGGCCTGAGCGCCAGCATCGACCCCTCGGTGCCGGATGCCGACGGCGCGCGCATCCTGCTCTACCACGATGTCGATGTGGCCGAGGGCATCCAGCTCACGGGCAACCTGCAGACCGCCTCGCAAGGCGCGGGCGGCAGCACGCTCACGCTGCGCGGTGCCACGGTCGATTGGACCAACGAGACCAGCGGCGGCCGCTACCGCGGCGGCATCGTCCAGTTCATCGAGAACGGGCAGGTCACGCGCATCGGCAAGGGCGGCGCCGGCGCCGACGCGACCCGGCTGGAACTGGGCAGCGCGGACAGCTACAGCCGCACCTATGGCGACGCCGATCCCTCGGCGTATGCCCTGGGGGCCTTGCAGCTTAAGCAGGCCGCGCACAACGTCACTGCGGCCGGCGCGCCGCTGGGCGAGGTGCTGGCTGCAGGCTCGCTGAACGTCTCCGGACCCGGGGTCGCGGCAAATGCGGGAAGCCATAGCCTGACGCTTTCCGCCAATCCATCCGTGGCTTTCAAGCCCGTGGAGTACAACGATGAAGGCACTGCGGTCAGCGGCGCGGCCGGCGGCTATTTCATCGACCTGCGCCCTGGCACGGTGGCGCTGAACGTGGACAAGCGCGTGGTGACTCCCACGGTGCTCAACCCCAGCTACGTCTATGGTTCGCCATCCGCTGCCGTGGGCCTTGGCAACGTGGTGAACGGCGATGCGCTGGCGCCCGTGGCCACGCTGGGCAGCAGCACGGGCGTGGCGATGTCCGCCATCGGGGCCGGCTACGGTTTTGGAGCCCGCGTCGGCGCGGGCACCCATGCCTACACGCTCACCGGGCTGGCCGGCGCCGCAGCCGGCAACTATTCGCTCGATCTGAGCCGCGGCATCGGCGGCTTGATCAGCATCGCACCCAAGCCCGTCACGTTCTTCGGGTCCAGCGCCAGCCAGGTCTATGGCGACGCGTTCACGCCGCTGACCATGTACCTCGATGGCGTGCTGCCCGGCGACGCGGTGGCGGCCGGTACGCAGGCGCTGCGGGCGCTGGACGTGAAGGCGGCCGGCGGCAGCGGCATGCGCTCGGCAGGTACCTATGCGGTCGACGTGACCTCCCTGGAGGGCGCGCAGGCCGGCAACTACAGCCTGGCCGCGAGCGGCAATGGCGCACCGGTGCTGACCATCACCCCGCGCCCGCTGACCTACGGCGTATCCGGGCAGGTCAACAGCACCTATGGCACGGCGGCCACGGGCTTGCCCACGGCCAGCTTGGGCAACGTGGTTGCGGGCGACCTGATCACCGGCAATCTCGCGGCATTCGACTGGCAAGGTGCGCATGACATAGAGGACCGCACCCGCGCCGGCAGCTACGCGCTGGGAGTGCGCAGCTTCTCGGGTGCGGGTTCGGACAACTACCAGGTCGCGGCCAGCGGCAATGTGGCCGGCCAGCTGGACGTGGCGCCCAAGCCCATCCACTTTGCCGGCGCCGAGTCGACGCAGGTCTACGGGCAGTCCACACTGCCGTCGCCAGGCCTGGCCGGGACGCTGCCGGGCGACGACGTGCGGCCAGGCGCGCAGCAGCTGAACATGTTCTTCGCCGCCAATCCGGGCGAGAGCGGCGCGCTGCCGATCGGCACCTACCAGGTGGGCCTGTCAGGCCTTGCGGGGAACGATGCCGCCAACTACGTGCTGCAGTCCGGCGGCAACACGCCCAACAGCGTGGCCATCACGCCGCGGCCGCTGACGTTCACGCTCGGCGGCGGTTCGTCGAACACGACCTACGGCACGGCACCCGTGCTGCCGGATTTCACGTTGTCGAACATCGTCGAGGGCGACCGCATTTCGGGCAGCGTGGCCGCGTTTCGCGTCGGCGTCGCCTATGCGCCCGGCGCGAAGACACCGGCCGGCAGCTATGCCTGGGGCGTCGATGGGCTCACCGGTCTGGGCGCGGGCAACTATGTGGTGTCGTTTGCGGGCAGTTCGCTGTTTCCGCTGACGGTCGCGCCCAAGCCGGTCACCTGGCAGGTCGCCAGCGGCACGGCGGTCTATGGCGATGCGCTGTCCAATGCCACCGCGCTGAGCGGTGTGCTGGCGGGCGATGACGTCAGCGCCCAGTTGCAGGCCATCGATGGCAGCGGCAGTACCGTCGGCCGGCCGGTGGTGGGCAGCGCCTACACCGCCGCGGTAACCTCGCTGGGCGGCGGCGCCAGCGGCAACTATGCGCTGCAGGCCAGCGGCAATGCCGCGGGCGGCCTGGTCATCACGCCGCGGCCCGTGGGCTACAGCGTGGCCGATGTCGGCGTCACCTATGGCAATCTGGCGACGGCTGGCGCCATCACGCTCACCAACGTGGTTCCCGGCGAAACGCTCAATCCCACGCTGGCCATCCGCGCCAGCGGCGGCGGGCTGGTGACGCTCACCGAACGCACCGATGCCGGCCAGTACCAGCAGCAGGTGACGGCGCTGGGCAATGCCAACTACATGCTGGCTGGCACCGGCAACCTGCCCGGGGTGCTGAGCATCGCTCCCAGGGCCTTGACCTATGCGACGCCCGACATCACCAGCATCTATGGCGATGTTGCCGACCTGTCGGCGCGTGGCAGTCTGGCCGGCTTGCTGTCTGGCGACGACGTGCGCGCCGGTGCCACCGTGCGCAGCTCGATCTACAGCCAGCCGTGGGACGCCGGCACCTACGCGGACATCTTCCGTGTCGGCGGCCTCGAAGGCGGCAAGGCCGGCAACTATGTGCTGAGCGATGCCGGTTCGAGGCTGGGCACGCACACCATTCTTCCGCGACCACTGACCTATGCGGTGCAGGTCCGCTCGAATGGCAGCCTGGGCCAGGACTACATCTACGGTGATCTGCGGACGTACTTCGGCATCGCGCCGTTCGACGCCTCGAGCGTGCTCAGCGGCGTGCTGAACGATGATCGCTTGCGCGTGGCCATGCAGCCCACGGCGCCGGCGCTGAGGTTGTCGAACGGCGGCAATTACGTCGTCGGTTCCTATACCTGGGGCCGGGGCGCATTGTCCGGCGACAAGGCCGGCAACTACGTGCTTGCCGACGGCGGCCATACCGACTTCACGCTCAACATCCGGCCGCGCGACGTCGACATCCGCTTCGGCCTGTGGCGCGAGGCCACGCCGGTCAGCAGTCTGCAGTACGGCAATACCGTCGCCACGACGCTGCAGATGTACAACACGTTCCTGGGCGGCGACGATGTCTACGGATTCGCGGCCGTCGCCGCGGGCGGCATCGAGCTCACGAGCGTCCCGAGCCGGCTTGCGGTGGGCGCTTACAGCGTTGGCTTGCTGGGCAATGCGCTGGGCGGGGCGGACGCCGCCAACTACCGTGCCCACGTGACTCCGTTCAAATTCGAGGTCACGCCCAAGCCGCTGGCCGCGCAGCTCGATGCATCGCGCAGCACCTACGGCACGCAGGCCGTGGTGTCCACGCCGCGGCTTTTCGGCGTGGTCGAGGACGATGAGGTGTCGGGGCTGGTCACGGTCACGAACGGCGCGGGCGCGTCGCTGACGCTTGCGCCACGCACCGATGCGGGCACGTATGGCACGGCCATCACCGGCCTGGCCGGCGCGGCCGCGGGCAACTATTACCTCGAGACGCGCAATCAGCCTGCGGGCTACAACTTCAGCAGCGTCCACACCATCGACAGGAAACAGCTGGGCTACAGCCTTGCCACTGGCGACCTGAACCGGACCTATGGCGACTACATCGCACTGCCCGGCATGCTTTCCGGTGTGCTGGCTGGCGACGCGGTGGCCGTGACGCCGACCGCCACCCCGCTCGAAGCCACGGCCACCGGCAGCCTCGCGGCCCGGGACCTGAGCCAGCTACCGATGCTCGATGCGGGGCGCTACAGCTACACCGGCGTGCTATCCGGGGCCAGCGCCGGCAACTACAGCGTTGCCGCGCTCGGCACACTGGTGGTCAACAAACGCGTGGTGACTGCGGACTTCGGCGTCGGACAACGGACCTACGGCACCTATCTGCCACTGCAGGTGAGCTTCGACAACGTGGTGCCGGGCCAGCAATTGGGTTTCCTCGAGCAGGACCCCACCCGGTATTCCGAGCGCACGCCCGCAGGGCGCTATTTCGACTACCTGACGCTCTCGGGCAGCACCGCGCCCAACTACACCCTGGCCAACCCCTACCGCGAGTGGACGGTTGCGCCCAAGCCGCTGGCGGTGGCCGCCACCGCGCAGTCCAGCACCATCTACGGCACGGCCGGCAGCTTCGGCACGTTCGACGCCAGCGGGATCCTGTTCAATGACGATGTCGGCGTGCTGGTGCGCGGCCCGGGCCTGGCCGACCGGCTGGTCGCGCCGGGCGCCGACGGCCAGCTTGCAGCGCTGGCGCGGCAGAATGCGGGCAGCTACGCGTTTGCGCTGTCACTGGCCGGCTGGGGCAGCGGCAACTACCGCCTCGAAGGCCCGACCCAGGGAACGCTGAACGTCGCACCGAAGCCGCTGGCGCTGGCGGCCGAAGCCCAGCTTTCGGCGGTTTACGGATCTGCGTTCCAGGTGGGAACGCTGGGCGGCGTGCTGTCCGGCGACGATGTCGGCGTCACGGTCGCAGGCGGGCTGCCGCCGGCGCGGCTGGTGCCTGACAGCACCGGCGCTCTCGCCTACGGCGGGCGCGTCGATGCCGGCGGCTATGCATTCAGCATCGGCAACTCGCTCAGCGGCGCACAGGCCGCCAACTACACCGTTGCCGGCGGCGCGGCAGGCCAATTGACGGTCACGCCCAAGCCGGTGATCTACAGCGTCGACGACTCCAGCGGCCAATACGGCAACTTCCGCGCCTGCGACCAGTGGTCATGCAACCGCTGGGAGCCGGGTGCGCAACTGGGGCAGGCGCGGTTCGAAGGCGTGCTGCCGGGCGATACGCTCAACGGCACGGTCGGCCTGGTCGATCTCAACGGCACGCCGGGCGTGATCGACGGCACGACACCGATTGGCACGTACTTCCAGGTCGTCAACGGACTCACGGGAGCTTCGGCAGGCAATTACCGTATTGCCGCCAGCGGCAGCCGCCCGGGCATCATGACCATCGACCCGGTGTGGCTCAGCTACTCGACGACCAGCGGCGTCTACCTGCCGACGACAGGCGTGGTCGGCCAGCCGGGCGTGGCGACGATCCGCGTGGCCGGCAGGGTGGGGGCGCTCAATGGCGACCAGGTCACGCCCGTTGTGGCGCTGTTCAGCCCGAGCGGCCAGCAGATCAACGATTTCTCCGCTTACGTCCGCGACCGGTCGGCGGCGCAGCTCAATGGCGCGCGCTTCACCTACCGTGTGGTCGCGCTGCAGGGGCGCGATGCGGCGAACTACCGCATCCTCGGTGCGGATGAGATGGGCTCGCTGGACTTCTACCTCAACTCCTCGCTGGGGCTGAATTACGCCAGCACCAGCATCGCCGTGCCCAAGACCGAGGAGATCAAGCCCTTCAGCCTGCCCGAGAACCAGGAACTCAAGAACACCGTGGCCACGACCACGCTGACGCCGGACTTCGGCCGCAACATCACCATCAATGACAGCAGCGCCTCGGCCACCACGGATGGCACCAGCGGCCGCGTCGCGGGCGCGGCCAGCGCCGTCGCCGGTGCCGATGTGCAGATCGGTCCCGTCAACCTGTCGACCCAGGCCAGCGGCGCCGCCAGCGCGCTGCTGAACTACGGGGTCACGGGCGTCACGCTGCGTGCCAACGCGGGCAGCCATATCGATGTGATGATGCAGGTCGGACCGGGCTATGTGATGGCCGGCCTGCAGGCCGATGCCGCGGTGGAGGGCACGGTCGGTCCGACAAGTGCCTCGCTGGCGGCGCAGGTCAAGGTCGGGGCGTCGGCCAGCGCCGGCGCGAGCGGCTCGCTGGGCAATGGCGTGGGCGACGGCCATCTGAGCACCACCGCCACCAGCTTTGCGATCGCGCGCACCGACTACACGCTGGGCCTCAAGGACAACAAGCTGCAGCAAAGCCTGGACCTGGTGATAGGCTCGGGCGTCTCCGCGGGCGCGCGTGGCGGCATCTCCGGCAGTACCGGTGCCATCGATGCCGGCGTCACCGTCTACTCGCCGGGGTCGCTGGGCGCGAAGCTCGATATCAATGCCGGCATCAAGAACGGCGCGCTCACGGTGGGCTTTGATATCGGCGCGCAGATCGGCATTGCCGGGCTGGGCCTGAGCTTCAGCTTCAGCATCGACCCGATGGCATTTGCCGGGTCGATCGCCAACAGCGCCTTTGGCAAGGCGGTGCTCAGTGCGTTCGGCATCGATCCCAATCCCAGGAAGATCGCCGAATGGCCGCCGCGCGTGCTTGGCGCCGCCGATGCGTTGAAGAACGACCCGGTGGCGCGCTTCAAGTACCTCAGCGAGCATCCGGACTGGAAGGACTACAACACCAACAGCAGCAGTTCCACGCAGAAGGACACCGACAGCTACCTCGCCACCGCCGGCTTCTACAATGCCTACCAGGGGCTGCTGGAGCGCACGGCCAGCCTGATCACCAGGCAGGGCGAAGTGCAGGCCCGGTTCATGGAGCTGCTCAAGACCGATCCGGCCGCGGCCATCGAGTATTCGCGTTCCGGCGAGCTGGCACAGATGAAGATGGCGCAGATCGACGTGTCCTCGGACGCCAGAAAACTCGGCGTGCAGCTGGCGGTGACCGATGGCAAGGTGTCCTTTGTGAGCAGACCCCAATGAATCTCTCTTTTCCTCCCCTGCGTCTCGCGCCGGCCTTGCAGCGTCTCGGCCTGATGCTGGCGTTATCGGTGTCCTCCATGCCCTTTGTGAGCCATGCCCAGCCGGCGGTCAGCATTTCCTTCACCGGCCAGCCGACCCGCTATCTGGTGCAGTCCGAGCCCTATGTCGTGCAGGGCTTTGGCCGCGCGCGCCTGGGCATGACGTTCGATGAGGTGAAGGCGGCGATCGCGGCCGATCATCCGCAGGTCCTCCAGACCCGGGAGAAGGTCGATGCGGTCGACCGCACGCGTGCCATCGCCATCCTGGTGCCGGCGCTCGCGCCCGCGCCCGGGGCTGCCACCATCAGCTATGTATTCGGCCATCAAAGCCAGCGCCTGGCCGCGATCAATGTGGCCTGGGTGCTCGAAGGCGAGCCATCCGCCGCCCAGCGCGATGCGCTGCTGGCTGCGGGCACGCAGCTTGCCGCGACGCTGGTCGGCTACCAATGGCCGGTCGGCAGCTTCATTCGCGGCCATGTGCCCGGGCCTGGAACCCTGGTGGTGTTTTCGGGCCGCGATGCGCAGGGCGGGGGCGTGGAGGTGCGGCTCGACGGAGTGGGCCTGGCCATGGAGCAGCGCCTCGCCAGCCCCGACGCCGCGGCAAGGCCCGCCGTATGGATGCCGGCGCCTGCTGGCGCCGCGCGCCTGCGCTATTCGCTGGTGTCGCGAGTCGAGCGGCCCGACGTGTACCGGCCCGCCGCCGGCGCGTTCTGATATACCCGATCCTGGAAAGCTTCCAATGCACATCTTCCATCGTTTCTTGACCGGGCCTTTGCTCGCAGTTTTCATGGCCATCACTCCCACCGGCCCGGCAGCGGCGCAGGCCGCCACCGCGGCATCCATGCATCAGGTCGACGGGTTTCGCAGCGCCCGTTTCGGCATGTCGCTGCAGCAGGTCCGCAAGGCCATCGCGCAGGACTTCAATGCCGGCGCCGATGCGGTGTCGGAGATGGACAACGCGGCCGAAGGCACGCGCGTGGTGCTGGTCAAGTTGAATGCCCTGGAGCCCGGTCCGGGCCCGGCCGTCGTCAGCTACATCTTCGCCAACGCGACGCAGCAGCTGCGCCACGTCAACGTCGTCTGGCAAAGCGGCCCGGCGCCCAGCGAAGCGCAACGCAATCAATACGCCGTCGCCGGCATCCAGCTGACGCGTTACTTCCGTGAGCTGAACTGGAAGCCCGAGGGCAGCGTCGTGGCCGTCGCCAACGGGCCGGGCAGCATCTTGCTGTTTGCCGGCATCGATCCCAAGAATGCCATGGTCGAAGTCGTGGCGAGCGGTATCCCGCTGTCAGGCGCCAACGGGCAACCCGCGGCGGCGCCCACGGGCCCCGCCCAGCTGCGCGTGAGCTATGCATCGACCGTGCCGGCGCAGGCTGCCATTGCACCCAACGCGGTCCCGCCTGGCGCGTTTTGAACGCCGGATGCTTGCCCGGCGGTTTCGCGGCCTGCAGTTGCAGCATTTCCATAAGCCTGAAAACACGCTTGCGGACCAATTTGCTGACGTGCAGCACTTCATTTTTCGATACCAGAAAAACTAAAATGCAAATAGTGGCATTTGGGCGGGCGGCAATGCGCGGGTGATGGCGTAGGCTTGGGCAAGCCGGGTCGGGGCCATGCCTGATCGCATTGCCTGGCCTCGCATGGCGACGCCCGACCCCACCACCGGGGCGCGCTTTCACAAGAAGTCCGCCTCATCCAATCTGTTTCCTTGGGGCGAAGCGAAAATATGACGACTATCGAGGAAAGCACCGCGGCAGAGCGCAATACCGGGCGCTACGTGAAGAAGCGCGAGGCGATCATCAACGTCGCCTCCCGGCTTTTCGACGAGCATGGCATCAAGGGCGCGATGCTGTCGGAAGTGGCAAAACGCGTGGGCCTGAGCACCAACAGCATCACCTACTACTTTAAGAAAAAGGAAGATCTGGTTTTCGAGTGCCTGATGCATACGGTCAGGACCTTCGACAGCATCACGGCGCTGGCCGAAAGCGAGCCCACGCCGGAGAAAAGGGTCAGGCGCTTTCTCGAGGAATTCTTCCGCAAGCTGGCCGAATCCGCGAACGGCGAATATCCGGCCATCATGACGTTCCGCGATGCCGCCGAACTCGACAGCTCGTACACCAAGATCGTCTTCGACCGCTACCGGAGCATGTTCAAGCGCGTGCGCGGGCTGCTGGCCGAGGGCGCCATCCGTTCGGAAAACCGGATGACGCTGACCTTGCGCACGCATCTGTTCCTGACGCAGATCCAGTGGTGCCGCATCTGGATGGGCAGCTACAGCCCCGAGAGCCACGACCGGATCCGGTTCTATGTGATCGACATCCTGCTTAACGGCATTGCCGCGCCGCATCTGCCCTGGGAGCGCAACGCCCTCGATGCCAAGCTCGCGCAGTTCCACATTCCCGAGTCGCCCAACCGTGGTTTCCTGGTCGCGGCCATCCATCTGATCAACGAGGCGGGCTACAGCGGGGCGTCCATCGACCGCATTTCCGCGAGCCTGAGCGTGACCAAGGGTTCCTTCTACCACCACATTCCCAGCAAGGAAGACCTGTTTGCCGAGTGCATCCAGCGCACCCAGGCGGTGCTCGAAGGCTATCTGGCCACGGTGCACCGGCACCAAGGCACGGGCCTCGAAAAGCTCGGCGCGCTGTCGCGCGCCTTGCTCAAATACCATTTCTCCGAGCAGGGGCCGCTGCTGCGCGCATCGGCATGGAGCCAGATTTCCGACTACAGCCTGTTCCATGAAAAGATCAAGCCCTTGCGCGAGCTCTACCAGAACATGCAGGATTTCCTGGCTGCGGGCATGATGGATGGCTCCATCCGCGCCACGCACCAGTCGGTGGCCGCGATGATGGTGGTCGGCATGATCAATGGCTCGCTCACGCTGGACAAATGGGTGCCCGGCTCGGAGAACATCAATGTCGACGTGCTCTACGTCAAGCCCATGTATTACGGGCTGCTGAGTGCCTGATCGCGCAACGGTCGGCCGGGCACGGGCCTGTGCGCCTGCCCCGGCGCGCGGCCGTCAGAAACGGTGGGTCATGCCCAGCGTGATGGCGGTGGTGCCGGCCGTGGCCGCGGTGGTGCCGGCATAGCCATTGACGACGCGGTAGGGCCGATCGGGGTTGCGGTTGTGGATGCGCGCGAATCCCAGCGTCACTTTCGAGCGTTTGGACAGGAAGTATTCATACATCGCGCCGAGCTGGTTGGCATCGTTTTGCGGCACCAGCTTGTTGTCCTTGCGGATGTAGGAGGCCGACAGCACGCCGCGGCCCAGCGGGTAGGAAACGCCGAGCAGCACATCGGTGTTGTCCTTGACCCGCGCCTGGTTGGCCTGGTTGCGCGCGGAGTTGTCCGAGTAGGCCAGATAGAGCTTGGCATTGCCCCATTTGTAGTTGGCGGCAACGATGGTGCTTTTGGAGTCGACGTCGAGCGTGGGGTTGGTATATAGATTGCTCCGCTGGTGCGAGAGTTCGATGTCCAGCGGCCCGGCGCCGTAGCCGAAATTGAAGCCCGTGGCGCTGTTTTGCGACGATCCGCCGGTGGGCGATTCGCCGAAGAAATGCGCGAGCGCGCCAAAGAAGCCCTTGCGCGCATAGGTCCACGGGTTGAAGCCCGGGCTGTTGTAGATGATGCCGTTGTTCAGGCGCACGCCATGGCTCTCCATGAGGTTGGTGGCGGTGAACACGCCAAAGGTGCCCGTGGGGTCGGCCACCAGCGCCAGCGTGGCAAACGAGGGCGTGTAGATTCGGCCCATGCGTACCGTGCCCCAAGGGCCCTGCAAGCCGACAAAGGCCTGCTTGTCGAAGAACGCCGCGCTGGCCGTGTTGCCGGTATCGGCATTGAAGGCGTTTTCCAGCTTGAAGAGGGCCGACAGCCCGCCGCCCAGATCCTCCTTGCCGCTGAACATGAAGGACGAGGGCCCGCCCAGCGCGGTGCGCACCGAGGCGCCGCCGGAATTGAAGCCCAGGCCCGCGTAAATGGAGCCAGACAAGGTGATGGTGGTTTGCGAATAAGCGCAGCCTGTGGCCGCCAAGACCAGGGAACTCACTAAGAATTTTTTCATTGCAGACACCCCTGTGGAAGGAATTGACCGAATAAAAAATCCAGCCCCTGCTGCAATGGGCCATGCAGCAGAAGAGGGCTGGATTTAGTGACGAGGCGCGGGAGTCAGGCCGCCATGAAATCCGGCTGCCTGATGAAGCGACTCCGGTGGAAGTCGGTATTTCCCAAGGTCATTTCAATGGCGGTCAGCCGCTTGAAATAATGCGAAATGGGCATCTCATTGGTCATGCCCATGCCTCCGTGCATTTGTATGGCCTGTTGGCCCACGAACTGCAATGCCTTGCCCACGCGCACCTTCGCGGCCGATACCAGCTTGCGGCGCTCCTCGGGCGGCACGCTGTTGACCTTGACCGCTGCCAGCACGGTGATGGATTTGGCCTGCTCGGCGTGAATGAACATGTCGGCCATGCGATGCTGCAGCACCTGGAAGGTGCCAATGGGCACGCCGAACTGCTTGCGCGTCTTGAGGTATTCGAGCGTCTGCGCGTTGGCCGCTTCCATCGCGCCGACGGCTTCGGCGCACAGCATGGCCACGCCGAAATCGGTGGCGGCTTCGAGGATTTCCCAGCCCTGGCCTTCGCTGCCTATCATCGACGTGGCGGGCACGCGCAGGTTGGTGAATGCGATGTTGGCGGCGCGCTGTCCATCGAAGGTCCGGTAGTCGGCCACCTGGCTGCCCTCCAGGCCCGCCGGCACGTAGAACAGCGTGATGCCTTGTTCATCGCGCGCCGCGCCGCTGGTGCGCGCCGAGACCACCCAGCCCTGGGCCTGGGCGCCATGGATCACGGCGCATTTGGCGCCGTCGATGACGTAGGCATCGCCCTCTTTCCTGGCCGAGGTGGTGATGTTGAACAGCTCGTGGCCGGCATCCTTCTCGTTGAGCGCGCAGGCCAGCTTCATGCGGCCGCCAGCGACTTCCTCGAGCACGGCATGCTGATTTCCCCGGCGCAGGAACTCGCAGGCCAGGATGGTCGCGAAGTAGGGCTCGACGACCAGGCCGCGGCCGAGCTCCTTCATCACGATCATCAGGTCCTCGGAGCTGCCGCCGAGGCCGCCGTCGTTTTCGGGCACGGCCAGGGAAATGGCGCCCAGCTCGCTCAAGGCGTTGAAACCCTGGTCCGAAATGCCGGTGTCCGAGTAAATGATCTTCTTGCGGTCTTCAAACGAATAATCACGTTCTATCCAGCGCTGCAGGGATTCGGAGAATTGCTGCTGTTCTTCGGAAAGGCGAAAGTCCATGGTGGTCTCCTTACAGGCCCAGAATCATTTTGGAAATCACATTGCGCTGCACTTCGTTCGAACCACCGAAAATGGTGATCTTGCGCAGGTTGAAGTAATGCGGCGCCAAAGCCGCGAGCGCGTCCTCGCCCGAGTCGCTCGAATCCTTGCGGTTGTGCAGATAATCGGGATCGAACGCCAGTCCCGCGGGGCCGCTGGCTTCCAGCAGCATTTCGCTGATGGCCTGGGAGATTTCCGTGCCCTTCACTTTGAGCATCGAGGCCTCGGGACCGATCTTGCTGCTGGCGCCGTCGGCCACCAGCGCCAGCGCGGTCATCTCCAGCGCCATCAGCTCGATTTCAATGTCCGCCACGCGCGCTGCGAACTGCGGGTCCTGCAGCAGCGGTGCGCCATCGAGCTGCTTGGACAGCGCCAGGCGCTTGAGCACCTTGAGCTCGCGTTTGGAGTTGCCGATCGCGGCAATGCCGGTGCGTTCATGGCCCAGCAGGTATTTGGCATAGGTCCAGCCCTTGTTCTCCTCACCCACCAGATTGGCCACCGGCACCTTGACGTTGTCGAAGAAGACTTCGTTGACCTCGTGGGTCTCGTCCATGGTGATGATCGGACGCACCGTGATGCCCGGCGTCTTCATGTCGATCAGCAGAAAGGAAATGCCGGTCTGCTTGGTGCCTTCGGTGCTGGTGCGCACCAGGCAGAAGATCCAGTCGGCATGCTGGCCCAGCGTGGTCCAGGTCTTCTGGCCGTTGACGATGTAGAAGTCGCCCTCGCGCACCGCGCGGGTGTTGAGCGAGGCCAGGTCGGAGCCCGCACCCGGCTCGGAATAGCCCTGGCACCACCAGTCCTCGGCGTGGTAGATGCGCGGCAGGAAATGCTGCTTTTGTTCCTCGCTGGCAAATCCCAGCAGCACCGGCGCCAGCAGATTCAGGCCGAACGACAGCGTCGGCGGCGCATAGGCCTTGGCATATTCCTCGGCCCAGATGTGGCGCTGCATCGAGCTCCAGCCCGTACCGCCATATTTGACGGGCCAGCCCGGGGCGATCCAGCCTTTCTCGGCCAATATCTTGTGCCAACGCACGGCATCCTCGCGCTGCATATGCCGGCGCTTTCGGACTTTCTCGCTCAGCTCGCTGGGCAAATGGTCTTTGAAGAACTGCCGGACTTCATCACGAAACTGCAGATCTTCCGGTTTATATTCGAGGTCCATAATAGGCTCCTGGTGAAAAAAGAACGTGAATCCCCGCTGCATGGCCTCAAAGCCATGCATTTGCCTTGCTTGAAAATGATTTAAATCAGCGCGCTGGTTTGAGGTCGCTGAATTTGCGCCCGCTGCCGGCCAGTTCTTCGAGCAGTTTGGCGGGCTTGAATTGCGGGCCCAGTTGCCGTTCGAATTCCTGCATCTTGGCGAGCACCTTGTCGAGGCCTACCTGGTCGCCATGGAACATCGGGCCGCCGCGGTGGATGGGCCAGCCGTAGCCATTGACCCAGACCACATCGATATCCGAGGCGCGCAAGGCCATGCCTTCCTCGAGAATCTTCGCGCCTTCGTTGATCATGGGATAAATGCAGCGCTCGAGAATCTCCTCGTCGCTGACTTCGCGCGTGGAATATCCCTTTTTCTTCGCGAAATCGGCAATGGTCTGCTCGACCAATTGCGATGGCACGGCCGTGCGCTTTTCATCGTAGTCATAGAAACCCGCACCCGATTTCTGGCCGCGGCGGTCCATTTCGCAAAGCACCTCGCGCAGCGTCGACGAGCTCGATTTCTCCTTGTTCCAGCCCAGGTCCAGCCCGGCGAGGTCGCTCATGGCAAAAGGCCCCATGGGGAAGCCGAACTGGTAGAGCACGCGGTCCACGGCCCAGGGCATCGCGCCTTCCATGATCAGGGCGTTGGCTTCGCGCTGGCGCTGGGCCAGGATGCGGTTGCCGACAAAGCCCGGGCAGACGCCGACCAGCACCGCGACCTTGCCGATGCGCTTCGCCAGCTGCATCGAAGTGGCAATGACGCTGTCGCTGGTGTGCGCGCCGCGTACCACTTCGAGCAGCTTCATCACATTGGCCGGCGAGAAGAAGTGCAGGCCGATGACCGACTCGGGGCGCGTGGTGGCCGAGGCGATCTCGTTGAGGTCGAGCGCCGAGGTGTTGGAAGCCAGGATGGCGCCGGCCTTGCAGGTCTGGTCCAGGCGTTTGAAGATGTCCTTCTTGACCTCCATGTTCTCGAACACGGCTTCGATCACCAGATCGACATCGGCCAGCTGCTGCAGCTCGAGCGAACCCGTCAGCAGCGCCATGCGCTTTTCAATGTCCTCGGGCTGGAGCCGGCCCTTTTTCGCCGTGTTCTCGTAGTTCTTGCGGATGGTGGCCAGGCCCCGGTCGAGCGCCTCCTGGCGCGTCTCGACGATATGCACCGGAATGCCGGCGTTGAGGAAGTTCATCGCGATGCCCGCGCCCATCGTGCCCGCGCCCAGGATGCCCACGGTCTCGACCGGCAGGATGGGCGTGTCCTTGGGCAGGCCCGGCACCTGCCAGGCCTGGCGCGAGGCAAAGAAGTAGTAGCGCAGCGCGGCCGACTGCGGGCCCTGCATCAGTTCCAGGAACAGCTTGCGTTCGAGCTGCAGGCCTTCGTCGATGGGCAGGTTCACCGCGGCTTCGACGCACTGGATGATCTTCTCGGGTGCCGCCAGGCCGCGGAACTTGCGCGCATTGGCGCTGCGGAATTTCTCAAAGAGCGCGGGTTGGCCGCGTGCGGCCAGGACCTTGTCGTTTTGCTCGCGCACCTTGCGCAGCGGGCGCTTCTCGGCCACCACGCGCCGCGCCAGTGCCACGGCCGCGGCCTGCAGGCCGCCTTCGGGCGCGAGTTCGTCGATCAAGCCGATCTCCAGCGCCTCGGCCGCCTTCACCGGGCTGCCCGAGGTCATCATTTCCAGCGCCTTTTCCACGCCGACGATGCGCGGCAGCCGCTGCGTGCCGCCCGCGCCCGGCAGCAGCCCGATGTTGACTTCGGGCAGGCCCAGCCGCGCCGAGGGCACGGCAATGCGCCAGTGGCACACCAGCGCCACCTCCAGGCCGCCGCCCAGCGCCGTGCCATGGATGGCCGCCACCACCGGCTTGGCCGATTCCTCGACAATGCGCTGGACCTCGCCCAGGCTCGCGCCCGCGGGCGGCTTGCCGAACTCGGTGATGTCGGCGCCGGCAATGAAGGTGCTGCCTTCGCAGATCAGCACGATGGCCTCGATGGCCGGCTCCTGCAGCGCGGCCTGCATCGCGCCATGGATGCCGTCGCGCACCGCGGCCGACAGCGCGTTGACCGGCGGAAAATTGATGGATATCACACCCACGTTGCCGTCGGTGCGCAGTTGCGTCACGGAATTGATCGCGCTCATCGCATGCCTCCTCAGTAGATTTCAAACAGGCCGGCCGCACCCATGCCGCCGCCGACGCACATGGTCACGACGCCGTACTTCGCGCCGCGGCGCTTGCCTTCGATCAGCACATGCCCGGCCATGCGCGCGCCGGACATGCCGAACGGGTGGCCGATCGAGATCGAGCCGCCCGAGACGTTGAGCCGCTCGTCGGGAATGCGCAGCTTGTCGCGGCAGTACAGCACCTGCGAGGCAAAGGCCTCGTTGAGTTCCCAGATGCCGATGTCCTCCATGCGCAGGCCGTGCTGCTTGAGCAGCTTGGGGATGGCAAACACCGGGCCGATGCCCATCTCGTCGGGGTTGCAGCCGGCCACGGCCATGCCGCGGTACGCGCCCAGCGCCTGCAGGCCGCGCCGCTGGGCCTCGGCGCCTTCCATCAACACCATGGCCGAGGAGCCGTCGGACAGCTGCGAGGCATTGCCGGCGGTGATGAAGCGGCCTTCCTGGATGCGCTGGCCGTCCTTGAACACCGGCTTGAGCTTGGCCAGGTCTTCGTAGCTGGTGCCGGGACGGTTGCCTTCGTCCTGCGACAGCGTGATGGTCTGCTGCGAAACCTCGCCCGTGGCCTTGTCGGTCACGTTGCAGACCGTGGTCATGGGCACGATTTCCTGCGCGAAGCGGCCTTCGCGCTGCGCCTGCGCGGTGCGCGCCTGCGACTGCACGGCGTAGCGGTCCTGGGCTTCGCGCGAGATGCCGTAGCGCTCGGCCACGACCTCGGCGGTCTCGATCATCGCCATGTAGAGCGCGGGAATGTGCTCGACCAGCCACGGATCGCGCGCGCGGTGGGTGTTGGGCTTGCCGGCCTGCACCAGCGAGATCGATTCGAGCCCGCCGCCGACCACGACCTGCATGCCATCGACCATCACCTGCTTGGCGGCCGTGGCGATCGCCATTAGGCCCGACGAGCACATGCGGTCGACGGTCATGCCCGATACGGTCACGGGCAGGCCCGCGCGCAGCAGGCTCTGGCGCGCGGTGTTGCCGCCGCTGCTGCCCTGCTGCGAGGCGCAGCCCATGACCACGTCCTCGACTTCGGCCGGGTCGATGCCCGCGCGCTGCACGGCGTGCGAGATCGCATGGGCGCCCAGTTCCTGGGCCTGGGTGTTGTTGAACGCGCCGCGAAAGGCCTTGCCGATCGGGGTTCTCGCGGTTGAGACAATCACTGCTTCGCGCATGGGAGCTCCTTGGATGAAAACGGGGTGAATCGCGAAATTCAGGCAAACGCCTCCCCCGCACCGGCACGCGGTGCTGCAAAAACGGGGGAGGATGGAACGCGAGGGGCGGGCGGCTTATGCCGGCTGGCGCGCCGTGTCCCTGGCGAAGGCCAGGTAGTGCGCGAGGTTCTCGCGCACCGCCTTCTTGTTGAACTTGCCGACGCTGGTCTTGGGGAGGTCGGGCGTGATCGCCACCAGCTTGGGCAGCATCCACTTGGTGATCTTGCCGGTCTGCACGCCATGCTCCTCGAGGAAATCGATGACGTCATCCTCGGTGGCCTGCATGCCGGGGCGCAGGCTCACCACGGCCATCGGCTTCTCGCCCCAGACCGGATCGGGCACGCCGACCACCATGGCCTCGAGCACGAAGTCGGCCATGGCAATCAGGTTCTCGAGCAGCACCGTGGGCACCATCTCGGCGCCGCTGCGGATCACATCCTTGAGGCGGTCGGCAATGACCACGAAGCCTTCGGCATCGACCTTGGCGATGTCGCCGGTATGGAACCAGCCGTCATACCAGACCTCGGCGGTCTTGTCGGGCGACTGGTAATACTCGCGCGTGACCCAGGGCCCGCGGATCACGATCTCGCCCACGGTCTGGTTGTCCCAGGGCACGGGCTTGCCGTGCTCGTCCATGACCTCGACTTCGAGGCCCAGCGAGGGCAGGCCGGTCTTGACCATGACCTCGTCGATCGCTTCCTTGGACCAGCCCACCATGTGCTTCTTGACGAAGGCGCCGATGGCCACGGGCGCGGTTTCGGTCATGCCGTAGCCCGAGCTGGCGCGGAAGTTGGGCAGGGCCTTCTCGAGCTTGGTCTTGAGGCCCAGCGGCAGCGCGCCGCCGCCGACGCCGACATTGACCAGGCTGCTGAGGTCGTACTGGTCGAAGTCCTTGAACTCCAGCAGCATCGCGGCAATGGTCGGCACGATGCCCACCGAGGTGACCTTCTCGCGCTCCACCAGCTCGCAGAAGCCGCGCACCGTGAAGGTGCCGGGCAGCACGACCTTCTGCGCGCTGAACACGGTGCTGAACGGCGAGCCCCAGCCATGGATGTGGAACAGCGGCGTGTTGAGCATGGGCACGGCGTTTTCGCCCAGGCGCTCGGCCTGCACGAAGTCGGGCGTGTTGGCGATGCTCTGGCGCGCCATGCCATGCAGCGTCATCAGGTACAGCTGGCGGTGCGAGAAGGTCGCGCCCTTGGGCTGGCCCGTGGTGCCCGTGGTGTAGCACAGCGTGGCGATGGTGTCCTCGTGCAGATAGGGCCAGTCGAACGCGGCCGGCTGGTCGGCGATCAGCTTCTCGTACTCGATCAGGTTGGGAATGCGCGTGTCCGGCAGGCCGGGCTTGTCCGACATGTAGACAAAGGTCTTGACGGTGTCCTTGATGCGGTCGTAGATGTTCTCGAGCAGCGGCAGCACCACATCGTCGACGAAGATCACGCTGTCGTGCGCGTGCTCGATGGTGTAGGCGATGTGTTCCTCGGACAGCCGGATGTTGATCGGGTGCAGCACCGCGCCGGAGCAGGGCACGGCGTAGTACAGCTCGAGGTGGCGGTGGGTGTTGTACGACATGGTGCCGACGCGGTCGCCCAGGCGGCCCGGCTGCCCGCCGGCGATGCCGAGCTGCTGCAGTGCGTGGGCCAGCCGGCTCACGCGCTGGTGCCACTCGCGCCAGGTGAAGCGCTGGTATTCGCCGCTCACGTGGTTGCGGTAGACCACGCCGATCTGGTCGGGGTAGTAGCGCACGGGCCGCTTCATGAAGGTCGTCAGCAGCAGCGGATAGTTGGTGCTGAACTCGGGAAAGGTCTGGGCGTCCATCGGGTTTCCTTCAAAACAGGTCGTAACGGGCTATCAGGCATAGAGATGGCAGGCCACGGCATGACCGCCGGGGCTTTCCTGCAGGGCCGGGTCCTCGGCCTTGCAGCGCTCCATGGCTGCCGGGCAGCGCGTATGGAAGCGGCAGCCGGGCGGCACGCGCAGCGGGCTGGGGATCTCGCCCTTGAGCACAATGCGCTGGCGGCGGCTTTCGGCATCGACATTGGCTTCGGGCACGGCCGACAGCAGCGCCTGGGTATACGGGTGCATGGGCTGGGCATACAGCGCGTCGCGCGACGCGACTTCGACCACGCGGCCCAGGTACATCACGGCGATGCGGTCGCTGATGTGGCGCACCACGGCCAGGTCGTGGGCGATGAACACATAGGTCAGGCCGAGGCGGCGCTGCAGGTCCTTGAAGATGTTGATGACCTGCGCCTGGATGGAGACGTCGAGCGCCGAGACCGGCTCGTCGCAGACGATCACGCTGGGCTCGAGCGCGAGCGCGCGGGCAATGCCGATGCGCTGGCGCTGGCCGCCAGAAAACTCGTGCGCGTAGCGCTCGGCCATGTCGGGCAGCAGCCCGACCATGCGCAGCAGCTCGGCAATGCGGCGCTGGTATTTCTCCGGGTCCTTGTCGAGGCCATGCACTTCGAGCGGCTCGCCGATGATGTCCTTGACCTTCATGCGCGGGTTCAGCGAACCATAGGGGTCCTGGTACACCATCTGCACGCGCTTGCGGAACTGCTTGAGCTTCGCGGGCGTGACTTCCTCGCCTTCGAACAGGATGCGCCCGCTGGTGGCTTGCAGCATGTGCATCAGCGCCAGGCCGGTGGTCGACTTGCCGCAGCCGCTTTCGCCGACCACGCCCAGCGTCTCGCCGCGCCGCACCGAGAACGACACGCCGTCGACGGCCTTCACGGTGGCCACCTGCTTCCTGAAGATCACGCCCTCCATCACCGGGAAGTGGATCTTCAGGTCTTCGACTTTGAGAATCTCTTGCTGCATTGCGTGCTCCCGCGGTTCAGGTGTTGAAACAGGCCTTGCTGTGGCCGTCCTTGACGCGCGTGAGCGCGGGGCGGGCGGCGTCGCAGTCGCGGCTCGAGCGCGGGCAGCGCGGCGCGAAGGCACAGCCCGGCGGCAGGGCGGATAGGTCGGGCGGCATGCCTTCGATGGCCGGCAGCGGCTGGTCCGGGTCGCTGTCGATGCGCGGAATCGACGCCAGCAGGCCCTGGGTGTAGGGATGCTGCGGCTGCTCGAAGATGTCGCGCGCCGTGCCCTGCTCGACGATGCGTCCGCCATACATCACGGCCACGCGGTCGGCATAGCGCGCCACGACGCCCAGGTCATGGGTGATCAGGATCATGGCGGTCTGGTCGCGCTGCGTGAGCTCCTTGAGCAGGTCGAGGATCTGCGCCTGCACCGTCACGTCGAGCGCCGTGGTCGGCTCGTCAGCGATGATCAGGCGCGGCTCGCAGGCCAGCGCCATGGCGATCATGGAGCGCTGGCGCATGCCGCCGGAAAACAGGTGCGGGTAGGCCGACAGCCGGCTCTTGGCGTCGGGGATCTGCACCCGGCCCAGCAGCTCGGCGGCGCGCTCGTAGGCCGCGCTCCAGGGCACATGGCGGTGCAGTTGCACCGGCTCGGCAATCTGCTTGCCAATGGTGATGGACGGGTTGAGCGAGGCCATCGAGTCCTGGAAGATCATCGCGATGCGGTCGCCGCGGATGCGCCGCATCTGCGCGGCGTTGAGCTTGAGCAGGTCCTCGCCCTCGAACAGGATCTCGCCCTGCTCGATGCGGCCCGGCGGGCTGGGGATCAGGCCGAGGATGGACATCGAGGTCACGCTCTTGCCCGAGCCCGATTCGCCGACGATGGCCAGCGTCTCGCCGGCGTTGACTTCGAAGCTGACGTTGTCGACGGCCGTGACCTCGCCATGCTCGGTGCGAAAGCGCGTCGTGAGGTTCCTCACCTGCAATACCGGAGTTGCCATGTTGTGCCTCTGGGTCGAAAGGGGGTGGAAGTGCGCGGGCGCCGTCAGAAGCCCATCTTTTTCTTCAGCTCCTGGTCGATCCACAGCTGGGCATGGATGGGCGCGAAGCGGCCCGCGCCGACGAACATCTCGCCGCCGTAGTTCTTCACCCACGGCCACCAGGCGGTGTAGCGGTAGGGCGCGGGCATCCAGATCGCGGGCGCCTGGTCCAGCACCTGGGTGGTGAGCTCGCGCAGCATCTGCTGGCGCTTGGCTTCGTCGCGCTCGCCATTGGCTTCGGCGACGCGCGCGTCGAATTTGGGGTCGTTCATCATCGGCGCGTTGTAGACCTGGTCCTTGCCGAAGTTGATGCGCAGCGACGTGGTCGGATTGACATCGGGAATGGCCGTCAGGTAGCCGGCGGCATTGGTGTGGCTGGTCATGGCCGACAGGTGCGCGCCGTATTCCATGGGCGTGATCTCCATCTTCACGCCCACGCCTTCGAGATAGGCCGCGACCAGCGGCATCAGCTCCATCGACTCGACGTTGCAGCTGCAGATCTGCATCTTGAAGGCGAAGCCGTTGGGATAGCCGGCCTCGGCCAGCAGCTTCCTGGCCTTGGCCGGGTCGTACTTGAACAGCTCCTGCACCGAAGCCGGCTGTTCGTTCAGCGGCTTGTGGTAGCCCACGTATTCGGGATGCATGGGGAAGGTGAACAGCGCGGCCTCGCCGCCATAGAACTTGTCGACGATCTCCTGCTTGTTGACGGCCATGTTCAGCGCGCGGCGCACGCGAACATCGTTGAAGGGCTTGGCGTCGACGCGCAGCGCGACGCGGGGCGCGGCCGTGGTGAGCCAGCGGTTCCACTGCAATTGCGGCGTGCTTTTCTTCAGCTCCCTGGCGGCCTCCCACGGGATCGAGGACAGGATGTCGATCTTGCCGGTGCGCAGCGCCGACTGCTGGGTCGAGTCGTCCTTGATCACGCGGTGCACCACGCGGTCGACAAACGGCAGCTGGTAGCTCTTGCCGCCGATCGTGAGCTTGTCCCAGTAGACCGGATTCTTGCTGAAGGTCAGCGAGTTGCCCTGCGCGACGTTGGTCAGCATGAACGGGCCCGTGCCGTTGACGTTCTTCCAGTTGCCGGCGCCCGCGGCAACCACTTCCTTGGGCACGATGCCGGAAAAGAAGCCGTTGCCGAAGCGGTAGTCCCAGTCGGCGATGTATTTGTTGAAGTGGAACACCACCGTGTGCCTGTCCTTGGCCTCGACCTTGTCGACATGGTCGTAGTAGCCCTGGGTGCGCTTGGGGCTGGTGTTCATGCGGTTGAAGTTGTAGACGATGTCCTCGGCCACGAGCTCGCGTTCGTCCATCACGCTTTTCTTCGCCGGAAACTTCACGCCCTGGCGCAGCTTGACTTCGAGCGTCAGCGGCGTGGGCCAGCTCCAGCTCTCGGCCAGTTCGCCGCGCACCGCATCGCTGGGCTGCCAGCCGCTGATGGTGAAGGGATACTTGCCGCCGCGGCTCTTGGCCTTGGACAGGTCCACCGCAAACAGCTGCTCGTAGAACTGGCCGGTATCGCGTGTCTGCAGCGTGGCCTGCCAGTCGGCCAGGTCCCACGACAGCGTGGTCACGCCCGCGCTGCTGCTGGCGAAGTTGAGCGTGCCGCCGTACTTGGGCGCCTCGCCCTGGGCCAGGGCGCTGCAGGCTGCACCTGCCAGCGCCAGGGCGCATGCCATGCGGGTCGGGGTCGTGAACGGTGTGCTGTGCATTCTTGTCTCCTGGTGGGGGGTGGGGCGGGGCAGGGCTCAGCGGGTGCCGCGCATGCGCGGGTCGAGCATGTCGCGCAGGGCGTCGCCGAAGACGTTGATGGCGTAGACCACGAGGGTCAGGCAGATGCCCGGGGCCAGCGCCAGCCACGGGCCTTGCAGCATGTAGGTGCGGCCGTTGCCCGAAAGCATGCCGCCCCAGGTGGGATGCGGCGGCGGCACGCCCAGGCCCAGGAAGGACAGGCCCGATTCGGCCAGGATGGCGGTGCCCACGCTCGAGGAGAACAGCACGATCAGCGGCGGAACCACGTTGGGCAGCACATGGCGCCAGAGGATGCGCGGCGCCGAGGCGCCCATGGACTTCGCGGCATGGATGTACATGTCTTCCCGCACCGAGACCACGGCGCTGCGCACGATGCGCGAGCCGCCGATGCCGATCAGCAGTCCCAGCGTCAGGATGATCTGCGTGATGCCCGAGCCGAACACCGAGGCCACGACGATCAGCACGACCAGGCCGGGAAAGCTCATCCAGGCATCGACGAAGCGCTGGATCAGCATGTCGAGCTTGCCGCCGAAGTAGCCCGAGACGATGCCGATCAGCGCCGACAGGACCGTGGAGATCATGGCCACCGACAGCCCGATGACCACCGAGATCTGCGCGCCGTAGATGCAGCGCGACAGCAGGTCGCGGCCCAGGTTGTCGGTGCCGAACGGGTGGGCCCACGAGGGGGCATGCATGCGCGCGGCCATGTCGACCTCGTTCATGCCATAGGGTGCCAGGACGTCGGCAAAGAGGCCGACCAGCAGGAAGAACAGCGCGACCACGGCCCCCGCGGCGCCCA
The DNA here is from genome assembly GCF_013363755.1 of Comamonas antarctica. Classification (NCBI taxonomy): domain Bacteria; kingdom Pseudomonadati; phylum Pseudomonadota; class Betaproteobacteria; order Burkholderiales; family Comamonadaceae; genus Comamonas; species Comamonas antarctica. The sequence continues at coordinate 1,885,032 of NZ_CP054840.1, forward strand.
GCCGCTTCTCGCGGAACAGCTTGCGCACGAAGCGGCGCAGCGCGCCGGGTGGGCGGGAGGCGGCGGCCTTGGGAGCTGCCGAGAGCGAAATGGCCTGGGTTTTCATGGCTTGCCTCCGTTAGCGTTGGCGGACCTTGGGATCGATCAGGCCGTAGCTCAGATCGACGACCAGGTTGATGAGCATCACGCTGATGCCGACGACAAAGAACACGCCCGTGACCACGGGGTAGTCGCGCTGGTTCACGGCGTCCAGCAGCAGCAGGCCCATGCCGGGCAGCACGAAGATCTGCTCGAGGATCACTGCTCCGCCGATCAAGACCGGCGCCTGGCTGCCGATCAGCGTGATCACCGGGATCAGCGCGTTGCGAACGGCATGCCGCACCAGGATCAGCATCTCGCTCAGGCCCTTGGCGCGCGCGGTGCGGATGTAGTCCTGGCGCAGCACCTCGAGCATCATGGTGCGGGTCATGCGCATGGTGATCGCCGACAGCGACAGGCCCAGGATCACGGCGGGAATCAGCATCTGCTGCAGGTTGGCCCAGGGGTCTTCGGAAAACGGCGTGAAATGGATTTCGGGCGACCAGCCCCACCAGATCGAGGGAAACACGGTGACCATCGTGCCGATCCAAAAGCTGGGTACGGCCAGCATCAAAAGCGAGAACGAACGCGTCGCATAGTCACCCGCCGTGTCCTGCTTGACCGCGGAATAGACGCCGATCGGAATGGCCACGGTCAGCGCGATCAGGATGGCCAGCAAGCCCAGCTCGAAGGTCACCGGCAAGCGCTCGGCAATCATGCTCACCACCGAATCGCCCTGCCACAGCGAGTCGCCGAGATCGGCATGGAACAGCAGCCGGCTGATCCAGACGCCGTACTGCCGCCACAGCGGCTGGTCGAGCCCCAGGGTTTGCAGCAGTTGCTCGCGGGTCAGCTTGTTCGAGCCGGCGTCGTTCTGGCTGAGCATCAGGTCGACGACATCGCCGGGCACCATGCGCACGATCACGAACACGATGATGCTGGCAATCAGCATCGTGGGCAGCAGCGCCAGCAAGCGGCGCAGTACATAGGTGTGCATCAGTGGCTCCCCGTGGAAATAGGGCGCTTGCCTGGCCGCTGCCATTGGGCGGGCCGGTCGAAGGGCGGTTGTCCGAGTGGATCGGTGATTGCGTTTCGCACCATATGTCTCCTGTACTCAAATTTCGAATCGACTTGGTTCAAGGCATTCCGGCCCGTTCTTCGACGCCTTGGGGCCTGGCTTGGAAATGGCGGTATGAGAGTGGCAAGGCGTTTTTTTGACGTCTTGTTACCTTTTGCTTGACTCGCCGACAGCGTTTCTTCGAGGCATTTCCCCAGCCTGCGATCGATCATACTCAAAACACTAAAACGATCAAACAAATATTTGGAAGCGGCTTTTCTCTTTGTACTGCACTGTTTGTTAATGGTTTTCAGAGAGAGATTTGGCTATTTCTTGGCTTGCGCCAGGGTTTTTACCCAAGGGTTTTCGTGCATACCGTAAACACTAGGAGGTTCTTGGCTAAGTGCTGGAAAACCCTTGTTGGATGCGTCTCCGGCTTGCTTGCACCGCTTTTCTGTGCGCTTTTTGGTGGCTTCGAGCAGGTGTGCGGTGATTTTTTCTTTGTGCTAGCATTCATGCATACCGAAAGTTCTAATAAAAAATATTCCATACCAATAAGTTCTTTTTCTAGGCTTTTTTGTTTGATAAGCCGTTGTTTTTGTTGAGGCAATGCTTGGCGATGAGTTGTCATTAATTGAAGCGACCATTCCCATACCTTTGAAGCAGGGTGTGGCGCGGGCTGACAAAGAGGAGCGCAGATGTCGGGAATCCAGGAAACAGAGGTGCAGGACGAGGCCCAGGCTGGGGTGCTGCAGGACGAGCTGGCTTTTCACCGCTACCCCGGGGCCCGGCCGCCGGACCGGCAGGGCCAGGTCGACGTGTTCGGCGTGAAGATCGCCACCTACGAGTGGGGCGCGCCGGATGCGCCACCCGTGCTGCTGGTGCATGGGGCGCTGGACTTCGCGCGCACTTTCGATGTATTTGCGCCCTTGATTGCCGATGGCGGCTATCGCGTGGTCTCGTATGACCACCGCGGGCATGGCGATTCGTCGCCGGCGGCGCTCTACGGATGGGTTGCCGATGAGCGCGATCTGCTGTGCGTGGCCGATGCGGTGTCGAAGCAGCCCATGCCGGTGATCGGCCACAGCAAGGGCGGCTCGCTGCTGATCCATGCGATCGAGGCCCTGCCGCACCGTTTCACGCGCTTTGCCTGCATCGACGGCATGCCGTTTCGCAGTCCGCATCCGGACACGGCCATGCATGAACGGCGTTACATGACACCCGAGGTGATAGCGAAGTGGCTTGACCATCGCCATGTCTCGCCGGAATCGGAGCGCAAGCCCGGCGAACTGCAGGCGCTGGCCGCGCGCCGGGCGCGCTTGAACCCGCGCCTGAGCCACGAATGGCTCTGCTATCTGGTGAGCAAGGGCGCCTATGAGCAGCCCGACGGCTGGCGCTGGAAACTCGATCCCGCCATCCGGCCCGGCGGCTTTGGCGTGATGCGTTCGCGCTGGATGACCGACCGGCTGCCGGGCTTTCCCGTGCCGCTGCTGGCGCTGTTCAGCACCATCGACGAGCCCATGGGCTGGGACTGCAAGCTCGAAGACCTGATCGGCTATCTGCCGGCTTCGGCGCAGGCCATCGCCATGGCGGATACCGGCCACTTCATCCACATCGAACGTCCGCGGCAGACCGCCGATCTCATTCTTGACTTCCTGCGCCCATGACCCACTACCTACAGCACGGCCGCGTGCGCCTCGCGCTGCATTGCCTGCGGCCCGCCCAGAGTCCCGAAAGCCATCCGCTGCTGCTGCTCCACGGGCTCGGGGAGTCCGCGCGTGCGCATCCAGCGGGCCTCTACGCCGCCTGGCCGGGCGCGGTCTACGCGCTGGACTTCACGGGCCATGGCGCCTCGTCGATTCCGGCCGGCGGCGGCTACAGCTGCGAGGTGCTGATGGGCGATGTGGACATCGCGCTGGGGCACACCGGCGCCGCCACGGTGTGCGGCCGCGGGCTTGGCGCGTACATCGCGCTGCTGATTGCCGGAGCCCGGCCGAAAAAGGTCCGTGGCGCGGTGCTGCTGGACGGCCCGGGCCTAGCCGGCAGCAGTGCTTCGGCATCGCCCTATATTCCACTGGTGCCCGCCGCGTCCACGCAGACTCCCGATCCTTTTGCGCTGGCCGAACTCGCGACCGACGCGCGGCCACCCGAATACGCGGCGCATTACGCCATGCTGGCCCAGGAGTTCAGCGCGCTGCGCAACCCGGTGACGGTCTGCACGCGCGAGCAGCCGCCATGGCTGCAGTCGGTGCGCGTGATAGTGGGCAGCGATGCGGCCAACCCCGCGAAGGCCTGCCTGTCCTACGCCGTTGCTTTCCCCACAGCGGCCTTGCCATGAGCAGCCCGTCCGCACTTTCATCGCCGCCCGAGCTGACGCAGCAGGAGCAGGCCTACCAGGCGCAGGTGCAGCGCGACCTGCCACGCAATTTCCTCGCCAACCTGGCGCACGGCATGCTGGGCTTGACGGGATTCAAGCTGATGCATGCGCCGACCTTCGTGCCGGCCTACATCTTCCTGCTGTCCGGCTCGAAGGTCGCCGTGGGTCTGGCGCTCGGGGCGCAGTTCATCGGCATGGCCATGTCCTCGATCTGGAGCGCCACGCTGATCGAGCACCGCGAGCAGGTGATGAAGGTCGTGTACTCGGTGGGCTGGATGATGCGCCTGCAGATCTTCTGCCTCGCGCTGAGCACCTTTTTCTTCAGCGGCCACACCGCGCTGGTGCTGGCCTGTGTGTTCCTGGCGCTGTTTGGCTTCTTCGGCGGCATGCAGGGCGTGGCGTTCAACTTCCTGATGTCCAAGGTGATTCCCACCAACCAGCGCGGCAGGCTGATCGGCCTGCGCAATTTCCTCGGCGGGCTGATCGCCGCGGGCGTGGCCTATGTGGGCGGCGAATACCTGGTGGGCAGCAACGCCTTCGGCAATGGTTACGGCTCGACATTCATGCTGGCGTTCATCCTGACCAGCATCGGTATCAGCGCGCTGACTTTCGTGCGCGAGCCCAAGTCGCTCACGGTGCGCAAGAAGTCCGCGGGCTTTCGCCAGCGCGTCGCCGAAATTCCGGCGCTGCTCAAGGGCGACGACGACTACCGCAAGTTCTTCTATGCGCGCGCGCTGGGCGCGCTGGGCACCGTGGCGGTGCCGTTCTATGTGCTGTATGCGGGCCAGTATGTGAGCTTGTCGGGCGCGACGCTGGGCTATTTTTCGCTGGCCTTCCTGCTGTCGCAGACCATCAGCAACCTGTTGTGGGGAAGGATTGCCGATGCGCGGGGCTACCGGCTGGTCTTTTTGCTGAGCATGGCGCTATGGGGGGGCGCCACGCTGCTGCTGATCTGCGGCGCCTCGCTGCCGGTGTTCGTCATTGCCTTCTGCGGCCTGGGCGCGGGCTTTGGCGGCTACCAGGTGGCGTCCAGCAACTTCGTGCTCGAGTTCGGCAAGTCGCATGAACTGCCGATGCTGATCGCGGTGTCCGACACCGCATCGCATCTGATGATGGCCCTGGGCCCGCTGCTGGGCGGCGTCATTGCCACCTATTTCGGCTACCACCTGATCTTCTGGCTGGCGCTGCTGGTCAAGACGCTGTCCCTGATCATGGTCTGGAAGCTGCATGAGCCGCGCCACCGCATGCAGGCGGCGCATTCCTGAGACAAGTGAAAGGAGGGCCTATGAAAGTCCTGGTTCCCGTCAAGCGCGTGGTCGACTACAACGTCAAGGTGCGCGTCAAATCCGATGGCAGCGGCGTCGATATCGCCAATGTCAAGATGAGCATGAACCCGTTTGACGAGATTGCCGTCGAGGAAGCCGTGCGCCTGAAAGAGAATGGCGCCGCTACCGAAGTCATCGCCGTGTCCTGCGGCGTGGCCCAGTGCCAGGAAAACCTGCGCACCGCGATGGCGATCGGCGCCGACCGCGCGATCCTGGTGCAGACAGATGCCGAACTGCAGCCGCTGGCCGTGGCCAAGCTGCTCAAGGCTTTGGTCGACAAGGAGCAACCCGGCCTGATCATCCTGGGCAAGCAGGCCATCGATGACGACGCCAACCAGACCGGCCAGATGCTCGCGGCCTTGGCCGATCTGCCGCAGGCGACGTTTGCGTCGAAGGTCGAACTGTCGGGCGACAGCGTGCAGGTCACGCGCGAAGTCGACGGCGGCCTGGAAACCCTGTCGCTGAACACGCCGGCCGTGATCACCACCGATCTGCGCCTGAACGAGCCGCGCTATGTGACGCTGCCCAACATCATGAAGGCCAAGAAAAAGCGGCTTGACACCGTGACGCCCGAGGAGCTGGGTGTCGACGTGGCGCCGCGCCTGAAAACCCTCAAGGTGTCCGAGCCCGCCAAGCGCGGCGCGGGCGTGAAGGTGGCCGATGTGGCGGCGCTGGTGGACAAATTGAAGAACGAAGCGAAGGTGATTTGAGGCTGCTTGTCGGGACGTTCCCGGCGGACAGGCCTTTCATCCTTCGACAAGCTCAGGACGAACGGTTGATACACCGTTCACCCCTCGGCGGGCCGCCTGAGCCTGTCTAGGCGACCCCGTCGAAGGGTGTAACACCCATCGAAAGAAACTCCATGACTTCCCTTGTAATTGCAGAACACGACAACGCCTCCATCAAGCCCGCGACCCTGAACACCGTCACGGCCGCCGCCTGCGGTGGCGAGGTGCATGTGCTGGTGGCCGGTGAGGGCGCTGCCGCCGCGGCGCAAGCCGCGTCCCAGATTGCCGGCGTCTCCAAGGTGATCCTCGCCGAAGGCGACTCCCTCAAGAACGGCCTGGCCGAGAACCTCGCCGCGCAGGTGCTGGCGCTCGCTGGCAACTACAGCCACATCCTGTTTCCCGCCACCGCCTCGGGCAAGAACGTCGCGCCACGCGTGGCCGCCACGCTCGATGTCGCGCAGATCAGCGACGTCACCAAGGTCGTGAGCCCCGACACCTTCGAGCGCCCGATCTACGCCGGCAATGCGATTGCCACCGTGCAGAGCAGCGATGCGACCAAGGTGATCACCGTGCGCACCACGGGCTTCGACGCGGCCGCGGCCACGGGCGGCAGCGCCGGCGTGGAAAGCGTGGCGGCTGCCGCCGATGCCGGCAAGAGCCGCTTCGTCGGCAGCGAGATCGCCGCCAGCGACCGCCCCGAACTCACCGCCGCGAAGATCATCGTGTCGGGCGGCCGCGCGCTGGGCTCGGCCGAGAAGTTCAACGAAGTGATCACGCCGCTGGCCGACAAGCTCGGCGCCGCGATTGGCGCCTCGCGCGCCGCCGTGGACGCGGGCTACGCCGCCAACGACCTGCAGGTCGGCCAGACCGGCAAGATCGTCGCGCCGCAGCTGTACGTTGCCGTGGGCATCTCGGGCGCGATCCAGCATCTGGCCGGCATGAAGGACTCCAAGGTGATCGTGGCGATCAACAAGGACGCCGAAGCGCCGATCTTCAGCGTCGCCGACTACGGCCTCGAAGCCGACCTGTTCACGGCCGTGCCGGAGCTGGCCCGCGCCTTATAGGAAAGCGCCGGCGCGCGCCGCTGTTCACGCCTGCCGGCAGCGCGCCGCCATCTCGGGCGTCTGGTGGTGGCGCAGCACATGGTCCAGCACGCGGTCCGCCAGATTCAGGCGCTGCTGCGATGCCACGGCCACGGCCAGGCCGACGCAAAACTGCTCCGGCGTATCGCTCAGTTCCAGGCAGACCACGCCGGGCATCGCATGCTGGCGCGCCACACCGGCCACCAGCGCCACCCCTATGCCCGACGCCACCAGGCTCAGGATGGTATGCACCTGCATGGCTTCCTGGGCCACATGCGGCGTGAAACCCGACATCTGGCAGCGCAGGTCGGCCATCGCGCGCAAGCTGGGCACCCGCTGCTGGGGATAGAGAATGAAGTTCTCCCCCGCGGCGTCCGACAGCGCCAGGCGCTGGCCCGGCGCCCGGGCCAGCGCGCTGTGCGCCGGCACTGCCAGCACGAAGTCGTCGCGCTCGAGCGGCGTCATCGTCAGGCCCAGGCTGTCGAGCACGGGAAAGCGCAGGAAACCCAGCTCCAGCTGGCGCGCGCGCAGGCCTTCGAGGATTTCCAGCGAGGTCATCTCCACCAGTTCCATCTCCACCTTCGGGAACTGGCTGCGCAGCTCGGGAATCAAGCGCGGCAGCAACTGGTAAGTGGCCGTGCCGATGAAGCCGATGCGCAGCAGTCCTCCCAGCCCTATCAGCGCTTCCTGGGCTTTGACCTTGCATTGTTGCGCATGGAACAGCGCCGCGCGCGCATCGGGCAGCAGCGTGTGCGCCAGCGGCGTCGGCACCACGCCGCCCGGAGTGCGTGTGAAGAGCTTGCCGCCGAGTTCGTCCTCCAGGCGCCGTATCGACACGGACAGCGGCGGCTGCGCCATGTGCAGGATTTCAGCGGCGCGATGGAAGTTGGGCGTCTCGATCAGGGTGATGAATTGCTGGAGCTGGCGCAGGTTCATGGCGATATTCTTTTGGTATCGGAAGCACTTTTTTTGATATTTGACCGACTGTAGCCGCGCCTTCTAAATTGGCGTCTCCGAACAAGCCCTGAGAGGCGCATGAAGGAGACAAACCAATGATGCACAGAAGAAGCATGGGACCCTGGCTGGCCGCGGGCCTGATGGCAGCAACGGGCCTGGCAGCGCTGCCAGCCATGGCCCAGGAACCTTCGGGCCGGCCCATCAGGTTCGTGGTGCCGTTCGGCCCGGGCAGCGGTACTGACACCTCGGCGCGCTACTTCGCGCGCAAGCTGCAGGAACGCACGGGCCAGGCGGTGATCGTGGAGAACAAGCCCGGCGCCAACGGTTTCCTTGCCGTCAAGCAGGTGCTCGCGGCGCCCGCCGAGGGCCACACGGTCTTCATCGGCAGCAACTCCACGCTCGCGGTCAATGCCGCACTGTTCCGCGAACTGCCCTACGATCCGCTCAAGGACTTCGCGCCGCTCACGATGATGATGCGCTCGCCCGCCATGCTGGCCATCAAGCCGCAGGCCCCGTATGCCGACCTCAAGGGATTGATGGCCTATGCGGCCGCCAACCCCGGCAAGGTGAACTTCGGCGCGGGCTCGGCCGGCTACCAGCTGATGGGCGAGCTGTTCAACGATTCGGCGCGGCTGGCCACGGTGCATGTGCCGTTCAAGGGCGCGGGCGAGGCCATGACGGCGCTGGCTTCGGGCACCGTCGACTACGCGTTTGCCGAGGTCACCGCGGTGCAGGAACTGGCCAAGGGCGGGCGCGTCAAGGTGCTTGCCGTGGCATCGGACAAGCGCGTCGCCACCTCGCCCGAAGTGCCCACGGCCAGCGAGGCGGGGCTGCCGGGCTTCGAGGCCTACACCTGGGTGGGCGCGATGGTCAGCGCCAAGACGCCGGCGGCGGAAACCGCGAAGCTTGCCGAGCATTTCACCGCGATCTCCAGGCTCGAGGAGACGCAGCAGTTCTATGCGCGCCTGGGCGCCACGCCCATGACCGGCGGCCCCGCGCAGATGCATGAGTTCCAGAAGAACGAGATCGCGCTGTGGAAGCGCATCGTGGTGCAAGCCAAGGTGCCACTGCAATGAGCGCCGCCAGCGCCACGCCGGTGCAAGCGCTGCAGCACATCAAGGTGCTGGACCTGTCGCGCGTGCTTGCCGGCCCCTGGGCGGCGCAGACGCTGGGCGATCTGGGGGCCGAGGTGATCAAGGTCGAGCGGCCGGGCACGGGAGACGACACGCGTGCCTGGGGCCCGCCCCATGTCACCGGGCCCGATGGCGAACCCACGGGCGAGTCGGCCTATTACATGTGCACCAACCGCAACAAGCAGTCGGTCACGGTGGATTTCACGCAGCCGCAGGGGCAGGCGCTGGTGCGTGCGCTGGCGCAGCAGTGCGATGTCGTGATCGAGAACTTCAAGACCGGCGGACTGGCCCGGTACGGGCTCGATTACGCGAGCCTGAGCGCCGTGAACCCGCGCCTGGTGTACTGCTCCGTCACGGGTTTCGGCCAGGACGGCCCGTATGCGCAGCGTGCGGGATACGACTTTCTGATCCAGGGCATGGGCGGGCTGATGAGCATTACCGGCCAGCCGGATGGCGCACCGGGCGGCGGGCCGATGAAGGTCGGCGTGGCGCTGACCGATGTGCTCACCGGGCTCTATGCCAGCACCGCCATCCTGGCGGCCCTGCAGGCGCGCGAGCACACCGGGCGCGGCCAGCACATCGACCTGGCGCTGCTCGACGTGGGCGTGGCCTGCCTGGCCAATCAGGGCATGAATTACCTGTACGGCCACGCGACGCCGCAGCGCATGGGCAACGCCCATCCCAATACCGTGCCCTACCAGGACTTTCCCACGCTGGACGGCCACATGATCCTGGCGATCGGCAACGACGGCCAGTTCGCGCGCTTTTGCGCGGCCGTGCAGCAGCCGGACTGGGGCGCCGACGCGCGCTTCCAGCGCAACGCCGGGCGCCTGCAGCACCGCGCCGAGCTCGTGGAGCGCATCCGCGCACTCACGGTGACGCGCAGCACGCGCGACTGGATCGCGCTGCTGGAGCAGCATGCCGTGCCCTGCGGCCCGATCAATACCGTGGCCGATGTGTTCGCCGACCCGCAAGTCCAGGCGCGCGGCATGCAGTTCAGCATGCCGCACCCCGTGGCCGGCGAGGTGCCGCTGGTGGCCAGCCCGATACGGTTGTCCGACACCCCCGTGCGCTACCGCCACGCGCCGCCCCAGCTGGGCCAGCACACCGACGCGGTGCTGACGCGCCTGCTGGACCTGAGCCCCGAGCAATTGCAGACCTACCGAGACAATGGAGTGCTGGGATGAGTACCCTCGATTCGCTTGCACTGACGTGCATTCCCGCGCAGGACGAAGCCCTGCGCGCCGACATCCGCGCCTTCCTGGCGCAGGCCACCAGGGACATGCCTGCGCATATCCGTGCACGCTCCTGGGGCGGGTACAGCACGGAGTTCAGCCGCCAGCTCGGCGCGCGCGGCTGGATCGGCATGACGCTGCCGCCGGAGTATGGCGGCGGCGGCCGCAGCGCGTTTGCGCGCTACGTGCTGGTGGAGGAACTGCTGAACTTCGGCGCGCCCGTGGGCTCGCACTGGATTGCCGACCGCCAGAGCGCGCCGCTGATCCTCAAGTACGGCAGCGAGGCGCAAAAGCAGTTCTATATCCCGCGCGTGTGCCGCGGCGAAGCGTTCTTCTGCATCGGCATGAGCGAGCCCAATGCCGGCTCGGACCTGGCCAGCGTCGCCACGCGCGCCGTGCCCAACGAGCGCGGTTTCCTGCTCAACGGCCAGAAGATCTGGACCACCAACGCACACCACTGCCAGTACATGATTGCGCTGGTGCGCACCTCGGGCGGCCCTGCCGACCGGCACAAGGGGCTGTCGCAGGTCATCGTCGACCTGTCGCTGCCCGGCGTCACCGTACGGCCCATCGAGGACCTTTCGGGCGACCGGCATTTCTGCGAGGTGTTCTTCGACAACGTGCAGCTGGCGCCGGACGCGCTGATCGGCGCCGAAGGCCAGGGCTGGGAGCAGGTCACGGCGGAGCTGGCCTATGAGCGCAGCGGCCCCGAGCGGCTGTTCTCCAGCATCGTGCTGTTCGACCAGTGGCTCGACTACGTGCGCACGCCCGCGGGACGCAGCGACGCCGCCGTGCTGCTGGCCGGCAAGGTGCTGACGCAGCTCGCGCCGCTGCGCGCGATGTCCGTGGCCGTGCAGGAAAAGCTCACCCAGGGTGCGAGCCCGATCGTCGAAGCGGCGCTGGTCAAGGAGCTGGGCACGACGCTCGAGCAGATGATTCCCGCGGCCATTGCCGATGCGCTGTTCGCGGGCGACAGCGAGGACATCCCCGTGGAGCTGCTGATGACGCTCAAGTACGTGACCGAGGCCGCGCCCTCGTTTTCGCTGCGCGGCGGCACGCGCGACATCCTGCGCGGAATGATTGCGCGCGGCCTGGGCCTGCGCTGAAAGGAAAAGCCATGAACGAACTCGACATGTTTGCCGACGCCGCGCGTGCAGTGCTCGCCGGGCAGTGCACGCCCCAGGTGGTGCGCGCCATCGAAGCCGGCGGCCGGCCGGCGCCCGAAGCCGGCGCGCTGTGGGCGCAGCTCGAGGCCACCGGCCTGGCCGATGCCTTGCTGGATGAAGCCGCCGGCGGTGCCGGGCTGGGCCTGGCGCAGGTATTCGGCGTGCTCGAGCAGTGCGGCGCGCATGCGCTGCCGCTGCCGCTGGCCGAAACGATGGTGGCGCGGGCGCTGCTGGCGCAGTCCGGCGCGCCACGGCCGCCGGGGCCGGTGGCGCTGGCCAGCGGCCAGTTGCGCGCGGATGGCACGCTGCATAGCGCGATGGTGCGCAACGCCCGCATGGCCGATGCGGTGCTGGTGCAGGCGGGTAGTGCCTGCAGGCTGCTGCCCGTGGCCGGCGCGCAGCAGGCGGCGCAGGCCCGCCAGGAAGATGCGGCGCTGGCGTGGAGCCGTGACGAAGTCCAGGCCGCGCCTTCGGTGGCGCTGCCCGCCGGCGTGGAGATGCGTACCCTGCAAGCCGCGATCGTGGCCGCACAGATGGCGGGGGCGATGGGCAGCGTGTTCCAGCGCACGCTGCAGTATGCCAACGAGCGCCAGCAGTTCGGCCGGCCCATCGGCAAGTTCCAGGCCATCCAGCACCAGTTGGCGGTGATGAGCGAGCAGGTGTTTGCGGCGCGCATGGCCGCGCAACTGGGTTGTACCTGCGAGGGTTTGCAAGCGGATCGCCTGCGTGTGGCCACGGCCAAGGCACGCTGCAGCGAGGCCGCGCTGGCGGCGGCCGAAACCGCGCATGCGATCCACGGTGCGATCGGCTTCACCGCGGAATATGACCTGCAGCTGTTCACGCGGCGCCTGCATGCGTGGCGCCAGACCGCGGGCAGCGAAGCCTACTGGCAGCGCGTGGCGGGCGAAGCCCTGCTACAGCACCAGGGGATGACGCTGGACCTGGTGCGGCGCATCACCGATGCAGCAACGGGGGACACGCATGCTGCCGCTTGAAGGCCTGACCGTGGTCGATCTGACCAGCGTGGTGTTCGGGCCGCTGGCCAGCCAGATCCTGGGCGACTATGGCGCCACCGTGATCAAGATCGAGCCGCCCGAGGGCGACTCGACGCGCCGCACCGGGCCGGCGCGCGAGGAAGGCATGGCGGCCATGTTCCTGGGCAGCAACCGCAACAAGCAAAGCGTCGTGCTCGACCTGCGGCAGGCCGCGGCGCAGGCCGCGCTGCAAAAGTTGGTGGCGGGGGCCGATGTCTTCATGCACAGCATGCGGCCGCAGAAGCTCGCGCGGCTGGGCATCGACCCGCAGACCCTGCTGGCGCGGCTGCCGCGGCTGGTGTATGCGGGATTGCATGGCTTCGCGCAGGGCGGGCCCTATGCCGGCAAACCCGCGTACGACGATGTGATCCAGGGCATGAGCGGCATTGCCGACCTGATGCAGCAGCAGGGCGGCCAGGCGCGCTACCTGCCCATGGTCGCGGCCGACAAGACCTGCGGCCATGTTGCCGCGCATGCGATCCTGGCGGCACTGATGCGCCGCGAACGCACCGGGCAGGGCGGCTTTGTCGAAATTCCCATGTTCGAAGCCATGGTCGGCTTCAATCTGGTGGAGCACCTGTATGGCCAGCACTTCACGCCCGCGCTGGGCCAGGCCGGGTATCCGCGCGCCATGGCGGCTTCGCGCCGGCCCTATGCGACTTCGGACGGCTATGTGGCCATGATGCCCTACACCGACGCGCAGTGGCTGCGCTTCTTCGCCGAGGCCGGCCGTCCTGAACTCGCGCGGGACCCGCGCTTTGCGAGCATCGCGCAGCGCACCGCGCATATCGAGGCGCTGCTCGACATCGCGGCAGAGGTGATCCGCGGGCGCAGTTCGGCCCATTGGCTGGAGACCTGCGAACGCCTGGAGATTCCTGCGGCGCCGATCACGCGGCTCGCCGACTTGCCTGCCGACCCGCATCTGCAGGCCACGGGCTTTTTCCAGCGCCTCGACGACCCCGCGATGGGCGCGCTGACCTTTCCCGCGAATCCCGTGCGTTTTGACGGCCAGCGCCTGCCGGTACGGATGCCGCCGCGCCTGGGTGAGCACACGCGTGCCTGTCTGCGCGCGGCCGGGCTGGCCGATGCCCAGATCGAGCCACTGCTGGCCGCCGGCAACGGCTGCCACGCCTCCTCCACCATGAACGAGAAAGCGCAATGAATGCTCCCGACTTGACCCCCACCTCCACGCTGGCCGCGGAAGACGCGCGGCCCGCGGCCCTGGACATGCCGCGCCTGGGCCAGGGCTACGTCTGGCAGGACCTGCAGGTGGGGCAGTGCTTTCGCACCTTCCGCCGCACCGTGACAGAGACCGACCTGGTCAATTTCATTGGCGTCACGGGCATGCTCGAAGCCATCTTCATCGAGGACGGCTACGAAGGCGCGGCCATGGCGGGCCGGCCCGTTCCCGGTGCTCTGACCTACAGCCTGATCGAAGGCCTGATCCTGCAGACCATGATCCAGGGCACGGGGCTGGCCATGCTGGAGCTGCAGCAGAAGATCTTCGCGCCGGTGGTCGTGGGCGACACGGTGCACGCCGTGATCGAGGTCACCGCAATCCGCCCCACCTCGCGCAGCGGCCGCGCGGTGGTGAGCTCGCGCATCGACGTCTGGAACCAGAAGCAGCAGCTCGTCATGAGCTATCTGGCCAAGCGCCTGCTCGCCGGGCGCGATCCGCGCTGAGCCTCGGGGCCGGAACTGAAAAAACCAAAAAGGAGACAAGCGATGACCAAGCAAAGGAACACCCTTCGGATATGGCAGGCGCTGGGCGTTGCCGCAGTGGCGGGCACCGGCGTGCTGCCCGCGGCATGGGCCCAGGCCTGGCCTGCCAAGCCCATCACCATGGTCGTGCCGTTTCCGCCGGGCGGACCCACCGACATCGTGGCACGGCTGCTGGCGCAGAACATCGCGCAGCAGCTGGGGCAGAGCATCGTCGTCGACAACAGGCCCGGCGCCAATGGCAACATCGGCAATGCCGCCGTGGCCAAGGCCGCGCCCGACGGCTACACCGTGCTCTACAACACGTCTTCGATTGCGCTGAGCCCGGCGCTCTACAAGAAGCTCAGCTATGACGTGAACAAGGAACTGGCGCCGGTGGCGCTCACCGCGGTGGTGCCCCTGGCGCTGGTCACGCGCCAGGACCTGCCGGCGAAGAGCGTGCCGGAGTTCATGGCCTGGCTTAAGGCGCAGGGCGGCAAGGCTTCCTACGGCTCGGCTGGCAATGGCAACGTGACCCACCTCGCGGCGTTCCAGATGCTGCACGCGGCGCGGCTCGAAGCCTCGCACATTCCCTACAAGGGCAGCGCGCCCGCCGATCTGGCGCTCGCCGGCGGCCAGATCGACTTTCTCACCGACACCATCAACTCCGTCATTCCCTTCATCAAGAGCAAGCACATGAACCTGCTGGCGGTCACCACCGCCGAGCGCATGTCGCTGTTTCCCGAGGTGCCGACGCTGGCCGAGTCCGGCCTGCGCGGCTTCGAGGCCGGCGCCTGGCAGGGCATCATGGTGCCCGCGGGCACGCCGGCCGACGTGATCGCTCGGCTCAACACCGCCGTGAACCGGGCCCTGAAGAATCCCGAAGTGCTGGCCAAGCTGGCGCAGCAGGGCACCGAGGCGCTGGGATCGAGCCCCGAGCAGTACGGCGCCTATCTGCAAAAGGAGCTCAAGCGCTGGAAGGAGGTCGTGGCGGTGACCGGCGTATCGCTGGACTGAGGGCACGGGTGTAGCGCACGGGTGTAGCGCACGGGTGTAGCGCACGGGTGTAGCGCACGGGCGCCATTTCACCGGCAAAATCCTCATTTTCCAAGCAGGGGTGGCAATGCGAGAAAGTGTGGATTGCGTCGTGATCGGCGCGGGAGTCGTGGGCCTGGCGGTGGCGCGTGCGCTGGCCTTGCAGGGCCGCGAGGTGCTGGTGCTCGAGGCGGCCGAGGCCATAGGCACGGGCACCAGTTCGCGCAACAGCGAAGTCATCCATGCCGGCATCTACTACCCTGAGGGCTCGCTCAAGGCCAGGCTCTGCGTGCGCGGCAAGCAGTTGCTCTACGCCTACTGCGCGGAGCGCGGCGTGCCGTTCGAGCGTTGCGGCAAGCTGATCGTCGCCACCACCGACGCGCAGCGCGCGACGCTCGAAAGCATTCGCCTCAAGGCGCTGGCAAATGGCGTCGATGACCTGGTGCTGCTCGATGCGGCCCAGGCCGGTGCGCTCGAGCCGGCGCTGCAATGCGTGGCCGCGCTGCATTCGCCAAGCACCGGCATCATCGACAGCCATGCGCTGATGCTGTCGCTGCAGGGCGATCTGGAGAATGCCGGCGGAATGGTCGCCTTGTATGCGCGCGTGCAAGGCGCGGAGATCACCCCCGAAGGCATCGTGCTGCATACCGCCGACGGCATGGAATTGCTGGCGCGGACCGTGGTGAATTCGGCCGGCCTGCACGCGCCGGATCTCGCGCGGACGTTCAAAGGCTTGCCCTCGGCGCTGGTGCCCACCGCCCATTACTGCAAGGGCAGCTACTTCACGCTCGCGGGCCGCAGCCCGTTCTCGCGCCTGATCTATCCCGTGCCCGAGTCCGCCGGCCTGGGCGTGCACCTGACGCTGGACCTGGGCGGCCAGGCCAAGTTCGGCCCGGATGTGGAATGGGTCGACGACCCCGATGCGCTGGTGGTGGACCCGCGCCGCGGCGACGCGTTCTACGCCGCCGTGCGCAGCTACTGGCCGGCGCTGGCCGACGGCGCGCTGGCGCCGGGCTATGCGGGCATGCGGCCCAAGATCAGCGCAGCCGATGCGCCGGCTGCCGACTTCATGCTCCAGGGGCCGAAGCTGCACGGCGTGCCGGGGTTGGTCAATCTGTTCGGCATCGAATCCCCGGGTTTGACGAGCTGCCTCGCGCTGGGCGAGGAAGTCGCGCAAATTGTGGGAGCTGTCTGACAGCAGCGCGGCCCGGATTCTCTTGGTGCGCGCGGTGGCTTTGGCTAAGATGCTTGCAAGACTTTTTCCAGCGCAATCACTGCATCGGAGAAAGTCGCCACTGTTTTCTTTTTCCATCCGAAAGGCCTTCATGTCGAAATCCGTCTCCGAAACCATCGCCAATGTTCCTTCCGACCTGGAAAAGCTGGTGAGCGATTTGCGTGGCCTGCTGGACAGCAAGACGCTGGATGCCGTGCCCGAAATCCAGGTGCTGCGCAAGAAGCTCGATGAAGGCATCGACACCGCACGCGAGTCGGCATTGAGCGCCGCGCGCGAAGCCGCACGCCAGGCCAAGGATGCGGCCAAGGCCGCCGATCAGTACGCGCATGACGAACCGTGGCGCGTCGCCGGCGCCGCGCTGGCCGCAGGCGCGGTGCTCGGTTTCCTGCTGTCGCGTCGTTGATCCGGCAACCGCTGTTGCACGGATATGGATGTGAACTGGTTGTCACTATTGGGCGTCGATGCGTTCATCGCGCGTTGGCGCGCCAATGTCATCGAAGGCGCCATTGCCGCGGAGGACCGCCTCGAGCTTGCGCGCCTCGAATGGCAGGACCAGAAGCGGCGCCTGACCACCTTGGTGGTCCTGGGTTTGTCGCTGGCGGTTCTGACCGTCGTCACGCTCACGGTGCTGTCGATTGCGCTGATGGTGCATTTCTGGGATACGCCCCAGCGGCTTACGGTGGCCTGGAGCGTGGCTGGCACCTGGCTGGTGATCTGGGCCGGCCTGCTGATCGGGTTGATCGTCACGCTGCGCAAGGTCGGCAATCCATTTGCCTTGACGCGCAATGAGCTGGCACAAGACTGGCGTGCATTGAAGGAGCGACTGTGAACACTTCCCCCATGGCCACTCCTTCTGCCAAGGCCGCCGCGGCACAGGTCGCGGATCTGGTGGATGTGCCGGTATCCGACGAAGAGCGCGTCGTGCTCGAACGGATTGCCGCACAGCGCGAACGCATCATGGCCCGCCGCAATGCCCGCGCCCAGGCGCTGGCACTGCGCAGCAGCCACGCCCAGACCATGCCCGTCACGGGACCGTTTGCAGACCGCGCCATCGCGTTTGCCCGCCTGCACCCCATGGCCGTGGCCGTGGCCGCGGGTGTGGCCTTGATGCTCGGCCCGCGCCGCGTGATCCGCTGGGCGGGCGTGGCATTGCCGATGATCGCCAAGTTCCGCCGCTGATAGCCCGCGGGTAGGAGCCCAGAAAGCCGCGTGCTGTTGCCAGCCGCGGCTTTTTGCATGGGCCGGCGTTCAGCGCAGCGCGCGAATGGCCTTCGCAGCGCTTTGCACCAGCGCCGGCCCGGCGTAGATCAGGCCGCTGTAGATCTGCACGACATCCGCGCCCGCACGGATCTTCTCCACCGCATCCTCGGCGCTCATGATGCCGCCCACGCCAATGATCGGAAAGCGCGGGCCGAGCGCCGCGCGCAGCTGGCGCACCACCTCGTTGCTGGCCTCGCGCACCGGCGCGCCCGAGAGCCCGCCGGCTTCCTCGGCGTGCGGCAGGCCCTGCACGGCATCGCGGCGGATGGTGGTGTTGGTGGCGATGACGCCATCCATGCCGTGGCGCTGCAGGATCGCGGCGATCACCGTGACCTGCTCCGGCTCCAGATCGGGCGCGATCTTGACGAACACCGGCACGCGCCGCCCCTGCTGCGCGGCCAGCTGTTCGCGGCGCTCGGCAATCGCGCCCAGCAGCGCGTCTAGCGCATCGTCGGTCTGCAGCGCGCGCAGGTTCTTGGTGTTGGGCGAGCTGATGTTCACCGTCACATAGTCGGCATGCGGGTACACGCCGTCGAGCGCGATCAGGTAGTCGCTGGTCGCATCCTCGATGGGCGTGGCCGCGTTCTTGCCGATGTTCAGGCCCAGCAGCATCGGATTGCCGCCCGCGCGGCACTTCGACTGGCGCACGTTGGCAATGAAGGCCTCAAGCCCCTGGTTGTTGAAGCCCAGGCGGTTGACCAGGGCGCGCGCCTGCGGAATGCGGAACATGCGCGGCTGCGGATTGCCGGGCTGGGGCTTGGGCGTGACGGTGCCGACTTCGACGAAGCCGAAACCCATGGCGCTGAGCGCGTCGATGCAGCGCGCGTTCTTGTCGAGGCCCGCAGCCATTCCCACGCGGTTGGGAAAACGCAGGCCGGCCAACTCGATGGGGTCCGACACCATGGGCTGCGACCACGCCCACTGCAGCGGCGTGCCCTGGCCGCGCGCCAGAAGATTCATGGTCAGGTCATGCGCGGCCTCGGCGTCGAGACGGAACAGAAAGGGTCGGGCCAGAGCGTAGGGAATAAGAGACATTGGATAATTCGCTGATTACTTCCGTGATTACCTCGAATTCTCGCCCATGACGACACCTGCCGCAGCCCTTTCCCAAGATGAACTAAAAACCCTGGTCGGCCAAGCCGCCCTCCAATACGTGCAGGCGGGCGAGATCGTCGGCGTGGGCACGGGATCCACGGTCAACAAGTTCATCGACGCACTGGCCACGATGAAGGACCAGATCCGCGGCGCGGTCTCGAGTTCGGTGGCCAGCACCGAGCGCCTGAAGGCGCTGGGTATCGCGGTGTTCGACGCGAATGAAGTCGAGTCGCTGGCCGTCTACATCGATGGCGCCGACGAGATCGACGGCAACGGCTACATGGTCAAGGGCGGCGGCGCGGCGCTCACGCGCGAGAAGATCGTGGCGGCGCTGGCGCAGCGCTTCGTCTGCATCGCCGACGAATCCAAGCTGGTCGCCGCGCTGGGCGCATTCCCGTTGCCGGTCGAAGTCATTCCCATGGCCGCGCAGCAGATCGCGCGCCGATTCGAGGCCCGCGGCGCGAGCGCCACGCTGCGCCTGAAAGACGGCCAGCCGCTGGTGACGGACAACGGCCAGCATATCCTCGATGTGCGCGGCCTGTCCATCGCCGATCCGCTGGCATTCGAATCCGAAGTGAACCAGTGGCCCGGCGTGGTCACGGTGGGTGTCTTCGCGCACCAGAAGGCCTCGGTCTGCCTGCTGGGCACGGCGCAGGGCGTGCGCACGCTGGCGTACTGAAGCCGATGCCTGCTGGCGCGCAGCAACCCGTGAAATCAGATCGGGTGGCTGCCACAGCGGAATACTCCAGGCTCGTCGGGCTGTGCGGGGGGAGTGCAGCCCGCGGCTTTGCCGCCGTTACAGCTCGTGAAAACCGCTCCTGTCCTGGCTGGCTATGAGGTAGGCCGCGATCAGGGCTCCGGCCGAAATGGCCAGGTCCATGGGCGACATCAGCATCGAATGCTGCGGCT
Source organism: Comamonas antarctica (assembly GCF_013363755.1). NCBI lineage: Bacteria > Pseudomonadati > Pseudomonadota > Betaproteobacteria > Burkholderiales > Comamonadaceae > Comamonas > Comamonas antarctica. The sequence continues at coordinate 1,904,435 of NZ_CP054840.1, forward strand.
CAGGGGGAAGGGCCGGCGCGGCCTCGGTCACTGACGGCTGGCTGGTAGTGAAGTTTCCGGGTGCAGCCATCGCTGCGGCTGCCGCATTGCTGTCTTCTTCGGTGTCGCTCGACAGCTCGAGCATTTCCGTCCAAGTGAAACTCCACACTTCGTCCAGCATGTGATCGTCATCCGACAGGCTCGAACCTACGGTGCCGACGCTTGCGGTGGCCGAGCCGGGCGGTTGCCAGGTGGCGGCCGCATCTGCAGGCAAGGCGCTCGACGGCATCGGATGATCACCGTCTGCATTTTGGCGGGCAGCGGCTGATGCGTCGGGCAACGCATCCGGATTTTCAAGCCACTGCGCCGCGCTTGCCTCGAACGCCAGATCTGCCTGTCTTTTGGCAGCGAGGCTGGTTTCCAGCTTGTGTGCCGCCTGGCTATGGCGCTCGCTCGCATGGACATGCTGCAGTTCGATTTCCAGTTGTCTGGATGCGGTTTCCCTCTGTTGCTCCAGCAGAGCATTCAGTGCGTCTTCGGTACGTGACAATTCGGATTCGAAGGTGTCATGCATGGCGGTGCGTGATGCAAACAATGCTTCGAGGATGACTGGGTTGAGAGGGGGCAGCTGTGTTTGCGTTGCGTCATCGAAATAATATGCCTGCGTGAGTTCTTCCAATACCCTGGACATGACGTGGAACATGTCGACTGCAGAACCCAGGCGGAAGTCCTCGTCGGATTGAGCCACCACTTCCGAAATCCACTCCTCCTGCTGGAGACCAAGAACATTTCCCGGATTCGACGCGATTGCCGCGTTCTTTATCGCGTCATACCTTTGCGTCTGTGCATCCAACAGACATTGCGCCATGATCTTCACCAGAATCTGGTGCATGGCCTTTGTTTGCAGGACATAGTGAAGTTCCCGCTCTGAAATGTCGTACTGGATGCGGTTCGCAATGACCTGAGGGATCAGTTTGCGGGATTCGATCAGCAGTTCGATGACGCGGGAGTTCGATTGCAATGCAGTTGCGCTGAGCTGTTGCAACTGCTCCCCCGTGTGTTGATGGATGCGTGCGGCATCGATGTATGCGGCCTGCGCGTGTGCCTGGGCTTCGCGGGCCAGCAGGTAGGCCTGCCAACGCAGGGGGTATTCCTCGCCGCCGCAGGCGCTTGGGTTGCCTGCATGAACAGGATTTGCCCTGAATGCATTGCTTTCATGGGCTGCGGGAAGATCTGACGAAGTACTGTTCTTCATTATGTTTGTGGGAAGTCGAGCCGGAATTTCCGTCAGGCGCATGGCGCAAACATTCTGGACATGGGACTCGAACCGGCAGCCCGGCTCCGCCGGGCATGGCTCTCCGTCTGAAGTAGAGATATAGACTATAGGTATTGCTATAAAAATAGTCTATAGCTATTTAATGTGGCTGTCTGGCCTTGGCAGCAGGACATGCCGGTGATGTGCTGCCCGGGAACGCGGGCGCGATCCGGCCGCGGCGCGGCACGCTCGCGCGAGAGAAAGCGCTAGCTCGCTGCAGCGCCGGACTAGAAGGTCAGGCCGGCAGGATTGCTGGGCGTGACGCGGTTGGGAGGTATCACGGGCGCTTCGAAGGTGCGCCCGCGTGCCGCAGCGGCCGGATTGCCCGCCTGGGACGGATCGGACGCGACTGGCGGCGCCTGGGGTGCGAGCGTGCGCGCCGCGGGCTGGCGGTAGCTTGCGGGCAGGACCGAGGTCTGCGGATAGCCGGCCGCATCGAGGTACTGGCGCCATTCGTCGGCGGCAAACCCCGTGACATGCTGCTGGCCGATGGTGGCGAACGGCAGGCGGTCCTGGCCGCTGAGCGCCTGCAGCGCCTGTGCGTCGGCGGTGCTGCGCACGCTGAACTCGGTGAATGGAACACCGCGCTGCATCAGCAGCGCGCGGGCGCTGGCGCAGGGGCTGCAGTCGTTGCCGGTGTAGAGCGTCACCGGAAAACGGGCCTGGACTTCGCGCAGCGCATACGGCAGCGAGTCGTTGGCCGCCGCCGTGGGTGTGCGTGCCTCGCCGGCAACCACCGGAGGGCGTGCGGTGTTCAGCTCCCGGTCGGAAAACGTCACACGCCCGTCCGGGCCGACACTGCGGTAGATGAGTTGCGCCGCGGCCTCATGTGCCAGGCCTGGCGCCAGAATGAGCGCGGCGGCCAGCAGCAGGGCGGGGCGGTGGGAGCGGGACAGGAGATGCATCGCACAGCATGGTAAGACATCGGTGGCCCACCGGGCAGATGGCCAATGCCATCTGCAGCGTCCGGTCAGGCCGCGACCGGATCGGCCATGCCCTGATGGCGCAGCAGTGCGTCGAGCGACGGCTCGCGGCCGCGGAAGGCCTTGAACGAGTCCATGGCCGAGCGGCTGCCGCCGGCTTCGAGGATGGCGGCGCGGTAACGGCGGCCGGTTTCGGGCGCGTTGCTGCCGTCGGGCCGTGCGGTCTCCTCGAAGGCCGCATAGGCGTCGGCGCTCAGCACTTCGGCCCACTTGTAGCTGTAATAGCCCGCGGCGTAGCCGCCCGCGAAGATATGGCTGAAGGTGTGGGCCGTGCGGCTGTAGACCGGGGCGGGCAGCACCGCGACTTCGGCACGGACCTGGGACAGCAGCGGCATGATGTCCTCTGGCGGGGCCGAGGTGTGCAGCAGCATGTCGAACAGCGAGAACTCGATCTGGCGCAGCGTCGCCATGCCGCTCTGGAAGTTCTTGGCGGCGATCATCTTGTCGTAGAGCGCGCGCGGCAGCGGCTCGCCGGTATCGACATGGGCCGTCATGTGCTCGAGCACATTCCACTCCCAGCAGAAATTCTCCATGAACTGGCTCGGCAGTTCGACGGCATCCCATTCCACGCCGGAAATGCCCGAGACGTCGCGCTCGTTGACCTGGGTCAGCAGGTGGTGCAGGCCATGGCCGGTTTCATGGAACAGCGTGATCACGTCATCGTGCGTGAGCAGCGCGGGCTTGCCGTCCACGCCGTCGGCGAAGTTGCAGACCAGGTGCGCGACCGGAGTCTGCAGCCTGGCGTTGTCGGGGCGCAGCCAGCGCGCGCGCACGTCGTCCATCCAGGCGCCGCCGCGCTTGCCCTTGCGCGCCGGTTGGTCCAGATAGAACTGGCCGACCAGCTGCGGGCCGCTGGCGGTGGCACGTTCGATGCGGTAGAACTCGACGGCGGGGTTCCACACCGCTGCGACATCGCGGCGGATGCTGACCTCGAACAGGTCTTCGACGATCTTGAACAGTCCGGCCAGCACCTTGGGTGCGGGGAAGTACTGCTTGACCTCCTGCTCGCTGAAGGCATAGCGCGCTTCCTTGAGCTTCTCGGCCACATAGCTCCAGTCCCAGGGCTGGGGATCGGCCAGGCCCAACTCCTCCTTCGCGAACGCGCGCAGGTCGGCGACGTCCTTTTCGGCGTAGGGGCGGGCGCGGCGCGCGAGGTCGCGCAGGAAGGCGATGACTTCAGCCGGCGACTTGGCCATCTTCGTGACCAGCGACAGCTCGCCGAAGTTGGCGTAGCCCAGCAGCTCGGATTCTTCCTGGCGCAGCGCGAGGATTTCGCGGATGTTGGCGCTGTTGTCGAACTTGAGCGCCTCGCCCAGCGCCTGGTCGGAAGCACGCGTGACATAGGCCTTGTAGAGCGTCTCGCGCAGCTGGCTGCGGCGCGCGAACTGCATGACCGGCAGGTAGCAGGGCATCTTCAGCGTGAGCTTGTAGCCATCGCGGCCTTCGGCTTCGGCGGCCGCGCGTGCCGCCTGCTGCACATCGGCGGGCACGCCATCGAGTTCGTCCAGCGTGGCGTAGTAGGCAAACGCATCGGTGGCATCGAGCGCGTTCTCGCTGAACTTCTGGCTCAGCTCGGCCGAGCGCTCCTGGATCTGCGCGAAGCGTGCCTTGGCCTCGCCCTGCAGCTCCGCTCCCGAAAGCACGAAGTTGCGGATGGCGTTGTCCCAGGCGCGGCGCTGCTCGGGGTTGAGTGTCGCCGGATCGATGGCCTTGTACTTGGCATAGAGCCGTTCGTCGGCACCCAGGCGGGTCCAGAACTCGGTGACCTTGGGCAGCATCTCGTTGTAGGCGGCACGCATCTCGGGCGTGTCGGCCACGCTGTTGAGATGGCTCACCGCGCCCCAGGCACTGGAAAACTTCTCGGTCGCGACATCGAGTACGCCGGCAATCGATTCCCAGCGCGCGGGAAAGTCCGCCGCGGTCACCGTCTCCAGCGCCTGGCTGGCCTGCTCCATCAACTGGTTGATTGCTGGCTGCACATGTTCGGGCTGGATGCGGTCGAACAGCGGCAGGTCTGTGGTCTCGAGAAGTGGATTGCTCATGCGTGCTTATGTGACGGCGTAACGGGAGATTTCAAGCGTGAGCCCATGATGATTGGACGTTGACCGTCCATCCTTCGACAGGCTCAGGACGAGCGGCTTCAGCTTGCCGAACGTTCGGCGGCTTCCATGGTGTTTACCAAAAGCATCGTAATCGTCATCGGGCCGACACCGCCGGGAACCGGGGTAATGAAACCCGCGACTTCCTTCACCCCGGCAAAGTCCACGTCGCCGCAGAGCTTGCCTTCGTCGTTGCGGTTCATGCCGACGTCGATGACCACCGCGCCGGGCTTGACCATGTCGGCCGTGAGCACGTCGCGCTTGCCCACGGCGGCCACGATCACATCGGCCTGGCGCGTCATCGCGCCCAGGTCGGCCGTGCCGCTGTGGCAGATGGTCACGGTGGCGTTGGCCTGCAGCAGCATCATGGCCATGGGCTTGCCGACGATGTTCGAGCGGCCGATGACCACCGCGTGCTTGCCGCGCAGGTCCTTCATGCCGATCGATTCCAGCATCTTCATGCAGCCGTAGGGCGTGCAGGCCTTGAAGCCGACTTCACCGACCATGAGCGCACCGGCGCTGGCCACGTGGAAACCGTCGACGTCCTTGAGCGGCGAGATGGCTTCGATGACCTTGTGGTCGTCGATATGCTTGGGCAGCGGCAGCTGCACCAGGATGCCGTGGATGCTCGGGTCGTTGTTGAGCGCTTCGACGCGCGCCAGCAGCTCGGCCTCGGTCATGCTGGCATCGTACTTCTCGAGCACCGAATGCAGGCCGGCTTCCTCGCAGGCCTTGACCTTGTTGCGCACGTAGACCTGGCTGGCCGGGTTGTCGCCCACCAGCACCACGGCGAGGCCCGGCGTGACGCCGCGCGCCTTGAGCGCCGCGGCGCGGGTGGCGACTTCGGCGCGCAGTTGGCGGGAGAGGGCGTTGCCGTCGATGAGTTGGGCTGTCATATCTGAAATCTCAATAAAAAATGCTGCTAGCACCTTGCGGACACTAGCAGCCGTGGACCTGGCGTGATTCTAGGGATCAGGCGGGGACCTTGCCTGTGGGTTGGTTTTGTCCGAGCGCGATCTTCAGCAGATCGGCCACCGTGTTGGCGTTGAGCTTTTCCATGATGTTGGCGCGGTGCGCCTCCACCGTCTTGATGCTGATGCCCAGGTCGTCGGCAATCTGCTTGTTCAGGCGGCCGGCGACGATGCGCTCGAGCACCTGCGCTTCGCGGCTGGTGAGCTTGGACAGCAGCGCGTCGCGGCTCGCGGCCTGCTGGTGGCCGGCAAAGGCTTCGCGGGCATGGTCCAGCATGCGCTCGACCAGCCCCAGCAGTTCTTCCTCATTGAACGGCTTCTGGATGAAATCCAGCGCGCCCTTCTTCATGGTGTTGACCGCCATCGGCACGTCGCCATGGCCCGTGATGAACACGATGGGCAGCGGCGACTTGCGCTCGATCAGCCGGTCTTGCAGCTCCAGGCCGGTCATGCCGCCCATGCGGATGTCGACAATCAGGCAGGCGACCTCGCGCGGGTCGTAGCGCGCGAGAAACGATTCGGCGGCATCGAAGCAGCGCACGCGATAGTCCTTGCCTTCGAGCAACCACTGCAAGGAATCACGGACGGCCTCGTCGTCGTCCACCACATACACAGTGCCTTTTTTCGGAATCAAACTCATGCAATCGTCCTCGGAGTGGTGAGTGTTGTCGCATCCACGGGAGCCGCGAGCGGCAGCCAGAAGGTGAAGCGGCAGCCTATGACATCGGAACCATTGTAGAGGTTCTCCGCGCGCATGCGTCCGTGGTGCGACTCGACGATGCTGCGGCACAGGTTCAGGCCCATGCCCATGCCTTCGCTCTTGGTGGTGAAAAACGCCTCGAACAGGCGGTCGAGCACCTCGGGCGGCAGTCCCTTTCCGGTGTCCTGCACGGTGAACTCCACCACCTGCTGGCCATCGATCTCGCGCGGCAGCACGCTCAGGTCCACGCTGCGCTGGTGCCCCGGGCGCTGCGAGTTCTCTATCGACTCGGCGCCGTTCTTCATCAGGTTGACCAGCACCTGCTCGATGAGGATGGTGTCGGCCATGACGGGCGGCAGGCGCTCGGCGACGCGGTAGGTCAGGCGCACGTTGTGCCGGCGCAGCTCGATGTCCGCCAGCTCCACCGCTTCGCCGACCATGTCCGCCACCTGCGCCAGCGTGCGGTTGGGTTCGCTGCGCTTCACGAAGGCGCGGATGCGCTGGATGATCTGCCCCGCGCGCTGCGCCTGGTGCGCGGTCTTTTGCAGCGCGGTGAGCAGCATCTCCTGGCTGAGCTGGCCGCTCTGGCTGCGCGAGATCATGCCGCTGCAGTAGTTGCTGATGGCGGTGAGCGGCTGGTTCAGTTCGTGCGCGACGCTCGAGGCCATCTCGCCCATGGTGATCAGCCGGCTGATGGATTGCGCATGCTCGGCCTGGCGCGCGGCCTGTTCCTGCGCCAGGCGCCTGGGCGTGATGTCGGTGGCAATGACCATCTGCGCGAGCCGGCCGTCGACCCAGCTGAGGTAGCGCGAGCGCACTTCCAGCCACTTGCCCAGTTCGGGCAGGAATATCTCGGCGTTCTCGCTGCGCGCGCTGGTCAGCGGGTCGGTGGGCAGGCCCATCAGCCCGTCCTCGTCGTCCATGCTGTCGGTATGGCGCGCGGGCAGCACGCCGGCTTGCGCCACCAACTGCAGATGGCCATCGGTCTGCGAGCCGAACCACTGGCGGTAGAGCTTGTTGGCAAACAGCAGTTCGGCGCTGCCCAGCGGCGCGACCGACACCGAGGCATCGAGTGCTTCGAGCACGATGGTGAAGCGCTCGTGCGAGGCGGACAGCTGTTCGCGGATGCGGTTGGGTTCGGTGATGTCGGTCATCGACGACATCCATCCGGTGTGCTGGCCATGGGCGTCGATCAGCGGCGAGACATACAGGCGCGCATCGAACTGGCTGCCGTTCTTGCGCTGCACGCGCACCTGGAAACCGCCGACGATGGTCTTGCCGCTGAGCTCGTCGCGCAGCTTCAGGCGCAGGCTGTCGTATTCGTTGCTGGGCCAGTAGCTGTAGGGCGGCAGCTGGCCGACGAGATCGCTCTCGCTCCAGCCCGTCATCTGGCAGAACGCGGCATTCACATAAGTGATGCGGCCTTCGAGGTCCAGCGCGCGCATGCCCGTGAGCACGGAGTTCTCCATGGCGCGGCGGAAATTGGTTTCGGCCACCAGCGCTTCCTGCGCGCGCAGGCGCCGGCGCGTGTGGCGCCAGGTCGCAAGCAGCAGCCAGGCCGTCATGACGCTGAGCGTGCCGACCAGCCAGAACAGGCTGTTGCCGACGAAGCCCAGCGAGGTGCGGTAGGCCTGGGCGCGCAGCACCAGCCCGCTGCCCACCGGCGACACCGGCACCTCATATTCATTGGCACGGTCGCGCCACCAGCGCCAGGCGTTGCTCGCGGCACGCTCGGGCAATGCGGTGCCGGCGAGCAGCCTGCCGCTGCCGTCGAGCATGGTCACGGCATAGCGCGCCAGCACTTCGGTGGGCGTGCCGTAGCGCAGCAGGCTGTCCACCGAGTACTCGCCCAGCACCACGCCGCCGAAGCCGCCGGTGCTGTTGAGCGGCACCTGCAGCTGCAGCAGCGGCGTGGGCTCGCCAGGCACGGACGGAGACTGCGCATACACCGGCTGCTGCAGGTCCTGCACCAGCGCAAAGGTCTTCGCCGTGTCGCCGGGCCTGAGTTTCTCCCCGACGATGCGCAACTGCTCGCTGTGCACCGTGGGGGCGGAATGGCTGGCGCGGATGCGCTGCTGCTCGTCGATCCAGGTGATCGACTGCAGCTCGGGATACTGGGTGATCAGCGCCTCGCTGCGGCGCGCGAAATCGCCCTTGTTCATTTCCTGGTTGGCAATGTCGCGCGCCACGCGCATCAACTGCTCCTGGCGCTCGAGCAAGCGCAGGCGCACGCGCTGCTGCGCATATTCGACGTCGCGGCGCAGCGCTTCCTGTTCGCGCTCGACTTCCTCCACGCGCAGATACCAGAACGCCACCACGATGGCCGCGAGAAACATCATCACGGCCGCCACCGGCGCGAGCGCCGCGAAACGGTCCTGCCGGGTGGGCGACAGGCTGCGCCACCAGCTGCGCCACCAGCGCACGGGAGCGGCCACGAGGGTGTCTGACAAGGGGTTGCCGGCAACGGGCTTGGCGGGGGTCGGATCCATGGCCCGAGTGTAGAGGAGCCGGGCGCGGTTTTCGTGTTGTGGTGGCGCATGCGCCTTTGTGCGATTGCAGCAAAATTTCACATCATGAAAATGAAAAGCATCATTTGAAATCTTCGGAAAGTGTGCGAAACTCCGTCCAAATTCACTCAGTGACGGCCGGTTTGCGGCCGTTTGCGCACGGCAGCTGGTTGAGCATTTGGCAGGGTCGTTCCTGCACGATGACAATGGGCCCAACGCGCACTGTTCGTTTACAGCCTATTGCAGGAGACACCATGACAGCTCAGACCGACCCCCAGGCCGGCGCCGGCGCCACCCAAGTGGCCAGCACCGATCAGCAAGAAACCCGCGAATGGATGGACGCGCTGTCCGCCGTGATCGACCGCGAAGGTGCGCAGTACGCCCATGCGCTGCTCGAGGAACTGCTGGAACATGCGCGCCAGAACAGCGTCGACCGTCCCTTCTCGGCCAACACCGGCTACGTCAACACGCTCGAGACTTCGCAGGAGGCGCGCTGCCCCGGCAACCTCGAGATCGAAGGCCGTCTGCGCGCCTACATGCGCTGGAACGCGATGGCCATGGTGGTCAAGGCCAACCGCATCCACCCGCCCGAAGGCGGTGATCTGGGCGGCCACATCGGCTCGTTTGCCTCGCTGGCCAACATGTTCGGCGCGGGCTTCAACCACTTCTGGCATGCCGAGAGCGAAAACCACGGCGGCGACTGCCTCTACATCCAGGGCCACGTCTCGCCCGGCATCTATGCGCGCGCCTACCTCGAAGGCCGCATCTCCGAAGAGCAGCTGCTGAACTTCCGCCAGGAAGTCGACGGCAAGGGCCTGTCGAGCTATCCGCACCCCAAGCTGATGCCCGAGTTCTGGCAGTTCCCCACGGTGTCCATGGGCCTGGGCCCGCTGATGGCCATCTACCAGGCACGCTTTCTCAAGTACCTGCACGCGCGCGGCATTGCCAACACCGAGAACCGCAAGGTCTGGGTGTTCTGCGGCGATGGTGAAATGGACGAAGTCGAATCGCTGGGCGCGATCTCGCTGGCCGCGCGCGAAAAGCTCGACAACCTGATCTTCGTCATCAACTGCAACCTGCAGCGCCTCGATGGCCCGGTGCGCGGCAACGGCAAGATCATCCAGGAACTCGAAGGCGAGTTCCGCGGCTCGGGCTGGAACGTCATCAAGCTGATCTGGGGCAAGGGTTGGGACGAGCTGCTGGCCAAGGACAAGGACGGCGTGCTGCGCAAGATCATGATGGAATGCAACGACGGTGACTACCAGTCGTTCAAGGCCAACGACGGCGCCTACGTGCGCAAGCACTTCTTCGGCCGCGACCCACGCGCGCTGAAGATGGTCGAGCACATGAGCGACGACGAGATCTGGAACCTGCGACGCGGCGGCCATGATTCACAGAAGGTCTACGCCGCGTTCCACGCCGCCAATGAGCACAAGGGCCAGCCCACGGTGCTGCTGGTGAAGACCGTCAAGGGCTTCGGCATGGGCAAGATCGGTGAAGGCAAGAACACCGTGCACCAGACCAAGAAGCTCGGCGACGAGGACATCAAGGCCTTCCGCGACCGCTTCAACATTCCGATCCCCGACAGCCAGATCGCCGAGCTGCCGTTCTACAAGCCAGCCGACGACACGCCGGAGATGAAGTACCTGCACGAGCGCCGCCAGGCGCTGGGCGGCTACCTGCCGCACCGCCGCGTCAAGGCCGACGAGCAGTTCACCGCGCCCGCGCTGGAGACCTTCAAGGCCATCCTCGAGCCCACGCCCGAAGGCCGTGAAATCTCGACGACCCAGGCCTACGTCCGCTTCCTGACGCAGCTGCTGCGCGACAAGGAGATCGGCCCGCGCGTCGTGCCCATCCTGGTGGACGAGGCGCGGACCTTCGGCATGGAAGGCCTGTTCCGCCAGATCGGCATCTACAACCCCGCAGGCCAGCAGTACACCCCGGTCGACAAAGACCAGGTCATGTACTACAAGGAAGACAAGGCCGGCCAGATCCTGCAGGAAGGCATCAACGAAGCCGGCGGCATGTCCAGCTGGATCGCCGCCGCCACGAGCTACAGCACCAGCAACCGGATCATGATCCCGTTCTACGTGTACTACTCGATGTTCGGTTTCCAGCGCGTCGGCGACCTGGCCTGGGCGGCCGGCGACATGCAGGCGCGCGGCTTCCTGCTGGGCGGCACTTCGGGCCGCACCACGCTCAACGGCGAAGGCCTGCAGCATGAAGACGGCCACAGCCACATCCTGGCCAACACGGTGCCCAACTGCATCAGCTACGACCCGACGTTCGCGCACGAAGTGGCGGTGATCATGCAGGAAGGCCTGCGCCGCATGGTGCAGGAGCAGGAAAACGTCTTCTACTACCTGACGCTGCTCAACGAGAACTACGCGATGCCCGGCCTCACGCCCGGCACCGAAGAGCAGATCATCAAGGGCATGTACCAGTGCAAGCCCGGCATCAAGGTGCCGGCGACGGGCCTGCGCGTGCAGCTGCTGGGTTCGGGCACCATCCTGCGCGAATCGCTGTCGGCCCAGGAGCTGCTGCTCAGCGACTGGGGCGTTGCCGCCGACGTCTGGAGCTGCCCGAGCTTCAACGAACTCACGCGCGACGGCCAGGACGTGGACCGCTGGAATCTGCTGCACCCCCTGGAGACGGCACGCCAGTCGTTCGTCACGCAGCAGCTGGCCAACACCACCGGCCCGGTCATTGCATCGACCGACTACATGAAGGCATACGCCGAGCAGATCCGCGCCTACATCCCCAAGGGCCGCATCTACAAGGTGCTGGGCACCGATGGTTTCGGCCGTTCGGACTTCCGCCGCAAGCTGCGCGAGCACTTCGAGATCGACCGCCACTACATCGTGGTCGCGGCGCTGCGCGGCCTGGCCGACGCGGGCCAGCTGCCCATGACCAAGGTCGCCGAGGCGATTGCCAAGTACGGCATCCAGGTCGACAAGATCAATCCGCTGTACGCCTAAGAAATCCGGGAGACGAATATGGCAATGGTAGAGATTCAAATTCCGGACATCGGTGATTTCGACGAGGTGTCGGTGATCGAGGTGCTGGTCCAGGCCGGCGACACCATCAAGGCCGAGCAGTCGCTGCTCACCGTCGAGTCCGACAAGGCGTCGATGGAAATTCCGTCGAGCCACGCCGGCGTGCTCAAGGAACTGCGCGTGGCGCTGGGCGACAAGGTCAAGCAGGGTTCGGTGATTGCGGTGATTGAAACCGCGGCTTCGGCACCGGCGGCTCCGGCGCCTGCGCCCGCAGCGGCGCCAGCCGAGCAGGCTGCGCCGGCACCAGCACCAGCACCCGCTCCGACTCCGGCTCCAGCTCCAGCTCCAGCTCCAGCTCCAGCTCCGGCTCCGGCCGCTGCTGCGCCCGCACCGGCAGCTGCAGAACCTGCACCGGCTGCCGCAGGCGGCAAGAGCGTTCCCTTGAAGGTGCCGGATATCGGCGACTTCAAGGATGTGGCCGTGACCGAGATCCTGGTCAAGGCCGGCGATACCGTCACGGCCGAGCAGTCGCTGTTCACGGTCGAGTCCGACAAGGCCTCGATGGAGATTCCATCGCCCGCGGCCGGCGTGATCAAGGCGCTGACGCTCAAGGTCGGCGACAAGGTCAATATCGGTGATGTGGTCGGTGAGCTCGAAGGCGAGGGCGCTCCCGCCCCGGCCGCAGCGCCCGCGGCAGCGGCTGCGCCCGCAGCCGCTGCCCAAGCCGAGGCTCCGGCCCCGGCTGCCGCTGCGCCCCAGGCCGCGGCCCCGGCTGCTGCGCCTGCGGCTGCAACGCCCGCCCACAACCCCACGGTCGCGCCCACGGGCAAGCTGCCCCATGCCTCGCCATCGGTGCGCAAGTTCGCGCGCGAGCTGGGCGTGCCGCTCGAGGAAGTCACCGGTTCGGCGCAAAAGGGCCGCATCACCCAGGCCGACGTGCTGGCATTCACCAAGCAGGTGATGTCTGGCGCGGTGCAGACCAAGGCTCAGGGCGCGGCTGCGCCCAAGGCCGCGGCGGCTGCCGGCGGCGGCGCGGGCCTGGACCTGCTGCCCTGGCCCAAGGTCGACTTCGCGAAGTTCGGCCCGGTCGAGCGCAAGGACCTGTCGCGCATCAAGAAGATCAGCGGCGCGAACCTGCACCGCAACTGGGTCATGATCCCGCACGTCACCAACAATGACGAAGCCGACATCACCGAACTCGAAGCCTTCCGCGTGTCGACCAACAAGGAAAACGAAAAGAGCGGCGTCAAGGTGACGATGCTGGCTTTCGTGATCAAGGCAGTGGTCGCGGCGCTGAAGAAGTTCCCCGAGTTCAACGCCAGCCTCGACGGCGACACGCTGGTCTACAAGCAGTACTTCAACATCGGCTTCGCGGCGGACACGCCCAACGGCCTGGTGGTGCCGGTGCTCAAGGATGCCGACAAGAAGGGCATCATGCAGATCAGCCAGGAAATGGGCGAGCTCGCCAAGAAGGCGCGCGACGGCAAGCTGGGCGCGGGCGACATGCAGGGCGGGTGCTTCTCGATCTCGTCGCTGGGCGGCATTGGCGGCACGCATTTCACGCCCATCGTGAATGCGCCCGAGGTCGCTATCCTGGGCCTGTCCAAGAGCGCGATGAAGCCGGTCTGGGACGGCAAGCAGTTCGTGCCGCGCCTGCAGCTGCCGCTGTCGCTGTCGTACGACCACCGCGTGATCGACGGCGCGCTGGCCGCGCGTTTCAATGCCTATCTGGGCCAGCTGCTGGCGGACTACCGCCGCATCGTGCTGTAAGGAGTGATGCAGATGGCCATCATTGATATCAAGGTGCCCGACATCGGCGACTTCGACAGCGTCGGCGTCATCGAGCTGCTGGTGCAGCCCGGCGACACAGTTGCCGTGGACCAGAGCCTGATCACCGTCGAATCCGACAAGGCATCGATGGAAATCCCGTCGTCGCATGCGGGCGTGATCAAGGAACTGCGCGTGAAGATCGGCGACCAGGTTGCCCAGGGCAGCGTGGTGCTGACGCTCGAAGCGCAGGGCGCGGACCAGGCTTCGGCCCCCGCTGCCGCGCCCGCCGCGTCAACGCCTGCGCCGGCCCCTGCCGCCGGTGCGCCTGCACCCGCGCCAGCAGTGGCGCTGCCAACGCCTGCGGCCAACGCCGAACCCGCCGTGGCCGCTCCCGTGCCGCAGCAATATGCTGGCGCAGCCGCCGATCTCGAGTGCGATGTCGTCGTGCTCGGCGGCGGGCCGGGCGGCTACTCGGCCGCGTTCCGCGCCGCCGATCTGGGCCTCAAGGTCGTGCTCGTCGAGCGCTACGCGACGCTGGGCGGCGTATGCCTGAACGTGGGCTGCATTCCGTCGAAGGCGCTGCTGCACGTGGCTGCCGTCATGGATGAAGTCAAGCACCTGTCGGCCGTGGGCGTGGAATTCGGCGCGCCCCAGGTCAACATCGACACGCTGCGCGGCCACAAGCAAAAGGTCATCGGCAAGCTGACCGGCGGCCTGGCGCAGATGGCGAAGATGCGCAAGGTCACGGTGCTGCGCGGCTACGGCCAGTTCGCCGGCAGCCACCATCTGTCGGTGGAACTCACGCAGGGCGAAGGCACCGAGCGCAGCGGCGCCACGCAGGTCGTGCAGTTCAAGAACGCGATCATTGCCGCGGGCTCGCAGGCCGTGCGCCTGCCGTTCATGCCCGATGATCCGCGCGTGGTCGATTCCACGGGCGCGCTGGCGCTCCAGGGTGTTCCGAAGCGCATGCTGATCCTGGGCGGTGGCATCATCGGCCTCGAAATGGGCACCGTGTACTCGACGCTGGGCGCACGCCTGGATGTGGTCGAGATGATGGATGGCCTGATGCAGGGCGCCGACCGCGACCTGGTCAAGATCTGGCAGAAGATGAACGCGCCGCGTTTCGACAACATCATGCTCAAGACCAAGACCGTGGGTGCCGAGGCCACGCCCGACGGCATCAAGGTCACGTTCGCGGCCGCCGAAGACGGCGGCACGGCACCCGAGCCGCAGACCTATGACCTGGTGCTGCAGGCCGTGGGCCGCACGCCCAACGGCAAGAAGATCGCGGCCGAAGCGGCTGGCGTGGCCGTGACCGACCGCGGCTTCATTCCCGTCGACATCCAGATGCGCACCAGCGCGCCGCATATCTTTGCGATTGGCGACATCGTCGGCCAGCCGATGCTGGCGCACAAGGCGGTGCACGAAGCGCATGTCGCCGCCGAAGTCATCGCCGGTGAAATCCAGGGCAACAAGGAACTGGCGGCAGCCGCGTTCAATGCGCGCGTGATTCCCAGCGTGGCCTACACCGACCCCGAAGTCGCATGGGTGGGCCTGACCGAAGACCAGGCCAAGGCGCAGGGCATCAAGGTGAAAAAGGGCTTGTTCCCCTGGGCGGCTTCGGGCCGCGCGATTGCCAACGGCCGCGACGAAGGCGTGACCAAGCTGCTGTTCGATGATTCGCCCGAGGCCCACGGCCACGGCCGCATCCTGGGCGGCGGCATGGTCGGCACGCATGCGGGCGACATGATCGGCGAGATCGCGCTGGCCATCGAGATGGGCGCCGATGCCGTGGATATCGGCAAGACCATCCATCCGCATCCGACGCTGGGCGAGAGCATCGGCATGGCCGCCGAAGTCGCCCACGGCAGCTGCACCGACGTGCCTCCAGCGAAGAAATAGGCCGCCAGATCAAGCTGCAATGCCGACCGCGCAAGTCCTTTGGGGCCTGCGCGGTTTTTTCATGGCTTGTCGTATGCGCCGGTCTTGGGCGGTGCATGCGTTGGCGGCTTGTCCTTGGGCGGGGAAGGGCCCGGATCCGGGTGCGGCGGAGCAGGTTCGCGCGGCAGCAGTTCGTCGTGCAACGCATCGCGCAGGACTTCGGGCACCATGCTTTCTGCCACGACCACGGTCTGCGGACCGCAATCGCTTTGCCGCGTCAAATGGTAGCGGAACGCATCGCGCACCCAGGTCGGCGCTTCGCTCGGAGACAGGAAGATCTCGCGCAACAGCGCCTGGTCGGCGGCACTCAGATCCTGCGCCATGAAATACCCGCGGCTGCGGATGCGCGAACCCGGCATGCCATAGCCTGCGAGGCCGCCATAGCGCTCGATGTCGATGCGGCCCCAGCCAGAGACCGGGCTCGACGAAAGGGGAGTGAACTGCATTACAGCCCCACTTTTTTCCAGCCCTCATCCACGGCGGATTCGGCGGCCGATTTCTTGCCGTACAGCGTGGCCGCTGCTTCGCGGGTCTTGGCGGCAAACTCCGACATGCTCATGCGCGGCATCATGCCCGCCGTGGTCATGGCGTGGTACCAGATCTTGCCTATGGTTTCCCAGCTGTAGCCGCCGACTTGCTTGCAGGCGGTGCAAAACGCCAGATTGGGCGGTCCGCTGGTATTGTGCGGGTCCTCGCCGGGCTTGAGTTGCGCGTGCTGGGTGGGCTGGGGCGCGAGGCAGTGCTTGCCATCGGGTTCGGACAGGTCGCGCAGGCAGGTATAGCCGCGCTCGCGCGTCGCCGGACCGAGGATGTCATGGCCGATCAGCCAGTCGGCGCTGGCTGCGTCCTGCTTCTTGCGCCACTGGCGAAACATCGATCCGAAGCAGTCGGAGAGGCTCTCATTGAGGCCGCCGGGTTCGGCGTCGTACTCGAGTTGCAACGTGTATTGCGTGATGCCATGGGCCAGTTCGTGCCCGATGACATCGGTGCCCAGCGTGAAGTCGAAAAACAGTTCGCCGTCGCCGTCGCCATAGACCATCTGCAGCCCGTTCCACATCGCGTTGTTGTACTTTTTGCCGTAATGTACCGACGACATCAGCGTCATGCCGGCCCCGTCGATGGAATTGAGCTTGAACTCCTTGCGCAGAAAGGTCGCCATGCGGTCGGTTTCATCATAGGTGCGCTGAACCGACCGATCTTCGGATTTCCCCGCATTGTTGACCTGCAGTCCGGGCAGGCTCTGGGTCTGGCGGCAATCGAACACCGTCACCTCGGGATTTTCGGTGAGGGTCGCGAGCTGGTGACTCTCCAGCAAGAAACCGGCAAGCTTTCTGGTCTGCTGGCGGATATCACGGAAGTGCTGGCTCAGGCGCGCGGAATAGGCCGCGCGCTCGCACTGCTCCTTGGACAGTTTCGGGTCGCAGCCCAGGCGCTTGAGCACTTCGTCTGGAATGAGCTGACAGTGGCATCGGTACATGGCGCAAACTCCCATGAGCGGGCGGTGGTGCCACGCACTCCAGCGCAGGCGGCGGACTGCGCCAGCCTGCCGCAAGCGTGCAAGACACCCAGCCCTCGGCGCTGGCGCGAAATGCGCTCTGTCAGCCGTTAATCCATGGTAGATGTGGCTTGTCCAACACCCTGCGCGAGACCTTGCCGGCGCGGATGGCTTGGCGCGCATCACGGCGCGTCTTGTAGCAGCGTGCCACACAGGTGTTGCCACTCCTCGGGGGTGACTTCGGTGATCGACAGGCGATTGCCTTTTTGCAACACCTGCATGCGGCTCAGCTGGGGATCGGCGCGCAGCGTGGCCATATCGACTGGACGGGTCTTGCGCAGGGCCTTGACGTCGACCAGCAGCCAGCGCGGCTTGTCCGGTGTGGCGCGCGGATCGAAGTACGGACTGGCGGGATCGAACTGTGTCGGGTCGACGCGCGCTGCGCTGGCGATGCAAGCCAGGCCGTAGATGCCGGGTAGCGCACAGCCCGAATGCCAGTAGAGCACGCCGTCACCGACCTGCATGCGGTCGCGCATGAAATTGCGAGCCTGGTAATTGCGCACGCCGCTCCAGGCGAGGGTGGCATCCGGTGCAGCCAGGGCGTGGTCGATGGACTCGGTGTCCGGCTCGTTCTTCATGAGCCAGTAGCGGCGCGGGGCGCAGGTCTGGGGAGCTGTCATCGCTGCATTGTGGCAAAGACCGCGCAGCCCACGCGCAGGCGTCAGGTTAAGCCAATGTCCGACATGGCTGCCCGTGGCGCGCGGAATAGAGTGGGCATCAAACCTCTCAACCTCAAGGAGCCACCCCATGTTTTCCCTGATCGGTACCTTGATCGTCGGCCTGATCGTGGGCCTCATTGCACGCGCGATCAAGCCTGGCGACGACAGCCTTGGCTGGATCATGACCATCCTGCTGGGCATTGCCGGCGCATTCCTTGCAAGCTACATCGGCGTGGCCATGGGCTGGTACCAGCAGGGCGATGCGGCGGGCTGGATTGCCTCGGTATTGGGCGCCGTCGTGCTGCTGGTGATCTACCAGTTCGTGCGGGGCAAGACCACCGAACGATGAGCACTGCGACATCCGCCGACAACAAGCCTTCGGCCGCGCGCCAGGCCCAGATCGACGCCGCCGCACAGCGTGCGCGCCGGCTGCTGCACCGGCGCGCGCTGGTGGGAGCGGTGGTGAGCGCGGTGCCGGTGCCGGGGCTGGACTGGGCGGCCGACGCGGCGCTGCTGTCGCGGATGATTCCGCGCATCAGCCGCGAGTTTGGCCTGAGCGCCGAGCAGCTCGATGCGCTCGAGCCGTCGCGCCGCGAAGGCGTGCAAAAAGCCGTGGCGGTGGTTGGATCGGTGCTGATCGGCAAGCTGATCACGCGCGAGATGATCGTGCGGCTGGTGCAGAAGGTGGCCACGCGCATGGCTGCCAAGCAACTCGGCAAGTTCGTGCCCATTGTCGGCACGGCGGCCGCAGCCGCAATGGGCTATGCGGCGCTGCGTTTTCTCGGGGAGCAGCATATCCGTGACTGCATCCGTGTGGCCCAAATTACGGATGTGGACATGCCGATAGGCAGCGCCGCGCATGCGGACCACCTGGCAGCAAAGGCGCGCAAGGCCGCGCGCGGCGTCAGCGGCTGACGAGCAGCTTGTCGGTGCCCGCGAGTTCGGCGGTCTCGACGCGGCGCGCACCGTCGAAGCGGCGCGACCAGTAAGGCGTCTGCATGCTTTCCACGCGCACCGTCGCACCCGAGCGCGGAGCGTGGATGAAATTGCCTTCGCCGACATAGATGCCCACATGGCTGAAGGTGCGGCGCATGGTGTTGAAGAACACCAGGTCGCCGGGCTGCAGATCGCTTTTCTCGATCTTCTGCGTGGCATTTGCCTGTTCGTCGGCGCGGCGCGGCAGCACCAGGCCCACGGTCTGCGAGTAGATCGCACGCACGAAACCGCTGCAGTCGAAGCCCGTGCTGGCGTTGTTGCCGCCACGGCGGTAAGGCACTCCCAGGAAGCCCATGGCCGCACCGACCAGCTCGGAGGTGCGGGCCGCGACGCTGTGGCCAGCCTCGTGCAATTGGGTGTTGAGATGGGATATCAGCCCCCGACTGGCCAGCATGCGCTGGATTTCGTCGTCGGTGTAGCGGCTGTCAGGTGCCGCATGGGCACTGACGCAGGTAAAGAGAAGGACGCACAACCATCGGGACATGGGCGCAGAGGGTAACACGGAAAATTTGTTCGGCGCAAATGGATACGCAAATTGAAGGATTTTTCCGACCCCACGCTGCGCCGCCGTCTTGGATGCTCGGGGTTTTTGCTTCTGCTGCGATGGGCCGCGCTGGGCCGTGCAGCGCGCCGGGCCTGCGACAATGCCGCCATTGCAGACCGTAAAAGAAAGATTTCCATGTTGCTTGACTCGCTTGAATCCCAGTTGGTGCTGGTGGACTACCAGGAGCGCCTGATGCCCGCGATCTTCGAAGGCCAGGCGGTGCTGGCCAACGCCCGCCTGCTGGCGCGCGCCGCCGAACTGCTCGAGGTGCCGGTCTGGGGTACGGAACAGAACCCCTCGAAGCTGGGTGCCAACGACGCGCAGCTGCGCGCGCTGTGCCGCAGGACGCTGGCCAAGATGCAGTTCAGCGCCGTCGAGGAAGGCCTGGGCGAATGGCTGCGCCCGCCCGCGCGTCCCCAGGGCGGCAACGCGCGCAGCCTGCCCAAGCACCTGCAAAAGCCGCAGAACCAGGAAGCCGAGCGCGGCACCATCGTGATTGCGGGCTGCGAAGCCCATGTATGCCTGCTGCAGACCGCGCTGGACCTGGTCGAGGAGGAGTTCGACGTGTGGGTCGTCACGGACGCCTGCGGCTCGCGCACCGAGCGCAACCGCGATGCGGCGTTCGACCGCCTGGCCGGCGCGGGCGTCGAACTGGTGACCACCGAGATGGTCGTGTTCGAGTGGCTGCGCGGCTGCGAGCACCCGGCATTCAAGGACCTGCTGGCGCTGGTCAAGTAAGCGCCCGGGCCGGCGTGCCGGCGCTTGCACGCCATGGGCCGGCCTACAATGGCAGCCTTCCTGCCAGTGCCCCCGCGGCGCTGGTCCCTCCCTCACCAAGAGCTTTTCCGTGCAGCTGACACCTTCCATTTTCAAAGCCTATGACATCCGCGGCGTGGTGCCGAGCAGCCTGAATGAAGCCGTGGTGCGCGGCGTGGGCCTGGCATTCGGCCAAGCCGCGCGCGCCGAAGGGCAGACGGTGGTGGCCGTGGGCCGCGATGGCCGCCTGTCGGGGCCTGCACTCTCGGCGGCACTGATCGACGGCCTGGTGGCCGCGGGCATCGAGGTGATCGATATCGGCGTGGTCACCACGCCTATGCTTTATTTCGCCGCTGCCACGCTGTGCAACAGCGGTATCCAGGTCACGGGCAGCCACAACCCCAAGGATTACAACGGACTGAAGATGGTGCTCAACGGCCGTGCCATCTACGGCGAGGAGATCCAGGCGCTGCGCCGCTGCATCGAGGATGAGTCCTGGGACCTGGTGCCCGGCGGCTCGGTGCGCCATGCCGATGTGCTCGACGAATACACGGCGCATATCGTCGGCGACGTGAAGCTGGCGCGGCCGATGAAGATCGTGGTCGATTGCGGCAACGGCGTGGCCGGGGCAACGGCTCCGGGCATTTTCCGCGCGCTGGGCTGCGAGGTCATCGAGCTGTTCTCCGAAGTGGACGGCAACTTCCCCAACCACCATCCCGATCCCAGCAAGCCCGAGAACCTGCGCGACCTGATAGCCGCGCTGCAGGCCAGCGATGCCGAACTGGGGCTGGCCTTCGATGGCGACGGCGACCGGCTGGGCATCGTCACCAAGGATGGCAGCAATATCTTCCCCGACCGCCAGATGATGCTGTTTGCACGCGACGTCCTGTCGCGCGTGCCGGGTGGCCGCATCGTGTTCGATGTCAAGTGCAGCCAGCGCCTTGCGCCCGCGATTCGCGAGGCCGGCGGCGAGGCGGTGATGTTCAAGACCGGACATTCGCTGATCAAGGCGCGCATGAAGGAGCTCGACTCCCCGCTGGGCGGCGAGATGAGCGGCCATATCTTCTTCAAGGAGCGCTGGTTTGGTTTCGACGACGGCACCTACGCCGGCTGCCGCCTGCTGGAAATCGTCAGCCGCAGCGATGATCCGAGCGCGTTGCTCAATGCGCTGCCGACCAGCCATTCCACGCCCGAACTCAATGTCACCTGCGCCGAAGGCGAGCCGCACCGCCTCACGGCCGAACTGCAGGCACTCGCGCAGAGCAGCTTTGCGGCGCCCGCGGAACTCAACACCATCGATGGCCTGCGCGTCGACTGGCCTGATGGCTTCGGCCTGATCCGCGCCAGCAACACCACGCCGGTGCTGGTGCTGCGCTTCGAAGGCCACACGCCCGAGGCGCTGCAGCGCATCGAAGGCGAAATGCTGGCGCTTCTCGAGCGCGTCAAACCCGGCGCCCAAGTCGGCAGCGCTAGCCACTGAATGAAGCACCCCCTGAGCCGCTGCGCCGGATGGCCGGCCCCGTCTTCCCCCTCTCATCCTTCGGTGGAGGGGGACGGCAGCCTCGCTGCGGGGCGGCCCTTGCTCGCTGCCCCCACGCTGGAGCACGCCAGTTTCAAAGCGCCTGTGCAAGTCGAAGTGCAATGGTCAGCCAGGTTGGGTGGAAGCGTGCAATGAATTTCGTTCTGGCGCTGTATTCGGCGCTGACCTGGGCGGGCCAGCCGCTGCTGCGGCGCAAGCTGCGCCAGCGGGCCCTTGCCGAACCCGGCTATGGCCTGCGTGTCGAAGAGCGCTTTGGCCACTACACGCCCGAAAGCCTCGGACGCGACGGCGCGGGACGCTGGATCTGGGTGCATGCGGTGTCGCTGGGCGAGACCCGCGCCGCTGCCATCCTGATCGAGGCGCTGCGCGCGCGCATGCCGGGCATGCGCCTGCTGCTGACACATGGCACGGCCACGGGCCGCGCCGAGGGTGCGAAGCTGCTGCAGCCGGGCGACCTGCAGGTCTGGCAACCCTGGGACACGCATGCGGCCGCCACCCGGTTCATCACGCAGTTCCGCCCGGCGGTGGGCGTGCTGATGGAAACCGAGGTCTGGCCCATCCTGGCCGCGGTCTGCCGCGCGCAGGGCGTGCCGCTGGCGCTGGCCAATGCGCGCCTCAACGCGAAGTCGCTGGACAAAGCCTTGAAGCTGTCGGCATTGTCGATGCCGGCCTACCAGTCACTGGCCGCGGTGTGGGCCCAGACCCAGGCCGATGCGCAGCGCTTGCGCGCGCTCGCGGCGCCGGTGCGCGCCGTGCTGGGCAATCTCAAGTTCGACGTGCTGCCCGACGCCGCGCTGCTTGCGCAGGGCGCGCAGTGGCGCCAGCGCTCGGCGCGTCCCGTGGTGATGCTGGCGAGCAGCCGCGAAGGCGAGGAGGCGATGTTCATCGACGCCTTGCGCCGGCTGGGCGCGCAGGCGCTCAAAGTCCAGTGGCTGCTCGTGCCGCGCCATCCGCAGCGCTTCGACGCCGTGGCGCTCGCGCTGCAGGCCGCCGGACTGCGCGTGTCGCGGCGCAGCGAATGGCTGGGTGCGCCGCCGCGCGCGCTGGCGCAGGCCGGGGAAGAGTGCCTGTGGCTGGGCGACTCGCTGGGGGAAATGCCGCTGTATTACGCGATGGCCGATGCCGCGCTGCTGGGCGGCAGCTTTGCGCCCCTGGGCGGACAGAACCTGATAGAAGCTGCTGCCTGCGGCTGCCCGATGCTGGTCGGACCGTCGACCTTCAACTTCGCCGAAGCCGCGGAGCTCGCCTGTGCCGCAGGCGCGGCGCAGCGCGTACCGGATCTCGATGCGGGATTGCAAGCCGCGTTGGCCCTGGTGCACGACGTGGCCGCGCGCAAGGCGGCCGTCGCGCACTGCCTCGCGTTTGCCCAGGCGCACCGCGGCGCGGCGCAGGCCACCGCCGCGGCCATCGAGCAACTGATGCACGCCTGGAGCGGCGCCGCGCCTCAGCGCTGAGGCGCCGGCGCGCGCGCTGCGGGCAGGGGCGCGGCGGGCTGTTCGGCCGGCGTGCTGGCCAGCAGCGCATTGACGGCCAGCAGGTCGTCGCTGCTCAGGGTGCCGGCCGCCTGGCGCAGCTTGAGCTGGCCCATGATCAGGTTGTAGCGGGCCAGCGCCAGATCGCGCTTGGTCTGATACAGCTGGCTTTGCGCATTGAGCACATCGATGTTGATGCGCACGCCGACTTCATAGCCCAGGCGGTTGGCGTCCAGCGCGCTCTGGCTCGATGCCTCGGCGGCTTCAAGCGCCTTGATCTGGCCCTGGCCGGACTGCACGCCGAGGAACGCGGCGCGCGTGTTCTGTGCAATGCCGCGGCGCGCGTTGTCGAGATCGGCTTCGGCCTTGCGCTCGAGCGACAGCGTTTCCTTGACGCGGTTTTGCACCGAGAATCCCGCAAACAGCGGCAGGTTCAACTGCACGCCCACGCTGGCCACCTTGGCGCGGTAGCCGTTTTGCGGCGCGGTGATGGTGCCCTGCGGGTTGTTGTTGACGCTGTAGCCGGCTTGCAGGTCGACGGTGGGCAGATGGCCGGTTTCGGCCTTGCGCGTTTCCAGCCGTGCCACGTCGAGCGCGAGCTGCGCCTGGCGCAGCTGCGGCTGCGTGTCCTGCGAGACATCGACCCAGGCCTGGGGATCGGCCGGCGCGAGCGGCGGCAGCACCACCGGCTGGGCCAGCGGCAGCGGCCGCACGCCAGGCATGCCCACCAGCTGCTCCAGGGCCAGGCGCTTGACGTGCAGATCGTTCTCGGCGGCGATTTCCTGCGCCACGATCAGATCGAAGCGCGCCTGCGCCTCGCGTGAGTCGGTGATGGTCGCGTTGCCGACATCGAAATTGCGCTGCGCGAAAGCCAGTTGCTGCGCCACCGCCTCCTTTTGTGCCTGCACGAAGCGCAGCGAGTCCTCGGCGCCCAGCACGTCGAAATAGGCCTGGCTGGTGCGCACGATCAGCTCCTGCTCCGCGGCATCGCGCTGCGCCACCGCGATCTCGAAGCTGCGCTGGCCCTGGTGGAAGGTGATCAGGTTCGCGGGCCGGTACAGCGGCTGCGCCGCGCTCAGCGCCGCGCTCTGGCTGCTGGCGTTGAGCGTGAACTCCGGCCGGCTGACTTCGGTGCGCGCGCGGCTGGCACCGGCCTGCAGGCCCACCGACGGCAACAGGCCCGCGCGCGCCTGCTCCGAGCGGCTGTAGGCCGCGTCGGTCTCGGCCTGGCGTGCCTGCCAGGTGGCGTCGTAGCCGCGCGCGTGCTCCATGAGTTCCAGCAGGCTTTGCGCCGGCGCCAGCGGCGCGAACGCCAGCGTGGCGAGAAGCGTGGCGGCAGAGCGCCGGAAGGAGGGCGGGACACGCAGCGTGCGGGCCAGGAGCATGGAGGGCTTTCTAGTACAACGGAACTTGGGGGTCGCGCTCGCGCGACCAGGCGTCGATGCCGCCCGTGATGTTGGTCACCTGCTCGAACCCCTGGTTCAGCAGGAACATGCCGACATGCATGCTGCGCATGCCGTGGTGGCACAGGCAGGCGACGGGACGCTCGAAATCAAGCTCCTGCTGGCGCGCGGGAATTTCCTGCATGGGAATGCGCACCAGCTCGAAGCCGTCGGGCGTGATGCTGGCCGTCGCGCATTCCCAGGGTTCGCGCACGTCGAGCACCAGCGGCGTGACGCCCTGGGCCCGGCATTGCTCGAGCCATTGATCGAATTGCGCGGGGCGGACCTGGGCTAGCGTGGTCATCTCAGAACTTGAACGGCGAAGGTTCGGCGAAACCGTGCAGGCGCGCGGCCATCGTGTCCCAGGGGGAGATGGTCTCGAAATCGTGGCCCTTGCGGCGCACGAAGGTGGCGCGCATCACGGGCTGCTGGCCGACGATGGCGCCCAGGCGGCCGCCTTCGGTCAGGTGCTGCAGCAGCGCGGCGGGCACTTCGGCGACCGAGCCGCTGAGCACGATCACATCGAACGGGCCTTCGGGCAGCGCGTCGGTGGCGCCATCGGCCAGGCGCACGTTGGCGTTGGTGACGCCCGCGCCGGCGAGGTTCTCGCGCGCCATCTCGGCCAGCTCGGGCACGATTTCCAGGCTGAGGACTTCGCGGCCCAGGTGGGCCAGCAGCGCGGCCATGTAGCCCGAACCGGCGCCGATCTCCAGGATCTTGTCGGTGGGCTTGACGTTCAGGTCCTGCAGCATGCGCGCTTCGACGCGCGGCGCCTGCATGGTCCAGCCCTTGGCCGCGGCTTCCTCGGGCGTGCCGTGCAGCGGAATCTCGATGTCCATGAAGGCCAGGCCTTCGTGCTCGGGTGGCACGAACAGCTCGCGCGGCACCTCGGTCAGCGTGTCCAGCACGTTCTGCTCGAGCACGTTCCAGGGGCGGATTTGCTGCTGGATCATGTTGAAGCGGGCCTGCTCGATGGGATCGGCGGCGTTGGCTGAGGTGTTCAGGGGCATGTTCATGGGGTTACTCCGGGAAAGGCAGATCGCGACAAACCTTTGATTCTACGAGCGAGTGGGGCCAGGTTTCAGTCCGGGCCCGGTTTGTGGCGTGTTCGACCCATGAGGCGCCGCGCCCAGGCCGCGAGATCGTCCATGTAGCAGTACATGACCGGCACCACCACCAGCGTCAGCAGCGACGAGGTGATCACGCCGCCAATGACCGCCTGGCCCATGGGGGCGCGCTGCTCCGAGCCTTCGGTGACGGCCAGCGCCAGCGGCAGCATGCCGAAGATCATGGCCAGCGTGGTCATCAGGATGGGGCGCAGGCGCACGCGCGCGGCCAGCAGCAGCGCGGGCTCGCGCGCCAGGCCGGCGACGGTCTCGCCGGTGGCGGGGTCGACATGGTCGGCGCGCGCGCGGATGGCGAAATCCACCAGCAAGATCGCATTCTTCGTCACCAGCCCCATCAGCATGATCACGCCGATCATCGAGAACATCGACAGCGCCGAGCCGAACAGCAGCAGCGCCAGCACCACGCCGATCAGCGTGAGCGGCAGGGCGGTCATGAGCGCCATCGGCTGCAGGAAGCTGCGGAACTGGCTGGCCAGGATCATGTAGATGAACACGATGGCCAGGCCCAGTGCCGACAGCGCATAGCCGAAGGATTCGTCCATGTCCTTGGTGGCGCCGCTGAACTGGTAGCCGTAGCCGGGCGCGAAGGCCACGCCGGCCAGCGCCTTGCGGATGTCGGCCGACACTTCGCCGACCGAGCGCAGCGAGGCATTGGCGGTGATCGCGACTTCGCGCGTGAGCGCGCGGCGGTTGATCTGGCTGGGTCCTGCCGATTCGCGAATTTCGGCCACCTGGTCGAGCCGCACGTTGTGCCGCGTGCCGTCCTGGGACGTGACCAGCAGCGGCAGGCGTCCGAGCTGCAGCGGCGAGAGCCGGTCCTCGGGCGCGAGGCGCAGTTGCACGTCGTAGGTCTCGTCGTTGCTGGCGCGCCAGTTGCCCACGTCCTGGCCGGCGAGCAGCGTGCGCAGCGCCGTGGCCACCGCGCCCGTGCTGAGGCCCAGGTCCGACGCGGCGTCGCGCTTGATGGCCAGCTGCACGCGCGGCGTATCGCTCTCGAGGCTCGATTCGACATCGACCAGGCCGGGAATGCCTTGCAGCCGCGCCAGCACCTGCTCGTTGAGGCGGCCAAGTTCGGCGAGATCCTGCCCCTGCAGCGAGAACGCGATCTGCTTTTGGCCGCCCACCGGCTCGAGCAGGCCGACCTGGGTCACGGTGATGCCCGCGATCTGGCGCAGCTGCGCGCGCAGATCGATGGCCAGCGCCTCGACGCTGCGCGTGCGCTCCTTGCGGTCGCTCAGGCGCACATAGATGCTGGCATGGGTCTTGCCGCGCGCCGCGCCCGTATTGATCGTGGCGAGCGTGTAGCGCACCTCGGGCAGCGCGCGGATCAGCGCCTCGACCTGCCGCGCCTTGGCCTCGGTGGCCTCGATCGAGCTGCCCTGGGGCGTATGGAACTGCACCGTGGTCTCGGAGAAATCGGCCTTGGGCACGAACTCGGTGCCCAGCAGCGGCACCATCATCACGCTGGCGGCAAAGATCGCCAGCGCACTGACTGCTGTCGCGAGCCGGTGGCCCAGCGCCCAGCGCAGGATCTGTTCGTAGAACCGGGCCAACTGTTCGGTGGCGCGGTCGAACCACGCCGTGACGCGGCCGATGCTGCGGTCGTAGAGGCTCCTGCCGCGGGGCGCGGCGGCGCTGTCGCCATGCACGCTGGGGTCGTGCCATACGCTCGACAGCATGGGGTCGAGCGTGAAGCTGACGAACATCGAGATCAGCACCGCGACCACGATGGTCAGGCCGAACTCATGGAAGAACTTGCCGATGATGCCCTGCATGAAACCGATGGGCAGGAACACCGCGACGATGGACAGTGTCGTGGCCAGCACGGCCAGGCCGATCTCCTGCGTGCCGTCCATGGCCGCCGCATACGCGGACTTGCCCATCTGCAGGTGGCGCACGATGTTCTCGCGCACCACGATCGCATCGTCGATCAGCAGGCCCACGCACAGCGACAGTGCCATCAGCGTCACCATGTTGATGGAGAAACCGAACCAGTACATGAACAGGAAGGTGCCGATCAGCGCGATCGGCAGCGTGAGCCCGGTGATGACCGTCGAGCGCCAGGAGTTGAGGAACAGGAAGACGATCAGCACCGTGAGCACCGCGCCCTCGATCAGCGTCTGGCGCACGTTGTCCACGGCGACGCGTATCGGCCGCGACATGTCGCCGATGGTCTCCAGCCGCACGCCCGGCGGCAGCTCGGCCTGCATCGCGGCCACCGCGCGGCGCAGGCCCTCGACCACCTCGATGGTGTTGTCGCCCTGGGCCTTCTGCACCGTCAGCAGCAGGCTGCGCTGGCCGTTGAACAGCGCCAGGCTCTCGACCTCCTGCGCGCCGTCGAGCACGCGCGCCAGTTGTCCCAGCCGCACGGCGCCGCCCTGGCGCCGGGCCACGATGATGTCGGCAAAGTCCTCGGGGCGCTGCATGCGCGCGTCGATCTGCACCATGCGCTCCTGCGCGAGCGAGCGCACCGCGCCCACGGGCAGGTCCTGGTTCTCGCTGCGCACCGCCTGCGCGACCTGGTCGACGCTGATGCCGAAGGCTTCCAGCGCCTGCGGATCGAGATAGAGGTTGATTTCGCGCGGCGTCGCGCCCACGAGATTGACGGCGCCGACGCCGCGCACGTTTTCCAGGCGTTTCTTCAGCACCTGGTCGGCCCAGGTCGTGAGCTCGATGGCCGTCGGCGCCTTCAGGGAAGCCTGCGCTGTGGCCGCAGGCAGCACGGCCAGCGACCATACCGGTGCATCGGCGGGGTCGAAGCGCTGCACGCGCGGCTCCTCGACCTCGTCTCGCAGCAGCGGACGTACCGCGGCCACCTTCTCGCGCACATCCTCCGCGGCCTGGCGGCCGTCGATCTGCAGCTGGAACTCGATGATCACCACGCTGGTGCCCGCATAGCTGCGCGAGGTCAGCGCGTTGATGCCGGCAATCGAGTTCACCGCCTCCTCGATCTTGCGCGTGACTTCGCTCTCGACGATCTCGGGCGAGGCGCCCGGATAGGCCACGTTCACCACCACCACCGGGAAGTCGACGTTGGGGAACTGGTCCACCTTGAGCCGCTGGTAGGAGAACATGCCCAGTACCAGCAACGCCACCATCACCATGGTGGCAAACACCGGGTTGTGCAGGCTGACTTTGGTGAACCACATGGCGCCGGGCCCTTATTTCGCGGCGGGGCTGCCGGCGATTTCCACCACCGTGCCCTCGCGCAGCGCACCCACGCCCGCGGCCACGACCTGGCTGCCTTCGGGCAGTCCCTCGACCGCGACCCAGGCCTGGCCGTCGACGAGCGCGCGCGCGCCCAGCGTCACGCTGCGGTGCACGATGGTCTGCCGGCCGTCGCCTGGCTGCAGCAGCTGCACATAGGGCTGGGGCTTGTCGGTGCGCACGGCATCGAGCGGCAGCACCAGCGGCGCCGGCGCCTGTTCGGTGGCGAGGTCGATCTGGCCTTGCAGGAACATGCCCGGGCGCAGCACCAGCGCCTGGCTCGGCTCGAGCTGCAGGTAGACCGGCACGCTGCGCGTGGCAATGTCGGCCCGTGGGCTGACGCGCACCACGCGCGCCGCGAATTCCTGCGTGCTGCCATCGAGGTGCAGCCGCGCCGCGAGGCCGGGCCGCACCTGCAGCGAGTCGGCGGGGGGCAGTTGCGCGACGAGTTGCAGCTGGCGCAGGTCGACGATCTCCAGCACCCGGGTCTCCACGGCCACGCGCTCGCCGTTGTTCACGAGCCGCTGCGCCACCTGGCCGGCGATCGGGCTGCGCAGCACGGTATCGGCCACGGCCTTGCGCGCCACCTCGGCCTGGGCCAGCGCCGACTGGTACTGCGCGTGCGCGGCCTGCAGATTCGCGTCGGAGGTGCGCAGCGCGGTCTGCGAGATGAAACCCTGATCGACCAGCGCCTGGTTGTTGCTGTGCAGCCGCTCCTGGATCGAGCGCTGCGCGCGCGCTGCCTCGGCCTCCTGCTGCGCCTGGCGCAATCGCGCGTTGGCATCGGCGGCGTCGATGCGCGCCAGCACCTGGCCTGCCTGCACGCTATCGCCTTCGCGCACGCTCAGGTCCTGCAGGGTGCCGGCGACATACGCCTTGATGCTGGCTGCCTGCAGCGCCTCGAGCACCCCGGAAACCGGCACGCCCAGCGGCAGCGCGCGCCGCTGCAGGCTCAGCACTTCGCTGGGCTGCAGGCGCAAAGCCACCGGCGCGGCGGTCGCCGCCTGCTGCACGGCCTGCTGCTGATGCTTGCGCGCCAACAAGGCGCGGCCGATACCGAGGGACAGGGCCAGCACGGCCACCAGGGCCAGGAGAATGAGTTTGCGGCGGGACATGGGTGAGGGGAGGGATCAGGGGCGCAGGCCGCGCAGCAGGTTGTCGATCTGCGCTTCGAGGTAGGCTTCGGGGCTGAAGGGCATGCTGGCGCAGGGCGCCGTCTCGGAGGTGTCGTCCGTGCGCGCCGGCAGGCAGCCGGCCATGGTGTTCTGCCAGAACATCAGGAACATCATGGGCGAGAGCACCAGATAGACGCCGGTGTCGAGATCCAGCGGCCGGATCTCGCCGCGCGCGATGCCGCGCTCCAGGATGCAGCGCACCAGCGCCGTGCCCGGCTGCATCACTTCCTGGTGGTAGAAGTGCGCCAGCGCCGGGAAGTTGCGCGCCTCGCTGCACATCAGCTTGGTGATGCCGGCGGCCTTGGTGCTGCCGATGCGCTCCCACCAGACCGTGTAGCAGCGGCGCAGCAAGGCCTCGCTGTCGCCCTCGAAGCTGTCGAGCTCCCGCTGCCACTCGGCAAAGCGCCCGGCGATGTTTTCCCGCACCACGGCCTTGAACAGCTCTTCCTTGCTGGGAAAGTAGAGAAACAGCGTGCCCTTGGAAACGCCGGCGCGCGCCGCGACTTCCTCGACGCGCGTGGCGGCATAGCCTTTCTCGACAAACAGGTCCAGCGCCGCAGCCAGCAACTCCCCCGGTCGGGCGTTCTTGCGGCGCGCGCGGCGTTGGGGCTCGGCGGAACCGGCGGCAGGGCTTGGAGACGGGTGGGGCATGTTAATGACTGATTGGTTATTAATATAACCACCGCCTTGTCGAGCGTCAATCGTGCGCATCCCCGGTCAATGGTGTACAAGGACGGAATGCAAGAAACCATTTATCTCGCGGGTGGCTGCTTCTGGTGCACGGAAGCCGTCTTTGATCGCGTGCGCGGCGTGATCGATGTGCAAAGCGGCTATGCCAACGGCCAGGTCGACAACCCCAGCTACGAGCAGATCTGCACGGGCAAGACCGGCCACGCGGAAGTCGTGCGGCTGGTGTTCGATCCGCAGGTCATCGGCTTGCGCCAGTTGCTCGAGATATTCTTTGCCACCCACGATCCCACCACGCTCAACCGCCAGGGCAACGACGTGGGCACGCAGTACCGCAGCGGCATCTACTACGTCGATGCGCTGCAGGCGGAAGTGGCGCGCGCCGTCATTGCCGAACTGGCGCCGGAAGCCGGCGGCGACATCGTCACGGAAGTCCTGCCGCTGCAAAGCTACTGGCCCGCCGAGGACTATCACCAGGACTACTTCCGCCAGCATCCCGAGCAGGGCTACTGCGCCTTCGTGGTCAGCCCCAAGGTGCAGAAGTTCCGTAAGAGCTTCTCGGAGTGGATGAAGCCGGGAGCCTGAGCGTCCGATCTCGGACGCCGCAGCTTTGTGCGCTGATTGTAAGAATTGCGTCGAAATTTGGGCATAATGCAACGCGGTTGCGTTAGTGCGCGCATTTGAGCGTGCCTTGCAGCCGCATCCATTGCATTTCCTTCCTGCCCATGCCTCTTGCCCATGCTCCCATGTCTCTGCCTGCCGGCATGCGCTCGACGCGTGCCAGCCAGGCGGTGCTGGCGCTGTTTGCTGCACAGCCCGACGCGGTGTTGAGCGAAGCAGATGTCGAGCGCAGCCTGTTGGCGCAGGGCATTGTGGTGAATCGCGTCACCGTCTACCGGCTGTTGAACAAGCTGCATGCGGGGGGCGTACTGCAGCGCAGCGTCGATGCCGGGCGCGTGGCGCGCTACCTGCGCGCTGCGGCGGACGGGGGCACGCCGTTGCCGCGCTTCGAATGCGACGGCTGCCATCAGCAGATACGGCTTGCGGGCCATCAAGACCAGTTGCAGACCGCCTTGCAGGCGCTGCGCCAGGAACTGCAGGCCGCGGGCCATGCGGAACTGCGCCTGGATCTGGCCGTGCGCGGCCGCTGCGCGGGCTGCGCCGATCCATCCGCGCACGCTGCTTGACGCGGCGCCCACCGTTTTTCCTATCCTGAAAGTCCCGACATGAATCTCCCTCGCACTGTTGCCCTGATGTTTGCCGCCCTGAGCCTGTCGGTGCTGCCGCTCGCGCACGCCCATGACCATGACGGCAACGACAAGCACAGCGACAAGGAGCTCAAGGCCGATATCGAACGCCACCAGGCCATGGCCGCCGCGCACCAGGCCGCGGCGCAATGCCTGGCCGCGGGCAAGGGCCACTCGGTGTGCCTGAAGGAGTTGCAGCAAAGCTGCAAGGGCCTGGCCATCGGCAAGTATTGCGGCATGCGCCACGCGCACTAAGCCGCTTCGGATTCCTTCGCCGCCCCCGTGACGATGTCTTTGCCTGTGCCTCGCCAGCGTAGCCGCGCGTCTGCGCGCCTGCTGCTGTGGTGGCTGGTGCTGGCGATGCTGATGGCGCCCGCCTTGGGGCGCATCCACCAGGTCGTGCACCCGTCCATGTGGTCCGGCGCTGCCGCATCGGGCGCCCATGCCCCGACGGCGAGCCAGGCGCATGGGCACCGCGCCGCGACGGAAGACGCCCACTGGCTGCTGGCGCTGTTTGCGGGCCACAGCCACAGCGATTGCCAGCTGCACGATCAGCTCAATGCCTGGGCCAGCGGGCCCGCGCTGGGCCAAAACCCGCCTGCGGCCTTGCCCCAGGAACTTCCCTGCCAACTGGAAGCGCGAACCGCCTCGGCAGGTTCTGCCGCCTTTTTCGATCCGCGCGCACCGCCCGCTGTTGCCGCCTGATCCTTCGGCCGCCGGCCCGCCGGCGCCTGTCCTCCTGTTTCCCTGATTTTTGCGCCGGCCGTACACGTGGCCTGCGCGGCACTGCGCGTGCCCGGCCTGCTGCCTGCCGGGGCGTTGCCGTGCCTGCATTGAAAGCGTTCCCATGCACCGCATCGAATCCCTCCGGGGTGATTTTTCCGCGTCCGCCACTTTGCGCGCGCCGCGCCCCACCCAGGTCGCCATGGCCTGCGCCACTCTGGCCGCCTGGGCATTTTCGGGTCTTGCCTCGGCGCAGGCCGTGGCTCCGGCCGCAACTGAAACCACGCTGTCCGAGGTCAAGGTATCGGCCAGCGGCCTGGGCAAGTCGGGCAGCGAAATGACCACGCCCGCCAGCGTTCTCGAAGGCCAGGAACTGGTGCTGCGGCGCGAAGCCACGCTGGGCGAGACGCTGAGCGGCGAGCCCGGCATAAATTCCAGCCATTTCGGCGCGGGCGCGAGCCGGCCGATCATCCGCGGCATGGACGGCCCGCGCGTGAAGATCCTCAGCGACGGCGTCGAGCTGCACGATGCCTCGACGATCAGCCCCGACCATGCCGTCGCCAGCGAGCCCATGCTGGCCACGCAGGTCGAGGTGCTGCGCGGTCCGTCGGCGCTGATCCATGGCGGCGGCGCGATGGGCGGCGTGGTCAACATCCTGGACAACAAGATTCCGACGGCAATTCCCGAGAAGGGCTATGAAGGCAGTGTCGAGACACGCTACGGCAGCGGCGCGCGCGAGAAGGCCGCCGCGTTCTCGCTGACCGGCGGCGCAGGGCAGGTCGCGGTGCATGCCGAAGGCATGGCGCGCGATGCCGGCGACTACCGTGTGGGCAGCGGCTGGAGCGAAGGCAAGCGCGTGGACGGCAGCTTCAACCGCACCGACACCGGCAGCCTGGGGTTGTCGTGGATCGGCAGCCAGGGCTATCTGGGTGCGGCCTACACGCGCCAGGCCTCGCGCTATGGCCTGCCGGGCCACAGCCACGATTTCGAGGGCTGCCACACCCATGGCGACCATCTGCACTGCGGCGGCCACGACGACCACGAAGGGCACGACCATGAGCACGATCACGATCACGACCATGACCACGGCGTGCCGGAGGTGAATCTGGTGAGCGAGCGCCTTGATGTGCGCGGCGAGCTGCGCCAACCCTTTGCCGGCGCGGCTGCGATCCGCTTCCGAGCCGGGGTCACCGATTACCGCCATGAGGAGATCGAGGAGGGCGCGGTGGCCACCACCTTCTCCAACAAGGCGCATGATGCCCGGGTCGAGCTGGAGCATCTGCCGATCGGCGGCCTGCGCGGCCTGGTCGGTTTCCAGGCCACCAACCGCAAGTTCAGCGCGGTCGGCGAGGAAGCCTATGTACAGCCCACCGAGACCCGGCGCAACAGCCTGTTCCTGCTCGAGGAATACCGCTGGCAGGACTGGCGCTTCGAAGGGGCGCTGCGCCATGAGCGCCAGACGGCCGAAGCACTGACGGACGGCATCACGCGCAAGCACAGCGGCACTTCGGCATCGCTCGGCGCGGTGTGGCAGCTCGCACCGGGCTATCAGCTCGCGACCTCGTTCACCCATTCCACGCGCCTGCCGACCGTGGAGGAGCTCTATGCGCGCGGCCTGCACATGGCGACCTCGACCTATGAGCGCGGCAATGCGGATCTGCAGCCCGAGAAATCCAAGGCGTGGGACCTGTCGTTTCGCAAGACCGCGGGAGCCACCACCTTCGGCGTCAGCGCCTTCCAGCATCAGGTCGACAACTACATCTACGGCCGCACGCTGGACGAACATGACGGCTTGCAATTGCTGCAATACAGCCAGGCCGATGCGCGCTTCACCGGGCTGGAAGGCCATGTGCGCCAGCGCATCAACAGCCAATGGGGCGTGACGCTGTTTGGCGACACGGTGCGGGCGCGGCTGGACAACGGCGGTGCGCTGCCGCGCATCCCGTCCGCGCGCGTGGGCCTGCGCCTCGATGCCCGCTGGAACAGCTGGCAGGGCATGGCCGAGTGGGTGCAGGTGGCCAAGCAGGACCGCGTGGCCGAGTTCGAAAGCGCGACCCCGGGTTACGGTATGTTGAACCTGTCGGCCAGCTACCAGTTGCGCACCGGTGGCGGCACGCCCTGGCAGATCTACCTCAAGGCCAACAACCTGACCGATCGCTTGGCCTATGCCCACACCTCGTTCATCAAATCGGCCGCGCCGCTGATGGGACGCAACATCACGGTGGGCGTGAAGGTCGATTTCTAAGCCGCAAGCTGGTGCGGCCAAGTCGGGGAGTAGTGCCGAATTTGGTGGGTTTGCCGGTCATCTGTATGTATGCACAGTATGACCGCGAACCCGGCTTAGGACCGTGTGCCTTTGCTGGTCGAGAGCCCACATCCCGTATGGGTCGTGGCGCAAGGTGGCGGCTGTTCATCGCTGTCTTGCGCATGAGATCAAACCTGCCGAGCCCGGAGTTCCGGCCAAGCTGTATGTATTTACAGCTTCCGGTCCGGCTCAGGTGTAGCGCACCGGTTGCAGCGCATCGACACAGTGCTGCAAATGGGCCAACGCGCGCGGATGGTCGACACCGATGCGTTGCACGACCTCCGTGGGAGCAATGCCTTGATGCAGCCAGTGCACGATAGCCGTGTTGCGCACCACCTGCGGGCCCATGCGGGCCAGCGGCATGGCCTGTCCCTGGTGTGCCTGCTGGACCAGCGCAATCGTCTTCCACGCGATATGGAACAGCGCTCGGATGGTCAACGGACCGCCCTTGCGCGACTCGAACAGCGGCGCCGAGGCGTGCGCGGGCGTGCCGCCCTGGTGTCGGAACTTCATCCATGCAGCGAGCGCAGCCGCCGTGGAAGCGGGCAGGGCCAGGCAGCGGCTTTGTGCGGCGCGCTGGCCTTCGATCTGCAGGAAGCACGGCTGGCTGCCAGCCGCCAGCGTGGCCTGGCGCGCATCGCGCACTGCGCCTATCGACAGCAGGCGGATTTCCTCGGGCGCGAGCGCGAGGTCGTACAAGAGCCGTAGCACGGCCAGATCGCGCGCGCCCTGCAGGTCGTCGCTGCTGGGAAAGTAGCGCGGCAGTGCCGCCCACAGCGCTGGCGGCAGTACATGGCCCGTCGGGTCTTCGGGGGCAGGGCGCTCCATCGGGTGCAATGCCTGGACCGGGTTGCGGGCGACCCAGCCTTCGAGCAGCGCATGCGCATAGATGCGGTCGAGCAGCCGCCAGTAGCGCCGGCGCGTGACTTCGCTGATCTGGCGTTCGGGCTGGTGGTGGGCACGCTGGCCGGGGCGCAACTGCAGGAAATTCGACACATCCTCAGGCGTGGCCTCGTGCCAGGCCTTGCCGCTGGGCGGAGGAGAGGCGGGCGAGGCGGTGCGACGGGTGGCGCGCGGCGTGCGCTGCGCCGGAGCCGAAAGCCCTTGCAGCTGCTGGACCCAGGCATTCCACACCAGCGCGTAGCCACTGCCGGAATGTCCGCCGTGGGCCCAGGGCAGGGCAGTGTCTTCGACGCCCAACTCGGCACGCTGCCAATGCGCAAACACGCCAAGAGCATCGGGCCGCTGGGAGGGGGAAGTGGGTTTTGGGGGGTTCATCGGGATAGCGGTAGATAGGGAATCGGCTTTCACAGGGATGCGGGCACATGGTACGGCGCAGGAAAGGCATGCAACGGGATGCGATGCCGCGCGGCGGGCGTCGGCTTACTCAAACGAGCTGTGATTCATTGTTTGAATGTAACTTACATGAATTGGGTAAGCACTAAATAAAACGTAAATGCCATATCTGAAAATATGGCTTCGCAGAAATGAAGGATTTCAGGGGAGGGGACCGGCTCCCCAGCGGGGCCCGGGCCAGGGCGGCGAAGCTTGTCCGCTGGTTTCAAGGCGCAAGACGCTCCCGGATCCACTGGCCGTCTTCGAGCCGATAGCGCAGGCGGTCATGCAAGCGGCTCTTGCGTCCCTGCCAGAACTCGAAGCGCTCGGGCAGCAGGCGAAAGCCGCCCCAGTGCGGCGGCCGGGGAGGGGACAGCAGGAACTGCGCGCCATAGCGCGCGGCATTGGCCATCAGCACGCTGCGGCCCGAAATCACCTGGCTTTGCGGGCTGGCCCAGGCGCCAATGCGCGAGTCCAGCGGCCGGCTCTGGAAATAGGCGTCGCTTTCTTCGTCAGTGACTTTCTCGACCCGGCCTTCGATACGCACCACGCGCTCGAGGTCGACCCAGTGGAATTGCAGCGCCGCAAATGGATTGCCGGCAATTTCCCGGCCCTTGCGGCTGTCGTAGTTCGTGAACCAGACGATGCCACGCTCGTCATAGCCCTTGATCAGCACGATGCGGGTGCTCGGACGCTGGTCTGCGCCCACGGTGGCCAGCGTCATCGCATTGGGTTCGGGCACCTGCGCATTCACCGCCTCTTGCAGCCACTGGTCGAACTGCTGCATCGGATTGGCGTGCGAAGCATCTTCGCTGAGCTCTGCGCGCTCGTAGCTTTTGCGCAGATCGGCAATGGAGGTGGAGATTTGGCTCATGCCCCCATTGTGCATGGAGCAAACCTGGCCGGCTGCATGCCGGTGGCGTAATTCCGTACGCGCAAGCGTGCGGGCGGCCTGCCCGCACTGCCCCTGGCGACGCGCTCGTCAGGCCGAACGCAGCGGGTCGGCATTCGCGCCGCGGCGCGAGTTTTCCTGGATCAATTCGATCTTGTAGCCGTCGGGATCGGTCACGAAGGCAATCACCGTGCTGCCGCCCTTGACCGGGCCGGCTTCGCGCGTGACGTTGCCGCCGGCGGCCTTGATCTTCTCGCAGGCCGCATACGCATCGGGCACGCCCAGCGCCACATGGCCGTAGGCCGTGCCCAGATCGTAGCTTTCGGTGCCCCAGTTGTAGGTCAGCTCGATCTCGGCCTGGCCGGGATTGCCGCCCTCGAAGCCCAGGAAGGCCAGCGAGTACTTGTACTCCGCGTTCTCGGACTGGCGCAGCAGTTGCATGCCCAGCACCTGGGTGTAGAAATCAATCGAGCGTTGAAGGTTGCCAACGCGCAGCATCGTGTGGAGGAATCTCATGCGCTCGATTGTGCCGCGAGATAAAGCCCTGCGCAGCAGCTTGCATCAGGCCGCGAAGGCCCGCGCGGCAAAGGCCAGGGCGGCTGCGCCCATGCTCGCGCCTGCGATGCGCAGCAGTTGGCGTGGCGCATACGTCAGCAGCCAGCCGGTGGCGAGCGCGCCAAAGCTCAGCACGCCGATGAAGGCCGTGACCGCCACGGCGCCGCTCCAGCCTGACAGCACGCAGCTCGCCAGCGACAGCGCGAGCAGGGCGATGCCGCTGATGCGCCAGGCAATGCTGGCCTCCCCGGCCAGCGCACGGGCGAAGACCTGCTCCTGGTGGCGCTCCATGGCCAGGCTCAAGCAGGTGAATGCGGGCAGCGCCAGCGCCACGGGAATCCACGCGCTCATGCCTGCTTCTCCGCGGATTGCGCCACCGGGCGCGGAACGCGCAGCCCCGCACCGCTGGCCGCAGGCCGGGTTGCGGCCAAGGCTGCGGACTTGCCAAGTTTCCACGCGGCAAAGCCGTGCAGCGCGGCAAACGCCAGCGCCACCAGATCAAAACCGGCCACGCTCCATTGGCCATGCAGCATGGCTGCGGGGAGGGGCGTGCCGCCCGTGGCCGCATTGAGCAGCGGCAGCGCGGCAAAGGCCAGGGCAGCGAGCCATAGCTGCTCGAGCCAGGCGCGCCGGTGCGGGCGCAGCAACGCATGCAGCAGGCACAGGCCCCAGGCCACGAAGAAACAGCGAATTTCCAGGTCGGCGCGCTGGGCGATGGCCACGGGCAACAGCCGATTGGCGAAGAAGTATGTGGCGGTCGCGATGGATAGCCCCGAAATCGCGCCGATGTTCAATACCTCGACCGAACGGTGTCCGCGCGGCGTGCGGCCGAGCTTGCGGCGTTCGGGCAGCCGCTTGACCACCCACAGCACCAGGCCCGAACCGGCCATCACGGTACCCACCACCCCGGAGAGAAACAGCAGCCAGCGCACGGCCGGATCGGCAAAGCGCCCCAGATGGATACCCATCACCGTACCGGAAACCATCTGTGCGGCGGAGGGCGCACGCGCCTCGGGCGGCGTGCGCGGCGCACCGGTGGCGCCATCGAACAGCAGCTTTTCGCCCGCGCCACGCGCCACGCTGTGCGCACCTTGCTCGCGCAGCTCGATGGTGGAGCCCGGTGTCCCCGGCCGCTGCACCACGATGCTGCCCACGCCGCGTTCGGGCCAGCGCGCCTGCGCGGCCTGCATCAGCGGCGCGATGGCGGTCAGTGGCGCCGGCTCGGCGGCCTGCGGCCGGCCGCCCCGCGCCTCGCGCTCACCGCCGCCGCCCGCGGCGCGACCGCGGCTTTCGGCGAAATATTTTTGCGCATCGCCGTTATAGACCGCGTCGATGCCCCAGGGCATGAGCATGCTCATGAGCAGCAGCAAGCCGCTGAAAGTGATGACGATGTGGAACGGCAGCGCCAGCACGGCGGTGGCGTTGTGCGCATCGAGCCACGAGCGCTGGCCCTTGCGCGGGCGGAAGGTGAAGAACTCGGCGAAGATCTTCTTGTGCGTGATCACGCCGCTGATGATGGCCACGAACATGAACATCGTGGCAATGCCGACAATCCAGCGGCCCCAGATGCGCGGCATCGCATACAGCTCGAAGTGAAAGCGGTAGAGGAAATTGCCGCCGCGGGTTTCGCGCGGCGTGAGCACCTCGCCCGTGCCCGCATCGAGCTGCACCCGCTGCGTGCCCGCGCGTCCGGCAGCCGCACCCGGCGCGCGCCAGCTGGCCTCGACGGCGGTCTGGCGTTCGCCTGGCAGGTTGATGGTCCAGGTCGCCGCATCCGGGGCGATCTTCTGCATTGCCGCCACCGCCAGTTCGGCGGTTTGCGGGCCTGGAACCGACCGATGCAGCTCGGGCCGCATCCAGTCCGTGATTTCATCGACGAAGAAGCTCAGCGTGCCGGTGAAGAACACCGCATACAGCAGCCAGCCCAGCAGCAGCCCGCACCAGGTGTGAAGCCACGACATGGATTGGCGCAGGCCTTCAGGTTTCCCATCGGGTCTCATGCCGGGGCTCCCCGCAGCGCCAGTGCGGCGCCGCCGAGCAGCGCCGCAGGAATGCCTATGCCCAGCCAGGCACGCAGTGCGCTGGCACAGCCAAAAGCCCAGAGCGCGGCCACGGCATGCACCACAAAGGCCAGCATCGTGGCCCAAAGGACGGCATCGACGGAGCTGTTGCCGCTGCGTGCGAGCAACAGGCCCAGGCCTGCAGCGGTGGCCGATGACAGCGCGTAGCCGCCGGCAGTGGCCGCCAGCGCGCGCGAGGCGACCGCCCAGCGGTAGCGGCCCATGCCAATCAAGGCTTTGGGCTGCAAACGTGGCTCATGAACGGATGCGGTATCACTCATTGCAAAACCTGCGCGGGCGCGGGAACGAAGAAAGCAGAAGATGCGCGCGTCTGCGCTCGCTCAGGATATGCAAATGTCATGATGGTTTTGAAATGCGAATGCTTCTCAATGTATTGCTTTCTCCGGGTAGTTTCTTAAACGGGAAGTAAAGTTGGGGAACTTTGCGGGTCATCCATATTAACTAGATACGATGTATATTATGTTAAGTCGTGTTGCGGCTACATGCAGTCTTGTATCGGATGCTGTTCTATCCCGCTGTTCCCAGCATCGACCGCGTTCGCCACGATTCCGGGCCTTCAGTCGCTGCCGGGCCGGTGCCGGAGCCACGCTCGGCTAAGCCTGCCGGTCGCTCCAGCGGTCCGCTACCGCGGCCAGGTCTGCAAGCGTATCGGTATCCGCCAACGCGCCCCAGTCATCCAGCTGCAGCGTGTGCAGGCTTTCCTGTGCCTGCGCGGCGCGGACCACGCTCTGGGCTCCGGCATCGCCCCTGAGCGCCAGGAGCCGATCCTTGTACGCCGCGGAAAATCCCACCGGATGACCCCAGCGGCCATGGATCTGCGGGCGCACCGCGCCGCCATGCGCCTGCAGCGCCCGCGCCACGGCTTGGAGGCTGCGTGGCGACACAGCCGGCAAGTCGCCCGGCAGGATCAACCACCCACTGGCATCCGGCGACAGCGCCACGCCGCGCGCAATCGAGTGCCCCATGCCTTCGCTGCGCCACAGCGGCCCGTTCTCAACGAGGACCATGCGCAGCCCGCTGGCCTCGGCCGCTGCCACGGTGTGCTCGAGCACGCTGCGGCCCTGCAGCGGCGCCTGCAGCTTGCCGGTTTGCGCGCCCGAAGCGCGAAAGCGTTGTCCCTGGCCCGCGGCCAGCACCACCACGACGGGTGCCGGGTTGTCATCTGTACTGTGCATCCCGGCCATTGTAGGAAGCGCTGGCACGCAAGCTGCTCGGAAGCGCCGCATGCACATCCACGCCCGTGTCCTCAAGTCCTTCGACATGATCCGCCGCTGCGGCTCGATCCGTGAAGCCGCCCGCCATCTGCACATTGCGTCCTCGGCCGTCAACCGCCAGTTGCTGCAGCTCGAGGACACGCTGGGCATGCCGCTGTTCGAGCGCCTGCCGCATGGATTGGTGCTGACGGCCGCAGGCGAAGCGTTTGCGCGGCATGTGCAAAACGTCTTTCAGGACGAGCGCCGCCTGTCGCAGGAACTGGGGCAGATTCGCGGCCTGCAGCGCGGACCCTTGCATGTGATGGCGGTCGAAGGCCTGTGCAGCGGGCTGCTGCCGCGCGTGTTGGCCGAACTCTACCGCCGGCACCCCGGACTGTCGGTGCAGTTGCAGACCGGCGGCTCGGCTGGCACGGCGCAGGCCGTGCGCACCGGCGATGCCGACATCGGCCTGGGATTTTCCATTTCCGCCAGCGACGAACTGCAGGCCTGCTGCCTGCGGCGCGACCCGATTGGCGCGGTGCTCAGCCCAAACCATCCGCTGGCCGGCCGTGCCACGCTGAGCATGGCCGAATGCGCTCAGGCGTCGCCACTGATTCTTCCGCTGCCCAGCCTGTCGCTGCATGCGCTGCTGACCCCCCTGCTCTCGCGTCTGCCTGCGGATACCGAGGTTTTGCTGGAAACCGCATCGCTCGATCTTGCCAAGCGCCTGGCGCAGCAAGGGTTGGGCATTGCCTTCCAGAGCCGCTGGGGGCTAGAGCACGAAATTGCGCAGAACCAGCTGGTGCATGTGCCGCTGCATTCGCCGGCACCGCTGTGGTGCGAATTGGGCGTCTATGTGCGTGCGCGGCGCAGCCTGCCGCCCGCGGTCACCGCTTTGGTGCACTTGCTCATGGCCGAACTCGCGGACTGAGGCCGCGCGCCAAAAACGGCAGCACCCTGCGCCAAAAACGGTGCTACCCGCTGGCCCCGGCTCCTTCCTAGACTGGCGGCTGCCGCGGTTTCGCAGCGTCCATTGAAGCTCTCCTCCATGACCACATTCCATTCCCCGCAACTGCCGCTGATCGACGTGCAGGCCTTGCGCCGCGGCAATGCTGCCGAGCGCCAGGCAGTTGCCGCACGACTGGGCCGCGCCTGCGAAACGCACGGCTTTTTCTACATCACCGGCCATGGCATCGACCCGGCACTGGTGGACGCAGTGTTTGGCGCGAGCCGTGCGTTCTTCGATCTGCCCGAAGCCAGCAAGACTGCGCTCGACAAGCGCCATTCGCCCTGCAACCGGGGTTATGAACCGCTGCGCGCGCAGACGCTCGAAGCCGGCGCGCCGCCCGATCTCAAGGAAAGCTTCTATATCGGGGCCGAAGTGCCGGCCGATGATCCGCGTGTGCTGGCCGGCCGCTTCAACACCGGCCCCAACCAATGGCCGGCGGAGCTGCCGGATTTCGCGCCGGTGGCCCAGGCCTACTACGAAGCGGCCTATGCGCTGGGCGCCGATCTGGTGCGCGGCATGGCCTTGTCGCTGCGCTTGCCCGAGGATTTTTTCGAAGCCTATCTCCAGGATGCTGCGGCCACGCTGCGCCTGCTGCACTATCCGACGCAGCCTGCACAGCCCGCGCCCGGGGAAAAAGGCTGCGGCGCGCATACGGATTTCGGCGGGCTGACGCTGCTGCTCCAGGACGCGCTGGGCGGCCTGCAGGTCTGGGACCGCCAGCACCAGGGCTGGATCGACGCGCCGCCCGTGCCCGGCAGCTTCGTGGTGAACATCGGCGACCTGTTTGCGAGATGGACCAACGACCGCTATGTTTCCACGCTGCACCGCGTGATCAACCGCTCGGGGCAACGCCGCTACTCGGTGCCTTTTTTCTTCACCGGCAATCCGCTGCACGAGGTGCGCTGCATTCCCACCTGCCTCGCCCCGGGTGAAGCGCCGCGCTATCCCGTGACCACGGTCGAGGAGCACCAGCGCGCGTGCTATCGCCGAACCTATGTGGCGGCCGCATGAGCATGGATGACGGCGCTGTCCGCGACATCGTGCTGATCCATGGCGCCTGGCAAGGCAGCTGGGCATTCGATGCCTGGCGCCCGTATCTCGAAGACGCGGGCTGGCGCGTGCACTGCGTCGATCTTCCAGGCAACGGCCATACGCCGGCGACCAAACGGCATCCAGCGACTTTGGCAGGCTATACCGCCTTTGTCTGTGAAACCCTGCTCTCGCTTGGCGGCCCGGCCGTGGTGCTGGGCCATAGCGGCGGCGGCATCGTCGCCTCGCAGGTGGCCGAGGCCATGCCCGGCCAGGTGGCGGCGCTGGTCTATCTGGTGGGAATGATGCTGCCCGATGGAATGTCCTATGCGGACCTGATCAGGCAGCACCATGCTGAAGATCCCAGCTGGGCCTACGCCGGCATAGGTCCGCACCTGGCCTGGAGCCAGGATGGTTCGCACAGCCAGGTCAGCCACGAAGGCGCGTTGCAGGTCTTTCTGCACGACTGTCCGGCCGACGCGGCGCAGGCGGCCGCCAGGCGCCTTGCGCCCCAGCCGGAGGCCGGACGGGCCATGGCCAACGCGCTCACAGCCGAGCGCTTCGGCCGGGTGCCCCGCCTTTATGTCGGCTGCCGCAACGACCGCTCGGTGCCCTGGGCGCTGCAGCAGCGCATGCAGCACCTGCAAGCGCCCCAGGCCAGCATTGCCTTGGACTGTGGACATGTGCCGCAACTGGCCTGCCCGCAGGCCTTGACTGCGGCGCTGCTGCCGGCGCTTGCGGCCCTGCTGGCCCAGTTCACGCATTGAATTTTCTCGCGCGCCAATGTGTATACGAAATCAGTATGCAAATCTGGCCCGCTTATTGCTTTGAAGCTTTCACTTCGTTTTTCCCCTTTCTGGAGCGCCTGCCATGTCCACCACTGTTCGCCCTGTCCTGACCGCCCTGGCCCTGGCCTTGCTTGCATCCACTTCGCATGCCGCCGATGCACTGACGGTGCAGCTCGACTGGCTGCCCGGCGGCGACAAGTCGTTTGTCTATGCAGGCGTGCAGCAGGGCTTCTTCAAGGCCGAAGGGCTTGAGGTCAAGATCCTGCCGGGCCGCGGTTCGGCCGATGCCGTGACCAAGGTCGCGGCGGGTACCGCCGATGTGGGGTTCAGCGGTATCTCGGCCGTGATGATGGCCGCGGCCGAAGGCAAGATTCCGGTCAAGGCCGTGATGTCGCTGTACTCGTCGCAGCCCGATGCGCTGTTCACCAAGGCCAGCAGCAACATCAAGAGCCTCAAGGACATGGAGGGCAAGACCGTGGGCATGCCCACGTTCTCGTCGTCCAATGCGCTGTGGCCCATCGTGCTGCAACGCAACAACGTCGATATCTCGAAGATCAAGATCATCAAGACCGACCCCGCCACGCTGGCGCCCATGCTGGCCCAGGGCCGCGTCGATGCCACCATCAACTGGGTGACGGTGGCGCCGGCGTTCCAGAACGTGCTGGGAC
Source organism: Comamonas antarctica (assembly GCF_013363755.1). Classification (NCBI taxonomy): domain Bacteria; kingdom Pseudomonadati; phylum Pseudomonadota; class Betaproteobacteria; order Burkholderiales; family Comamonadaceae; genus Comamonas; species Comamonas antarctica. The sequence continues at coordinate 1,948,681 of NZ_CP054840.1, forward strand.
AGGCCAAGCAGGAGTTGTCGGTGCTGCCGTGGAGCCAGTTCGGCCTGACCGGCTACGGCTGGTCGGCCATCGCCAGCGACAAGACCATCGCCAACCGCCCTGATGTGCTCAAGCGCTATGTGCGCGCGCTGGTGAAGTCGCTGGAGTTCTCCATGGCCCAGCCGCGCAAGGCCGCGCAGTCGCTGGTGGCCATGGTGCCCGAAGCCAATGTCGATGTGATCGAAGCCGAGTTCCGCGCCTCGATCCCGCTGCTCAAGACCGAAGTCTCGGCACGCGACGGCTTCGGAGCATTCCAGCCCAAGCTGTTGGCCGACACCTGGGGCTGGGTTGCGGCATCGATGGGTTATGAGCCGAAGGCGGTCGATCCAGAAGCGCTGGTCGACCGCCGCTTCCTCGCGCGCTGAGCTATCGCCCTCTACCTTCACACCCCGCCGGACCCGCCGCCCCATGCCCTCCGTCATCGATCTGAATGCCGTCACCCAAACCTTCGTGTCCAGCGATGGCAGCCCGGTCACGGCGCTGCACAACGTCGACCTGCACCTGCAGCGCAACGAGTTCATCTCGCTGATCGGGCCTTCGGGTTGCGGCAAGTCCACGGTGCTGCGCCTGATTGCCGGGCTGCTGCGCCCCGGTGCCGGCGAGGTGCGCATCTTCGATCTGCCGGTGACCGAGCCGCGCGACGAGATCGGCATGGTGTTCCAGAAGCCCACGCTGCTGCCCTGGCTCAGCGTGGTCGACAACATCACCTTTCCAATGCGCCACAAATACGGCCGCGTCGACGCCAAGGATGGAGTCCGGGCGCAGGCGTTGCTGAAGATGATCGGCCTGCAGGATTTCGGCCACAAGCGCCCGCACGAGCTGTCGGGCGGCATGCAGCAGCGCGTGGCGATTGCACGCTCGCTGCTGCACGACCCCGACATCCTGCTCATGGACGAGCCGTTTTCGGCGCTCGATGCGCTCACGCGCGACGAAATGAGCTTCGAGCTGCTGCGCATCTGCAGCGAGCGCCCGAAAACCGTGGTGTTCGTGACGCACTCCATCCAGGAAGCGCTGCTGCTGTCGGACCGCATCGTGGTGATGAGCGCGCGCCCGGGCCGCGTGGCACAGATCATCGACGTACCGCTGGCCCGGCCTCGCACGCTGCAGACGCTGGCCGATCCGGTGTTCACGCGCATGGCCCATGAAATCCGCGAGCAGGTGTTCACGCGGCACCCGCATTGACCTGCCGCCGCCCGCCTTCCCCATGCCATCTTCCGGATCCGACCTGCCATGAAAGCCTTTGCCTACCGCCACGCTTCGCTGCTGGCCTTCATCGTCCTGCTGGGACTCTGGGAGCTGGCCTGCCGCGCGCTTCAGTTGCCGGAATACATTCTTCCCGCCCCCAGCGTGATCGCTGCGGCTGCAGGCAGCCTGGGCCTGGCGCGCTGGGCCGAGCATCTGTGGGCGACGATCGAAGTGGCGCTGCTGGGCTACGCGCTGGCCATCGCGCTGTCGATTCCGCTGGCCGTGGCCATCACGCGCTCGGCGCTGCTGTCGCGCATCGTCATGCCCTGGCTGGTCGTGATCCAGTCCACGCCCATCGTTGCCGTGGCGCCCATCATCGTGGTCACGCTGGGCGCGGGCGTGCTGCCGCGCGTGGCAATCACCACCTTGCTGGCGTTCTTTCCGCTCGTGGTGTCGACCTGTCTGGGCTTGTCGTCGGTGCCGGCCGAATTCATCGAGCTGTCGCGCTCGCTGCGCGCCACCACCGCGCGCCAGTACTGGCAGGTGCGCATGCCGTTTGCCATTCCGCATGTGTTCTCGGCCCTGAAGGTTTCGGTCACGCTGGCCGTGGTCGGTGCCGTGGTGGCCGAGTTCGTGGCCGCGGAAAAAGGCCTGGGCTATCTGATCCTGTTCACGACATCCTCGTTCAAGGTGCCGGTGGCGTTCGCCGCGCTGGCGCTGCTGGTGCTCAGCAGCCTGACGCTCTACAGCCTGGTGCAATGGGTGCATCAACGCTTTTTCGGCTGGAGCAGCTCCAAGGTCTGATCCCTTCTCTCACCATTGCACTGCCATGACCACCCTGCCCCCCACTCCTTCACAGATCGAACGCCATCTGCGCCGCACCATGGAAGTTGCCGAGCGCGCCGTGCGCATGGGCCGCCACCCGTTTGGCGCCATCCTGGTCGCGCCAGACAACGAAACGGTGTTGCTGGAGCAGTGCAACATCGACACCGTCAACCACGCCGAATCGACGCTGGCGCGGGTTGCGGCCAGCAGCTATCCCGCGGACTACCTCTGGGGCTGCACGCTCTACACCTCGGTCGAGCCCTGCTGCATGTGCGCCGGCACGTCGTACTGGGCCAACATCGGCCGCGTGGTGTTCGGCATGACCGAACACGCGCTGCTGGCGCATACCGGCAACCATGCCGAGAACCCGACCATGAGCGTTTCGTCCCGCTATGTCTTCGACCACTGCCAGAAGCCGGTCGAGCTGATCGGCCCGGTGCCTGCGCTCGAAGCCGAGATCGCGGCGCAGCAAAAGGCCTTCTGGGCCGGACGCTGAAAGCTCCCATGCAACTGCTCTGGCCCGACAGTCCAGCCCATGCGCAGGCACTGCGCGATGCGCATCCCGGCGCGCGCTTCGTGGCCGGCGCCACGGCGCTGCAGCAGGAATGGGGCGACCGCCACCGCGCCCCGCAAGGCTGCTGCCTGGTGCCGCTGCATGCGCTGGAGGCACTGCGCGGCATCGGCCTTGCCGATGGCGGCCGCACGCTGCGCATCGGTGCGGGGTGCGCGCTTGAAACCGTGCGCACGCATCCACTGGTGATCGCGCATGCGCCGCTGCTGGCGCAGGCGCTGGACCAGCTCGGTGCGCTGGGCGTGCGCCATCTCGGTACGCTGGGCGGCAATGTCGGCTGGCGCTGGGGCGACAGCACGCCGGCGTTGCTGGTGCTTGATGCCCAGGCCGAGGGTGTGCTGGCGCCGGATCAGCGCCTGCCCCTTGCCCAATGGCTCGCTGCACCCGTCCCCGCGTTGCCTTTGCTGGCCGCCCTGCACATCCCGTTGCTTCCCGGGTGCCAGCCACCGCAGGCGGTCTTTGAAAAAGCGGCGGTGCGTGCGGCCTTTGCTCCTGCACGGCTGCGCCTGGCGTTGCGCTGGAGCGGTATCCCGGCCTGCGGCCGCACGCTGAGCCATGCCGCGGCCGCCGCGCCGGGCCTGCCGGCACGGCTGCTGGTGCATGCGCTGGCTTGGTTGCAGCAAAATGCCGGCCTGCACGGCGCCTGGGCGCTCGACGGCCTGCGCGAAGCCTGTGCCGACGACGGGCTGCCCATCGGCCACCCTGAAGACCTGGCCCATCTGGCCGCGCGGCTGATTGCCGGCCATTGCGGCCTGCTGGCCCCTGCCCCCTTGCCATGAAGCCCTCCTTTGCCTCCCTGCCCGCGGGCGTGGTGCGTCCGCTGGAACAGGCGGACCTGGTGCGCAGCGATGCCGCGGTCAAGCTCAGCGGCATGCCGCTGTATCTGACGGACCGCATTGCGCCGGACCAGCTGCGCGGCGCGATCCTGGGCAGCCCGCACCCGCATGCCCGCATCCTGCGCATCGATACCGCTGCGGCATGCGCGCTTGCCGGCGTGCACGCGGTGGTCACCCACGCCGACATTCCGGGCCAGGCCGACTACGGACTGCGCCGCGTGGACCGGCCCGCGCTGTGCCGCGACCGCGTGCGCTATGTGGGCGATGCCGTCGCGGCCGTGGCCGCGGATACGCTGGATATCGCGCATGCGGCGCTGGATCTGATCGCCGTCGAGTACGAACTGCTGGAGGCTCTCACCTGCCCCGAGGCCGCGCTGTCGCCCCAGGCCCCTGAATTGCATGCGGGCGGCAATCTGCTGCATGCGCACCACCACCGGTTGGGCGACGCCAGCGCCGCCGATGCGGCCACGGTGCATCGCGTCAGCGCCTGCTACGAGACCCCGCGCCAGATGCATGCTTTTCTCGAGACCGAAGGCGGCGTGGCGGAATGCGACGGCGAGGGCGGCTTGCGCCTGTTCTTTGCCAACCACAACCCGGAGCGGGAACGCCAGGTCATTGCCGCGATGCTAGCGCTGCCTGCAGAGCGCGTGCACAGCCTGGGCTCACCCGTCGGCGGCTCGTATGGCGGCAAGGATGAACTCACGGTGCAGCCGATTGCCGCGCTGCTGGCCTGGAAGACCGGGCGCAGCGTGCGCCTGCATCTGGGACGCGCCCAGTCCAGCGACTTCGGCGTGAAGCGCCACCCCATGCGCATCCGCATGGAAAGCGGCTGCGATGCGCGCGGCCGGCTCACGTTCCACCACGTGCAAATCCTGGCCGACACCGGCGCCTATGCGACCCATGGCCCGGAAGTCCTTGACGCGGCGCTCGAACATGCGCCCGGCCCCTATGCCTGGCAGTCCGTCGACATCGCCGGCCGGCTGGCCTATACCAACAATGGCGTTGCCGGGGCCTTCCGCGGGTTTGGCGCGGTACAGGTGCAGTTCGCGCTCGAGCAGCAGGTCGACCGGCTGGCCGGCGCCGCAGGGCTCGATCCCGCGCATTTCCGCGCACAGAACCTCAAGCCCGCCGATGCGCCCGGGCCGCTGGGCCAGACCGTGGTGCCTTTCGACGGCCCGCAGCGCGCACTCGCGGCACTGGTGCAGCACCCGCTGTGGACGGCCCATCGCACGCGCCACTGGAGCGATGGCCCGCATGTCCGCTACCGCCATGGCATCGGCCTGGCGCTGGTACATCGCAGCGATGGCTTCGGCAAGGGATTTCCTTTTGGCTGCCGCATGGAGCTGGCGCTGGCCGCAGACGGCGCCATCGAGCTGCGCAGCGGCTTCACCGAACTCGGGCAGAACCTGCTGGCTGCAGTGCGCAACACCTGCATGCATTTCCTGCACTGCAGCGCACAGGACCTGCGCCCGGTGCTGGGCGACACGCGCTGCACGCCCGACTCGGGCCCGGTGGCGGCCTCCCGGGCCACCACGCTGGTATGGCGCGCGCTGCAGCGCGCCGCGCCGCAATGGCGCGCGCAGCTGTGCGCGGCCACGGCCGCTCTGCATGGGTTGCCGCTCGAAAGTCTGCGCCTCGGGGCCGGCGGCATCCACGGCCCTGCCGGCCTTGTCGCCAGCTATGCGCGGCTGGCGCGGCTGCTGGGCGCGCAGCGTCCGGCCATCGCCATCGACCAGGCGCCCGAAGTCACGCCCAGCGACGCGCCCGACACCCACTATGTGTTTGGCGCCTGCGCGGCGGCGGCGCATGCGGTGGTCGACAGCTGGACCGGCAGCATCCGCATCGTGGAAATGGCGCTGGTGGGCGCGGTCGGCCCCGTGGTGTCGGCCATGGGTTATATGGGCCAACTTGAAGGCGGTGCGCTGATGGGCCAGGCGCTGTGCACCCAGGAAGCGCTGGACTGTGTGGACGGCCACTACCAGCAACGCAATCTCGACAGCTACCTGGTTCCCACGCTGGCCGATGCGCCGATGTTCGATGTCTGGGCCGTCGAGGGATTGCCCGAGGGCGACACCGCCGGGCCGCGCGGCACGGGCGAAATCAGCGTCAATATTGCGGCGCCGGCCTGTGCCAACGCCATTGCCTGTGCGTTGCAGGCGCCGATCGACCGCCTGCCGGTACGGCCGGAAACGGTCTTTCGCCTGCTGGAAGGAGCTTCCATATGAACAAGGACCTCCCGCACGACGCGGCAATCCAGGATCCGGCCTGGTCTTTCGTGCTCAATGGCCAGCCGGTGTCCCTGCATTGCGCGGCCGACCAGCGGCTGCTGACCCTGCTGCGCGAGCATTTCGGTCTTGCCGGCGCCAAGCCCGGCTGCGAGGTGGGCCGCTGTGGTGCCTGCGTGGTGTGGCTCGACGGCCAGCCCGCCAACAGCTGCCTGCTGATGGCCTGGCAACTGCAAGGCCGGCGCATCACCACCATCGAGGCGCTGTCCCAGGCGCCCGAGAGCGTCCCGGTCATTGCGGCGCTGGCGCAATGCGGCGGCGTGCAGTGCGGCTACTGCAGTCCGGGCATGGTCATGGGACTGACCTATCTGCACCAGCAGCCGGGCATGGATGCCGCCAACGCCAGCGCGCTGATGTGCGGTCATCTTTGCCGCTGCACCGGGTATGGCGGAATTCAGCGCGCCATCGAGGTGCTGTTCCCTGCACCTGCCTGCGCGCGCCGGAACTCGGCCGGAAATTCGTAGGCCGAGCTGCGCCCTCCGGCCGTTGCCCTTACCAGCATGCCGGCCTCGACCAGCGCGTTGAGGTCGCGCAAGGCCGTGTCGGGCGAGGTCTTGGCAATGGCCGCCCATTTCTGCGTCGTCAGCTTGCCTTCGAAGTCTTCGAACAGGCGGTGGAGCACCTTCTGCTGGCGCGCATTCAGTGGCACGTCGGCAAACCGGCTCCAATAGGCGTTGCGCTGCCGGCTCACGTCCACGCCGGCCAACGCCTGTTCTACGGCCCTGTGCACCGTGCGCAGAAACCATTGAAGCCAGGCCGTGACATCCATGCCGTGCTGTTGTGTCTACTCCAGGATTGCGTAATAGGTTTCGCGTTCGCGTTGGATCTGGCCGGCCAGGCTGTAATAGCGCTGCGGGCTGGCGTCGGCGCGTGCCAGGAACAGGTCGCCCACGGCGCAGGCAATGCGCCCGTTCCCGTCATCGAAGGGGTGCAGCGTCACGAACCACAGATGGGCCAGCCCGGCCTTGATCAGTGGATGGTGGCTGCCGTCGGTGTGCCCCCATTCGACGAAACCTTCCATTTCGGCCGGCAGCCGAGCCGCCCCGGGGGGTATGCGGCAATTGAAGCTCTATTCTCCGCATTTTTGCTGTGAATAGAGCTTGTATTCGCCGCAAACCAGCAGCCTGTAGGTGAAACGTGCTGTGGACAGCTCCTTACATGGACCAAACCGCCGGCCGCCACCACGCTGGACCGCTCGCTTGGCGCTGCGCAGCTAGCGCGCGGGCCCTGCCGGCCCCTTGGCATAACCCAGGCACGCACCCGCATTGGGGTGGCCCTGGCATTCGCGCAGCAAACGCTTCTCGCGCTGCGCCGGCGTTTCGGCGCGGCCCTGGGTTTTGGCGCGCGCCTTGTCGCCGGCCACGTGGCAGTGGAAGTCCTTTTTCCTGGAGTTGTGGCAGCCGTTGGCATCGAGGCCGCCGGGTGTCGCCTGCGCCAGGCTGGCGGCCGCAGTCAGCAAGGCAATGAGGAAGCAGCGCATATCGGTTCTCCTTGGGAGCGCGGCAGGGGCCGCGGGCCAAGACCATGGCTCCGATCGCCCTGCCGCGCAAGCAATGCCCTTGCCAACGGTCTACTTGCGCGGCAGATGGCGCGCCCGCTGGGCCAGGGCCCGGCGCTGCAGCGACGGCGTGCCGGCACGCGGCTGCGCCTTGGCGCCGGGCGCAGGCGTCGCGGATGCATTCTGCGTGGCCAGCAGCAAGGCCTTGAGATCCGTCACGCGCTCCTGGGCCGCCTGGGCGCTTTGCTGCGCGCCCAGCAACTGGGTGCGCGCCTGCAGCAGTTCTTCCTCGAGATGCTGCTGGCGGGTTTGCCATTCGGCCAGGCGCGCCTCGGATTTGCGCTCCTGCTCGGCCTGCGCCTTCTTGGCGCTGGTGACCTCCTGGCGTGCGCGGTCGAGGTCGGTCAGCATGCGGCGTTCGTTGCCCGCAAACTGCTCGGCCAGGCGCTGGCGCTCTTGCGCCGCGGCCTGCTGCTCCTCGCTGTGTTCCTTGCGCTCCTGCTCGCGCGCCTTGGCCGCGGCCGCCAATTCGGCGCGCAGGCTGCTGAGCTGCGCCTCGCGCTCCTGTGCCAGTTGCTGCATCTCGTCGAGACGGCGGGACAATTCCTGCGCCTGGGCGCGCGCCAGCTTCATGGCTTCGTCCATCGCCTGCTTCTGCTGGTGCAAGGCCTTTTCGCGCTGCTCCATGTGCTCCAGGTCGGCCTCATGGGACCGGCGACTGGCTTCGAGCGCCGCTTCGCGCTCCTGCAAGGCCTGTTGCGCCGCTTCGAGGGCCTGTCCGCGCGCGCTGTCCCAAAGCTCTTGCGCCAGGCGCAGCACATTCTCGGGCACGCCCTGCTGTGGATTGGGGGTTTGCACCACGCCCAGGCGCTGCCCCAATGTGCCAAACCAGGACTCGAGCATCGGGCTCACGGTATTTGGCGAGCCGCGGCCGATCTGCTGGCGCACGCGTTCGATGGTCGGGCGCAGGCCCTGGGCCAGCAAGGCGTCGGCAGCGGCCCAGACATCGGCTTCCTGCACGCCGCGGGTTACTTTGGGACTGTTCATCTTGGCATCCTGCTAGGATTGGTATCGATAAGAGATTGTTATCGTTAGTTATTTGCTATATATGTATTATACAATACGCATTACATATTTAATAATACAAACTGTGTAGTTTCAACATGTCCAATACGGTTTTTGTGGGTGATGTGTCGAATTCCCAGCATTCCTCCCCGGCAACGTCAGACGCCCTGTACCGGGCCGATGGAAACTCCACCCTGCCGGCGCCGCTGTCGGCGCAAGGCCTTGATGAGCAGGCCCGCCAGGCCATGCACGCGCTGCTGCGCGAGGGTGAGTCGCTCAATACGCGCACCAGTTACCAGAGCGCGCTGCGCTACTGGGCTGCCTGGCATGCCTTGCGCTACGGCCGCCAGATCGTGCTCCCGCTCTCCGCGGATTGCGTATTGCAGTTCGTGGTCGACCATGCGCAGCGCAGCACGCCGAACGGCTTGAGCTGCGAGATGCCGGCGGCCATCGACCAGGCGCTGGTCGAGGCCGGCTACAAATCGCGCCCTGGCGCACCAGCGCACAACACGCTGG